>NZ_NBNY01000002.1:0-601085 GCF_002213165.1 Thioclava sp. F1Mire-8 | reverse complement strand
ACGACGATGGAGACCGCGCGCATGGCCGACCTGCGCAACATCTACTCCGAGAAGGACGTCAGGAAGGCGGGCTTCGACGATTACGTTGCGGTCGGGCGGTAAGGAAGCGGCCGCGCCGGGATCGGCCCCGGGGAGGGGGCTCTGCCCCCGCCCTTCGGCCCCCGGGATATTTCTCCCAAGAGGAAGGGAAGGCCGCCTAGGCCACCTGCCCCGCCGCCCAGCCGGACGCCCAGGCCCACTGGAAGTTGTAGCCACCGAGCCAGCCGGTGACATCGACCACCTCGCCGATGAAATAGAGCCCTCGCACCTGCTTGGCTTCCATCGTCTTCGCGTGGAGCGCATCGGTGGACACGCCGCCCAGCGTGACCTCCGCCGTGCGATAGCCTTCCGACCCCACGGGCCGCACCTGCCAGCGATGAATCTGATCGTCGAGCTTGGCCAGATCCTTGTTCGATTGCTCGGCCAGCCGCCCCTTGAGCTTTGCCTCCGCCACCACAAATTGCGCGAGCTTCTCCGGCAGATGCCGCGCAAGCGCATTGTGCAGCGCCTGCCGGCCCGCCGCGTCGCGCTGCTCAGCCAGCGCCGCCGCGATGTCATCGCCTGGCGCGAGATCGACCCTGAGCGTGTCGCCCTCGCGCCAATAGCTGGATATCTGCAGGATTGCAGGGCCGGACAGCCCGCGATGGGTGAACAGCAGATCCTCGGCGAAATGCGTCTTGCCGAGCCGCAGATCGACGGGCCGCGCGAGGCCGGACAGCGGCGCGGTGCGCGCGAGATCCTGCTCGGCGAAGGTCAGGGGCACCAGAGCGGGGCGCGTCTCGACGATCTCGAGGCCGAAGCGCTGCGCGATCTCGTAGCCGAGGCTCGACGCCCCCATCTTCGGGATCGACTTGCCGCCCGTCGCCACAATCACCGAAGCCGCGCGGATCGGGCCTTGCGAGGTCGTCACAAGGAAACCGTCGCCCTCGCGCTCCACCCGCTCGATCGAGGTCTCGAGCGACAGCTCGCCCCCTGCCGCACGCAGATCGCGCAGCAGCAGGTCGATGATCTGCGTAGCCTTCCCGTCGCAGAACAGCTGGCCGAGATGTTTCTCGTGCCACGCGATCCCTGCCGCATCCAACCGCGCAATGAAATCCGCAGGCGTATAGCGCGACAGCGCCGAGAGAGCGAAGCGGGGATTGCGCGACAGGAAGCGTTCGGTCGCATTCTGCCGGGTCAGTAGCCGGTTGGTGAAGTTGCACCGCCCGCCGCCGGAGATTCGAATCTTCTCGCCCGGGCGCCGTGCGTGGTCGAGCACGCGCACCGACCGCCCGCGCCGCGCCGCCTCGATCCCGGCCATCAGCCCGGCAGCGCCCGCGCCGAGTATCACAACATCGCATTTTTCCATGCCGCCTCGCTTGCCGTAGCGGCGCATGACGCGCAATCGAAATTTGTCGGATTTTCCTCTTGAAGCCCCGCGCGAGCTTGGCTAGATAGCCCCCAAGTTGGGGCGTAGCCAAGTGGTAAGGCACCGGTTTTTGGTACCGCGCACCGTAGGTTCGAATCCTACCGCCCCAGCCACTCTCCTTTTTTTATAGCGAAACCAGCTAATTGCGGACCGGATCAGATTCGCGAACGTAACACTTTGGGGATCACGTTCCCGGACTATCAGGGCATTCATCCTCGTCGAGTCGAAGGATCGCTTTCGCCCACTCTACAGCCGCAAGCTCGGCCTCCATCTCCGCCATCTCTCGCTCAGCGCGCAGGAAAATCGGAAGATGGACTCGATGTTGTAGAAAGAGCGCAGCATGCGCCTCAGGCCATCCAACGTTACTCGGTCGTTCATTAGACTTCTCCTCTAACGAAAAGAGCGACGCCCTGAGGGCACGCCCTATGGATGCGGCCGCAAGGGACGGGCGATCAAGCAGAGCGCAGAACCTCACCCGCCCAAATTTCCCGGCAGCAATCGGGCATGACGCCCGCAGCCCCCAACGACACGAGCCGAACGTGAGGGCTCTCACTTCTGTTGCCCGCGCCAAGGGCTCGGTCGTTTTTGGGCGAGAGCAGACATTCGCTGCATTGACGGTGCTCATCTCAGGTCGATACTCGCCACGAAGTCCATGGCCAGCACTCAACCGAAGCTTGTCGCACTATCCAATAATGCCCTTTGTTTAAGCGCTCACGCTTTCCCTCACTTCTTCAGCTTCGCCTGTTCGAGGGACCAGTATTCCATGTCGAACAGCTCGCGCTCGGAAATCGGAGCGAAGCGCCCGAACTCTTCCGCCGCGTTCACGATACGCGCCGTCTGCTCCAGCAGATCGCCTGCGATGCGCGCCGCTTTCTCGTTCGCACCGACTGCAAAAAGCCCCTCGCCTGGCACAAGCACCGCGCGCGGCGCAGGATCGAGCATGGTCTTCGGCTCGGAAGCATGGGGCGCGTTGCGCTCGAAATAGGACTGATAGCGATCGGCGTAACCCGCGAGCTTACGCTCGATCGCCGCGACATCGTCCCCGACCTCCACGATCAGCGGGAAGGGTTTGATACGTATCACGTGGTCCGGGGTCGCTGTGCCACGCATTGCCAGCTCCGACAAATCCTCGCGCGAGAGATAGCGCCGGATCGCAGGTGTCGTGCGGAAGTCTACCACGGGCTCGGCGCCAAGCGCTCCCTGCGCGGCGAGGGCCCGGGTCAGCGCGGAGGCCAGATCATCGGGGACCGGCGCGTCATTGGACTGCGGACCCTCCACAGTGATCCCTTGCGACGCGAGAAACGCTTCGGCGGCGCTAACGAACTCGATCGTCAGCTCATAGCTCTCGCGCGCGGTCTCGGCGAAGGTGAACAGCCCGTGCTTCTCGAGCCAGAGGCCTTCCACATGCGGGTCGCGAGCAAGCGCATCCTTGCACGCATGGCTGAGCGCGTAGCCGGGCATGACGTAGGGCACGAAGCCGACCCGACCGTCATAGAGATCGCGCACCACCGTCTCCATGTTCTCTTGATCGGCCAGCGCGAGGATCGCCGTTGCATGGCAATGATCGACGAATGCCTGCGGCATATAGGCGTGCAGCAGCGCCTCTACCGAAGGATTCGGCGCGGTCGGGTCGAGCAGCTGGCTGCGCAGGAACGCCACCATCTCTTCGTCCGACATATACGGGATGGACCGCGTCTCCAGCAGCGGCTCCAATCGCATCGCCGGGAGGCCCGGCGCTGCGATATCGCCGAGGTCCCACCCCGACCCCTTCACATGAATGATCGCTCCGCCCGGCGCATCGGGAATCTTGACCGACGTATTACCACCGCCATGCAGCACCAGTTCGGGGTTCTGTCCGATCAGACGCGAGCTATAGACGCGCAGCCCCAGTGCCGCGGGTTGGCCTGCCGCTTCAGCAGCCTCAGCGAATGAATGGGCGTCGGCGTCGTTCCAGCGCGATTGCATGGGAGGCTCCTTTTTCAACATGTTTGCGAGGGCGCGTCGCCGCGCCCCCGCCAGGTGAGATCACGGGGGATCAGAAATCAAAGTTGTCGATATTATCCTTGGTGAACACGGTACGTTCGGGCAGCAAAACGATGCCGTTATCCTTGGCTTCATAATCGTAGCCCTGCACCGAGTTGGGCGAGACCTTCACTTCGCCGATGCCGGGCACATCCATCGTGTCACCGACCTGAAGCGGCCCGTTCTTGAGCACGTGATCGGCGACCGCCACCGAGATCGCACCCTGCTGGGTCACGTCCCACAGGCCGAAGCGCGCAACCGTTCCGCGCTTCACATAGGGGCGCATCACGTTGGGTGTCGAGAAGCCCACGATCGTCACTTTGCCAGCCTTGTCCAGATTTTCGGCAGCTTGGGCTGCGGCGGGAAGCGCGTTGGCATCGGGCGCGATGATCGCGTCGAGATCGGGATAGGCGCTGAGGATGCCCTCTGCGGTCTGAAGCGATTTCTGCGCGTCGTTATAGCCGTACTGCGTGGTCACGATTTCCCAGCCCGGATGCTCCTTCGCGATCTTCTCCTTCGCGGCCGCGACCCAAGCGTTCTGGTCGGTCACGGTCGGCGAGGAATAGAAGAAGGCGACCTTGGCCTTGTCCTTGCCGTTCAGCCCGTCGGATGCCATGTCCACCAGCATGCCGCCCAACTGCGCGGGCGTGCCCTGGTTGATGTAGTAGGAGCGGCAATCCGGGTTCACATCCGAGTCCCAGGTCATCACCAGCACGTCGCGCGCCATCGCTTGCTTGAGCGCCGGGCAAAGGCCATCGGGCGAGACCGAGGCGAGGATCACCGCCTTGTAGCCCTGATTGACGAAGTTGTTCACGAACTGCACCTGCCCTGACACGCTGGGTTCGGTCGGCCCGTCATAAGTGACGTTGTCGCCAAGCTTCTTGCCCATGTCGACAGCGCCCTTGCCGCCCGACGTGAAGTAGCCCACCCCGACAAGCTTCGGGATGAAGGCGATGTCCTCGGCCGCGGCCGAATTGGCCATCAGCATCCCTGCCGCAAGGGTGCCCATCACCCATTTGGTCGATTTACGCATTTCAGTTCTCCTCCTCTGAACTCTCTGGACGCGTCATTCTGACGGACGCGGCCGCACCGGAATGAACTCGCGCAGCAAGGACGCCCCGTGGCGCATTGCGACGACGACAACCAGCAGCGCTCCGGACAACGCGCTGGAAACCTGACTGGGAACACCGCTCATCTGCAGGCCCTGCTGCAGGTAACCGATGATGAAAGTGGCGATGATGGTGCCGATGACCGAGCCCTGACCGCCATAGATCGAGGCGCCTCCGAGAACGGCGGCGGTGATCGCGGGCAGCAGCGTCGCCTTGCCCAGATCGACCCGCGCCGAGCCGAAATAGGCCGACAGCAGCAGCCCCGCGAGCGCGGCGGCAAGCCCGGTAATGACATAGGTCAGCAGCTGCACCCGAGCGACGGGCATGCCCGCGTGGCGCGCGGCGGATTCGTTTTGGCCGATCTGGAACACCAGCCGGCCGAAGCGCGTGACGTGCAGCAGAACAAGCATCACGAGGGAGAAGGCGAGGAACACGAAAAGCGGCATCGGCAGGCCGAGGATCATCTGGTAGCCAAGCCCGGTGAAAGCCGCCGGGAAGCCGCCGATGCCGTCATAGCCGTTCGCGCCGACGATGCCGGAGAGCACCGTTGCCGCGCCCGAGAACATATAGAGCGCGCCAAGCGTCACCACGAGCGGTTGCAGCCGCGTGAGCCGGATGATCGTCGCGTTCAGCAGCCCCGCGAGCGCACCCGTCGCGAAGCCCACCGCAAGCGAAACCGGAAGCGGCATCCCGAAGAAATTGGCAATCCCGAAAGTGATCGCACAGAGCCCGACAGTGGAGGCGAAGCTCACGTCGATCCCGCCAGCGATGATGACGAGCGTCAGCGGCACCGCGACGATCCCGACATGCACGAAATCCGAGGTGCCATAGAGCAGCGAACTCAACTTGAGGAAGCGCGGGTTGATGGCGCCGAACACCACAAGCTCAAGGACCAGAAGCCCGAGCAACAGGACCTCCCAGCGCATCACGAGACGCTTCATGCCGCTTCCTCCAGATCACGGGTTTTGGGTGGGGGCGTTTCGCCTCGGCGGTAACGCGCCGCGCGGTCGCGCGCTTCCAGCGCGATCCGCAGTCGACCGTCGATCAGCAGCACGGCGAGCAGCATCGCTCCGCCGATGAGGTCGTTCCAGTAGGCCGGGATCTTGAGGAAGACGAGCGCGGTGTCGATCGAGGTGAAGAAGATCACGCCGATCACAACCCCGGCAACCGATCCGACGCCGCCGAGCAGGCTGATCCCGCCCAGCACGAGCGCCGCGATCGCGCGCAGTTCCATCCCCGAGCCAGCCTGATTGGGAACGAAGCCGATCTGCGCCGCAAAGGCGATACCCGCGATGGCATACATCGCGCCCGCCCAGACAAAGGCGAGAAACTCGATCCGGCGCACCGGCAGGCCCAGATGGCGCGCTGCCTCGCGGTTGTCACCTACCGCGAAGATCCAGCGCCCGCGCCGGGTGCGCAGCACCAACCAGACCGCCGCGATCAGCGCGAGCGCTACGACACCCACCGCCGACAGCCCAAGGAAGCCCTTGCCGGAGAGGTCTTTTACCCCTTGCGGCAGTTCCTCGATCCACTCGCCGCCGGTGGCGATCAGCATCACGCCGCGGAACAGGCCAAGCGTGCCAAGCGTGGCCACGATGGAGGGCACGCCAAGCAGCGCCACGAGCCCGCCATTGAGCGCGCCGGCTGCCACGCCCGCGCCAAGCGCGGTCGCGATCGCCACCGGGAGCGACGCTCCTGCGTTCACCGTCAGGCCCAGCGTCACCGCCGAGAGCCCGAGCACCGAGCCGCCCGAGACGTCGATATTGCGCGTCAGGATCACTGGAAAAATCCCCAGCGCCACGAGCATCAGCACCAGGCCGTTCGACCAGATGATCGAAGCGGTGCGCGCCGAGAGGAACCCGGGCGCCGCCGCACCGACAAGCAACAGCACGATCAGCGTGACGAGGAACAAGGTCGCGACACGTTCGCGGGCGATCCGTTCAAGCATGGACGGCCTCCTTGGATTCGAAGGCCAGTTCGGCGATCTCGTCGGTGCTGCTTCCACCCGGAAGCTCGCCGGCGAGATGCCCGCCCGCCATTACCGCGATCCGGTCCGACAGGCGCACGACCTCGTCGAAATCAGAAGAGATCAGCAACACCGCCGTGCCTGCGTCGGCCAGCTGTTCGATCAGTTCGTAAATATCGTTGCGCGCGCCCACATCGACGCCGCGCGTCGGCTCGTCGAGGATCAGAACCCGCGGCATTGCGGCGAGGCATTTCGACAGCAGAACCTTTTGCTGGTTTCCACCCGAAAGGCTGCGCACCGGCTGCTCCGCCGTCTCGCATTTGATTCCAAGCGTCTTGCGATAGTCTTCGAAGCGCGCGCGCTCTGTGCCAGGCCGCAGCAGGAAGGGCAGCAGATAATGCACGAGCGAAGAGGTATTCCAGTAAAGTGGCGCATCGAGAAAGAGCCCGTATTGCTGCCGGTCTTCGGACAGCAGCACGACATTCTCACGCACCGCGTCGCGCGGTGTCCGGGCGACGAAAGCGCGGCCCTCGAGTGCGACTTTACCGTCAGCAAGCGGCCGCAGCCCGACGAGGGTTTCAGCCAGTTCGGTGCGCCCTGCCCCGACGACCCCGGTCAGACCGAGAACTTCTCCGTGATGCACATCGAAAGAGATATCGACAAAGCCTTCGCCCCGTAGCCCCGCGACTTCGAGCGTCTTGCGCTCGGCGCGGGTCCTGTCGGCGCGGCGGTCGCGCAGGGCCGCGACACCGGGACTCATCGCGGCGAGAATCTCCGCATCGTTGCTTTCGGCCATCTTCGCGCTGTGCACGACATAGCCGTCGCGCAGCACCGTGATCCGGTCGCTGACGGCGCGCAACTCGTGCAGCTTGTGCGAAATGAAGACGAGCCCGTGACCTGTCGCGCGAAGCGCCCGCATTCGATCGAAGAGCGTGTCCACCTCATGCGGAGTAAGCGCCGAGGTCGGCTCGTCAAGGATCAGCACCTTCGCCTCGCGCACGAGGCCCCGCAGGATTTCCACGATCTGTCGGTCTGCGATCTCGAGGGTCGCGGCCTTGGCATCGGGCGACAGCGCGACGCCAAGATCCGCGATCAGCTCGCCAATGCGCGCGCGATAAGCCTCTGCCCGGCGCGGCAGGCCAATGCAGATATTCTCCAGAACGCTTTGATTGGGGAAGATATGCGCCTCTTGCGGCACCAGATACAGCCCCATCGCCTGCGCCTGCGCGGGCGTCGCGGGATGCAGTGGCGCTCCACCAATGGAGACCCGCCCTGCCGTCGGCGCGACCAGACCTGCGAGGATTTTCATCAAGGTGGACTTACCCGCACCATTGCCGCCCAGAAGCGCATGGATTTCCCCGGCACGAACCGCGAAATCCACGCCCTTAAGCACGGGCACGCCGCCGTAGCTTTTAGAAACCCGGCCAAGCTCGGCGAGCACAGATGTCATAGCGCCTCCCTCGATCAACATCCCGTCTCCTCGAATGTTCATCTGTTTGTCGTGATAACATCTGTTCATCCGATATACTCGCTGTCAACAATTTTTAGCTTATTTTTTATGCTGCGATGCGGCGTTTTTGAGTTATTGACTTGTTCATATGTTTTTGTAACGAGTTATTTGAACATTGCCCCACCACTTCGGAGGACCGATCGTCATGGAAGAGCTAGCGCCGAACGAAACGGACGAAGCCCTGCTCGCGCGGGTCGCTTGGCTCTATTACAATGACGGGCTCACGCAGAGCGAAGTCGGGCATCAGCTCAACCTCTCGCGCATCAAGGTATCGCGGTTGCTCGATGCGGGACGCGCCTCCGGGCTGATCGAAGTGCGGATAAATTCGCGCCAGCAAGGCTGCCTCGAGATCGAGACCCGTCTGCAGGAGCGATTCCGCCTCAAGGATTGCCGCGTGATCCCCGACAGCGCCGGATCGGATGTCGACGCGCGGATCGGACAGGCGGCGGCGAATTACCTCATGCAGAAACTCGCGCCCGGCGACAGTCTTGCGGTCGGCTGGGGCGCCACCGTGTCGAACGCCATCCGGGTGCTCGGCCATGTGGTGCAGGAGCGCCGCATCGAGCTGTTTTCGCTGACGGGCGGCGTGCAGACCTATGTGCAGGGGATGCGCGAGGCGCATTGGGACCGCACGCCGAACATCATCCCCGCGCCGCTCGTCGTCTCGACGCCGGAACTGGCCGCCGCCCTGCTGCGAGAGCCTGCGATCTCGTCCTTGCTCAACCAGGCGATCGCGGCCGATTACAAGCTGGTCGGGATAGGCGGCATCTCGGAACAGGCGACCGTGGTTGCGCAAGGCTATATTACCGCAGGCGAAATCGAGCCACTGCGCCGCAGCGGTGCACGTGGCGATGTGCTCTGTCGGTTCTACGACCGGACCGGGCAGGACATGGAGCTGCCGCTGCATGAGCGCGTGATCGGCGTCGATCTAGTCCAGCTCCGCGACTGCGAGCAGGTAATCGGCGCCGCCGGGGGCCCAAACAAGGTGACCCCGATCCTCGCCGCGCTGCGCGGCCAAATTCTCGACATTCTGGTGACCGATGAGGCGACCGCGCTGTCGCTCCTCGACGCCGCGGAGGACTGACATGCGCTATTTTCTCGCCTTCGACGCTGGCACCGGCAGCGGGCGGGCCGTCCTGTTCGACGAGACCGGCGCCGAGATCGCGACCGCCGGGCAGGAATGGTGGCACGCCAGCGACCCGCGCTATCCTGGCTCGATGGATTTCGACACGGAAGGCAACTGGGCAGCGCTGGCCCGCTGCTGCCGCGAGGTGATCGCGAAGTCCGGTGTCGATCCGAAGGATATCGTCTCGGTCAGCGCCACGGCGATGCGCGAGGCCTTCGTTCTGCATGACGAGAGCGGTGCGGAAATCTGGGCCTGTGCGAATGTCGATGCGCGCGCCGATGCCGAGGTCCGCGAACTCAAGCGGGACTATCCGGGGCTGGAGGAAGACATCTATGCGCGCTCGGGGCAAACCTACGCGCTTGGAGCCCTCCCCCGGCTGATCTGGCTGCGCCGGCACATGCCCGAGGTGCTCGACCGGGCCCGGGCCCTGACGATGCTGTCGGATTGGGTGCTCTATCGGCTTTCGGGAGAACTCACTTCCGAGCCGTCAAATGCCGGGACGACCGGGCTGATCGGCCTCGCAGATCGCAAGGTGCTTGGCGACGCGATGGAGAAACTGGGGCTGCGCAGCGACATCTTCCCGCGCGGCGTCGTGACCGGAGAATGCGTGGGCACGGTAACAGGCGCGGCGGCAGAGGAGACCGGGCTCGCGCCTGGTACGCTGGTCGTGGCGGGTGGCGGCGATTGCCAAACCGGGGGACTAGGGCTCGGGATTGTCGGGAATGGCGATTGCGCGGTGCTCGGCGGCACGTTCTGGCAGCAGGTGGTCAATGTCCCGCTGACCCTGACCGACCCGAGCATGAAACTCCGGATCAACCCGCATGTGGTCTCGCATCTCAATCAGGCCGAAGCGATCAGCTTCTTCACAGGGGCAGCGATGCGTTGGTTCCGCGACGCCTTCGGGCAGGGCAAGGGGTATTCCGAGCTGGAAGCCGCCTCGAAGGAGGTGCCGCCCGGCGCGCATGGGATCATCCCCATCTTGTCCGACGTGATGCGCTACAACGAATGGATCCACGCGGCCCCGTCGCTGCTCAACCTTTCGCTCGATCCCGAGAAATCCGGGCCCGCCGCGATCTTTCGCGCCTTGCAGGAGAATGCCGCCATCGTCGCGCATCGCAATCTCGAGGCGGTCTTCGCCCTGACCGGCGAGCGCCCCGCGCGCATCGTCTTTGCCGGAGGCGCATCGAAATCCCAGCATTGGGCGCAAATCCTTGCGGATGTTACCGGCCTGCCGGTCGCCACTTCGAAGGTGACGGAGGCCACCGCGCTTGGCTGCGCGGCAGCGGCCGCGACCGGGTCCGGCCAGTTCGGCTCGCTGAAGGACGCAGGCGCGGCATGGTCCTGCATCGAAGATGAATACCGACCGAACCGCGCGCTGCGCGACCTCTACGACGAGGCAAGCGACCGCTGGCAACGCGCCTATGCCGCGCAGCGCGCGCTGGTGGCCGAGGGCGTCACCCAATCCATGTGGCGTGCCCCGGGCACGTGAGACCTGCAAGAAAGGACTTCTGAATGCTGATCCAACTGGTGAATATCAAGGTGCAGCCGGGCACGCGCGAGACTTTCCTCGAAGCCTTCAAGATCAACTGCGACGGCACGCGCGAAGAACCGGGCAACCTGCGCTTCGACCTGCTGCACGACCCCGAGGACGAGAACAACTTCTTCGTCTATGAAATTTTTCAAAGCGATGATGCGTTGGAAGATCACCGAAAGACCGCGCATTACCAGAAATGCGTCTCGATGATCGACCCGATCACGATCGGCGGGCGCTCGAAGACCTATTTCGAGCCAGTACTCGTGCAGGGCGCTGCGGCAACCTCGGCATAACGCTCGATCCTATAAACCGAAGCCATCCCGGGCACTTCAGGCTTCGGTTTATGGAAATTCCGTCTTTGAGAATTGGATAACGCTTCCGTCACGCACGGCCGCCCGGGTTCATAAACTGCTTAAAGAAATTCTCGCAGAGCGACGAATTCCGAATTGAGTGGAAAGCGGTTACTAGCTGCGCTCGGGCCCAATGCCTGCTAAGCGCCCGAAGCCGCGATCCTCAACAACCAGCGCGCATTGGTCCATCTCTCGTTCGGACGACAGCTTTGCGCGCCCGGCCACTGCCTCTTACCGAGCCACCTCCCTTTTCTTTTGCGCATCGGCAGTCAGCGCGGCAAGGCGATAGAAGCCGTGCGCCATCTTGGAAAACGGTGTCAGCAGAAAGAATGCGAGCACGGCCCCAAGATGCAGGGCCAACATGGCCGGCATCAGCGGGGTTTGACCGAGCACATAAAGCGCCAATCCGCTCAAACCGACAAAGCCCAAGAGAGCAACAAAGCCGAATTCGCCGCTCGTCGCGCCCGAGGCACCGAGTTCGGGATCCGCCCGCAGCTTCAGACGGATCATCTCGATGCAACCCACGGTCAGCAGCAAGCCACCCGACAGGCCGAGAATCTTCGGCAGGGACCAGAGCGGGTAAGGGGCGCGCAGATCCAGCAGGTAATGCATCAACGTCGCCACACTCGTGGCGGCGAAACACAGAAGAAAGCCATACATCACGGCTTGATGCGCGAATCGGCGGCCTTGGGAAAAACGGTCCTCGTCCTCGAAATTGCAGCCATCTCCATGCCCGCCGTTGAGGTTGCGCATGTTCGCGGCGGCGGCAAAGCCTCCCCGAAGATCGGAGAAGCGAAGCGGACCGGCCCCGACCGCGCGCCAATACCGCCGCAAGCTGATCGCGAGGCTGAGCAGCGGGAACAGGAAGGCTGGCAGGAAGATCGCGACCATCGTGTTATGCGCCAGGACCGCGTAAAAACCCTCGCCCCCTGCGCTTGCGAGCGAGAGCATGGCCCAGATCAGGAGCGCAAAGCCCAGCACCGTCGCGAGCGCGATGCGCAGCCCGCTTTTCTGGAAGGCGTGACCCGCCGCGCGGGGAAACGCGAATTCTTCCCAGCTATCCTGCCGAACATTCGCCAGCGCCTGCGGCAGGTTGAGGGCAAACTCGTGCGGTGCCGTGTATTGGCAGGCGTAATAGCACCCGCGGCAATTGTGACAGAGATTGGCGAGCTGCGTCAGATCGCCGTCGCTGAAGGCGCGCTCGGCATGGAGCGCTGGAAAGACCGAGCAATATCCTTCGCAATACCGGCAGGCGTTGCAGATCTCGGCCTGACGGCGCGCCTCTTCGAGAAACTCAGTTTGCATGGGCGGCGGCCTCCTTGCCTGCAATACGTCCGAAAACGGTGCCGATCGTCATGCCGAAACCGGCGAGATACCCCTGCCCGAGAATTGAACCGGCCATGGTTTCGCCGGCAGCCCAGAGGTTCGAAACGGGGCGGTTTCCGATCGAGCATTGTGCGCGCTCGTCGACCTTCAATCCGAGATAGGTGAAGGTCACCCCTGTGCGCAGCGAGTATCCGTAAAAGGGCGGCTCGGTGATCGGACGCGCCCAGTTGGTCTTCGGCGGGGTGATTCCGGTGGTGGACACCCCATCCAGTTCTGTCGGGTGAAATCCGGATGTGTCGCCGCAGGCTGCGTTGAACTCGGCCACGGTCTCGGCCAAGGCTGAAGGCGGCAGTCCCATCTTGGTTGCCAGATCTTCGAGCGTATCGGCCTTGATCGGCGGAAAGACCGAAGGCATGAACAGTTCGAGCGACTTCGCGTCGATGATGACATAGCCCACCTGATCGGGCTGCGCCGCGACGAGACGGCCCCAGATCGCATAGCGCTTCGGCCATACGTCCTCCCCCTCGTCGTAAAACCGCTCGCCATTCTTGTTCACGACGATCGAGAACGGCACGCAATCGAGCCGCGTGACGATCCCGCCATCGAATTTCGGCGCGCGCCCGTCAATCGCGACCGCGTGGCATTGCGTCGGATCGCCGACCTGTTCGACCTTCTGCTCGAGAAGGTCCGCGAGCACGACGCCGCGATTGTAGGGCGTGCCCCGGATCAGGAAGTTCTTCGCGGCCGGCCCCCAGGCGCGGGCAAGCCAATCGGTATCCGCCTGAAAACCGCCCGACGCGACCACGACCGATTTCGGGCTGATGCGCCGCGTCTCGCCATTCTGCGTATAGTCGATATGCGTCACGCGATCGTCGTCGATCTCCAGATGGGTGACGGCCGCTTCGTATTCGACCTGAACCCCGAGCGCTTCCGCAGTGCGGTAATAGGCATTCACGAGGCCCTTGCCGCCACCGAGGAAGAATGCGTTTGTCCGCGCCAGCGAAAGCGTGCCCGACAGCGAGGGCTGAAAGCGAACGCCATGCGCCTCCATCCAGGGCAGGCATTCCTCGGAGCTTCGAATGGCGAGCCGCGCCAGACCTTCATCGGTCTTGCCGCCGGTGACCTTCATCAGATCGGCAAGGTATTCTTCCTCGGTATAGCTGTCGGTGAGCGGACCAAGCGGCCCGCGATGCATGCAGCGGAAGTTGCGCGTATGGCGAGAATTTCCGCCCCGATAGGGTTTCGGCGCGGCTTCGAGAATCAACACGCGCGCTCCGGCCTCTGCCGCGGTGATCGCGGCACAGAGGGCCGCGTTACCGCCGCCGATGACGGCAATGTCGGGTTGAGGTGAAGCAAGGGTCACAGCAGATCTCCGTCATAGCTGGGGGTCTGGCCGGGCTCGGAGCGCAAGGCACGCACGCGTACTCTCTGGGCCGCCTCGATGTGCGCGCGCATCGCGCTCTCGGCGAGTGCGCCGTCGCGCGCCTTGACGGCCTCGAGCACGGCGAAATGTTCTTCTACCGCCTTCACAGCCCGGTCCGGCTCGGTCAGCGTGGTGGGTCCGAGGATCATCAGCGCCTTTTGCAGCGAGCGGATCGAGCGGGTGAGGAACCGGTTCTTCGCTGCGTCGAGCAAGGCGGCGTGGAACTGCCGGTTGAGCGTGAAAGCCTCAGGGACATTGCCGATCTCGCCCAGCTGCCGGTTCATCTCGTAGAGTTCGTCGATCTCGATATCCGAAGCCGCCCGGGCCGCGAGCCGTGCCGCTGTGCCTTCGAGGACCGCGCGCATCTCGTAAAGCTCCATGACTTCGGCATAGTCGAGCCGCCGAATGCAGGCGCCCTGCCGCGCAATGTGACTGACGATGTTATCCGCTTCGAGCTTGCGGATCGCTTCCCGGACAGGGGTTCGCGACATGCCCAAGCGCTCCGCCAATTCGGTTTCCCGCAAGCGGTCGCCCGGGTTGAGCCGCCCTTCGCGCAATTCGGTCAGCAGGCGGTCGTAAGCAGCGTTTCCCTGCGGTGTGCTGCCGTCCTCATTTGCCATTTCGCCCTCCGCGTTCATCTTGTGTCCAGCTGGATACATTCGTATACAAGTTACGTCAAGACGAACAGGAGGCCAGTTTGCGCAAACATATTTTCGCGGGTGCCATGCGGCGGCGCGGCCTTACATTTCTCCTTGCAGCCTGTGGCACCGCGCTCTTCTGGGCGCTGGATCTGCCGCTTCCCTTCCTCTTCGGCCCGATGGCATTTTGCCTCGCCGGCGCGCTCGCGCATTTACCGCTTCAGGGCTTCGGCCAGATCTCTGTCGGCGCGCGCACGATCCTCGGCGTGGCGGTCGGCGCCTCGATCACGCCCGAGGTTATCGCGCAATTGCCGCGCATGGCGCTCTCGGTCTCTCTCGTCCCTGTCTTCATCGCGGTGATCGCGCTGATCGGCGTGCCCTTCTTCCGGAAGTTCTGGGGCTTCGATGCGCCCACCGCCTATTACGCCGCAATGCCAGGCGGGCTTCAGGACATGGTGATCTTCGGCACGGAAGCGGGCGGCAATCCCCGCGCGCTTTCGTTGGTGCACGCGACACGGGTTCTGATCATCGTGACCGTGGCGCCGTTTTTCCTGAGCCATTTCTACGGCGCCGAACTCAGCAACCCGATCGGCGCGCCGGTCGCGGATCTGCCGTGGTATGAGCTGGCGATCATGGCCGTCGCCGCGGTGCTCGGCTGGAAAGGCGGCGAGAGGCTCGGGCTGTTCGGCGCCTCGATTCTCGGCCCGATGATCGTCACGGCGACCCTGTCGCTCTCCGGGATCATCCATTTCCGCCCGCCTGCCGAGGCAATCCTCGCGGCCCAATTCTTCATTGGCTGCGGGATCGGCGTTCATTTCCTCGGGGTGACCTGGAAAGAACTCACCCGGATCGTGTCGGCAGGCATCGCCTACGTGCTCGTGCTGGCCGTGCTGGCCGCGGGGTTTTCCGGTCTTGTGACCGTGTTGGGTCTGGGCGAGCGGGTGCCAGCCTTTCTGGCCTTCGCGCCCGGCGGTCAGGCGGAGATGACGGTCCTCGCGATCGTGACCGGGGCGGATCTCGGCTTCGTCATTACCCATCACCTGACGCGCATCGTGCTCGTGATCGTCGGCGCGCCCGTGGTGGCGAGGATCCTCACCCGAAGGCGGACGGGTTGACCATGTGGATCGGGCTGCCCTCCGCATAAGCATTCACCTGCGCGAAGATGTCGGAGAACTGCTTGTCGAACTCGTCCTCGGTCACGTAGCCGATATGGGGCGTGGCGATGAGGTTCGGATGCGCGAGCAGCGGATCTGTCGCGTCGGTCTCTGGCTCGCGGTCGAAGACATCCACCGCAGCCTGCCCGGGATGTCCGGCCTCAAGCGCCGCCAGCAAGGCCCCCGGCACAATCAGCCCTGCGCGTGACGTGTTCACCAGCACCGAGCGCGGGGACATCTGCGCGAGATCCTCGGCGGTGACGATCCCGCGGGTCTCTGGCGTCAATCGCAGATGCAGGGAGACGATGTCGCTTTGCGCGAAGAAGGCGGCACGGCTCTCGGCAACGGTCTCCCCGTCGGCCAAGACACGCGCGCGCCCCGCCTCGGAGGCCCACCAGACGACCTGCATCCCGAAGGCCCGGGCATACTCCGCGACGACCCGCCCCAAACGCCCGTATCCGTAAAGGCCCAGCACCCGTCCGCGCAGGCTGCGCCCCACGCCCATCTGCCAGTTGCCGGCTTTGACGCTGGCCATCTGCTGCGGAAGCTGGCGCATCGCGGCGAGCATCAACGCGAAGGTCAGCTCTGCTGCCGCATAGTTCGCGCCATCGCCGCCCGTATTCGAACACAGCAGAACGCCTTGGTCGGTGCAGGCCTCCACATCAACATGCGGCCACGTGCCCCGCTGCGAAATCAGGCGCAGGTTGGGAAGCCGCTCGAGCAAGCCGCGCGTGATCTTCGTGCGTTCCCGAAAGAGAACCACGCATTCGGCCTCCGCGAGGCGGCGCGCAAGCGCCTCCTCATCGGGCTCGTGATCCGTCCAGACCGTCACCTCGTGCCCATCCAGCATGCGAAAACAGGGCAAGCTGCGGAGCGTGTCGAACCAGTCGTCGAGAATATGGACCTTCATTGCCTCTCCCTTGGCTAGCCTTGACCGGACAGCGCCTTGATCGCGCGACTGACCCGGTCGTGCAGGAGCACGTGATCGGGGGATTTGCCCTCGTCGCGGGCGATCTTCGCGACGATCTCCTTGCGAATGTCCTCGAGGTCCTGACGGACGCGGCTCAGCTTCTCGAAATGGGTCATGGCCTCCTCAATGCGACAACAGTACGGGAATTTTCGTGCGCGCAAGCACTTCCGAGGTCACGCCTCCAAGGAAATCTTCGCGAAACTTGGAATGCTCGAAGGCTCCGAGCACGAGAAGCGACGGATCATTGCGCCCGCACCAGCCGAGGAGCGTGTCCGCCACCGGTCGCGGCGTAGGCCAATCCTCGTGAATGGCCGCGACGCCGTGCCGCGAGAGGTGGGTTAGAAGGTCGTTGATAGCGCGGTCGTCATGTGGCCCAACGGTCAGAACGCTGACCCGTCCGTCATCCTCGAGCAGTCGCAGACTGTCGGAGAGCGCGCGCGCGGCGGCCCGCCCTCCATCCCATGCGAGCGCCGCATGGCTGTGCTTTGCGCCCGCATCGTAGCCCTCGGGAACCACGATCACCGGACGGCCCGACATCAGCGCGATACGATCGGGATGCAGGACCACATGGGCATCGCCATCGTCAGCCTGCGTGCCCACGATCAGCATGTCGTAATAGCGCGCCGCTTCGGACAGAACATTGTCCACGCGTCCAGCCACGACTTTCAACTCGAGATCACTGCCAAGCCCCAGGGCACGGCGCTCTTCCTCGAACCGCGCCTCGATCTCGCGCAGGATGTCGCCATTGGCCGCTTCAAGAAGCGCACGCGCTTCCTTCGGGATCCAGCGCGAGCGGCGGTCGATCACCTCGTGCGCCGCATGGGCCATTATCGCCGTCACATGAGCGCCACGCTGCGCCGCCATGGAGGCGGCATAGCGCAGGGCGGCGACCGACCCGCTCGATCCATTGAAGGCGACCAGAAGATTCATCATCGGCATGTCAGCGTCCTTTCCAAACCGAAGCGGGAACATAGACCCGGCCGTCGGCCAACTTGCGCGCGGTGCGCAGCAAACCTGCGGAGTTCAGCGTGAAGTGGTTGTTCATTTCGAAGTCGACGAGGACCTCGATCGTGCCGGACGCATGCTCCAGCACCACGCTCGCCGGGCTGGTGGTCGGTCGCTCCAGCAGACCGTCGGCCACAGTGCCGGGCGTGAGCGCGCAGGAGGCAAGACATTGCGCGCCGGTGACCGCCATCGACGGGTGCGTGTTCCACGGCATGAAATAGCGCGTCGCGATGGTTCCACCCGCCTTGGCAGGCGCAAGCAGGCCGAATTTCGGCGTCACCGATTTCGAGACGTCGCCCATCCCCATAGCCGCGCCCGCCTTGAGGCGCACGGCCTCCATGCGGGCGAAGAACTCGGTATTCGCGTCGAGCTCTGCCGCGCTTTCATAGCCGGTAAGGCCGAAGTCCTGCGCCCGCGCGATCACCATCGGCATCGCGACATCCATGCAGGTCACCTCGATACCGTCGAACTCGTCGCGCAGATGCCCGGTCGGAAGAAACGCTCCGGTCGAGGAGCCGACGACCCCCATGAAATTGAGCGCGATCGGCGCGGCCGTGCCGGGCACGCCGGCGATTTCCGCGTCACCGTCGTAGCGCATCGCCCCGCCCGGCGTCTGAACGCGCGCGAGGACTTTCGCCCCGGTATTGACTGCGCGGATCTTCACCTCGGTCTCGTCTCCCGTGGGGCGCACGAGACCCAGCTCGATCGCGGCCGGCCCCACCCCCGAGAGGATGTTGCCGCAGGTCGGTTTGAAGTCGACGAGCCGATCCTCGACCGAGACCTGCGCGAAGAAATAATCGACCTCCGCCCAGTCATCGTCCGAGGGCGAGAGCATCGCGACCTTGGTCGTCACCGCGACGCCCCCGCCGAGCCCGTCGATATTGTTCGCATGCCCCGAACCGAGCACCGCGATCAGAACCTCGGCCAGAGTCTCGCGATCGGCAGGCAGATCGGCGCGGTTGAAATAGGGGCCTCGCGAGGTGCCGCCGCGCATGAATACATAGGGAATGGCTGTCTGTTCCATCTCATTCGCTCCGTCGGATCATTTCAGGGGCCAAGGAAGATTGGCTGCGTGCTGCAGCAGGCCGGGCGGGAAATCGCGGTTCAGCGCGCCGGCCATGACGCACATCAGGGCGATGCCGCTGGCGGCGAGGATCAGCGTCTTGGGCCAGCTGGCCTGGGCGCGGATGCGCAGGAAGGTGACGAGGAATCCGGCCAGGGCGAGGATGAAGCCGACGACGTAAGTCGCCGCGATCAGCCCCGCGAACCACGCGAGCGTTCCCCACAGGCCGTAGGGCGCGTCCGCATCCTCTCCCGAGACTTCCTTGTCCGCGAAGATCACGTCACGCTCGGCGCGCAGGATCATCTGCACCAGCAGGATCACCAGCGCTGTCAGCGTGATGCCCCCAACCACGAGTGGCACGATCTTGTCGGTCATGTTGTAGTTCGGGATCAGGCTCGCGTTGACGAGCGCCGCAATCACGTAACCCATGACCACTAGCAGGAAGATCAGCGGCGCGCGCTTGGAGCCCGACTGGACATCACCCTCGGCCATGATCGACTTCGCCTGCCGCAGCCCGAGGAAGACCGACACCACCGTCACGATGAGCAAGACGATCACGATGGGCGAGAACAGGTAATCGACGCCCGCCGAGAAGGAATTGCGGAACCGGAAGGATGCGATCTGGAAGGCCTGGTTGGAGAATTTTTCGACAGGGTTCGACAGCACGAAGCCGATCAGGAACGCCGGGCGCGACCAGTCGAACCGGCGCAGGAAGATCCCGATCAGGCCGATCGCGAACAGGGCGAGGATGTCCTCGAAATTCTGCCCTGACTGGAAGGCCGCGAAGGAAATCAGCATGAACAGGAACGGCGCGAGATAGGTGAAGCGGATCGTGGTCAGCTTCGCGATCCCGCCCGAGGCCGCGATGCAGAGCACGGTGCCCACGACATTTGCCAGCGCTAGCAGCCAGACGATCGAATAGGTGATATCGAGATTGTCCCGCAGCATGTTGGGACCGACCTCGATATCGCCCGATCCCAGCAGGGCCAGCGCGCCGATGAAGATCGCCATCGAACCCGAGCCCGGGATACCGAAGAGCAGTGTCGGGACGAGGCCGCCGCCTTCCTTGGCGTTGTTCGAACTCTCCGGCCCGATCACGCCGCGGATTTCGCCCTTGCCGAAATTCGACTTGTCTTTTGTGGTCTGAACGGCGTGGCCGTAGGCGATCCAGTCGACGACCGACCCGCCGAGCCCGGGGATCACGCCGACGATCACGCCGATCAGCGAGCAGCGGACGGACAGCCATTTGTTGGCGACCCAGTCGCGCACGCCTTGGCTCCAGCCGGCGCCGAGCGTCGCGTCCTTGGCGATCGAGCTGTCCTGACGAAGCAGCGAGACGATTTCGGGCAAGGCGAAGATGCCGAGACCGACGATCACCAGCTGCAGCCCGTCCGTGAGATAGGGAATGTCATAGGTCGCCATGCGCAGGCTGCCGCCGGCATCGGCTTCGCCGATCGTGCCGATCAGCATGCCAAGCCCCGCGGCGGCGAGGCCCTTGAGCGCCACGCGCCCCGCGAGCACAGCGACCATCGAGAGGCCGAGGATCGAGATCATCAGCATCTCGGGCAGGCCGAAGGCCAGCACCAGCGGCCGGGCGACCATGATGAACATGGTCAGGAACAGCGCACCGACGAGACCGCCGAAGAGGGACGAAGTGAAGGCGGCCGAGAGCGCCCGCGCCGCCTGCCCTTTCTTGGCAAGCGGGAAGCCGTCGAGAACCGTCGCCTGGCTCGCCGAGGACCCGGGGATCCCCATCAGTACGGAGGCGAAGGTGTCCGAGGTCGGCACGACCGCGACCATGCCCACCATCAGGGCCAGCCCCAGCACCGGGTCCATGCCGAACATGAATGGCAGCAGGAGTGAGAGGCCGGCGATGCCGCCGAGACCGGGGAAGACCCCCACGGCCAAGCCCATGACGACCCCGAGCACCAGGTATCCCAGAACAACAGGTTGCAGAATCAGAGCCCATGCCTCGCCAAGCGCAGGCACGGCGGTTGCGAAGACATCCATCTCGCCCACCTCGAATTTTAGGATTATGAGAAAGTGAGCGGTCCGCGTCCCGCAGGAAGGGACCGCTCGAGGGTTTCGCTTAGTTCAGCGAAACGCCGTAGGCTTCTTGAAGCCAGTCGGTCACATAGGCTTTGGCTTCGGGAGATACGGTCGTGCCTTCCTTGGTCGCCTGCTCGGCGCCCTTGCCGACGAAGACGTCGTATTTACCAACCTGCTGTGCCGCGATTTTCTTGAAGTCCGGACGGTTGCGCACGGCGTCGAAGGCTTCGGTATAGGCTTCGACCACGTCATCGGGCGTGCCCTGCGGCAGGAACGCGATCTTCTGAACCGGGAAGCCCGCGATGAAGAACGCTTTCCACGAATCCCAGGCTTCGCCGGAGGTTTCGCAGCCATCGGTGGCTTCGCAAACTTCCTTGAAGGTCGGCAGATCGGGGAAGGTCGGATCGCGGACAATGTTGTTATTCTCGTCGAGCGCGCCCCAAGTCATCATCGGAACGGCCTTGCCATCCTCGACCATCGAGAGCGAGCCGCCGAGATAGCCGGTCGTCGTCTGGTAGTCGATCGTCGCCTCGCCGCGTTCGAACATCAGGCGACCGTCGCCGCGCCCCTTGATGCCGAAGACCGGCTCCACGTTCATGCCCAGCATCCGCCATGCGAGAAGCGGCACGAGGTCGAGACGGGTCGCACCCTGCGAACCGTAGATGAAGTTGAGATCCTTGAGGTTATTCGCAGACCCGTCGAATTTCTTGCCGGCCTCGGGATTGAGATAAGCCACGCCGCCCGTGCCCGATGCCATGACCGGGATCCAGTCGGAATACTCGTAGCGCACCCGCGGATCCCCCAGCAGATAGGGGAACTGCGTCGAGCCGGAGGTACCGAACAGCAGCGTGCCGTCCTCGTAGCGCTGCTCCTGGAACCAGTTCGCGCCCTTGGTCGAGCCTGCGCCCGGCATGAACTTCACGATCACGGTAGGTTTGCCCGGCAGCTCCTGCGCCAGCAGCGGCGCAAAGAAGTTGGCCCATTTCGCAGAGCCCCCCGTCTCCGAGAACGGAATGACCCATTCGATGGTCTTGCCGCTGAAGTCGACATCCGCGAGGGCCGGTGCCGACATGAAGGCGAGCGCCGCCGCAGAATATACGAATTGCTTGATGGTCATTAGTGTCCTCCCTTAGACCTTTCGAACCGGGCGGGCTCGAAGCCGGCCGGTATGTAGTTATTCTCCTCAAGGGACGAATCCCTCCTCCTACACCGGCAACATGTCGTCCTAACCTTGCGCGAAACTTGCGCAACATGACAAAGAAGTAACCATGCGCATCGCCGTCATCGAAGATAACGAGGCTCTGTCCCGCGCCATCGCCTTCCGCCTGCGGGATCGCGGCCATGCCGTGGACCTTCTGCATGACGGGCTCGAGGCCGACCGTTTCCTCGCGCAGGAAGGCGCGGATCTGATCGTTCTGGATCTGAACTTACCGGGGATGGACGGGATCGAGGTGTTGCGGGCGCTGCGCAGGCGCGGCGACGGGGCGCCGGTGATCCTGCTGACCGCGCGCTCTGAAACGGCCGAGCGGGTTGCCGGGCTGGATGCAGGGGCGGATGACTACCTCACCAAACCCTTCGAGATGGATGAATTGGAAGCCCGGTTGCGGGCGATGGCACGACGCAAGAACCTCGAATTCATGGAGCGCGACACGTTCGGTCCGCTCGTCTTCGACCGCACCAGCCGTCAGTTGATGCATGACGAAACTCCGCTCGAAATTCCGCGCAAGGAGATCGCCACGCTGGAATGTCTCCTCGAACGGCGCGGACGGATCGTCTCCAAATCGGCATTGATCACGCATGTCTACGGCACCGGCTCGGATGCCGAGGAAAGCGCGATCGAACCGCATGTCTCGCGACTGCGCAAACGACTTGAGCCATACGGAATCAAGATCAAGACGGCTCGAGGCCTGGGCTACATGCTCGAGGTGGAAGCTTCATGATCTCGCAGCCCAAGGCCATGTCCTTGCGGATGAGGCTGTTCCTCGTCATCCTCCCGCCGCTCTTGCTGGTCTCGATCCTGTTGGGGTGGTGGCGCTTCTCGGTGGGGCAACGAACCTCGGAAGAGCTCTTTGATCGTAGTCTCCTCGCCGCGGCACTGGCAATTTCGCGCGATGTCGCGATCTCTGAGGGCGATGCGCTTTCGCCGAGCACCCGGGATATCATTTCGGACGCAGGCGGCGGCGAAGTCTTTTACCACGTGACCGGACCGGGCGGGATATACGTGACCGGCTACGCCTATCCGCCGCGCCCCGAAACCGACGTGCCGCAGGAGAAGCCCTATTACTATATGGCGGAATATCGCGGCGAACTGGTGCGCGTCATGCGGATGCATGAACGTCGAACGATTGGCAACATGACCGGAGAAACCGTCGTCACGGTCTGGCAACGCGCGAGCGATCGCCGTGCCTTCGCTCGCCAGTTGGCCCAACGGGCGGCAGCCGTCATCGTCGTTCTGATGGTCGCGCTGAGTCTGCTGATCTGGTTCGGTGTCCAGATCGGTCTCCGGCCTCTCAACGATCTTCAGGCCGCGATCGAGAAACGCTCTCCCGATGATCTCGCCCGCATCAAACGCCCAGTGCCTAAAGAAGTCATGGGCATCGTTACGACTCTCAACAGGCTGCTGCTGCAGATGCGTCGAAGCATAGAAACCCATCAAGCCTTCATTTCCGATGCGGCCCATCAGCTTCGCAATCCTGCTTCCGCCCTCCTCGCACTGGCCGAGACTCTGCCGGGCGTGCGCGATCCAGCCGAACGCGAGGCGCGCCAGCAGGATCTAATCGAGGCGGCGCGCAACTCCGCCCGATTGGCGGACCAACTCCTCTCGCTCGAGCGGCTTCGCTACGAAGGCGGGGACACCATTGAGGCGTTCGACCTGAATACGGTCGTGGAAGAGGCCTGCCGCAGCTTTGGCTCCGCAGCGCTTTCGCGTGACATCGAATTCGAACTCGAAACGTCCCCCGAGCCCCTTCCCGTGAGCGGCGCCCCTGTTCTGATCGGTGAGGCGGTGCGGAACTTGCTGGAGAACGCCCTTCACCACGGCGGCCCGACAATGACCCGTATCGCGGTTAGAACGGAACAATTTGGGGGGGAAGCCATAATCACAGTGCAAGACGACGGAGTCGGCATCCCGCTCGATCAAGAAGAGACCGCATTTCGGCGCTTCTCACAGCTTAGGAACGGGCAAGGCACCGGTCTTGGTCTCGCGATCGTCGAACAGATTTTACACCGCCACAAAGGGGAGGTGAGACTAGCCCCCTGCGACCGCGGAACTCGTGTCCGACTGACGCTTCCGCTTGCCACGTGTCTCCCGGGCGACTGTTGAAGCGACCTCCGCAGAGGGCACTGCGAGTGTTAGGATGAGTGTCCGTTTGACGTTCGAAGCGGATGCTATCTCGCTGGAAACGCAAGGACCGCTTTGGGCCGAAGTGGCCCACCCAGCTCTGCGGTGCCCGTCAAGCACGCCGAGCTGTTGAAGCTACGTGGCCGTATTTTCGCGCCTGTGCAGTTGTTTCACCTTCCATAGATACCCTGCGCGTCCGAGAGAGAACGTTTGACGGCTGCCACTTTATCTTGGGAAGGCTGCACATCATTACCCTTGCTCGTCGGTAAAGAAGGGATCGTCGGCGTTCTTCAGGCTGCACACGTTGCCGTCCGGATCGATGAACGCGCCGGTCGTGCCCCAGTCGTGCATTTTGACTTCGACTGGCACGCCTTGAGCCTCCAGCAGGCTGGCCGCAGCCTTCACGTCTGAGACGTTGAAGCGCAACGCAACCGGGTTTTGAGAAATGTCTTTCCGGGTGACTTCGGCGCGTCCGCCGGTCTCGATCATCAAATATCCGTCGCCGAAGCGAAGGCAGGTCAGCCCTGGCTTTTCATACCAAAGCGGCAGACCGACCTTGGTTTGATAAAACTCTACGCAGGCCTCGTAGCGTTCGGTGAAGAGGATGAGGCCATGACATTCGATCATGTCTGTCAACTTGTTCGCGGGCGCGGTTTCGCTGTCGATTTCGATGGGCATTTCTGATCTCCTGTCAGTGCAATTCGTTATATCGCCTCGCGTCCGGCGGCGCGGGTGGTAGGCCAACGTCGCGCCGGATATGCGAGCAAAGGGTAGTCGTAGCGATCGATTTGGATCTCTGCCGTGACCGCAGCAACGCCCACAACAGCGCGCAAACGACAGACGTCGCTCTATGGCGGCGGAGCAAGCAATGAAGTTCATCGCGCAGCTGCAAAGCTTGCGGGTGCGCCTCTGGCGTCATGATGCGCTCCCAACGTTCAGCCGGTCTCGACTGCTTCCTACCTGTCCCGGCATGTGGAAAGCCTGCGACTTTTGAGCCGAAGGATAAGCGTGAATCTGTCGCATTGGTTTTCTCCGTTGACTGTCGAATGAGCGGCGTTCTAAAAGTTCAAGCTAACTTGAGGTCAATGCTGAAATTTGAGAAACGACCGGACCATGGAAACGACGCTGACCATCAATCAAATTTCACGCCGCAGCGGCATCGCCTCCTCGGCGCTGCGCTATTACGAGGAGCGCGGGCTCATTTCGTCCGAGCGGGCTGGCTCCGGGCACAGACGCTTCCCACGCCACGTTCTGCGGCGCCTCGCCTTTATCACTTTCGCTCAGACCCTCGGCATGACGCTTGAAGAGATCAAAACCGAACTCGACAAGCTGCCGACAGACCATGTTCCGACCGGGGAAGACTGGGCGGCGCTGTCAGAGAAGTGGACGCACCGGGTCGACGAGCAGATTGCCCAACTTCAGCGCCTGCGAAAGACTCTAACCGCTTGCATCGGCTGCGGCTGCCTCTCCTTGAAATCCTGCGAGATGTTCAATCCCAAGGATGAGCTGCGTCAGCGTGGAACGGGCCCGCGAAAGTGGATCGAGGATATCTGAGAGCGTGGCCAAGGCACGGCCGAAAATTAGTGCGATCATCTAAAAAATTTGGGTGAATTCGAAATAGACGTTAGTTTTCACAGCGACATCCCGCTTGACGCTGAACGATCTCACTGATCGTCGATATGCCGAACATCGGCATTAGGGTGTGCGTGAGATGTTGACGCTCGCGTTGCTCCTTGTGAGGCTTTGCGCCGGAAGTCAGGGCGTGTCGGGGGGCTAGGAATGGATAACGAGGTGCACGGAAAGTGCCAGTGTGGAGCCGTAAGGTTTCGCATATCGGGAGAGTTCGAGAGCTTCTTCCTGTGCCATTGCGGACGCTGCCGCAAAGATAGCGGCACGGCCCATTCCGCGAACCTGTTTTCATCGACTGCTGAGATCACCTGGATGTCCGGGGCGGAAAACATCAGGGTGTTTCGCGTTCCCGGGACACAGCATGTGAAGAGCTTCTGTGCAGACTGCGGGTCGGCGCTGCCGTTCTGTCAAGCGCATGATGGCTCGCTCGTCGTTCCAGCGGGCTCACTCGATAGCCCGCTCAAAATTCGACCCACCGCGCATATTTGCGTTTCCAGTCGCGCGAACTGGGACAATGACCTGGCCTCGATCGAAAGGCACGACGGGCTTCCCGGTCGATCCGAGTAGGTTGGGGGCCCGTCACGCACTGCATCCAGAGAGGGAAAAGCACCTCTCACTGCGTCCTTATATTCGTGCCGTTCTTGCCCCGCCTGAGCGACCGCGGCTGTGATTTCGTCCAAAATGGCCAAGGTCGTCGCCCTTCATAGCGCAATCGTCAGGGCCGTCGAAAACCGCGAGCCGGAGGCCGCAAAGAAAGCGATGAAAGCCGTCCTGGAGCGCTCCAGCGATGAATGTCTACGCTCCCGCGGGATGGGCTGAGCCCAGCTCCGCCCCGAGAAAATTGGACCGTTTGAAACTGGAATTTTCCGCTACGCTTCCTTGGCTGTAAGAGAAGTGCAATCGCAAGAAGGCGAGCAAAGCACGGCGCGACAGGCAACAAGGCCCCGATCACGCTGACGAAATCGGGGTGGCGTCACCAGCCCGCCACCCTGATCAAAGCCGGCGACATCCTCCTCTACCGCTGCGCGCGTCGCGTGGGTACAGAGCCAGCTCGGCATGCAACAGCTCCAAAAGAACGTGCCGTCGCCGATCTCAGCGCTGACCGAGCTCTGTAACGTCATGGCATCAGACGTAACCTCTTTCGCGTCCGAAGGTGCCCTTACCCAAGGGTGAGCCCCTTGCGCAGTGCGATCAGGTCAATGTCACGGGAGACGAAAACGGCGCCGGCCTCGAGCGCACGCTGATAGACCTCGTCGTCGGTGGTCAGGATGCCCGGCGGCAGGCCCGCGGCGCGGATGCGCGTGATCGCATCTAGCACCGCCGCAGTAGTCTCGGGGTGCGAAGGCTCGCCCGGGTGCCCAAGCGAGGCGGCCAGATCCGCAGGTCCGACGAAGATTCCGTCAACCCCGGGCACGGCCGCGATCTCTTCGAGATTGGAGAGGCCCTCGACACTCTCGATCTGTACGACAAGACAGATCTCTTCACGTGCGACCTTGTGATAGCCCGGGACCGTCGCGAAGCGCGTGGCGCGGTTCATGCCGGAGACCCCACGCATGCCCCGCGGCGGATATTCGACCGCCGCCACCGCAGCGCGCGCCATCTCTGCGTCGTGCACCATCGGCACGAGGATCGTCTGCGCGCCGAGGTCGAGGATTTTCTTGATCTCCGCCGCGTCGAGAGAGCCGGGCCGCACGATCGGCGAGAGAGGATACGGGGCCACCGCCTGCAGCAGCGGCAAAACACTGCGCGGGTCGAGCGCCGAATGCTCGGTGTCGAACATCATCCAGTCGTAACCGCAGCCGGCGATCAGCTCGGTGGCGAGCGGATCGCTCATCGTGCACCAACAGCCCCGCTGGACCTCGAAGGCTTTCAGCGCGGCTTTGAACGAATTCCTTGGCAGATCGACCATCGTGACTTTCTCTCTTGTTGACCTCGGCACGCGCGGGAGGGATGCCCGGGGCCGTCTTGAAAAGGTTGGTTCGGAGCTTATTCGAAACAGACGCGGGTCGCACTTCGCGAACAGCGATCCGCCGGGTTTGGATGACGTCCCGTCTCAGTCGAAGGCAATAGCGACGTTCCCGAAGGTGCCGAAATCGGCCTCGATCCGGGTCACGGGCGGGCACTCGACCGGCGCGATGAACGAGCCCGACAGGATCACCTGCCCCGCTTCGATCCGCTGGCCGTATTGGCCCATTCGCCGCGCGAGCCAGACCAGCCCCTGCACCGGATCGTCCAGCACTGCCGCGCCTAGCCCGGTAGTTTCGACCTCGCCATCCTTGCGAAGGATCGCACCGGTCCAGCGCAGGTCGACCTTGGCCGGCTCGTGGCGCGCCTCGCCCAGCACGATCCCCGCATTCGCCGCGTTGTCCGACACGGTATCGACAATCACACGCGCCTGCCCGGTCGCGGGATCGGCGCGCAGAATGCGGGTGTCGAGGATCTCCAGCGACGGGGCCACGTAATCGGTCGCCGCCAGCACCGCAGCGCGATCCGCCGTGGCATCGAGCGGCGCTTTCATCACGAAGGCGATCTCGGCCTCGATCCGCGGCTGGATGAAACGGCCCGCGGGCACGGTTGCGCCACTGGCGAACAGCATATCATCATAGAGCACGCCCGAATCCGGCGTCTCGATCTTCAGCGCGGCTTGCATCACCTTTGAGGTCAAACCGATCTTCCAGCCAAGGATCGACCGCCCCGCCGCCAGCTTGCGCGCCATCTGCGCCGACTGGATCGCATAGGCGTCGTCAAGCGTCATCTCCGGATGGCGCAGGCTCAGCAGCCCGATCTGTCTGCGCGCCTCTTCGGCGGCCAGCAACTCGTCGGCGGCCTGCGCGATCTGATCGGGGCTCAGCATGTTGGCTCATCCGCGACGGAGTTGCGCAGCAAGCCGATGCCTTCGGCCTCGACCTCGATCACGTCGCCCGGTTGCAGCCAGATCGGCGGATCGAACCGCGCTCCCGCCCCGGTCGGCGTGCCACACACGATCACGTCGCCTGGCGCCAGCGTCGTGAAGGTGGACACGTAATTCACGATATAGCGGAAATCGAAGATCATCCGGCCTGTGCGGTCTTTTTGCCTGATCTCGCCATTGACGCGGGTGGTCAGCTCGATGTCGTCCAGTTGCGCGGCCTCGCGGAACGGCACCAGCCACGGGCCCATCGCGCCGGAGCGGTCCCAGTTCTTGCCCTGGGTCACGTTGAATTTCGCATGGCGCACCCAGTCGCGGATCGTGCCCTCGTTGCACAGGGTCAGCGCGGCGATGTGATCGTAGGCGTCTTCCTTCGCGATCCGGCGACCCGCCTTGCCGATCACGATCGCCACCTCGCCCTCGTAATCTAGCTGCGGGCTTTCCGGCGGACGGATCAGCGGCTGGCCATGCCCGGTGAAGCTGCGCGGGAAGCGGATGAACATCGAGGGATAAGGCGGCGCGGCCTGCCCGTCCTTGTATTCCGCGTTGCGGTCGGGAAAGTTCACCCCGATGCAGATCAGCTTCTCTGGGGCGGCCATCGGGATCAGGAACTCGACCTCGTCGGCGCGATAATCAGGCGCGCGGCCCTCCGCCGCCGCGATCACCTCTTCCAGCGCGCCGGCCTCGACGACCTGCTGCAGGGTCGCGAACCGCGCGCCGAACTCCCGCGTCAGATCGACGATGCCGCCATCCTGCACCACGCCGTAGCGATCCGTGCCAACGGTGCGAAACGCCGCGATGCGCGGCAGTGTCAGCGTCATGACATTCCCTCCTGTGAAAGTCCCAGGCCATCGAGAATGGCGCTGTAGGCGATGTCGATATCGGCTTCGCGCATCGCGAAGGACCCGGCCTGGAAGCGGATCGCAAGCTGGCTGCCGACCCGCGTTTGGGTAAGGTAGATGCGCCCGTCATCATTGATCGCGCTCAGATGCGAGATCGTATCGTCGTCCGATGCGCCCGCGCGGCGAAACGAGAACAGCGACAGCACCGGGGCGGTCACGATCTCAACGCCCGGGGTTGCAGCCAGCCGGTCATGCAGCATCCCCGCCCAGCGAACGTGATCGCGGATCATCGCGCGCAGCCCCTCAAGCCCGTGAAAGCGCAGCAGGAACCACAGCTTGAGCGCGCGGAAACGGCGCCCCAGGGGGACGGACCATTCGGAATAGTTGACGACCCCATCGCGACCATGGGTCTTGAGATACTCGGGCTGGATCGCCAGCGTGCGCACCAGCATCTCGGGGTCGCGAATGAAATGGGCCGAGCAGTCGAAAGACGCGCCCAACCATTTATGCGGATTGAAGACGACGGAATCCGCACCCTCGATCCCGGCCCAAAGCGTGCGGAACTCGGGACAGATCATTGCGGAACCCGCCCAGGCCGCATCGACATGGATCAACAGATCGTGGGCATGCGCGACCGCAACCAGCTCGCCAATATCGTCGCAGGCCCCGGTGCTGGTCGCCCCGACGCAGCCGATTACCCCGGCGGGCTGATACCCGGCCGCCAGATCCGCGCGGATCGCCGCCTCCAGCGCTTCGGGCGGGAGCGCGCCACTACGCGGATCGGCGGGCAGTTTCACAAGGTTGTCCTGCCCGATCCCCGCGATCCAGATCGCCCGATCGATGGAGGAATGCACCTGATCCGAGCAATAGATCCGCAGGCGTAGCGCTTGACTGAGCCCCGCGCGATTTCCCTGCCAGCCCAACGTACGCTCGCGCATCATCAAGACCGCCGCCAGCGTCGCGGACGAGGCGCTGTCCTGAATGACGCCCGAGAACGCCTCGGGCAGCCCCAGCGCGTCGCGCAGCCATTCCATCATCCGGGTTTCCAGCTCGGTCGCGGCCGGAGAGGTCTGCCACAGCATGCATTGCGCGGCCATAGCGGTGACCAGATATTCCGCCACCACCGAGACAGGGGCAGCATTGCTGGGAAAGTAAGCGAAGAAGCGCGGATGCTGCCAATGGGTCATGCCCGGCTCGATCAGGCTCTCGAACTCGTCAAAGATCCGCTCCATTTCGCAGCCGTTCTCGGGCGGCCTGGGTGGGAGCGCGCGGTAGATCTCGCCGGGCGTCGTGCGCGCGCGCACCGGGCGGGCATCGAGTGTTTCGCGATATTTAACGCCCCATTCCGCCGCGCGCCGCGACCATGTCTCGAAATCCTGAGCATCCATCCTGTCTCTCCTGCAAGGGTCTCGTGTACGGGGCCCGCTCACGGCGCGATGATCGGAGTGGCCTTCATGTCGCTGGCGACCGGCTCGACATCCTGAAACCGCGAGCCATGCTCGAACCACGAGCGCGGAGCGGGCGCCCCCCACAGCGTCTGACGCTGCGGGTCCTTCAGATCCCAGCGGATCGCCTCGAGATCGGGATCGACGGTCTGATAATCCGAGCAGTAGATCTCGATCCGGTGACCATCGGGATCGAGGATATACAGGAAGAACGCGTTCGAAATGCCGTGGCGGCCCGGTCCGCGCTCGATATTGGCGACATAGCCGGTGGTCGACATCAGGTCGAGCAGATCGATGATGTTGAGCGGCGTCGGCACCCAGAACGCGGTGTGATGCAAACGCGGGCCAAGCCCATTCGTGAAGGCGATGTCATGCACTCCGCCCTTGCGATGGGTCCATGCCGCCCAAAGCCGCCCGCTCTCTTCGTCCTCGGTATATTCGGTGACGCGGAAACCGATGCGATTGTAAAACTCGACCGCCTTGTCGACATCGCTGGCAAAGCAGTTGAAATGGTCGATCCGGAGCGGTTTGACGCCGTGATAGAGGGCGTATTTCTGGTGGATCGGCTCCAGCCGGTCCATCCGGAAATAGAATTCGATCGGCATGCCGAAACAGTCATGGGTGCGCAGGGTGCGGCCTTGATAAGGGCGCTCGACCCATTCGACCGAATGCCCCTCGGACTTGAACCAGTCATGCGCCTTGTCCAGCTCGCCCTCGTCGAACAGCTTGAATGCGAGCGAGCGCACATTGGCCTCGGGCGTCTTGACCAGCACGACCGAGTGATGCCCGCGCTCTTCCATCGCACGCAGGAAGATATGACGATCGTCCTCGTCGGTCACCTGAAGCCCCAGCGTATCGACATAGAAGGCGCGGCTGGCGGCCAGATCGGTCACGCCGAAGACGACATGGCTGAGACGGATGATGTTGAACGGTGGATACAGGTTCGGGGCCGGAATGGGCATGTCTCGCTCCCTTGAGGAAAGATCGGGGCGGCCTCCTCCGACCGCCCTCTGTCGTTAGCCGAGGCGTGGCACGCGATGTGCCTGACGCGGGAAGGAAACGTTGACCGTCTCCATGTAGAAATCGAAGGACCAGTCGCCGCCATCGCGCCCGATGCCGCTAGCCTTCACGCCGCCGAACGGGCTGGGCAGATGGCGCACGTTCTCTGAATTCACCCAAATCATGCCCGCCTCCAGCGCGTCGGTCATCCGCATGGCGCGATCCAGATCGGCAGTCCACAGATAGGCGGCCAACCCGTAATCGACGTCATTGGCCAAGGCGAGCGCCTCATCCTCGTCGGCGAAGGGGATCGCGGTCAGCACCGGGCCGAAGATTTCCTCCTGCGCGATGGTCATGTCGTTGCGGGCTTGTGTGAACAGCGTGGGCGCGACGTAGCAGCCCTGATCTCCAACTTTCTCGCCGCCGGTCGCGATCGTCGCGCCTTCCTCGCGGGCGGTCTCGAAATAGGAGAGCACCTTGGCCTCGTGCTCGGGATGGATCAGCGGCCCCACCACCGTCTCCGGATCGAGCGGATGGCCGACCTTGATATTCGCCGCCACCTTGGCGACGCGCGTGCAGACCTCGTCGTAGATGTTCTCCTGCACCAGAAGCCGAGAGGACGAGGTGCAGCGTTCGCCGTTGAGAGAGTAGATCATAAAGCTCGCGGCATCGACGGCGCGGTCGATGTCAGCATCGTCGAACAGGATCACGGGGTTCTTCCCGCCGAGCTCGAAATGCACGCGCTTCAGCGTCGCCGCGCCCTGCGCCATGATCATCGAACCGGTGCGGCTTTCGCCCACGAACGCAATCGCCTTGATGTCGGGATGTTCGGTCAGCCGCTTGCCCGCATCCTCGCCGTAGCCGTTAACGAGGTTCAGAACCCCTCTCGGCAGCCCGGCCTCCTCGGCGATCTCGACCAGCAGCTTGGCGGTCATCGGCGAAAATTCGGCAGGCTTGTGCACCACCGTGCAGCCAGCTGCCAGCGCGGGGGCGATCTTCCAGGTGGATAGCATGAAGGGCGTGTTCCACGGGGTGATGACGCCCACGGGGCCGATCGGGCGGCGCGAGGTCACGTTCATCTGCGTCGCGTTGCGCAGAGCCTGACCATCCTCGGCCGCCGGTGCTTTGTCCGCAAAGAACCGGAAATTGGCCGCACCACGCAGTGCCGCTTTCGACATGAAGCGCAGCGCCTGTCCGGTGTCGAGGCATTCGGTAAAGGCGATGCGCTCGGCATTCGCCTCGATCGCCTCGGCGACTTTGATCAGGAGCTTGCGGCGGTCGGTCCCGGGCATCTTGCTCCAGGTCTTGAACGCCTCTTTCGCAGCGGCGACCGCGCGGTCGATATCCTCGACCCCGCCTTTCGCGACCTTTGCCAGCGGCTTCAGATCGACGGGCGACAGCGTGTCGAACGTGGCACCAGATGCGGCCGCGACGCTTTCGCCTCCGATGTGATTGCGCACGCCGGTTTGCGCGAAATGCGCGATATAGCCTTCGGCACGGCGCAGGTTTTCCGTCAGATCGGTCATCACTTACCCTTGGCTTGGCCCGACAGGCGGGCGTGGATCGGTGTCTGCTTCCAGCTCAGCTCCGGATCGATCACCCGGATTTCGAGCGAGAGCGCGAAATGTTCGGTGGCCAGCGGACCGGCAAGCGCGGTCTGGGCGGCGGCAAAAATCGCATCGCCCCCCGCGCGCAAGGTCGCCGTGTCCCGCCCTGCCCCCACCGAAAGTGTCAGCGCGGCGAAGTCATTCTCCGGCAATCCGTCGGCCACGACCGCATGATCGGCGCGGAAGGCGCGCACTCGGATTCCGGCCACCGGGAACAGACCACATTCGACCATCGCGGCATGCAGCGCATGGCAGACCGCCGACATATCGACGCGCTCCGCCAGCCCTGCGGAATATTCGATCTTGAGATGCGGCACGATTCTCCTCCCGCGCTTTTCATTAACATGTTAAGCTTATCCAGACTTGTCAACTGCTCCAAACCCACCGATTTTGCGCGCCACCTGACAGGAACGAGGTTTCGATGCCCCAAGACAGCGCCCCCCGACAGCGGCCCGACGGGTTCGAGTTGAACGCCCCGCGTCGCTCCTTGCCGATCGCCCTGCTGCGGGCGCGGGAATTGGTGATGGAGCGGTTCCGCCCGATGCTCAACGCGCACGACGTGACCGAGCAGCAATGGCGCGTGTTGCGGGTGCTGCGCGAGAGCGGACCGCTCGACGCCACGATGCTGGCCGAACGTGCCTGCGTGCTGGCCCCTTCGCTGACCCGGATGCTGCGCGCGCTCGAGACTCGTGGATTGATCGAAATCCGCCGCGACGGCGAAGACCGAAGACGGGCCCGCGTCGGCCTGAGCGAGGCCGGCACCGCCTTCCTTCGTGACGTCTCGCCGCAAAGCGCCGAGATCTATGCCAAGCTCGAGGCCGAAATCGGCGCAGAGCGGATCACCCGGCTTCTCGATGAGCTTGAAGCTTTCGTCGCCGCGCTGGAACATGACGAGCGCGCGTGAAACAGCCCGGATTGGCGCGCGCTTCGCGATCCCGCCCTCCAGTGCCGCGGCGCATCCCGAGGAAACCCCGCGTCAAGCGGTGAATGCGATGAATTGAAATCGCCCGGCCCAAAGCAGCCGACCGGGCGTTCTGCGATCAGACCGCCGCGAGACCCGCATCGAGGGCGTTGAGGATCGTCGCAATATTGCCGTCGGTCACGATCAACGAGGGCGACAGGATCACGTTGTTGCCCGACACCCGAACCATTGCGCCCGTTTCGTAGGCACCGCGGTGGACCTTGGCGATGCTGGCCTTGTCGATCGGCGCCTTGGTCGCGCGGTCCGAAACCAGCTCCAGCGCGCACATCAAGCCACGCCCGCCCCGCACATCGCCCACGATGTCGTGTTTCTCCTGAAGCGCCAAGAGCCCTTCGTGAAGCTGCGTTCCACGGGCTGCCGCGTTGTCCTTGACGTTGAGCGCCTGCGTTTCCTTCAGGCAGGCGATAGCCGCCGCCGCGCCGACCGGATGGCCCGAATAGGTGTAGCCCGACCCGATCGCCGCCTTGCCGCTGGTGTCGGATTCGAAGACTTCCGCGACGCGGCCCGAGATCATCACGGCGCCGAAGGGGAAATAGCCGTTGGTGATCGCCTTGGCGGTGGTCATCATGTCCGGCTGAACGCCCCAGAGCCGCGAACCCGACCATGCGCCAGTGCGACCGAAGGCGGTGATGACCTCGTCGGCGATCAGTAGAATGCCGTATTTGTCACAGATCGCGCGCACGCCGGGCATGAGGCTTTCGTGGGGAACGATCACACCGCCTGCGCCCAGGATCGGCTCCATGATCATCGCGGCGATTGTCTCCGCGCCCTGGAACTTGATCTCGTCTTCCAGCGCGGCGAGGCAAAGCTGGGCCAGCTTCTCGGGGCCGGTCTCGTTGAAGGGGTTGCGATAAGTATAGGGCGCGGGGATGTGGTAGCAGCCCGGCATCAGCGGTTCGTACTGGGTTCGGAAATTGGCGTTGCCGTTGACGCTCGCGCCCAACGTATGGGTGCCGTGATAGCCCTTCTTGAGCGAGAGGTATTTCACCCGCCCCGCCTCGCCGCGCACCTTGTGATATTGCCGCGCCAGACGCAGCGCGATCTCGACCGAATCCGAACCGCCCGAAGTGTAGAAGGCGCGCTCCAGCCCGTCGGGGGCGAAGAATTCGGCGAGCATCTCCCCCAGTTCGATCACCGCGTCATTCGTGGTGCCGCGAAAGATCGAGTAATAGGGCAGACGGTCGAGCTGCGCGGCAATGGCGTCCTTCACCGGCTGGCACGAGAACCCTAGATTGACGTTCCACAGCCCGCCCACGCCGTCGACCGTCTTGTGGCCATCGACATCGGTGATCGTCACACCGTCGCCGGCGACGATGATCTCGGGCAGGTTCTTCTGGCTATCCGCAGGGTGCGCCATCGGGTGCCAGATCGAACGGGCGTTACGCTCTTTCAGGAAATTCTCGTCTTTCATGTCGGTCCTCATCATAGGCCCAACAGGCGCAGCGCGGTGGCGTAGCCCTGGGCGGGAGATTGCACGTCGAAGTGAACGGGGATCATGCCGACAGCCTCGGCGCCGCGAATGTTGCGCAGCTGGTCATCGACGAAAACGCAGGCTTCGGCCGGAAGGCCGAGCGCGTCGAGCACACCTTGATAGGCGCGCGGATCGGGTTTCAGAATCTTGGTGTAAGTCGCGTCGATCACGGCGTCGAAGCGGCGCAGGAAGGGCAGCTTCTTGCGGAAGTCGGCGCCGTAGAACAGGTCGAGCTCGTTGGACAGGATAGCGAGGCGGCACCCTGCAGCCTCGGCCTTGTCGATCGCCGCGAGGAATTCCGGGCGGATCACGTCGGCAGGGCTCGCCCCGCGCGCCGCGCGCACGAAGTCGGACATGTCGCTCCAGTCGCATCCGACCAGGGCCGCCACCTCCTGCGTGCGCTGGCGCCAATAGTCGCGCTCCGAGATTTCATCTGCCTGCATCGCGCGCCAGAGCGGGTCGGTCTGAGGCTCGAACGGACCGCGCCAGTTCAAGCTCCCCAAAGCGAGCCCCAACGCAGCCTCGGTCAGATCATGCGTTTCGAAAAGCGTGCGTGAGATCACGCCACCGAAGTCGAGCACGAGCGCGCGCTCAGCCATGCGATACCTCGCGTTGTTGATAATCCGCAGGAAGCGAACCGCCCATGAGCTCGGACAGACGGGGCACCCATTTTCGCAGCGCCTCCACCATGGCTGCGCGTTTGTCGCCCACCGCGCGCGACGAAGGGACCGCGATCGAAACCGCGCCTATCACCGCGCCACCGAGCCCGAAAATCGGCCCCGCGAGGGAGGAAACCTCGTCGTCGAAGCCCTTCTCCACCCAGACGCTGCCATTGGCACGGCATTCCGCCAGCTTTTCGCGCAGACTATCGGGATCGACGACGGTCTGGGCGGTGAAGCTCTCGAGCGGCGCATCCAGAACCCGCGCCCGTAGATCGTCTCCGCCGAAGCAGAGCATCACCAAACCAGAGGCGGTCGCGTGCAGGGGCAGAAGCTGCGACTCGTCGAACGCGACCTGCGTCCCGTGCAGGCGCGGATCGTGATGCACGACCGGCGACAGCTGCTGGCCTTGCAACAGAGAGACATGGACCAGCTCGCCGACCTCCTGCGCCATCTCTTCGATGAACGGACGCAATACCGACCGCAGCGGCATATTCGCTTCGCGCACGCCATAGAGACGCAGAATCGCGGGGCCCAGCCGATAGCGACGCGTCTCCGGGTTCTGTTCCAGAAAGCCGCATTCGGCCAGTTCGACGAGATGGCGGTGCACGGTGGCCTTATCGCGCTGCGTGAGGCGAACATACTCGCCGAGCCCGATCTCGGGACGCTGAGTGGAAATATAATCCAGCAACTCCAATGCCTTTGTGATCGTTCCCATCGAGCCCTTTGGCAGCCTCCCGCAAAATTTCCGTTCGTTGCAACTGAAACGTTGACAGAAAAGAAAACCCGATGCAAGAATATTTGCTACCAACGGTTCAAATAATAAACCACTCAACAGGAGAGCTTCATGACGTCGACCTTCAAGCTGCTGGCAGGGGCGCTCGCCCTCGGCCTCCCGCTTGCCGCGGGCCTGCCCGCGCAGGCCGAGTATCCAGAGAAACCCGTCGAATTCGTCGTTCCGTTCCCGCCGGGCGATCTGGAAGACGTGCTGACCCGGATGATCGCGGACGAGTTCCAGAAGACCTATGGCGTTCCCGCTGCCGTGGTGAACAAGCCCGGCGGCGGCGGCGGTCCCTTCCCCGGAGCGGCCGAAGTCGCGCAGGCGCCCGCCGATGGCTACACGATCGGTTCTTTCGTGATCGACGTGCCGGTGGTCGGCCCTTCGGTCGGCATCCCCGCGCTCAGCCCCGATCCGTTCGAGCCGGTGGGCATCTTCCTGACCTACCCGTTCGTCATCGCGGCCTCCAAGGACGCGCCTTACGCGACGATCGATGAACTCGCGACCTACGCCAAGGACCACGATGTCGCCCTGGGGCATTTCGGTTCCTTCCTGATCCCGACGCAGGTGACCTTCGCGCTCGCAAAGAAGAAGGGTTTCGATTTCGGCTCCGAGGCTGCGTTCGACGCGCTGGACTGCAACACGCTGGCTTCGGGCGATGCGGACGTGATCAACACGACGCTGCAACTGATCCTGCCCTGCCTCGACGATGTGAACGTGATGGCCTCGATCGGAGAGAAGCGCATTCCGCTGACGCCCGACACGCCGACCGTCGGCGAGCTGGAACCGGATCTCGACCTGGCGCTGTGGGATGGCCTCTTCGTCAAGAAAGGCACCCCCGAAGACGTGCGCCAGAAGATCGCCGCTGTCGCCGAAAAGGTCATGAGTTCGGACAAGGCCAAGGAACTGGCCGATCAGACCGGTGCGCTGGTCTACTGGCAGGATGCGGCGACCGCGCAGCAGCGCATCGCGCATGACAGTGAAACCCTCGGCACGATCGACGGTCTCATCAATGGCGAATGAGCCGTCCTCCTCGGGTCCCGCGCGCAAGGAACCACCGCGCGCGGGTGCCCGCTCGGTCCGGGCGATCCGCACCAAGAACCTGGAAGATCTGTTCAAACGCTATCGCCGTCCCGGAGACATGGCCTTCGCCGTGCTGTTCTTCGCACTCTCGATCGGATTGCTGATCGCCCTGCCCTGGCAGACCGAATGGGTCAAGCGCACCAAGACCTACGCACAGCCCGCATTCTGGCCGATGGTCTCGATCTTCGCGATGGTCGTGTTCAGCATGTTTCACCTGCTCGGCTCGTTCGTCTCGGAGCGCATTCCCGGGCGCTGGCGCGAAGTCGCGCAATGGCTGCGCTCGCTCGAATATGCCGTGTGGTTCATGGTCTATGTCGCGCTGGTGCCGCTCATCGGCTACCTGCTCGCCACGATCCTATTCAGTTGCATGATGACGCTGCGCCTTGGCTATCGCGGCTGGCGCTGGATGCTGGTCTCCGTGCTGTTTTCCGTTGTCGTCGTGGTGCTTTTCAAAAGCTTCCTGCAAGTAAAAATTCCTGCCGGAATGATCTACGAGGCCGCGCCTGCGCCCTTCCGCGCAATTCTGATGACCTACTTCTAAGGAGCGTCCCTCATGGACATGCTGCTTTCCGGCGCAGAGATGCTGATGCGCCTCGACGTTATGGTCGCTCTCTTGATCGGCTCAATCGGCGGGGTGGTCATCGGTGCGATCCCCGGTGTCGGCCCTGCCGTCGCGATCGCCATCCTGCTGCCCGCGACCTTCGCAATGCCGCCGCTGGTCGGCTTGACCATGCTGCTGGGCATCTACGGCTCGTCGATGTTTGGCGGCTCGCTTCCCGCGATCCTGATCAACACGCCCGGCACGGCAGTCAACGCATTGACCACCTATGACGGCCACCCGATGACGAAGAAGGGCGAAGCGCTGCGCGCGCTCGGCCTCGCCTATGGTGCCTCGTTCTTCGGTGGCATCGCCTCGATCATCGCTCTGATCCTGCTCTCGCCGGTGCTGGCGAAGATCGCGCCGATGTTCGGCTCGCGCGAGATTTTCCTGGCCGCGCTGCTGGGCATCGTCCTGGTGATCCTCGCCCATCGCGGCCAGACTTTCGCGGCCGGCATGCTGGCGGCCTTCGGGATATTTCTGCAGACCGTAGGTCTGGAGCCCGTCAAATACACGATGCGCTTCACCTTTGGTTTCGACTTTCTCAACTCGGGCTTCGACCTGATCGTGGTGGTCCTCGGACTGTTCGCCCTAAGCCAGGCGTTCCTGCTGCTGATTGAGCCGGAATCCGCACCGCATGCGCAACGCATCGAAGGCTCGATGGGACGCGCGATGATGGGTGTGCTGCGCCACAAGCGGGTGGCGGGGTTTGCCGCGAGTTGCGGCGTGATAATGGGGATGATCCCCGGCGTCGGCGAGTTTACCGCGCAGTTTCTATCTTACACCTACGCGCAGAAGACCTCGAAGACGCCGGAGGAATTCGGCAAGGGCAGCCCTGAAGGCCTGATCGCCTCGGAGGCCGCAAATAACGCAGTGCCTGCCGCGGCAATGATCCCGCTTCTGGCGCTTGGCATTCCCGGTGAGGCCCTGACCGCGATGATGCTGTCGGTCTTCTACGTCCATAACGTGATCCCCGGCCCGCAGCTGTTCCAGAACAAGCTCGATTTCGTCTACGCGCTCTATATCGCGATGATCCTGCTCAACATCATCGTGGTGCTGTTCATGCTCGTCTCGTCGAACTGGCTGCTCAAGATCATCCAGATCCCGACGCGTTTCCTCGGCATGATGATCCTCGTGCTCAGCTTCGTGGGCGTCTATTCGTTGCGCAATTCGATCGTGGACTGCGCGATTGCTGCGGCGTTTGGCGTCCTCGGCCTGATCCTGAAACGGCAAAACCTGCCGATCGTGCCAATAGTTCTGGGCATGGTTCTGGGCGGCATCATGGAGACCAAGCTGCGGTCGTCGATGGCCCGCGTGCACGTGCCGATCGACTTCTTCGACCGCCCGATCGCGGCGATCCTTGGTCTGGCGATCTGCGGGCTTCTGATCGCCCATTTCGCGAGCCTCTACCGCGAGCGCCAGAACCGCGAGCCAGAGGGCGCGCACGACCACGACATGCACGACAGTTTCACGAGGTAAGCAATGCTCGATACCGACAAGATCGCCGCGCTGCGCAGCGCCGACGTTCCCCCTGCCCTGCATCTGATCGAGGGCGCGGCGCAGCCCGCCTCCGACGGTGGCACCCTGCCGGTGATCTCCCCGCTCGACGGGAAGGAACTCACCACGCTGGCGCGCGGCACGGCTGCCGATGCCGAAGCGGCAATTGCCAGTGCGCGGGCGGCTTTCGACGACGGGCGCTGGTCAGGGCTCGCCCCGGGCGCGCGCAAGGCGGTGATGTTGAAATGGGCCGCCCTGATCGAGGCGAACGCGCTCGAACTCGCCGTTCTGGGTGTGCGCGACAATGGCACCGAGATCGGCATGGCGCTGAAGGCCGAACCGTTCTCGGCTGCCGCGACGATCCGCTACTATGCCGAGGCGATCGACAAGATCTATGGCGAGATCGCCCCCACCGCGCCCGACGCGCTGGGGCTGGTGCATCGCGAACCCGTCGGCGTGGTCGGCGCGATCGTGCCGTGGAATTTCCCGCTGATGATTGGCGCATGGAAACTGGGTCCGGCGCTGGCGGCGGGCAATACGGTCGTGCTGAAACCGGCCGAGACCGCGTCGCTCACGCTGCGCCGGGTCGCCGATCTGGCGCTCGAGGCCGGGATACCCCCGGGCGTCTTCAACGTCGTACTGGGCGAAGGCGCGGTGGTCGGCGAAGCGATGGCGCTGTCGATGGAGATCGACGTGATGGTTTTCACCGGCTCCGCCCCGGTCGGTCGGCGTCTGCTGGAAAATGCCGCGAAGTCGAACCTCAAGCGCGTCTATCTGGAGTTGGGTGGCAAGTCCCCCAATATCGTCTTTGCCGACGCGCCCGATCTGGACACGGCGGTGAAGGTCGCCGCCAACGGCATCTTCCGCAATTCGGGGCAAGTCTGCATCGCCGGATCGCGACTGCTGGTCGAGCGGTCGATCCATGACGCGTTCGTCGAGAAGCTGCGCGCCTTTACCGAGACGATGCAGGTGGGCGACCCGCTTGATCCCGCGACGCAGGCCGGGGCGGTGAACTCCGCCCACCAGCTGGAGCAGAACCTGCGCTTCGTCAGCGAGGCCGAGGCCGCGGGGCGTCAGGTCTTCGGCGGCAAGCGCATCCGCGAGGAAACCGGCGGCTTCTTCATGGAGCCCACGATAGTCACCGGGGTCGCCCCCGAAGATCCGATCGCGCAGCGCGAAGTCTTCGGCCCGGTTCTGGCGGTTATCCCCTTCGATACCGAGGAAGAGGCCCTGCAAATCGCCAACGGCACCGATTACGGGCTCGCCGCGGCCGTCTGGACCGCAGATCTGAGCCGCGCGCACCGGATGATCCGGGGCATCCATGCGGGGCTCGTGCATGTGAACACCTATGGCGGATCCGACCTGACAGTGCCCCTGGGCGGCGTCAAGCAATCGGGCAACGGGCATGACAAGTCTCTGCATGCGTTCGACAAATATCTCGATCTGAAAACCGCTTGGATCAAACTGTGAGGGGGCGCCTATGACCGATCGTACCATTCTCGTTGTCGGCACTTACGACACCAAGGACGATGAACTGACCTATCTTCGCGAGGTGATCGAGGCACAGGGCGGGCGTGTCCTGCGCATGGATGTCTCGGTGCTGGGCGACCCCTCGACCCCGGTCGAATACAGCAAGCATCAGGTGGCCGAAGCGGGCGGCTCCTCTATCGAGGCCGCAATTGCGAGCGGCGACGAAAACCGGGCGATGCAGATCATGGCGCGCGGGGGCGCGACGCTGGTCGCTCAACTCCACGCCGATGGCGTCTTCGACGGAATGGTTGTGCTGGGCGGAACGATGGGCACCGATCTGGCGCTCGACCTATGTGCGGCGCTGCCGATCGGGGTGCCGAAATACATCGTCTCGACGGTCTCCTTTTCGCCGCTGCTGCCGCCCGAACGGATCGCGGCGGATGTGCAGATGATCCTCTGGGCGGGCGGGCTTTACGGGCTGAACTCGATCTGCAAAGCCTCGCTCAGCCAGGCGGCGGGCGCGGTTCTGGGCGCGGCCCGCGCGGTGGAACGGCCCGACCGGTCGAAACCGCTGATCGGGATGACATCCTTCGGGAAATCCTTCCTGAAATACATGGTGACTCTGAAACCCGAGCTGGAAGCGCGCGGCTACGAGGTCGCGGTGTTCCACGCCACCGGCATGGGCGGGCGTGCCTTCGAGAGCCTCGCGGCACAGGGCGCCTTCGCCTGCGTCTTCGACTTCGCGACGCAGGAAATCGGCAACCATCTGCATGGCTCCGCGATCAGCGCAGGCGCCGACCGGATGACCAACGCAGGCGCATCGGGCACGCCGCAGATCGTCGCCCCTGCCTGTCACGACCTCGTCGATATGATCGGCTGGCAGCCCCTGCCCGACAAATGGGCCGAACATCCGAGCCATGCACATAACCGGCTGCTGACCTCGGTCGTGCTCGATCATGCGGAGCGCAGGGCCGTGGCGCGTGCGCATTGCGAGAAATTGGCTGGGGCAAAGGGACCGACCGCGCTGCTGCTGCCCTTGGGCGGGGTGCACGAGCTGGACCGTCCCGGTCTTGATCTGCACGACTCCGAGGGGCTTGCGGGCTTCTTCGAGGAAATCCGCGCCTGTGCGCCCGACACCGTCGCGCTGCACGAGGTGGACGCGCATATCAACGACCCCGACTTCGCCGCAACCGCGCTCGCGATCTTCGATGCATGGCGCGAGGACGGGGTGATCAAGGGCTAAGCGACATCGGCCCGGCAGCAACCGGCCCATTCGGAGAGCAACGGCGCGACCTCCTCGGCCTCCGCAAAGCGTAGGTCGAACTATCCTCGCCGCATAGGCCCGCCTCAGTCGTCGAGATCCCTTGCTGCTTCCGCGATGTGGCGCAGCGTCGTGTCGGGATCGGCTGCCTCGTGTGCCTGCAACAGGACCAGCTTCGCCAGGAACAGTTCGCGCTGTGGTTGGGGTATCGCGTCCAGCTGTGTCGCGAGCGCCTCGTAGATGGTTTCGAGCTGTTCGGGTGTCATGGCTCATCTCCTCCGATGGACCGGTGCAGCGCCGCGCGAACGGCCTCCGGCGAGGCCTCGCGCCAGCGCGCAGCGATGTGGCCGTCGGGGCGGACGAGATAAGTCACGCCCGGACCGGTGCCAAGCGCGCTTTCCGCCTCGGTCTTTGCCTGAAGGACCACGATGGTAAGACCGTCCTTCGCCAGACCCTCGAGCTCCGGATTGAAGGTCAACAGGTTGAACCCCGGGCCCAGAAGGTCGGACAGGAACCCGTCACCCACCCGCGCTTCCGGCAAAGCCGCACCGGGCACGGGACCACCCTCGAAACCGCTCTCGTCGGGCAGCACGATCGGACTGTCGGCATAGGTGTAGGGCGTCATCTGCCGCGGATTTGCCAGCTCGCCGGCAAAGGGATGCGTCAGCGCGAGGCTGAGCGCCGCGTCGCGCATCAGCCGCCAACCCTCGGTCGGCGGCGTCATGAAACGGGCCGATTTCGACGCATTGGCGAAGACATCCAGCGTCGCCCCGCGCCGTTCGGGCGTGTAGCTGTCGAGCAGGCCCTCGGGCGCGCGCCCAGCGATCACCCGCGCCAGCTTCCAGGCGATGTTCTGCGCATCCGCCAGCCCGTTATTGAACCCGCGCACGCCGAAGATCGGCACGATATGCGCGCTGTCCCCGATGAAGAACACCCGGCCGTCGCGGTAGTCGTCCAGGGCCAGCGTGTTGGCGGAATAGACGCTCCACCATTCCAGCTCCCACGCGCCGTCATGGCCGAGATCGGCGAGTACGGCGGCGACGGAACGCCGTACCTCACCCTCGGCCATGGCGGCCTCGGTGCTTTCGTCGTCCCGCAGTTGATAGTCGATACGCCAGATATTGTCGGGTTGTTTGTGGACCAGCACGGTGCCGCCGCGTCGACAATCCGGGTCGAACAGCGCCCGCCGGATGGTCGGATAGTCATGGTTCATCTGGACGTCGGCGATCACATAGCGACCCTCGTAATTCTCGCCTTTCAGGCGCAGCCCGCGCATCTTGCGGGTCGGGCTGCGCGCCCCATCGGCGGCGAGAACCCAGTCGGCGGCCATGTCGTATCCCCCCTTAGGGTCGCGCACGGTGAGGGTGACACCGTCCGAGGTATCCTCGATCCCTGTCACTTCACTTTGCCAGCGTGCCTCGATCAGCGGTTCCCGCTCGATCGTCTCCCAGAGATACTGCTCGATGAACTGCTGCTGGATATTGTACATCGGGCGATATTTCTCGCGCGGGCTCTCGGGCATGTCGAATTCGAGGATTTGCCGCCCACGGTAGAAGCTGCGCCCCGTGGTCCATCCGAGCGCCTTTTCGCGAAACGGCGCAACCGCACCGATCCGGTCGAGAATGTAGAAACTCTGCCGTGCCACGCAGATCGCACGGCTGCCGTCGTTGAAGCTGGCCTTCGCGTCGAAGAGCACAGAGGCGATGCCCTCCTTTGCCAGGGCGAGCGCCGCCGTCATCCCCACCGGCCCCGCGCCGACGATGGCGACCCGTGCCCGGCGCGTGAGGCCAGCGCGATCGCTCGGCGGTTCGAAATGCGGGTAGTCGAAATAGAGCGACTCCGTCTCGCCGCGCCCGTCTGGTCTCATGCTTCAGTCCTCCCTTTGGCCCGGTGATAGTCAATCGCGCCGCACGCTGTCTGTCCCCTTTGTCGGGGGACATGCTATGAAGGCCCATGTCCTCCACCGCCCGCATGATCGATGCCTGCCTCGAGACGCTCGGCGCCGACGCGTTCGCGCCGGTTTTCGCGGATTTCGTCGAGACGCTGGGTGTCGATCAGCTGATGATCTTCGCGATCGAGACAGGGGCGGCACGCTGCCTGCTGTCGCGTCACTTCGCCAATGCGGCGCTCGCCGGAGAACTGGCGGCGGCCTATATCGCGGGCGGGTTCCGACGCGATCCCCTGCTTCCCGCCCTGGAAACAGCGGCTTCGGGGAGCGTTCAGCTGCACCGTCTGGAGGGCGTGGCCTCGGAGATGGACGACGGCTACCGCGAGCGGTTCTTCGACGCACCGGGCCTCAAGGCGAAAACGACGGTGCTCGCCGTAGGCGAGACATTGCGCCTCTTCGTCAGCTTCTATGCGGTCAAGGCGGAGGGCGACGTCTGCGATCCGGACCTCGCCCGCCTGGCCGCGCGGCTCGCCCTGCTGCATTTCGAGCGCGCCCTCGACACCGGTGTCCCGGCCCCGCTCACGGTGCTCAGCGACCGTGAGCGCGCCGTCTGCCTCGGCATCCTCTCTGGCCGCAAATCAGAGGCCATCGCGGCGGAGCTCGGCATCGCCCCCTCCAGCGTGATCACCTACCGCAAGCGCGCCTATGGCAAGCTGGGCATTTCCTCCCGCGCCGGCCTGTTCGCAATTTGCGCGGGATAGGAGCGACAATCTCGGCCGAAGTTTAGGTTCGTCGTCACGATGATCTACGTTCACTCGTAGAGCTGGCTGATGCGGTGAAATAAAAGCGCTTGGCCGGTCGGAGCGAATGGCAGGTAGCCAAGCTCGTCGGGGATCAGGAAATCGAAGCCACTCAAGCAAGCCCGCGGTGTGGCTCATCGTTCCGGGCATTTTCGGTCATCCGAGGCGAGATCATCTAGGAAGAATTCGACACCGAGCGCTGTCGCTTGGACCGCAGGTGACGCATACTCCCGGAAGGACCAAAGCTCGTGCGTTGCGTCGCGGGGGACAGCCTCCGCCTCACAAGGCAGCGGCGCCATCGAGGTGCTCAGCCTTCGGGTCGGTCGCAGAAATAGGGGGCTCGACTCGCGGCCGTGCGCGCCGTGACCCTCGCGCGCGATGCAGCTACCATGCAGCCGGGATATTTATTCCCGACCATTCAGCCGGATTCACGGATAGGCCGCCGGACGGAAACAACATCATCCACCTGACCGGAGCCCACCGGACGAACCGTCACAGGCCCGCGAGTGATGCCGCGAGGGTGCGCGCTGATGCCTTGCTCAAACGCGCGCCCGGCTCGCCCAGAACGGCTCCGCCGACCGACTGCCCCCAGCCGATCGCGTCTTCGACCGGATGCCCGAGGAGGCGGGCGGCGAGGTAGCCCGCATTGAAAGCATCGCCCGCGCCGGTCGTGTCGCGCAGCTCCGTCAGAACCGGGGTGTCGCAGCGACCGGTATGGCCTTCGGCCAAATGCCAGACCGGACGCGCGCCATCCTTCACGGCGATCTCCGCGAGCCCATGTCTGCGGAGACGCTCCAAAGTCAGTTCCGGGTTCGCATCACCCCAGAGCGCTGCTTCGTCGTCAAAACTGGGCAACGCGATATCGGTATGGGCGAGCATGCGCGTGATCGTATCCCGCGCCTCCGACGGCGAGGCCCAGAGCCGCGGTCGGTAGTTCGGATCGAAGGAGATACGCGCGCCCGCCTCGCGCGCATTGGCGACTGCATCGAACAGGGTGTCCCGCGCTTCGGGCGAGAGGATGGCCAGGGTGATCCCCGACACATGGACGAAATTTGCACTGGACAGAGCCTGGTCAAGCAGATCAGGATCATCCGCGAGACGACGGGCTGCCGAGTGCTGACGCCAGTAGTGGAAACTTCGCTCCGTCCCCTCGAGCTCAATCATGTAGAGCCCCATCTCGCGCTCGGGGTCGCGCTGGACGGCGGCGAGATCCAGCCCGTCGGCCGCCATCTCGGCGAGGAAACGGTCGGACAGCCTGTCCTCTCCGATCCGCGTCACAAAGCCCGCCCGGGCACGCGGCCCAAGGAGTTGCGCCGCATGCCAGAGGGTGTTGAACGTGTCGCCCGCATAGCCGAGCCGAAACGTGCCGCCCTCGACCGGAGCGAGCTCAAGCATCGCCTCCCCGATGGCGAGCATTTTCTTAGGAGTCTCTGTCATTCGCGCAGGCCTTTCGCGTCGAGGTCAAAGATGCGGCCGGTCAACCAATCGGGCCAGTCGCGCTCGAAGAAGGCGCGCGCACTCTCGTCGAAGCTTCGGTTTTTGCGGGTGGCGATCTTCAACTCCTCCCCCTCCAGACGGACCAGGATTTGCGTCTGCTTGTCGATCTCCCGCTCTGTCTTGAAACGGAACGCAGCCAGATCCGTATCGCGCGCCATCGGGATCGCCTCCCCGTCGTCAGAGCAGATCGCGCGCGCGCCGCGGCTGCCACCGCCTTGCGAGATATACTGGTCGAGCGCGGCAAGGACGGCTTCGGAGGCGAGTGCCATCTGCTGCCACTGGATCGCGCGCGCGCCGTCGCCCGACCGCTCCGGGGCGATGCCGTCGGCACGCAACTTCCGGTTCAACTCGCGCGCCGCTGCAAGCGCATCGGCGACGTCCGCGCCATTGCAGATCATCCCGGCATGGTCGCTCATCCGGGCCTGAACTTCGTCGCGGACCGACTTCACGGAATGCGCGCTGTCCGTGTTCAACCGTGCAAGCAGATCCGTCACAGCCGAAATGAGGGCCTCCGATCCGACAGCCTCCGGCGCATGGGCCGTGCGGCTCGCGCCGATATGCTCGCCCACCCGGGTGCCGAAGACCTGACCTGCATTGAGGGCCGATCCACCCGGACGCGTCACGCCATGCGTGCCCGCCGCCTCGCCCGCGGCATAGACACCGCACAGGTTCGAGCGCCCCCAGGGATCGACCGCGATCCCGCCGTTCATATGCTGGTTGTTTACCGCGAATTCGAGCGGCGCGGCGGCGATGTCCACCTTGTAGCGGCGGTACAGTTCGATCGCGAGCGGGTTCATGTGGCGCAGCCGGTCGATCGGTAGCTCCTGATCCGCCCCGGCGGTGCCGAGATAAGTCCGCACGTCTTCGTCGAGGCGGGTAAGATCGAAAGGCTTATCTCCGGGCACGGGAAGCGGATTGCGGTTGAAATCCATGAAGATCCGCCGCCCCGCGGCGCTCTCGCGCCAAATCGCCAGATCGACGAGGCTCGACGCGAAATCCAGCATCCGCGTGGCGTGGAACGGCCACTGATAGCCCTTGCGGAAGACGTTGGAGGCCAGTTCTTGCGTGGTGCGATAGTACCGCGCGAGGAAGTGATGCTCGCGCCCGTCGGCATCGACTGAATAGATATGCGGCAGGGATTGCACGTAAGTTCCCGACAGGTTCCAAGGGAACCCCTCGCGGCGCGTGCCGATGCCGAACTGGCTCTCGGTGAGGTTCACCAGTTCGATCCCCGCTTCGAGCGCGAGACCCAGCGTTCCGAAACAGCCATTGGGATAGACGCTGTCGCGATAGAGCTCGCCCGGCCCGCCCGCCGCGAGCACGGCATTCGGCGCGGCAAACAGCACGAGACCGTAGGGGTTGGCGGCGCTGCGGTCGGATTTACGGAACGCCAGCGCGCCGGCGACCCGGCGGTCATCCCCCTCCCCTTCGGTGAGCAGTTGCACGACCGTCGTGTGGTTGAAGATCGGCACGTCGAGCCGCAGCGCCTCTTCCGCCAGCACCTTGACCATCAGCCGCGAGGTTCGGGGGCCGCAGCTTGTCGCGCGCCCGGTCTCGTCATGGTCGGTCTTGTAGCGCAGCGTCGCGCCGAACCGGTCCTGCGGCAGCGGCAGGCCGAGATATTGCAACGAGGCCATCATGCGCGGCGAGCCGACCGCCTCGATATAGGCCGTGTCCTCGTCCATCGCGCCGCCAGCCCGGATCGCCCGCGCCATCGCCTGGAAATCATCGCCGTGATCGGCGGTATTCGCGGTGTGCAGTGTCTGCTTGTCGGAGCCCGAGCATGCGGAGGTTCCGCCCCACGCGCTCTGGCTCGCGACGATGACCTCGCCGCCGCGTCGCTTGAGTTCGACGGCGGCGCGAAGACCCGCGGCCCCGCTGCCGACCACGAGGCAGCCGGTGCGATAGACCGGAAGGGAGAGGCCCGCGATCTCGAGCATCTCCGGGACCGCCTCGTCGGCCCGCAGCCGCGGCATCTCGATATCGGTCAGGGCGTCGAGGATTTCCTGAGGGATTGCACTGTCCATGTCTTGGCTCCGTTTGCGGTCCGGTCAGCTTTGCGGAATATCGACCCAGGCACGTTGCCGGGACGAGCTCATGCAGGCGTCGACGATCTGGGTGATGTGATGGCCTGTCTCGAAGGTCGGCCACATCGCCTTGCCGGAGACGATGGAGCGGATGACCTCCGCCGCTTCGATGATCTTGGTCTCGTTATAGCCGAGCGCGAAATTCGGCAGCGGCAGGAAGGCCGCGTAGGTCGGATGCTCGGGCCCGACATCGATCTCGCGGTAGCCGCGGCGCCCGATCGGATCGGCATTGGTGTAGAAGCGCAGCCGGTTCACCTCGTCGAACGTATAGGCGAGGCTGCCTTTCGTGCCGTAGATCTCGTAGGTCTGCATGAATTTGCGCCCGGTCGCGACACGGCTGAAATCCACGATCCCGTTGGCGCCGTTCTCGAACGTGCACAGAATCTGGCTCGCGTCGGGGTTGGTGATGTCGGCCCATTCCTCGCTGCCGGTCAGCTCTGCCGTCTCACCGAGGCCCAGACCTTCGATCTTCGGACGGCGCGGCGTGACGATGATGTTGTTGGCAATCAGCGACGAGACGCGACCGACGAGGAATTCCATGAAGCTGAAGACATGGCTGCCGGTATCCCCGACGATCCCGGTCGGCGCGAGCGACCCATCGGCGCGCCACATATAGGGCACCATCGGGTCGCCATACATGTCGACATGCTGGCACCCTTTGAACATCGTGATCTCGCCGATTTCGCCCGCATCGATGATCTCCTTCGCAAGATCATGGACGGGGTTGCGCGGGAAGCCGTGACCGACGCGGGTGATAAGGCCGCGCGCCTTCGCGATATCGGCAAGCTCGCGCGCCTCCTCGGCGGACTCGGCAAGGGGCTTTTCGCAAAAGACATGCTTGCCCGCTTCGAGCGCGGCTTTCGCGACCTCGTAATGCAGGTTGTCGGGCAGGCAGATATCCACGAGATCGACCTCGGGATCGGCGATCACCTCGCGCCAGTCCTGAACGATCCGCGCACCGGGCACCCGCGCGGCAAGCTCCTGCGCTCGCGCGGGATTGCGATCGACGAGGGTGACGACGCGCGCCGTACCACCTTCAGTGCCGAAGAAATGCGGAAAGGTCTGATAGGCCATCGTGTGGACTTTGCCCATCCACCCCGAAGCGCCGAGCACGGCAACACGAATCTCTGTCATTTGAACACTCCTCTCCTGTCCGCGCCGGTGTCTCTCTGCGCGGTCTCGTCTCTGTTTCGTCCGAACGGGCGGGCCTCCCGTCTCCCTGTCGTCTCAGCCCGCAGGCGTCTCGCCACTCGAGCCACGAATGGCCAGCGAGACCGGCGTGCGGATTTCCGGCGGCGGCACCTTGTCGTTCTCGAGCCAGGCGAGGATCGTTTCGGCGACAAGCTTCCCGAAGCCGTCAATGTCGCAGCGCACCGAGCTGAGCGGGGGCCAGGAATGGGCTGCCTCCTCGATGTCATCGAAGCCCACGATGCGCAGATCGCGGCCGACATTGCGCCCGATCTCGGCGCAGCCCGAAATCATCCCGAGCGCGACCTGATCGTTGAAGCAGACCGCGCCATCCACCTCCGGATGGTCGTCGGCCAGCTCATGCGCCGCCTGCCTGCCGAAAGCGCGGCTCGCACTGCCGGTCAGGACATGGGGTTCGAGCCCGGCGCTCTCTATCGCAGTCAGATACCCTGCCATGCGCTCCTGCGTGACGGCCCGGCCCTCCAGACCACCGACGAAGGCGATCCGCTTCGCGCCTTGTTCGAGGAGATGCTCGGTCGCGATACGCGTCCCGTTCGGATAGTCCGGCGCGGCGAAGGGGAAAAGCTCGGTCCGCATCTCGACTTTGCGCAGCACCTGCATCGCCGGAATGCCCGCCCGCTGAAGCGCCTCGAAGCTCAGCGCCTCGTCGCCATAGGCGGGCGAGAGGATCATCGCGGAGACGCCGTGCTCGATCATCGCCTCGACCACCTGCGCCTGAAGCTGCGGGTCTTCGTCAGTATTGGCCACGACGGCCGCGTAGCCGCGGCTCGACAGCGCCATCTGCAACGACGTCGCGAACTCAGTGAAGAAAGGGTTGCGCAGGTCGTTGATCACCAGACCGACAAGCCCTGCCCCGGCGCTGCGCAAATTGGCTGCCGCGCGGTTATAGACATAGCCGATCTCGGCCATCGCAGCCTGCACCTGCTCGCGTGTTTTCTGCTTCACCAAGGGGCTGTTCTGGATCACGAGGCTGACTGTCGATTTCGACACCCCGGCCTTTCGGGCCACGTCGATGATCGTCGGTCTGCGGTCGCTCGGCGCCATGTCACGCCCCCTGCGACGGAGTTGCGATCTCGAAATCGAAGACAAGAATGCCGTCGATCCCGCCTTGAGCGTTGGCCACGAGCCTCGCCCCGAGCGCCCGGTGATCGGGATGTTCCTGGTAGGCGGCGAGCGCCTCCCAGTCGCGGAAATCGACGGTGAAGCCATGCATGTAACCGCGCTCGATCTTCTCGGGGCTCTCGGAGCGGCCCGCGCAGATTGCACCGAGGCCGTCGACCTTGCCTTCAATCGCGCGCAGCTCCTCCCAGAGCGGTGCGATCTCTTCCTCGCTCAGCCCGGGTTTGAATTTGACGAGAACGATGTGGCGCACTGTCATGTCAGCCTCCATGTGACGCGCGGATCATATCGGCGGCTTTCTCGCCGATCATGATTGCCGCAGCGTTGGTGTTGGACGAAATCACACGCGGCATAATCGAGTTGTCGACGACGCGCAGCCCCTCGATCCCGTTGAACCGCAATGTCGGGTCTACGACTGCACCCGCATCGGCGCCCATGCGACATGTCCCTGCGCAGTGATGCGAGGTTTTCGAATGGGTGCAGATGAAATCGAAATAGTCCTCGTCGGTCCGGACGTCGGGACCGGGAAGGCGCTCGGCGAGGATATATTTGCGCATCGGGGCTTGTGACAGGATTTCCTGCGTCAGCTTCAGTCCCCGGATGGACATTTCGCGATCGAGCGGGTCCTGCAGGTAGTTCGGATCGATCAACGGCGCGACCGCCGGATCGTCGCTTTGCAGGCGGACGCTGCCGCGCGAGCGCGGGCGCAGGTAACAGGAATTGAGCGTGATACCTCCCTGCGACATGGAAACCACGCCATGTTCAATGCCGGTCCCGAGTCCGAGATGGAACTGCAGATCCGGCGACCGTGCCTCGGGATCGGCATACCAGAAGCCACCGGTTTCGAACAAAGACGACGCAACCGGCCCCTTCCGTCCGAACAGATATTGCAGCCCCGCCAACGCCGCCCAATGCGGCTTCGCATAGCGGTCATAACTGTAGGGGCCGGAAAGCTCGCTGATGCAGTAGAGGTCGAGGTGATCCTGCAGATTGGACCCCACCTCCGGCTGGTCGAAGACGACATCGATCCCGAGCGAGGCCAGCTCATCCGCCGGTCCGATACCCGACAGCTGCAGCAGCCGCGGCGAGCCGATCGCCCCAGAACATAGCAGCACTTCACTTTCTGCCCGTAGACGCGTGCCATCGACAAGCTCGACCCCGGTCGCGCGGCCATTCTCGACCACGATCCGGCGCACCTGCGCACCCAGCTTCACCGTGAGGTTCTCGCGGTGACGGTTCGGCGCGACATAGGCCATCGCAGCCGAGGAGCGGCGCACATTGCGCTGGGTCAGCTGGTAATAGGCGACCCCGTCCTGCTTCTCACCGTTCACGTCGTAATTGCGCGGAATGCCGAGCTCGGCGGCCGCTTCGAAATAGGCCTCGCAGACCGGCAGGGGCGCGCGCGGATCGCTCACGCCGAGCGGGCCGCCCTTGCCGTGATAGCGGTTCTCGATGCTCGCGTTATCCTCGGCCTTGCGGAAATAGGGCAGCACATCTTCATAGCCCCAGCCGGTACACCCCATCTGGCGCCATTCGTCGTAATCGAGCGCATTGCCGCGGGTATAGACCTGAGCATTGATCGCGGAGCCGCCGCCGATCACCTTGGCCTGGGTGTAGCGAAAGACTTTGTTCTGCATGTGTCGCTGCGGAACCGTTTCCCAGCCCCAGCTGCCGATGCCCTTGGTCATCTTCGCGAAGCCCGCGGGCAGATGATAGAACGGGTGGCGATCGCTGCCGCCCGCCTCGAGCAGCAGGACGTCCGCCGACGGGTTCTCGGAGAGACGCCCGGCCAGTACCGAGCCCGCCGAACCGCCGCCGATAATTATGAAATCGTAAGTCGTCTTCATGCTGGCCTCCTTGGCCAAGTCTCTCGCCGCAGCCCGGTGGCTCAGGCGGCGAGCTCTGTCTGTGCGATATGCTCGGCCGCGCGCAGGGCGAGCGCCGCGACGGTAAGGGCGGGGTTCACGGCAGCCGAGGTCGGCAGGACGGACGCATCGGCGATGAACAGGTTCGGGTGATCATGGCTGCGGCAGAACGTGTCGACGACGCTCGACGCCGGATCGCTACCCATCCGCGCCGTCCCGCATTGATGTGACGGGGTCTGCCGGTCGAAGGGCCGCGCGAGCACGATCGGATAGCCCGCAGCGCGCAGCTTTCGGCGCAGCATGTCGACGAGTTCGAGATGGGTCTCCCAGTTGGAGCGCTTCCAATCGAGCCGGATCTTGCCCTCCTTCAGCGTCACGCGGCTCTCGGGATTGGGCAGGTCTTCAGACATCGCGTAGAGATCGACCGAGCGGTTGGCGATCCAGCTTGCCACCGGACGCGGCAGCGGCGAGGCCGAGGCGAGGATCGGACCGGAGATTTTGCCGAGCAGCTGGATATTGCCTAGCGGCGCGCCGTTCGTCCCGCCCGAGAGGTAGAAATCGTTGATAGCCAGCGTCTTCTGGTAGATTGCGCGGTTCCGGCGCAGCGGGTGCAGCGCCAGCACGGCCGAGCAATTGTGGTTCATGAAATTGCGCCCGACCTGATCGGAACCATTCGCCAGCCCGGTCGGATGGCGCTCAGTCGCAGAGGCCAGCAAAAGGGCCGCGCTTTGCACCGCCCCGGCGGAGAGCACCACGACCGACGCCGTGAGCGTCCGGACCTGCCCGTCTTTCTCGATCTCGACCCCGCTTATGCGGTTCTCGGCATCGACGATCAGACGCCGCGCCCGCGCGCCCGTCATCAGCTTGACATTCTGGGATTTCAGCGCAGTCGCCAGACCGACGCTTTCGGCATCCATCTTGCCGCCGCAGGTATCGGGGAACGCATCCCAAGGCGTCTGCCCATGCGCGAGCCAACGGTCGATATCGACCCCGAGCGGCAGGGAGGACGGGTGCAGCCCGACCGATTTCAGCCGCCGCCGGAGCGCCGCGATATCGGGCTCGTCCGGGACCGGAGGATGTGCGTAGAGGCCGGAATGGCGCGGCTCCGTCGGATCCTCTCCAAGCTGACCGCGCACCTGATAGAGCGCCTCGGCCCTCTGGTAGAACGGCTCGATCTCGTCATAGGCGATCGGCCAACCCGGCGTGGTCCCGCCTTGATGCTCCACTGGCGAGAAATCCGCCTTGCGATAGCGCATCAGAACGGCGCCGTAGAACTTCGAATTGCCGCCGACATTGTAGTAATTGCCGGGGCTGAACGGCACGCCATCGCCATCGAGCCAGGTTTCCTCGGGCCGGTAATGACCGCGCGCGAAGATCGCGTCGGGATCGCGCGCATCCGGCGTGTCGGGCAGGCGTTCGCCACGCTCGAGCACCAGCACGCGCCGTCCCGTCCCGGCCAGCGCCGCCGCCGTGGTGGCACCGCCCATGCCCGAACCGATGATGATGACGTCGGCATCGCTCATGGCTGGATGCGCTCTTCCGTCTTGGGATCGAAGGCCACCGCCTTGTCCATGTTGACGGCGAAATCGAAGACCTCGCCCGCCCGCACGGTCACATCGGCCCGCATCCGGGCGATGGCGTCGCGCCCGCCTAGCGTCATGGTCACGAAGGTGTCCGACCCGGCAGGTTCGGTTACGCCGATATGATTGCGCAGCGGCGCTATATGGGCGGCGTTGCGATCCGCGCCCTCCGGATCCGTAATCGTCTCCGGTCGGATGCCGAGAAGGATCTCGCGCTCGTCCCACTGGGCGAGATTGGCTTGCGGGAAGCGGAGCAGTTGCTCCCCCCCGTCATGGCCCGTCACGGCCGCGTGGGGCGCACCGTCCTTCACCACGATCCGCGCCGGAACCACGTTCATCGCGGGGCTGCCCATGAAGGTCGCCACGAACACATTCGACGGCGTGTCGTAGATTTCCTTCGGCGTGCCGAGCTGCTGCACATAGCCCTTGTTCATCACCGCGATCCGGGTCGAGAGCGTCATCGCCTCGATCTGATCGTGGGTCACGTAGACGATCGTGGTGCCAAGGCTCTGGTGCAGCTTCTTGATCTCGGTGCGCATGTCGACGCGCAGTTTCGCATCGAGGTTCGACAGCGGTTCGTCGAAGAGGAACACGTCCGGGTCCCGCACCAGCGCACGTCCCATCGCGACGCGTTGGCGCTGACCGCCCGAAAGCTGCCCCGGCTTGCGGTCGAGCAGATTGTCGATCTGCAGCATCTCCGCCACCCGGTTCATCGCCTCTTCGCGTTCGGGTTTGGGGGTGCCGTGCATCTCAAGGCCGAAGGTGATGTTCTGGCCGACGGTCATGTTCGGGTAGAGCGCGTAGGACTGGAACACCATCGCGATGTTGCGCTTCGACGGGTGCACACCGTTCATCGTGCGTCCCTTGATCGAAATCTCGCCGGAGGTGATCCCTTCCAGCCCCGCGATCATGCTCAGAAGCGTCGACTTGCCGCAGCCGGACGGGCCGACCAGCACGAGGAATTCACCTTCATCGACCGAGATGTCGACGCTGTGCAGCACTTCGACCGCGCCGTAGGACTTGGTGACGTTTGAAATATCGAGGAGACCCATTGGCATTACCCCTTGACTGAGCCCGCCATCAGGCCGCGCACGAAGAAGCGCCCCGAGACGATGTAGACGATGAGAGTGGGCAGCGCCGCAAGGATCGCACCCGCGAAGTGGACGTTGTAGGCCTTCACGCCGGTCGAGCTTTGAACGAGGTTGTTCAAGGCGACGGTCATCGGCTGGCTGGCCTGCCCGGCGAAGGACGACCCGAACAGGAAGTCGTTCCAGATATTGGTGAACTGCCAGATGATCGTGACCACGATGATCGGCCCCGACAGCGGCAGAAGGATGCGGTAGAAGATCCGGAAGAACCCGGCCCCGTCGATCTGCGCCGCGCGCACCAGCTCGGTCGGGAAGGCCGAGTAATAGTTGCGGAAATATAGCGTCGTGAAGCCAAGCCCGTAGACGACGTGGACGAGGATCAGCCCCGGCACCGAGCCTGCGAGCCCGATCATGCCCAGCACCCGCGCCATCGGGATCAGCACGATCTGGAACGGGATGAAGCAGGAAAACAGCAGCATCCCGAAGAGGATCGTGTCGCCGCGGAACCGCCACTTGGTCAGCACGTATCCGTTGAGCGCGCCCATGATGGTCGAGATCGCCACCGCCGGAACCACGATCAGGATCGAGTTGATGAAGTAGGGGCGCAGGCCGGTCGGCTGCACGCCGATCTGGGCCGAGGACCAGGCTTCGCGCCAGGGCTCGAAAGTCCAGACATCGGGCAGCGCCATCATGTTGCCGCCGGTGATCTCGCTCAGAGGTTTGACCGAGTTGATCAGCATCACCGCGAGCGGCAGCAGGTAGAACAGCGCGAACAGCAGCAGGAAAAGATAGATGAAGGTGCGGGTTACGCGATTTGTGCGGATCGCGACCCCGGTATCGACGGCGCCGGACATTACTTCGGCTCCTTCAGTTCGGCGTAGAGATAGGGGATCATGATCGCGGCGATGGTCATCAGCATGATAACCGCCGACGCTGCGCCCACGCCCATCTCGTTGCGGGTGAAAGTGTAGGAATACATGAAGGTCGCGGGCAACTCGGTGGCCCGGCCCGGGCCGCCACCGGTCAGCGCGATCACGAGGTCATACGATTTGACCGCGAGATGCGCGAGGATGACGAAGGCCGACAGGAACGCGGGCCGAAGCTGCGGAATGATGATGCGGCGATAGAGGTTCCAGTTGGAGGCGCCGTCCATCTGCGCCGCTTTCAGGATCTCGTTGTCGATCCCGCGGAGCCCGGCGAGGAACATTGCCATGACGAAGCCCGAGCTTTGCCAGACTGCGGCGATCACCACGGTGTAGATCGCCATGGACGAGCTTTTGATCCAGCCGAAATGGAAGCTCTCCCAGCCCCAAAGATGCAGCGTGTGCTCGATCCCGATGCCCGGATCGAGAAGCCATTTCCACGCCGTCCCCGTCACGATGAACGAGAGCGCCATCGGATAAAGGAAGATCGGGCGCAGAAGCCCCTCGCCGCGGATTTTCTGATCGAGAAAGATCGCGAGAGAAAGGCCGATCGCGATACAGATCGCGATGTAGAGAGAGGCGAAGATCGCGAGGTTCTGCACCGCGATCGTCCAGGTCGGCAATTGGAAGAGACGCCAGTAATTGTGCCACCCGACAAGGTCGAACGTTGGAAGAATTCGGCTGTTCGTGAACGACAGGTAGCCGGTGAAAACGATGAAGCCGTAGACGAAGATCAGCATCGACGCGACAGAGGGCGCGAGAACGATCTTGGGAATCCATTCCTGAAGCCGGGTACGCAAGTCTGACTGGACCGGACGGGCCATTGCTCTCTCCTTTAGGGAAATGAGACGGATCGGTGACGTACGGGCCGGTCTCAGAGACCGGCCCGAGGGCCTTTTACTGGGCCAGCGACACGGCCTTGACGAGTTCCTTGGCGGCGGTCTCGGCGTCATAGTCGCCGTTGAAATTCGCCGTCACCACGTCATAGATCGCGTTCTTCACCGAAGCCGGGTCAGCATGGCCATGCGCCATAGAGCCCAGAAGCGTGCCGTTCTGGCTCGCCGATTTCAGCTGAGCCATCGCCTTCTTGCCGCAAGCGTCGAACTCTTCGTCCGACACGTCGGTGCGCGAGGGAACAGAGCCTTTCACCGTGTTGAAGGCGATCTGGAACGAGGGCGACATCACGGCTTTCGCCATTGCGTCCTGTGCGGCCTGTGCGTCCTCGCCCACCTTGAACATCGCGAACTGGTCGGCGTTGAAGGTCACATCGTCCGCGGTGCCCGGGGTCCGGAAGCAGCCGAAATCGACCTCGGCCTCTTTGCCGGCCCGCAGGAATTCACCCTTGGCCCAGTCGCCCATCATCTGGAAGGCGGCCTCGCCATTGATGACCATCGCGGTCGCGAGGTTCCAGTCGCGGCCCGAGAAGTTCGGGTCGACGAAGCTGTGGAGCTGCTCCATGCGCTTGAAGGATTCGACCATCTGCGGACCGCCGAGCGCGTCGGGATCGAGATCGATGAAGGCCTTCTTATAGAAGTCGGGGCCACCGACCGAGAGCACGACGCCATCGAACATCGTCGCTTCCTGCCAGGGCTGGCCACCAGCGGCGAGCGCGATCTTCCCGGAATCCTTCACCTTCTGCATCGCAGCGATGAACTCATCCCAGGTCTTCGGCTCTTCGATCCCCAGATCGGCAAGCATCTTCTTGTTCGACCAGACCCAGTTGGTCGAGTGCACGTTCACCGGAACCGCGACCCAGTGACCGTCGTATTTCGAGAACTTCTGGAGCGCCTCGGGAACGACGGCATCCCAGTTGCCATCGGCCGCCACCTTGTCGAGCTGGGCCAAAGCGCCCTGCTGTGCCCAGTCGGAGATGTCGAAGCCGAGCATCTGGACCGCGGTCGGCGGATCACCGGAGGTGACGCGCGCACGCAGCACCGTCATCGCGCTCTGGCCGCCGCCACCGGCGACGGGCATGTCCTTCCAGCCGATCCCCTCCTTCTGCAGATCGTCCTTGAGAACGTTGAGAGCGGCCGCCTCGCCGCCCGACGTCCACCAGTGAAGGACCTCCACATCCTTCGCTTGCGCCGACCCTGCGACGAGCGCCAGAACGCTCGCCATTTTCAGTGTCCGTCCGATGTAACTACGCATTGATTTTCCTCCCTGTTGCGTTGTCGTTACACATCCCTCCCGCGCGACCCTTCAGGTCATTCGGGTCTCACCCAAGGCTCCCGCGTGCGACCGATGCGCATCACGAGCGTCTTGATCTCGAAGAACTCCTCCAGGCCATAGCGTCCGATCTCTCTCCCCTGACCGGATTGCTTGACTCCGCCGAAGCTCAATTCCGGAAAGCCGTCCATCCAAGTATTCGTCCAGACGGTCCCCGCCTGCGCCCGAGTCGAGAACTCGAGACAGGTGTGGACGTTCTCGCTCCAAACGCCCGCAGACAGACCGTAGCTTGCGTCGTTCGTTAGCGCTACAGCTTCGTCCATCGTGCGGAAGGTCAGCACCGAGAGAACCGGCCCGAACACCTCTTCTCGGGCGATCGCCATCTCCGGCGAAACGCCGCGCACGACTGTCGGCTGATAGAATTGCCCCTCGAGCCCCGGCACGGTCATCGGCCCGCCCCCCAGCGCGATCTCGGCCCCCTCGGTGACCGCGGCGCGGACGTAGTCGTCGATCTTGCCTTGATGCTGGACGGAGATGATCGCCCCGACCTGCGTGCGCGGGTCAAGCGGATCGCCGAAGGCCACGCGCTTCGACAGCTCCACGACGCGCTCGACCACCTCATCCACGATATCTTCATGGACGATGATCCGGCTGCTCGAATTGCAGCATTGCCCGGTATTGAAATAGACGCCGAAGGTGATCGCGTCGGCTGCGCTCTCGATATCGGCATCGGGGAACACGACCTGCGGATTCTTCCCGCCCAGCTCCAGTGCGACCTTTTTCAACGTGCTCGACGCGGCCGCCGAGATCGCCTTGCCGACCGCGGTCGAGCCGGTGAATGTTACCATGTCAACCGCCTCATGCGTCGTCATCAAGCTGCCCACGGACGCCCCGTAGCCCAGAACGATATTCACGACGCCCGGCGGCATCCCTGCCTCGACCAACAGCTCCCCGAGCATCACCGTGGTCGACGGCGTCAGCTCGGACGGTTTGATTACCGTGGTGCAGCCGGCGGCGAGCGCGAAGGGCAGCTTTTGGCTCAGGATCCAGAACGGGAAGTTCCACGGCGTGATCATCGACACGACACCGATTGGGTCTTTGACGACGACACCGAGGATGTCGGGCCCCAGCGTATTGTGGCTATCGCCATGCATCGTGCGCGCCAACGACGCCGCGTAGCGCCACAGATCGGCCGCGCCCGACACTTCGGCGCGCGATTGCGAGATCGGCTTGCCACTCTCGAGCGTCTCCAGCAGCGCCATCCGCTCGACATTGCCCTCGATCAGATCGGCGACGCGCAGCAGCACGGTCGCGCGCTCCTTGCCCGAGATCCGGCTCCAGACGCCGCTGTCGAACGCCTCGCTCGCCGCGACGATCGCGGCTTCCGCATCGGCTTCGGCGCCCAGCGCCGCGCGGCTGACGAGGCAACCATGCGCCGGGGACATCCGATCGTAAGTCTCGCCAGAGGCACTGTCGCGCCACTCGCCTGCGATCAGGTGACGACAGATGAAGGGCTCTGCGGGGAGCGCCGCATCGACGGCAGAGATCAGGTTCAGCTCGGTCATGTTCAAAGTCCCGAAAAATTAGGTTTGCGTTTCTCGCGGAAAGCCGTGACCCCTTCGGCGCGATCTTCGCTGGCCGAAATGGCGGCACTTCCGAGCGCCTCAGCCATGGCACCACGATCTTCGCCCGCCGCGACATGGATCATCGATTTCGTGATTTCGACGGCGCGGGGCGACAGCCCGAGCGCACGGTCGATCAGGGTCTGCGCTGCCGCGCGCGGATCGTCGGAGACCGCGGCCACGAAGCCGACCGCCAGCGCCCGGTCGGCCTTCACGCGGTGACCGAAAAGCGCCATCTCCTTCACCATTGGTTCGGGCAGCAGACGCATCAGCCGCTGCGTGCCCGACCAGCCGGGAACGATCCCGACGCCAGCTTCCGGGAGGGCAAGGCTGGCGCCGGGTGCCATGACCCGAAGGTCGCAGGCTGCGGCAAGTTCGAGACCGCCCCCGAAGGCGTGTCCGTTCAGCACCGCAATCGTCGGCTTCGAGAGGCGCGCGAGCCGGTCGAAAATCCGGTGTCCGTCGCGGACCCAATGCCGCGCGAACTCGGCCGGGCTCAGATCGCCCCATCCGTTGATATCCGCCCCGGTGCAGAAGGCCCGGTCGCCCTCGGCGCTCACCAGCACGCAGCGAATCTCGACGTCTCTTTCGATCCGATCGAGATGCGCCTCGAGCGCGCTCAGCATCTCGACCGTGAGGGCGTTCATCTTCGCCGGGTTGTCGAGACGCAGCTCTGCCACCGCGCCGTCGATGATCAGGTGAATGTCACTCATGGCGTCCACCCCATCGGGGCGTCGGCGAGAAGCTTCGTGGACATGGTGACGGCATTCTCCGCCACGCGCACACGCCCCTCGGAAGCGCCAACGATATCGCGCTCAGGATCGATCCCCGGCATGATTTCGGTGGCGATGAGCCCCTTGGCATCGAGCCGCATCACGCAGCGCTCGGTGATATAGAGCACCTCCTGCCCCTGCTCTCGCGCACGCTCCCCGGAGAAGGTCACATGTTCGACTCGGTCGACCATCTTGGTGAACTTGCCGGGTGCGCGGACGCGAATGCCAGCCTCGTCCATCTCCATCTGCGCGCCTGCCTCGAACCAGCCCGAGAAGACGATCTTGCGCGCATGGGCGGTGATATCGACGAAGCCGCCGCAGCCTGCGGTGAGGTAAGGTTTCTTGCCGAGCTTGGAGACATTCACATTCCCCTGCACATCGACCTCGAGGAAGGACAGGAAGGACATGTCGAACCCGGCGCCCTGGAAATAGATGAATTGCTGCGGCGAGGGCACGTAGCCATCGGCGTTCGACGCACAGCCGAAGGCAAATCCGGTCAAGGGCATCCCGCCCACTGCGCCTTGTTCGATCGCCCAGGTGACCGCATCATGGTGGCCCTCTTCGAGCAGGATGCGCGGCACCATCGCCGAAATCCCGAAACCGAGATTGGCGGTCATGCCGCCGCGAAGCTCCATTGCCGCGCGCCGTGCGATGACCTTCTCGATGCCATGTTCGGCCAATTCGAAGCTCGACCACGGACGCATCACTTGCCCCGAGATCGCCGGATCGTAGGGCGTCTCGCAGGTTTGTTTCTGATCCTCGTCCACGACCACGCAGTCCACAAGATGCCCCGGCACCCGGACATCGTGGGGGCGCAGGGAGCCCGCAGCCGTGACGCGCTCCACCTGCGCGATCACAAGCCCGCCATTGTTGCGGACGGCAATCGCCTGCTCGAGCCCGCCGAGATAGGCCCCCTCGTGCTCATAGGTCAGATTGCCGCGCTCATCCGCGGTGGTGGCGCGCAGGATGCAGACGTCGGGGTAGATGTTCGGAAAGTGCAGCCATGTATCGCCGTCGAATTCCACACGGCGCACGATAGGCGCACCTGCTGCACGATCGTTCATCGCACAGCCCTCGCGTTCGGGGTCGACGAAGGTCTTCAAGCCGACCTTGGTCATCACGCCCGGACGGCGCGCCGCCGCCTCGCGATGCATATCGAACAGGATGCCGGAGGGCACGTTATAGGCTGCCACCCGATCCTCAACGACCATCTTCCAGATTTCCGGCATCGGCAGGTTCGAGGAGCCCGACGGGTAGGATCCTGCCAGAACGGTATCGAGCAGACCATCCTTCGCGATGTGGTCGATGCCCTTCACCCCGTACATGTCCCCCGCGGCGATCGGGTGGATCGTGGTGATGTTTTTCGGATGCTGCTCCCGATCGAAGCGCTCGCCGATCGCCTTGAGCACGGAGTCGGGACACCCCAACGCCGAAGACGAGGAAACCGTGATGACAGCACCATCCGCAATCTTCCCTACCGCTTCCGACGCACTGACAATCGTGCCCATAGTCCGCTTCTCCCTGTTCAACCGCACGTTCGCCAAAACAATTTTAGGAACGTTCCAAAATTAATAGGAACGTTCCAATTTTTTGTCAAACGTCTTTTTCGAGTGCGGGACCCAAGGAGTGCCAAAAGGGATGGCTACAGCTAGGAAACGAAGGAGTTTCGGTGCCCTCCGTCACTCCGAAGCGTTCAGGCCACGAGGCCGAGCGCCTCGTCACTTGCGGCGCCGGAATACTTGTCGCGCGGCGGCCACGGCCGGTCCTGCCAAGGCGGGGTGAAGATGAAGCTCGAGACCGACCACCCGTCGAGGAGCGCCCCATTCCCTGCTCCGTGCGCGTAGTCGTAATAGAGTTTGACGATCTCTTCGCGGCTCACCTGCTCCGTCGCCTCGTGGGCCATGCAGGCTTCCCGCCACACGCGGCCCCGGTCATACCCGACACCCTCGGGCAACTGAAAACCTTCGTAATAGTCGAGGAACCAGAACCTCTTGAACATCGGAGTGGATACGGTCTCGACAAGCCCGAACTCATCGAACAGGTACGGCCCTTCGGGGCTGTGCTCGAGCAGGAACCCGTCGATGTCGCGATAGAGGGACAGGAGCTTCTCGGCCCAATCGTCGCGACGGTCGCGATCCTGGTTAAGCACGAACCGGTACCCTGTCATCGTGAACGCCCCCTCTCGCGCGCCCGGCAAGGGGCTTGGGGACGAGGCGATCATCACGGGTGGGTTCACCCGATCCGATCAACGACGTCGCGACCCTGAACATGCGCTCGGCCCCGTCGACCAGGGCAAGCATCGTCACCCGCCTCGCGGATGGGCAGAATCTGCGCAATCTCGGGGGTCGCATGGCAGAGGGGCGCCGTTGGTGCCAAGTTGCGACGCTCGCCGATCCTGGCTTCGAGGGCTGGGCTGCGGGAGAGTATTTGATCGAAGGCACCGGGACACCGACTCGAGCGGAGGCCGCCCCGAGTCCGAAACCGAAGATAGTGACAGGCTCAGGTCAGGAACGCGTGCGTTTCGCCTCAGGCAGTTCGGATGCGCGACTTCACGGGGGTCTCCAGCCCGGGAAATCGCGCCGTTACCTGCTCAACGCGCGGGACGGGCAGTATCTGAACCTTCGGGTGATGGTGCAGGAAGCCCCCCTCACCTACCGAATCTACAACCCCGACAAGAGCCCTCTCTTGGGCGACATGACGAAGAGCAAGGATTACCGCGGTCAGCTTTTCCAGTCGGGCGATCATGTGATCGAGGTGATCAACAGCACCAATGCGCCCTCGAGCTATGAGCGTCTCGTCGCGGTCAAGTAAGCCCGCGACGCAGCCCGCATGACACAGGCCACCGTCAAGCGCTTCCCACACAGGAAATACCGCGGTTAAGCGGCCCACGTCAGTCATCGGGGGGGAGGAGGAGGCGGTGACCTCAGGGAGGAGGAGAGAGGCCACCGCCAATTTCCGAGGCTCTGGGAGGAGGAGAGAGCCTCAGGAACTGGTGCAGCGAATTGCCCGCTGCGTTGGGATTGTTTTCGCACAGATGCTGCGGCGCAGAAATAGCTTATTCGACATAGCCGCGCTGCATCTTCCGCATAGCTGTCGCAAGGTCAGTATCCGTGCTGCGGCGCGCTGACCTCGGCCGACAGTCCCGGGGCCAGTCTCGCAGTCTGCGGCTGATCCGGGTCAATCGAGATGCGCACCGGCACGCGCTGCGCGATCTTGGTGAAGTTGCCGGTCGCATTGGAGCCCGACAGCAGGCTGAACTGCCCTGCCGTGGCAGGCGAGAACCGTTCGATATGGCCTCTGAACTCGGTCTTCCCCAGAGCGTCGACGGTGAAAGTCACCGGCTCACCGATGCGCAGCCCTGCCAGCTGGGTCTCCTTGTAATTCGCGATCAGCCAGAGGTCGGAGGGCACGAGCGAAACCAGCGTGCTCCCGGCGCTGACAAACTTGCCGACCCGAGCCGAAACCTGACCCAGTCGCCCATCCTGGGGCGCACGGATCACCGCATGATCGAGCGCCACCTGCGCCGCATCCAGCGACGCCTGCGCGGCATCGGTCTTCGCGGCGAGCGAGCGTTTGTTCAATTCCGCCGTCTGAACCGCTTGTTGGGCCACATCGATGGCGCTTTGCGCCTCTTGCACGCCCGCCTTCGCCTGATCGAGCGTAAGCTGCGCCTGATCGGCATCCGATTGCGAGACATAGCTTTTCTTCGTCAGCTTCGAGGCCCGATCGCGCGCGGTCTGCGCCGTGGCTTGGGCCGCTTTCGCCGAGGCGAGCGCGGCCTGTTTCGCCTCCAGCGTCGCCTTGGCCGAGTTCACCGCCTGCGCCCCGTTGGATTGCGCGGCCTTCGCCGTCTCAAGCGCGGCCTGCGCCTGTTCCACCGCCGCTTTCAACGCGCGATCGTCCAGCCGCACCAGCACATCGCCCTTCTTGACCTCCTCGAAGTCGCTGACAGGCACCGCCGTGACTTCGGCCGCGACCTGCGCGGAGATCGGCGTGACCTTGCCCTGCAGATAGGCATTGTCGGTCCATGCGACGTCGGAACGGAAAGGCGGAAGGCGCCATGCATAGAGCACGGTCGCGACACCGGCGAGCGCGATCAAAAGGATCAGGGCAGAAGCAATATAGCGGCGGGTCTGAGACATCGGATCAACTCGTGGAAACAGGGGTGGAGGGCGTAAGGCGCGGGAGCGGCCAGCTTCGGTGCAATGCGACATGGACGATCAGCCCGGCGAGCGCCGCCAGCGCGAACCAGAAGACCGCGCGGAACGCATCGTCATAAGCGAGGATCGCGGCCTGCTGCTGCACCGCGGAGGCGACGGAGGACAGCGCGCCCCCGGCCCGTGCGCCCGCATCCGCGGTCTGGCCACCAAGCGAAGCAGCACTCTGCGCGAGGGTCTGGCTCAACATCGGATTGTCGGGCGAAATCTGCGGCGAAAGCTGCGCCATGTGATAGGCGGTGCGGTCGACCACCAGCGAGCGGAACAGGCCGGAGCCGATGACCCCGCCGATGGATTGCGTGGCCAGGAACAGCACGACGAAGCTCAGCAGGTAATGCGGCCCCTTCGCGAAGGCCGCCCCCAGCCCTTTCGCCATCGCGGGCGGCAGAAACAGGATGCCCGCGAAACCGATCATCGCCTGGCTGAGATACATCTGCTCGGGCCCGGTGAGCGCGGTCGATTGCGAATCGAGCCACGCTCCAGCCGCGATCAGAACCAGTGCGATGCCGTGAAACAGCGGCGCACGCGCCCCGCTATTGGTCAGCATCAGCACGCCGGTCGCGGCGAGCATCGACAGCGCGATGATCCCAAACAGCAACTGCTCCTGCCCGGGCTGAAGCCCCATGGTGCGCAGGAAGCCGACCGCGCCCGCGCTCTGCTCGGCGAGCGCGATGCGGAACACTAGAAGCGTTCCCGCCAGATGCAGGATTGGCGGGCTCAGCAGCCAGTGGAAATCAATCAGCGGATTGGGGCGCTGCATCTCGATCAGCACCGCGCCCGCGACCATCCCGATGGCCGCCACGAGCGCCACGCCCAACCATTCGGTCTGCGTCCAGTAATCTAGCGCCCCGAACATGAAGACGCTGGTGAACGCCCCGAACCCGAACGCGAGCAGGCTGAAGGAGACGAAATCGAGCGGTTTGAGCACCTTTTGCAGAGGGCGCGGCGTCAGCGGCAGCGCGAAAATCAGCGCCAGCGCCACCAGCGCCATGCCCATCTGGAAAAGGCTCACCGCGTGCCAACTGGCATTCGCGGTGAGGTCCGGCAGCAGCACCCGCGCCAGAGGCCTGCCCACCATGATCATCGTCAGAACGGCGGGGATAGCCACCTTCAGACGCTGTGCAGCGGGTATGGCCTCCAGCATGTAGAGAAAGCCGAGGCTCGACAGCGGCGCGGCGGCGCAGCCACTCAGGAACGCCACGATCACTGCGGAATGCAGGTCGTCGACCCAGAGATTCAGCACCATCGCCAGCACGAAGCAAACGATCCCCACCTCGGCGAAGCGCCGCAGACCGAACTGGTCGCGGATACGGATCAGCATCAGCGGCATAGAGGCGCGCGGCGCCATGAAGGCCGCCATCACCCAATAGGTGTTGTTCGTGGTGGCGTGAAGATCGCCCGCCAGCTGCGGCAAGTTGGCCGAGACGAAACCGGTCGCGAGCGATTGCGACAGCGCCACGAAAACGGCTGCGCTGGCATAGACGACCCGCTTTGCACCGGAATGGTCGGGCTCTGGCGGAGCGGCGGGCTGCGGTGCGACGTCCGGCTCTGCGATCTCTGCCGCTGTGGCTTCGTCTTGCTTGACTTCACGCTCTGCGGCGGCCTCGGTTGCGGGTCGCGTCTCCGCCTCTTCAGACCGCGCGCGCTCGCGCAGCGTCCGCTCGTCCGGCGATACCGGTTCGGCGGCCGTCGGACGCGCATCCGGGCCGTTGAGATTGCGAATCTGGGAATTCATTGGCCGCGCATCCTTTCGAGGTTGGCCTGCATCCGCTCCATCGTCTTGCGGGCGCGGGCGACCTCGTCCGCGTCGAGTCCTTCGTAGAGCTGCGCGCGCAGCGCCTCGACGAAAGTCTCGATCTCGGAGGCGTTCGCACGGGCGTGATCGGTCAGGAAAATCTGGCGGACGCGTTTGTCCTTGGGATCGGCGCGCCGCTCCACGAAGCCGAGCTTCTCCAGCCCGTCGAGCGTGCGGTTCAGCGTCGGCGTCTCGATCACCAGCGTTTCCGCCAGTTGCCGCTGGCTCATCCCCTCGTCGCGCGAGATCGCAAGGATGGCCTGCGCCCGCGCGAAGGTCAGCCCCATGTCCCGCGCCTGTGCGTCGAACATCGCGCGCACCGAACGCGCCGTCAGCATCATCGTGCGCGTCAACTCGGCACGGTCGCGGCGGGCGGCTTCGCTGGGCACGGATAGTTCTGCGGCACGGTCGGACATGGGGGCCTCGGGAATAAAGTTAGCCTGCTAACGTTTTGTCCCATCCCACATATCTTCTGTGTCGCGAGGATCAACATGGGTCCCCTGCACAGGGGGCCGTGCGAAATTGCGAAACGGAGCGATCTGGCCGTGCATCCAGCGCGGGAGCTCAGGCGGCGAGCAAGCTCACAAGGCCGAGACCAGCCGCCACGAGCATCACCAGCGACAGCGTCACCGTCGCGATCACGCGCGGCCCGGCGGCTGCCACCGCCCGAGCATCGACGCCAAGCCCCAGCGCTGCCATCGCGATCACCGTCAGGATCGACGCCCCCTGCCCCATCGGCGCCAGCGCGACTTCCGGCAGCGCCCCGGCAGAGCGCAGCACGATCATCCCGAGAAACCCGAGGATGAAAAGCGGCGGCATGAGTCCACGCCGCACACGCCCTTCCGGCGCGGCAGTGCGTCCATCCGCCGGCAAGTGCGGCGCGAGAAACGACAGTACCACGGTGATCGGCCCCAGCATCAGGACCCGCACCAGCTTCACCAGCGTGCCGAGCTGGATCGCCCCGGCCCCCATCGGCGCCGCTGCAGCCAGAACTTGCGGCACCGCATAGACGGTGATCCCCGACAGGATCCCGTAACCGTTGACGCTCATTCCCGCCACATGGCCGACGACCGGCAGCAACAGAACCACCGCCACGCCGAGCACGGCGGTGAACGCGATCGCGGCACTGACATCGTCGCTGTCTGCGTCGATCACCGGGGCGACGGCGGCGATGGCGGAATTGCCGCAGATACCGTTGCCGCAGGCGATCAGCAATGCCATCCGGGCCGGCAGGCGCAAGGCCCGCCCCAGCAGATATGCGGTGGGCACCATGAGCGCGACCACGGCGACAATCCCGGCCAGCAAGCCCGGACCGACCGACAACAGGGTCTGTGCGCTCACCGAGGCGCCGAGCAGCACGATCGCGATCTCCAGCACCGTCTTGGCCGAGAAGCGGATACCGGCCTCGAAACGTGCAGGCGGAGCCCAGAGGGAGCGCACCACCGCCCCAATCAGGATCGCCAGCACCAACGGGTCCAGCCATTCCGCCCCGAACAGCGCGTGCTCTGCCATACCGCCCAACGCCGCGAGCGCTGCGACGCCGATGCTCAACCCGACCCCAGGAGCGTAAGCGCGAAGCGCGAGCTGCGGACGGGCGAAACGGCAGGGCAGGATCGAATGAAGCGGCAAGACGGTCTCCTCGGGGTCAGCACGTACCCTGTATTTGCCCGCCACAATTCATTCTTCAAACAAAATGTTTTTGTCGATATGATCGGTTAGGTCGATTAATTGAAGGGACGCAGGAATGACGCCTGAACAGCTCCGCGTATTTGTCGCGGTCGCGGAAGAGCAGCATATGACCCGCGCCGCGGCGCGGCTGAACATGACGCAATCCACCGCCTCCGCCGCCATCGCGGCCCTGGAGTCGCGTCATCAGATCGCCCTGTTCGACCGGATTGGGCGGGGAATTTCTCTGACCGAGGAAGGTCGCGCCTTTCTGCCCGAGGCGCGCGCGGTGCTGGCACGGCTCGCCGAGGCGGAGGCGATGCTCGCCGAGACCCGCGGGCTCGAACGAGGGCATATCCGTCTAGTCGCCAGTCAGACCATCGCGGGCTATTGGCTGCCGCCATATCTTGCCGCCTTCCGGCAGGCGCGCCCGGGGATCGAGGTGACGCTGGAAATCGGCAATACACAGGAAGCCGCAGACCGGCTGCGCGCGGGCCTGCACGATCTCGCGCTGGTCGAAGGCGATGTCGAGGATGCGAAGCTGGAGCGCGTTCAGATCGGCGCGGATCAGCTGATATTGGTCAGTGCGGCCCCGCCGCCCGGCAAACTGGATGCGCGCGCGTTGAGCGAAGCGAACTGGGTTCTGCGCGAACCCGGCTCGGGCACGCGTTCCACCGCCGAAGCCGCCCTCGCCGACCTGGGCGTCGCGCCCGGTGCGCTCTCGGCCGCGCTGGTTTTGCCATCGAACGAGGCGGTGCTGAGCGCGGTCGAGGCGGGGGCCGGGATCACCATTCTCTCGGCCCATGTCGTCGCGCGGGCGCTGAGCCTCGGCACGGTCAGAGATTGGGAGCTGCAACTCGCCCCGCGGCCCTTCTACGCGCTACGCCACCGCGACCACCATGTCAGCCACGCCGCGGGCGATCTTCTGGCGCGGATCGATCAGTCGCAGTTGGACGAATTCAATCAGATGGAATGAACCATTTCGCGAGCTTCGCTTCGATCTCGGACGGCATAGCGGGCTTCGGGCAGACCGCGGCACCGGGGTAGCGCTCGCGCAGCTGAGAGGCCTCCGCATGTCCGGAATGGAACAGGAGCGGCACCCCCGCTTCGTGGAGCCGGTCGGCCAGTTCGTAGACCTCGCCATCGGCCAGCATCACGTCGAGGATCGCGGCACCGGGCAGACGCTCGCGGACCAAGTCCAGACCCGCGCGAACCGTGGCGCAGGGTCCCCAGACCTCCATCCCGAGATCTTCCAGCATGAATTGAAGATCAAGCGCGACGACGGCTTCATCTTCGACAAGGAGCACCTCGCTCGGTGCTTTCTCAGTCAGCGTCGCCGTCGATTTCATGTGCGAAGATAATCCTGTTGCAACGGCTTTCCGGCGTCTGACGCGTGTCGACCCGCGCCGAAATCTGGCTGGCGGAAATATCGACCAACGTCGAGCCGAAGCCCTGTTTGTTCGTGTCGAGCTGCAACGCCTCACGGTAGCGCTCGTTCCACGAAAGTATCACAGTGTCGTCGTTTTCCTTCGACCAAGTGATCTCGAGATCGCCCTCGCGTGGCCCCAATACCCCGTATTTCGCGGCATTGGTGCTCCATTCGTGGAAAATCAACGCAAGTGCGGTCAGGTGATGCGTCGGAACATCGACCTCCGGCCCATCGATCAGGAACTTCGAGGGATCGTCATAGGGCGCGAGGGTCGTCTCGATAACCTCGCGGAGCGGAATAGCCGCGCCGCTCGTCCGGGTGCGCGCCAGATCGTGCGAGCGCGCGAGCGCGTTGATCCGCTGACCGACGTCATCGACCAGCTCTCGCGGGCTCGAGGCGGTACGTCCCGCGATGCGCAGCATGCCCGAAACGATGGAGAACAGGTTCTTCACCCGGTGGTTCATCTCGCGCAGCATCAATTCGCGCATCTGTGCGGCCTCTTCATCGGCGGTGATATCGACGCTGAGGCCCAACAGACGGCTTTCCTTGCCTTCGCCCATCATCCGGCCAGTGGCGCGCAGGTGGCGCTTCGTCCCGGAGGGAAGGTCGAGCTCGTGGTCGACCTCCATATCGACGCCCTTCTCGCGCGCTTCGCGCACCGCATGTTCTACGGCGTCCCGGTCATGCTCGGCCACGCGTTCGAAGAACCGCTCGAGCGGATAGGTGCCCGCAGCCTCGAGTTCGAAGAATGCGGCGACAGCCTCGTCGACCTCCACCTCGCCGCTAGGCTCGATGATCGACCAGATGCCGATCTGTGCGATTTCCAGCGCGAGTTGGAGCCGTTCGCCCTTCTGCGTGAGTTCGGTCTCGAGACGCAGCGCCTCGGTGATGTCGGTGAAGACGAGCGTCGCGCCTTCAACATTGCCGCGCGCATTCAGATAAGGCGTGGCGGCAAGCGACCAGACCTTGTCGAGCTCGGTGGATTTGACCCGACAGGGCCGCGGCAGCTCGCCCTCGAGCACCGCATCGATCAACTCGATCATGACTTCCGGCGTGTCGAGCATGTTCTTGATGTCGCCGAGCGGTCGGCCACGATCGCTGCCGCGCAGGCGGATCATCTCGCTCGCACCGTCGGTGAAGTTGCGCAGGCGTAGCTTGCGATCAACCGTCACCAGCGCATGAAGCTTGGAATCGAAGATATTGCGCAGGTCGGCATTCGCGGTCGAAAGCTCCTCGACCTTGGTCTTCAGCTCGTCATTGACCGTCGCGAGCTCTTCGTTGGTCGATTGCAACTCCTCGTTCATCGACATCATTTCCTCGTTGGAGGATTTGAGCTCTTCGTTAGCGGTTTCCAACTCTTCGACGGTGGTGCGGAGGCGGTTGCGGGTGGCGCGCAGCTCCGCTTCCAAGACCTGCACATGGCTCTCGGAGGGCGCGATCTCGTCGAAATCGTATTCGTCGAGCGCCTCGAACGGGCCACGGTCGCGGAACACGATCAGCAGCGTGTCGTCCGAGAGCGGATCGGCGAGCACGTCGACGCGCTGCCGCCCGGTTTCCGAGATCACCTCGACGTCGCGGACGATCTTGCGCGTCCCGAGTTCAGCCGACTCGTGGATGACGGCGGAAAGCGCCTCGCGCAGCCCCGCCCGTGCGAGCGATTGCGCATAGCCCTGCCCGGTCTCGGACGGATCGATCTCGAGATACTTGCCCAGGCGCCCGGTGGCGGCGAGGATCGCTCCATCGCGATCGACATTCAGCGTCGCGGGCGCATAAAGATCGAGGATACGATTGCTGGCCAAGGTCGTGTTCCAGTCTCTGGGTCTTCTATCAGTCGTTTTTGGTCGAAGCGGAGCAAGCCGCGTATGAGGGTCGGAGCGCATAGGCAGTTCGGTCGGGTAAGGTGAGCGTGGTCCAATGCTCCGGAAGATGCGCATCGCCCCGTCGATCGGCTCGAACAGCTCCTCGTGCCGCCCGATCGTCTCGGATGGGCCGAGGAAGAGAACGCCGCCCGGGTTGAGCGCGTAATGGAAGATCGGCAGCGCCCGCGCCTGCAGCTTGTCACCGAAATAGATCAGCAAGTTGCGGCAGGAGACCATGTCGAGACGCGAAAATGGCGGATCCTTGATCAGCGAATGTGGCGAGAAGCGCACCCGGTCGCGCAGCGCGACGGTGATCTGGAAATTGCCATCGCGTCCGACCGTATAGGTGTCGCGATACATTTCCGGCAGATCGAGCAGAACCGAGACCGGATAACGTCCCTCGCGTGCGATCGCGAGCATCCGTTCGTCGATATCGGTAGCGAAGATCTGGAAATCGATTTCCTTGCCGCTCGCATGGATCGCGCGATCGATGAGCATCGCCAGCGTGTAGGCCTCTTCGCCGCTCGAACAGCCGGGCACCCAGATGCGCAGCGCGCCGCCATCCTCGGCCTTCTCGACCATCGGCTTGATGGCTGCCTCGTTGAGCGCCTCGAAATGCTCGCTGTCGCGGAAGAAGCGGGTGACGTTGATCAAAAGATCGCCGAGCAGCGCCAGGGGCTCGTCTTCCTCTCGTTCGAGCCGTTCGAGATATTCGCGCGGATGAAGAATGCCCACGACCTGCATCCGGCGCTGGATCCTGCGCTCGAGCGTCGAGCGTTTATACTGCGAGAAATCATGCCCCGTCAGGCGATTCAGCGCAGAGCAGATCTCGTCCAGCGTGCCTGAAACCGGCGGCGCGGTATTGACCTGCTCGGGATCGACATTGCGGAATTCGGTGATCCGCGCGATCACGTCGGCAGGCGCGCTGACCACGTCGACCATCCCGGTCGCGACAGCCGAATTGGGCATCGAGTCGTAGCGCGCCGTGGCATCCTGCGCGATGCAGAACCCGCCGTGTTCCTTGACCGCGCGCAACCCGACCGAGCCATCCGTGCCTGTCCCCGACAGGATCACGCAGACTGCCCGACGCCCGAGATCCTGCCCCAGCGACACGAAGAAATCGTCGATCGGTCGGCGCAGACCGCGCGGCTGGGCGAATTCCGAAAGCTTCAGATGGCCGTTCTCTACCTCCAGCCCATAGCCCGGTGGGATCGTGTAGACGTGCCCAGCCTCCAGCTTGGCGCCATCTTCGGCCTGTAGCACTTCCAGCGAGGTCGACCGGCCGAGCAACTCGGCCAGCAGGGATTCGTGGTTCGGATCGAGGTGTTGGACGACGACATAGGCGCTCGGGTCGTCCGCACGCGCAGGCTCCAGCAGATCGCGAAGCGCTTCAAGCCCACCGGCGGAGGCGCCGATGCCGACAACATATAGATCCTCGGGGGTGTCGGTCACCTTATGGCCCGCCGATCCGCGCAGCGCGCGATCAAAAGGACGCGGCCCACGCGCCCTTCTCTATAGTTATCTTTGCAGTTCATCCGCAGATCGGTGTCACTGGTCTCAGAACCCTGCAATAACATTTGACATAGTGTCGAACACATAACCGTGGCCGCAGCCATTCTCAGCCCTCACGGTAGATGATCGTAGCCATGGTTGAAAGACTCTCCGAAAGGACCTTGGCGGAGCCGATCATCGCCAGGCCAAACCCGCGCGAGATCGCGGCGAGATCGTCGGCATTGCGCAGCAGGCTCGAGTCATTCGCCGCAAGATCAGCCTTCACGTTCTGACGTTCGGCGGCGGAGGTCAGGTCGAACTGCGACCCAAGAATCAACCGCGTTTCGCCATCGGGTTTGCGCAACCGCGTCATGAAGACGAAATTCTGGAAAGTCTCGCCATTCGCGCGGCTGTTGGTGACGCGAAAGCGACCCGCGGAAATCTCCTCGTCGTCGATGAACTCCCGCATCGCGGCGCGTTCTTCTTCAGTCGCGGCGCCTGCCTGCAGGAAGCGGCAGTTCTGCCCCAAAACCTCATCAGCGGAATACCCGGTCAGATTGAGAAACGCCTGATTCACGTAGACAAGCGGCACGTCCTCACGATCGACGGCGGCGATGGTCAGCGCGACATTCGACTTGTCGCAATAGCTGACGAGCGTGTCCGGTAATTCGTATTCAGTATAGACGGGCATTCAGCCTCCGCATTGTTCGAGGAGACAAGATTGATCACTGCGCGGAAAAGTCCAGCGCATGAGGCGAAATATCATCTATAACGGTTTTCAGGGGAGGATGGTACCGCCTCCCCGGCTTGAACGGGGGACCTCTGGATCCACAATCCAGCGCTCTAACCAACTGAGCTAAGGCGGCACTGGCGCGGGATTTAGCCCCCTCTCGCGCGGAATGCAAGTGTCCGATGACGAGAAATTCGCACCAAGTCTTGCCTGCGCACGTCGCGGGGGTTAGGTGCATTTTCCATCCAACCTCTCAGGAGTTTTCGATGAGCATCGACAAGGAAAGCGACATCTCCGCGAATCTGCAAATCGGCCCGACCTCGCTCGGGATGGTGCGGATCTATGTCGAGGGCGAAGGCATAGAGCTGCCGCTCGATTTCGATCCCGACGAGGCGATGGAAATCGCCGAAGAACTGCAAGCCGCTGCCGAAGCCGCGCGCGAGATGAGCAAGGGCGGCAAGGGCAAAGGCAAGAAGCGCTGAGCCCGGGCGTCAGACTCCGGGCGGATTCGCGCCCGGATCGTACAGCCTCTGCAACCGCCGCGCCGCCGCGCGCGCGAAATCGAGCGTCAGCGCCTTGCGCCGCGCTGGCGCGAGCTTGGAGAGTGGCGCCTCGCGGATCATCTCGGCACCGTAGCCATCCGCGATGAACAGTCCCGTTCCCTCGGGCAGCAGATCGGTCGGGAAATCCTGGTCCACTGCCCAGAAGTAGCGGTCGCACCATTCGAGATAGCCGTCCCATTTCCGGTCCGAAGTGAAATCGGCGCGACTAGACTTGCACTCCACGATCCAGATCTCTCCTTTCCGGTCGATTGCCATCAGATCGGCGCGCAGCCGCGGGCGCAGCACCATCTCCGGCACGCTGTCGAGGCCAAGCTCGGACAGCGCACGGGCCGTCCCACGCGCAAGCACCTGCCCCGGCTGCAGATCGGAAAGCGGAATTTGTGTCATGCGGAAACTATGAACGAAGTATGAACAAATGTCCAGCCGCCGCTGCGGCGCGCCCTGACCCTGCAGGCAATTCCGCCCGTGCGAGGCAGTCGTCCCCATGCGTCGTTCACCTCGTTGAATTCACCCCCTTGTCGGAACGCGTTTTCGCCCCTATCTCGGGGTCTGACGGTTACTGCTCTTTCCGTGAAAGACCCTTTTCCAGTGGCCTATACCATTCCTGAGGGAGCTGGCTCTGCCGGGGTCCTGGCCTCGGTATCTGGCGCCCACCTGACTTTTCAGGTCTCCGGGAACTCTCGTCTACACGTCTGCTGCGGTTTCCGTCACTTCGTTTCCCGCCAGATAGCAAAAAGCCCCGCCGGATCGGTCGGGGCTTTTGTCGTCTTGGGACGTGGACACGTTCAGCGACGCAGCTGCATCTGCCGGCGCGACTTGGGCGTATCGACGGGCACCGGGATCGCCAGTTGCTCGGCGGCCATATCGGTGGGGATACCGTCGCGCTTACCGCCGCCGGAACTGTCCTCATCCTCGGCCATGCGCATCACGGCGATCGCGAATTGCACACCGGAGAAGACGACCGTGTTGAAGACGATCAGCAGCGCCATCGCGATGTAACCGACATCCGAGGTGAAAATCAGGTGACGCAGATTGCCGACATTGAAGCCGAGAAGCAGGCCAACGAAGGCGAGCGCGATGAAGAAGCCGATGACGACGTTCTTGATGTAGAGCCGGACCAGTTCGGGCATGAAAAATCCTCCTGCTTACCTCACAATTTAGTGCATATTCCCAAGTTTCAAACGGGGAAACATGCCGTGACGGCGAGATCGGCGGGGGTTTGCCCGTGACATGGTGTCGCGAAGGGGCGGGGTGCGTTCGCTCAGAACGCGTCGGGCTGCAGCGCGCGCGCCATGTGATCGAGCACCGCGTTGACGAATTTCGGCTCTTTGCCCTCGGGGAAGAAGGCGCGCGCTACGTCGACAAACTCGGTGATGACGACGCGCGGCGGCGTCGCGGGGGTGATCAGCTCGGCCCCGGCGGCGCGGAACAGGGCGCGCAGCACCGGGTCGATCCGGTCGATCGGCCATTTCGCCACGAGCGCGCGATCGGTCGCCTGGTCAATCTTCGCCTGCCACGTCACCGCATCGTCGATCAGGCGACGGAACAGGTCGGGATTGCCCTCGGCCATCTCGGTACCGTCCTCGTCCACAGCGCCGAAGCGATAGGTCTCGAACTCCCGGCGCACCTTGTCCGCGCCCTGCCCAGCCGCTTCCATCTGAAAAAGCGCCTGAACCGCGTAAAGACGCGAGGCGGATTTCATCTGGCGCTTCTCCTCTTGAGTGAGCTTGCGCGGTTTCGGGGCGTCTTGGGGCGCGTCGGAGGAGGCGTCGTCGGTCATGCGTTATTCGATCCGTCAGTGTCGCCGGCGATACGGAAGGATTCGGCAGGCTTGAAGCCGATGCCCTTCGTCCGGCGCGCCCATTTGCGCGACAATGAGACAAGATGCAAGGCCGCAGCAGCCGCGCCGCCACCTTTGTTTTGATCGGCGGGATCGGCGCGCACGGCGGCCTGCTCGTAATTCTCGACCGTCAGGATACCGTTGCCGATGCAAATCCCCTCGAGCCCCATCAGCGTCAGCCCGCGCGAGCTGTCGTTGCAGACGGTCTCGTAATGGGTGGTCTCACCCCGGATTACGCAGCCAAGCGCGACGAAGCCGTCGTAATCGGCCATCCGCGCCGCCATCGCGATCGCGGTCGGAATTTCCAAGGCGCCGGGCACTTCGATCACGTCGACATGGGCGCCAGCTTCTTCGGCGGTGGCCTTCGCGCCCGCGATCAGGTTGTCCGCGATATCCTTGTAATAGGGCGCGACCACGATCAGCAGGCGCGGCGCGCTGTCGAATTTCGGCAGCTCGAGCGTGTAATGCGAAATTCCGGCCATGTCTTACTCCGTGATGGGTCGGGTGCCGACGATACGCAGGCCGTATGCGTCGATGCCTACATATTTCGTCTGCGGATTGTCGGTGAGAAGGATCAGGTCGTGAAGCCCCATGGAGGACAGGATCTGCGAGCCCAGACCGATCTGCTTGATCGTGCGCGGCCCCTGATCCTCTTCGCGCAGGAGGCGGTTCGACGGGTCGCGGAAGAGGCAGACCAGTCCGCGACCTTCGGCAGCCACGATCTCCATCGCGCGGCGCACCTCGTCGGCAGGACCGGGACCGATGCCCAGCACATCATCGAGGATGTTGAGCGAATGGGTGCGCACCAGAACCGGCTCGGGCGTCGAGATGTCGCCCTTCACCAGAACGATGTGGTCGACGCCTTCCGCCATATCCGTGAAGACGCGCATCTCCCAGTCGCCGCCATGGCTGGAACTTACCATCTGGCGCACGCCCTCGCGCACGAGATTGTCGTGACGGCGACGATAGGCGATCAGGTCACTGATCGTGCCGATCTTCAGTCCGTGCTTCTTGCCGAAGGCGATCAGCCCTGGCAGGCGCAGCATGTGGCCGTCATCGCCCATGATCTCGCAGATCACGCCAGCGGGCTTGAGCCCGGCCAGACGGGCCACGTCCACGGCAGCCTCGGTATGGCCAGCGCGCACCAGCACACCACCGTCGCGCGCGCGCAGCGGGAAGATGTGGCCGGGCGAGGCGATATCCTGCGGCCCCTTGCTCGGATCGATCGCTACCTTGATCGTCTGCGCCCGGTCATGGGCGGAAATCCCGGTGGTGATGTTCTCGCGCGCCTCGATCGAAACGGTGAAGGCGGTCTCATGGCGCATCGAATTGGCACGCACCATCGGCGCAAGGCCCAGTTGGTCGACGCGCTCTGCAGTGAGCGGCAGGCAGATCAGCCCGCGCCCATATGTCGCCATGAAGTTCACCGCTTCGGGGGTGCACTTCTCGGCGGGGATATACAGGTCGCCCTCGTTCTCGCGATCCTCGTGATCGACGAGGATCACCATGCGCCCGGCCTTTGCCTCGGCGATGATCTCTTCGGCAGGCGAGATAGCGTGGCGCAGGCTTTCCTCGACCTCGCCGGGCACGTCATGGGTGCCGGACTTGTCGACCGGGGTGAGGGGCTTTCCGTCGGAGGTCATGCGTTCCACTCCTGCAGCCGCGCGACGTAACGCGCGAGCGTGTCGATCTCGAGATTGATCCGGTCGCCTGCCTTGGCGTGGCCCCAGTTGGTGACCTGTTTGGTGTGCGGGATGATGTTCACGCCGAACGTCGCGCCGTCGACCTCGTTCACGGTGAGCGAGGTACCGTTCAGCGCAACCGAGCCTTTCGGCGCGATGTATTTCGCGAGGGCGTCAGGCGCGCGGAAGGTAAACCGCGTACTGTCGCCCTCATCCACCATCGCCACGATCTCGGCCACGCCATCGACATGGCCCGAGACGATATGACCGCCCAGCTCGTCGCCTACTTTCAGCGCGCGTTCGAGATTGATCTTCTGCCCGACCTGCCAGCCGCCGCTGGCGTCATTGCCGCGACCGCCGATATTGGTCTTGGCCTGGCTCTCGGCGGAGATCTCCACGTCGAACCAGTTTTTCGGCTCGGTGCCGGTGGCGATCACGGTCAGACAGCAGCCGTCGCAAGCGATCGACGCGCCCAGTTCGATGCTGCCCACGTCATAGCTTGTGCCGATCCGCGCGCGCAGATCGCCGCGCTGCTCCAGCTCGAGAATTTCTCCGATATCGGTCACGATCCCGGTGAACATGGCATATCCCCTCAGATTTCGGACCTTAGCTAGCCCGCAGGGCGCGCCTTCGCAAGAGATGAGCGCCCCGCCGTCCCGTCACGCTATGCGCAGCCCCGCACAGCGCCTGCCCTAAAATTGTCCAATATTTAAGGGATTACCCCACAAACTCCGTGACTTCGCGCGGATCCTGCGCAATCAGGGAGGCAGGCCAAGGACACATGACTGGATGAACCGCTTCGAAAATCGCCACTTCCTGATGCTGCAGGGGCCCCATGGTCCCTTCTTTCATCAGCTTGGCGCGATGCTGCGGCAGGCGGGGGCGACGGTTTGGCGCGTGGGGTTTAATCGCGGGGACGAAGTTTTCTGGTTCGACAGCGCCTCCTATCTGCGCTTCGACGCCCCGCCGGAGGAGTGGGTCGGTTACCTGCGCGCCCTGATCGCCGAGAAAGGCATCACCGATCTCGTGCTCTATGGCGACACCCGCCCGATCCATGCGCAGGCCGTCGAGGTCGCGAAGGCTATGGGCCTGTGCGTGCATGTCTTCGAAGAGGGCTACGTCCGCCCCTACTGGGTCACTTACGAGCGCGGCGGCTCGAACGGGCATTCCCGGCTGATGGAGATGTCGGTGGCGCAGATGCGCACCGCCCTCGCACAGTCCGAAATCGAGTTTCCCGACGCGCCACCCCGCTGGGGCGATATGCGCCACCACGTGTTCTACGGCGCGCTCTACCATTTCTTCGTGATGCTGCGCCCCGGCCCCTATCGCCGTTTCCGCCCGCATCGCGACATCACCGTGTTTCAGGAATTCCGGCTCTGGCTGCGCCGCCTGCTGCTGATGCCGCTTCATATGCTGGAGCGCAGACGCGCGACGCGGCGCATCCGGAATGGCGGCTTCCCCTATCATCTCGTACTGCTGCAGCTCGAACACGATTCCAGCTTCCGGATGCATTCGCCCTTCGCGAGCCAGACCGAGTTCATCGATCTGGTGATGGAGAATTTCGCGAAAGGCGCGCCGCCCCACCATCATCTCGTCTTCAAGGCCCATCCGCTCGAAGACGGGCGCGCGCCGATCCGCGACACGATCCGCAAGGCGGCCCGCGCGCATGGGCTGGCGTCGCGCGTGCATTTCGTGCGCGGCGGCAAGCTGGCGGGGCTGCTGGCGCAAGCGCGCTCTGCGGTCACGGTCAATTCCACCGCGGCGCAACAGGCGCTGTGGCGTGGGCTGCCGCTGAAATCGCTGGGCCGCGCGATCTTCGACAAGCCGGAATTCACTTCCGCCCAACCGCTCGAAGCCTTCTTCGCAAGCCCGGCCCGCCCCGACAGCCGCGCCTATCGCGACTACCGCCACTACCTGCTGGAAACGAGCCAGGTTCCGGGCGGGTTCTACTCCGCGAAAGGCCGCCGCGCCCTGCTGAGACAGGTGGTCGACATGATGCTGGCGGTCGAAGATCCCTATGATGCGCTGGTCGCGGGCAACGCGGCCCCACGGCAACAGTTGCAGGTGGTGCGATAATTTTTCTCGTTTTTTTCCCGGGGCTTCGGTAGCTTGATCACAAAATGATAAGCAGCATCCCGAACGAGGAGCTCGAGCAGTGACCATTACCCCTTCCCGCAGGGCCGTTTTGACGGGCCTTTCCGCCACTCTTTTGACTGCATCTTGTAGCCTTCCGCGCTCCGGCCCCAACAAGCGCGAACTCTTCGCAGGCTCCGTGATGCGCCAGGGCGACGCGTTCGTCGTCAAGGTGAACGATTTCGTCACCCGCGCAACCGCCGTGCAGCCGGCTCTCGGCTTCACCTCCGATTTCGTCAACGCGGGCCAGATCGGCTCCGACACAATCCGCCCGGGCGACACGCTTTCGCTGTCGATCTGGGAAAACGTCGATGACGGGCTTCTGGCCAGCAAAGGCGCCAACGCGACCCAGCTGCAGCAGGTGCAGGTCGACGGCGCGGGCTTCATCTTCGTGCCCTACGCGGGCCGCATCAAGGCCGCGGGCAACACGCCCGACGGGCTGCGTCGCATCATCACCACCAAGCTTGATGCGCAGACCCCGGACCCGCAGGTTCTGGTGTCCCGCGTGGCGGGTGACGGGGCGACCGTGTCGGTCATGGGCGCAATCAACGGTCAGGGCGTCTACCCGATCGAGCGGCCGACGCGCACGCTCTCGGCAATGATCGCGCGCGCCGGTGGTGTCGGCATCCCCGCCGAAGTCGCACGTGTCACCGTCAAACGGGGCAGCCGCTCGGAATCGGTCTGGCTGAAGGACCTCTACGAGAACCCGAAGATGGATATCGCGCTGCGCAATGGCGACGTGATTCTGGTCGAGAAAGACCAGCGCGCCTTCACCGCGCTCGGCGCGACAGGCACGCAATCGCGCGTCCCCTTCGAGACCCAGACCCTCTCGGCGCTCGAGGCGATCGCGACCGTGGGGGGGCTGCAGTCGAACCTCGCCGATCCGACCGGTGTCTTCGTCCTGCGCAACGAGCCTGCCGAGATCGCGGACAAGGTTCTGGGGCGCTCCGATCTGGTCGGTGATCAGCGCATGATCTACGTGCTCGACCTGACCCAGCCCAACGGCATGTTCATGGCGCGCGATTTCGCGATCCGCGACGGAGACACAGTCTACGTCACCGAGGCGCCCTTCGTGCAGTGGCAGAAGACGCTCTCGGCCCTTACCCAGCCGCTGGGAACGGTGAACACGCTCAACACGCTTGCCGGGAACTGATGCACCGCGACAGCGAACACGAGGCCGCCGGGACGATTCCCCGGCGGCTTTTTTTCTACAATGGCGGCGTGCTGCGACAGCCGCGCCTGCGCCAGATCTTGCGGGCGGCGGGCCACGCCCCGCGCCTTGGCATCCCCGGCCCCGAAGACGGCGTGATCGTCTGGGGCCGGTCGCCCTATGCGGCGCGCGGCGAGGCGGTGGCCGCAAAACGCGGTGTGCCGCTGATCCGGGTGGAGGATGCGTTCCTGCGCTCGATCCAGCCGGGCCGGACCGGCGCGCCGCCCTTGGGCCTGATCCTCGATCCGATGGGCGTGCACTTCGACAGCGCCCAGCCCTCGCGGCTCGAATATCTCCTTGCGACCGAGCCGCTCGACGATAGCGCCATCTTGCAGCGGGCCCGCGACGGGATCGCCCGGTTGAAGGCCTCAGACCTGTCGAAATATAACAATTTCGACCCGGACCTTCCCGTCCCCGATCCGGGCTACGTTCTGGTTATCGACCAGACGCGGAACGATGCTTCGATCGCCCATGGCGGGGCGACAGCGGCGACATTTCGGGAGATGCTGGCCTATGCTCGGATCGAAAACCCCGGCGCGCGCATCTTGATCAAGACCCACCCCGAAACCCGCGCCGGCCTTCGTCCGGGCCACTACAGCCCGGAGGATTGCGACGCGAATTCCGAGATTTACGACGCGCCCGTATCCCCTTGGCAGCTACTCGAGGGCGCCATCGCGGTCTATACCGTCTCGTCGCTGATGGGCTACGAGGCGATCCTCGCAGGCCACAAGCCCCGCGTCTTCGGGCAACCATTCTACGCAAGCTGGGGCCTCACGCAGGACGAAAACCCCGTGCCGCGCCGGTCGCGTAGCCTGACCCGCGCGCAAATCTTCGCAGTGTCGCATATCCTCGCGCCGATCTGGTTCGATCCTTGTCGCAAGCGCCAGTGCAGCTTTGAGGAAGCGGTGGATCAGCTTGAGGCCGAAACCCGGGCCTATCGCGAGGATCGGCGGGGCTATGTCGCGGGCGGCATGTCGATCTGGAAACGTCCGCATCTGCGCAAAATTTTCGGCCGCCACGGACCGCTGCGCTTTAGCGAGACGCCCGACCCTGCGCGTCCCTTCCTGTATTGGGCTTCGCGTGAGGCACCTGCCAACAGCACACCGATCCGTGTTGAAGACGGCTTCCTCCGCTCGCGGGGCCTCGGTGCAGAACTCGTGCCGCCGCTATCTTTGATCGCGGATCGGACCGGCATCTATTACGACCCGACCCGGTCCAGTGATCTGGAAGCGTTGATCGCCCGCGCCCTGCCCCCGGGCGGCGAGGCCCGCGCGCGCAAGCTCATCGACCGGATCACCGCGAACAAGCTGACGAAATACAATCTCGGCGGCGCGCTTCCCAATCTGCCAGAAGGCCACAAAATCTTGGTGCCGGGGCAAGTCGAAGACGACGCCTCGATCCGGCTCGGCGCGGGGGAGACTTGCACAAATGCGATGCTTCTCGAAAGAACTCGGGCCAAAAACGCCGAGGCAGTCATCCTTTTCAAACCTCATCCCGATGTCGCCGCCGGTCTGCGCCCCGGCGCGGTGCCCGACGATGTCGCCAAGACCTACGCCGACCTGATCCTGCCCGACGCCGACACCGCCGCGCTGATCGGAGCGGTGGACGAGGTCTGGACCATGACCTCCGGTCTCGGCTTCGAGGCGTTGCTGCGCGGCAAAGCCGTCACGACGCTCGGTGCGCCCTTCTATGCCGGGTGGGGGTTGACGCGCGATCTCGGGCCAGTGCCCGCGCGCAGAACGGCGCGCCCCGATCTGCTGCACCTCGCCCATGCCGCGCTGATCGCCTATCCGCGCTACCTCGACCCGGTGAGCGGCCTTCCCTGCCCGGTCGAGGTCGCTCTGGATCGCCTGAGCGAGGGCCGCGCCCTGCCCCGTGGACCGCTCAACCGGATCGGCGCGAAGCTGCAGGGGGTGTTCGCGTCCTACGCGTGGGTCTGGCGCCGCCAGCGATGAAGCAGGTCGTCGCCAATCGGGCGGCTCTCGACCAGCCGGTAGCGCGGTGCACAAGCCAGCTCACTCACCCCCATATCGCCAACCCCGGCGCGACCATCCGCGCCCAGCACCATGCCCGCCGTGAAGCCGATCAACTCGTCCACCAGCTCCGCATTGATCAAAGAGGCCGCGAACTTCCCACCGCCTTCGCAGAACACGCGGGTCAGGCCGAACCCGGCCAGAGCCTCCATCAGCGCCAGCGGATCGAGACCGCCGCCAACTGTCTCGGCCACTTCGATCAGTTCCGCCCCCGCATCGCGCCAGAAGGCTTTCGCCTCCTTGGGCGCCGCCCCTCCGTGGATCAGCCAGAGCGGCGCGGCGTCCAGTGACCCAGCAAGCCGGTTGCGCGGGAGATTGAGCCTTGCAGATGCCACGATCCGCAGCGGCTGGCGCAAGGGCGTGAAGCTGCGCACGTTCAGCAGCGGATCATCGGCCCGCGCGGTGCCGCCGCCCACCATGACCGCATCGAATTCTGCGCGCATGGCATGAACGAGCGCACGCGATTCTGGCCCGGTGATCCACTGGCTCTCACCTGTGAAGGTGGCGATACGTCCGTCGAAACTGCTGGCGAGCTTGAGCGCGAGCCACGGCCGGGCGCGCGTGACGCGTGACAGGAAGCCGGCTTGCAGCTCACGCGCCTCCGCCTCCATGAGCCCGGTCTCCACTGCGACTCCGGCGTCGCGCAACATCGTATGGCCGCCGCCCGAGACCCGCGGATCGGGGTCTTCCATCGCCGAGACGACCCGCGCCACGCCGGCCTCTGACAGAGCCAGCGCGCAGGGCGGCGTCTTTCCGTAATGGGCGCAAGGTTCCAGCGTGACATAGGCAGTCGCGCCGCGCGACGCCTCCCCCGCTTGCGCGAGCGCACGCACCTCCGCATGGGGCCGCCCGCCCGGTTGGGTCCAGCCGCGCCCTATGACGCGGCCATCCTTCACGATCACGCAGCCTACGGCCGGGTTCGGCCAGACATTGCCAAGGCCCCGGCGCGCGAGCGTCAGGGCCATGGACATGAACCGCCGGTCGTTCTGGGTCACTCCGGGTCGCCCGCCCCCGGCGGACGCAATTCGGAGACGAACTTGTCGAAATCGTCCGCTTCCTGGAAGTTCTTGTAAACGCTGGCGAACCGGACGTAGCCGACCGTGTCGATCCGCGCGAGCGTCTCCATCACGATTTCGCCGATCACCTTCGAGGAGATGTCGGTCTCGCCCATGCTTTCCAGACGCCGCACAATCCCGGAGATCATCTGGTCGATCCGCTCGGGTTCGACGGGGCGCTTCTGCATCGCGATCCGGATCGAGCGTTCGAGCTTGTCGCGGTCAAAATCCTCACGCTTGCCAGAGGTCTTGATCACCACGAGATCGCGCAGCTGAACGCGTTCGTAGGTGGTAAACCGACCGCCGCAGGCCGGGCAGAACCGACGTCGCCGGATCGCGACGTGATCTTCCGCCGGGCGGCTATCCTTCACCTGAGTATCGACATTTCCGCAAAATGGGCAGCGCATTCGCTTTCCCCCGTTCGTTGTCCCGCCTCACGATAGGGTCTGCATGCCCCCCTTATCCACAAGACCTTAGCCTAGCGTCGATCGTTTGGGTAGGAAAAATCTGCCGCCCCCAGATGTGGCGGCAGGCTGTGGCGAATGAGACTCAGCGCAGGAGCGCCATGACCTCGCGACGGTGCGCACGGCTTCGATGTTCGAAAAGGTAAATTCCCTGCCACGTACCGAGCGTCATACGCCCGGAAATGACGGGAATCTGCAAGCTTACGGGCAGAAGCACCGACTTGATATGCGCCGGCATATCGTCCGGGCCCTCATAGGTATGGGTGAGGTAGGACATGCTCGGGTCGGTCGAGGGCGGCACCAGCCGATGAAAGAATTCGGTCAGATCCGTGCGGACCTCCGGATCGGCATTCTCCTGGATCGCGAGGCTCGCCGAGGTGTGGCGGATGAACAGCGTGAGCAACGCCTCCTCCGCATCGGCCCGCGCGACCCAAGCCGCGACGTCGCGCGTGAACTCGTAAAGACCCGGGCCCGTCGTCGCGATCTCGAACCGATGATGCATCAGCTTTTCGGCGCCGGACGCGCCTCGGACCGATCGGTCGCGACGATCGCGAGGCATTCGGGATTGATTTTCATGATCTTGCGCTCCTTTGCCCAGACGGCGTCTGCCTCGGATGCACTGAGGCCGCGCTTGACCATGGACTTGGGCTGCGGCGTTCCATCCCCCACCCCGGACACCACCGAATAGGTGCCGCCACCCTCTTCCTGCACGTAGAGGAAACAGGTGCCCGCTTGATCCATGCGCGGCGCGCCCGGTTGCATCGTGCCGACCTGACACGCGGCGAGAACGAGAGGGGTAAGCAGAAGAAGGCGGCTCATGGGTGGCTCCGTCGACGTTTCATCAAGCCTAGCAATTGCTTGCGTGACGCGAAAGTGGCGATCACCCGACCCTGTCAGCTCAAGGCATGTACATCAAACCGTTCATGGTGCAGCCCAGCGGCGCGAGGTCGGCTTCGACTGCCGCCTTGTGCGTGTTGTATTCGACGTTATGAGCGTCGATCGCCGCTTGGCTCGGGGCGTGACCGGACTCGCGCTGCGCCTTGGTCTCGGTCTCGAGGCGCGCGGCCTCGGCCTGATGATCGCTGGCGAAAATCGCCTTGGCCTTTTCCCAATTCGCGTCGATTTCGTCTCGGCTATCCGCCTCGCAGGTAAAGAGATAGACCAGCTTCGCGGGCTTGTCCGGAATGTAGAATTGCGCGCGCTCGGCCGCATGAGCGGAACCGGCAGCCAGCAGCGCGGTCACGATAAACGTCATGAAGGTTTTCATACGCCCCTCCCCCGGATGACATGAAAACGCCCCCGAAATCGGGGGCGCTTCAAATTGGTTAGGCTTACTGGTCGAGGAACGAGCGCAGCTTGCGCGAGCGGCTCGGATGCTTGAGCTTGCGCAGTGCCTTTGCCTCGATCTGTCGGATACGTTCGCGAGTGACCGAGAACTGCTGGCCAACCTCTTCGAGCGTGTGGTCGGTGTTCATGCCGATGCCGAAGCGCATCCGCAGAACCCGCTCCTCGCGCGGGGTGAGCGAGGCCAGAACCCGCGTCGTCGTTTCCTTCAGGTTCTCCTGAATGGCACTGTCGAGCGGCAGAACAGCGTTCTTGTCCTCGATGAAATCGCCAAGCTGGCTGTCTTCCTCGTCGCCGATCGGCGTCTCGAGGGAGATCGGCTCCTTGGCGATCTTCATTACCTTGCGGACCTTCTCGAGCGGCATCTGCAGCTTGTCGGCCAGTTCCTCCGGCGTCGGCTCGCGGCCGATCTCGTGGAGCATCTGGCGACCGGTGCGGACCAGCTTGTTGATCGTCTCGATCATGTGGACCGGGATACGGATGGTGCGCGCCTGATCCGCGATCGAGCGGGTGATCGCCTGACGGATCCACCACGTCGCATAGGTCGAGAACTTGTAGCCGCGGCGGTATTCGAACTTGTCCACCGCCTTCATCAGGCCGATGTTACCTTCCTGGATCAGGTCGAGGAATTGCAGGCCGCGGTTGGTGTATTTCTTCGCGATCGAGATCACGAGACGAAGGTTCGCCTCGACCATCTCTTTCTTGGCCTGACGGGCTTCTTTCTCGCCCTTCTGGACCTGCTGCACGATACGGCGGAATTCGGAGATATCGACACCGACGTACTGACCGACCTGAGCCATCTCGGCGCGCAGCTCTTCGACCTTGTCGGCGGAGCGCTCGAACAGGGCCTGCCATGCGCGGCCCGACTTTGCCTGCATCCGCTCGGACCAGCTCGGGTCGAGCTCGTAGCCGCGATACTCTTCGATGAATTCGCGACGGTTGATGCGAGCCTGATCGGCGAGCTTCACCATTCCGCTGTCGATCGACATGATCTTGCGGTTGATACCGTAGAGCTGGTCGATCAGCGCTTCGATCCGGTTGTTGTGCAGGTGAAGCGAGTTCACCAGTTCGACGATCTCGGAGCGCAGTTTCTGATACGCAGCTTCCTCGGTGACCGAGAAGGAGCCATCCTCGTTCAGCGTCGCCGACATCCGCAGGTCCTGCATCTCGGCAAGCAGCGCGTAATCACCAGCGATCAGTTCGAGCGTCTCGAGAACGCGCGGCTTCAGCGCGGCTTCCATCGCGGCGAGCGACAGGTTCGCGCCTTCATCCTCGTCGTCATCGTCGGACTGGATCGGGTTGCCGTCGGCGTCGAGCTCGGGCTCCGACTTGCCGCTGTCGTCGTCCGATTTCGGCTCGCCCTCGACGGCGGGCCCTTCGATCTCTTCCTCTTCGCCTTCGACTCCTTCGAGCGAATTGCCGAAAGTGGTCTCGAGGTCGATCACGTCGCGCAGGAGAATTTCTTCGTTGAGAAGTTCATCGCGCCAGATCGTGATTGCCTGGAAGGTCAGCGGGCTTTCGCAAAGCCCCGCAATCATCGTGTTGCGGCCAGCCTCGATGCGCTTGGCGATGGCGATTTCGCCCTCGCGGGAGAGCAGCTCGACCGAGCCCATCTCGCGCAAATACATCCGTACCGGGTCATCGGTGCGATCGAGCGTTTCCGAGGTGGTGGTCGACACCGCGACTTCGCGCGAACCGGACCCGGTCGTCGCGACCTGGCCGCCCTGGCTGCTGCCCTCTTCCTCGTCGGCTTCTTCCGCCTCGATGACGTTGATGCCCATCTCCGAGAGCATCGACATCACATCCTCGATCTGGTCGCCGGAGACCTGATCTTGCGGCATCACCTTGTTGAGTTGGTCATAGGTGATGAACCCACGTTCCTTCGCCTCGGCGATCATCCGCTTCACGGCGGCCTGACTCATGTCGAAGGACGTCGCGTCGTCGCTCGGGGTGTCGGATTTATTGTCGTCGATGTCTTTGGCGGCCATGTGGGCTCCTCGGTCAGGGCTTGGTTGTGCTCAAGCTATGACGAAAGCGAATCATATCTCGTCTGTGTATCGAATCGCAGCGGCGAATCACAGGGGCGCGAGGGGCTGTGGACATAAAGTTGATACTGAATGTGTCCGCAACAATTCGCTTTCCCATAATCCGAAGGCCCGCTGCCATCCGGCTCATTGTTTCTTACGCCAGATTTCCCCGTCGATCATGGCCTGAAGCGTCGCGGACAGCGCCGCCTGATCTTCGCCCATATCGGAGGAGTCCTCCAATTTCGATCTCTCGGCGCGATGGCGCAGCGATGCTGCTTGCGCCAGACGCCATGTCACGCCTTCGTCGGCAAGCCCCGCCAGATCCTCCATAGCGTCGGCGACCTCTTCGCGCACGGCGCGAGCGGCGTCCAGCTTGGCCAATTCCTCGGTCAGGCACATGCGTGCCAAATCGAGGTTCTTGGCGTTGCGAACCGGGGGGGCAGAGCGCAAATGGGGCAGGTTCAACAGCTTTTCAAGGTCAGCCGCCATTTCCGCGTACAGGTTTTTCGCGATTTCCGGGGCGGGTGCGGCCACATGCATAAGCATCCGGTGTCGTAGCCGGTCATGTGTCTCATCGCGCAGTGGAATGGCTTCGAGTTCCGCTTCGAATTCCGCGATCAGGGCCGGATGCGTGACGCAGATGCCGAGGATCATCGCTTCGCGCAAATGCTCTGCCACGTCGTTCGGCGCTGTCGCGAGCAATGAGGAGCGCGTCTCGGGCAAGGCAGGCGGCGGCGCACCGAAACGGCCTTTGCCGCGCTTGCCGCCAGAGCCGAAACCGCCTGGGATAAAACCGCCACGCGAAGGCTGCGCCCCGCCCGGAGAATGCCCCTGTGGACCGCCTTGGGGACCGGTGCCAAACAGCTCCCAACGCAGGCGCTTTATTTCGTCGCCGTAATGGCCCCGGATCGAGGGATCCTGAATGCGCGAAATCGCGGCGCGCAGGCTCTTGTCCAAGGCAGCGCGGCGTTCGGGACTGTCGAAGACCTTGCCCTCGGTCTCGCGCTGCCACAGCAGCGAGACCATCGGCTTTGCCTCGGACAGGATCGTCTCCATCGCCTCGCGCCCCTGCTTGCGGATCACGTCGTCGGGGTCGAGCCCCGGCGGCATGATCGCGAAACGCACGCCCTTCCCGGCCTCCAGCAACGGCAGGGCGAGATCGATCACCCGCAGCGCCGCGCGCAGACCGGCCGAATCGCCATCGAGCGCGATGATCGGCTCGTCATGGATGCGCCACATCAGGCGCAACTGATCTTCGGTGATCGCGGTGCCCAGCGGTGCGACCGCCCCGCCGAAGCCACCCTCGACCATGGCGATCACATCCATATAGCCTTCGCAGACCACGAGCGGCGCGCCCTTGCCGCAGGCTTCGCGCGCGGGACCGTGGTTATAGAGCGAGCGCCCCTTGTCGAAGAGCGCGGTCTCGGGCGAATTGAGATATTTCGCCGGATCGTTCGGATCCATCGCGCGCCCGCCGAAGGCGATGCAGCGCCCGCGCGGATCGCGGATCGGGAAGATGATACGGTTGCGGAAGACGTCGAAGGGCTCGCGCCCCTTCTGACTCTCCTTCGCGAGGCCGGCGCCCTTGATCAGGTCGTCGGAAATTCCCTTCGCCTTGAGCGCATCGCGCAGCCCCTGCCAACCGGGCGGGGCGAAGCCGATCTCGAAACGGTCGATGGCGGGTTTGTTCAGGCTGCGACCGGCCAGATAGTCGCGCGCGGCGTTTCCGGCCTGCGTGTTCAGGTGAAGGCGGAAATACTTCACCGCCTCTTCCATCACGTTGGCCAGCTCAGTACGCAGATCGGCCTTCTCCTGCGCCATCGGATCGCGGGCGGGCATCTGCATCCCGGCCTCACGGGCGAGAATTTCCACCGCCTCCATGAAGCTGACATTCTCGGTCTCGCGCACGAAGCTCAGAGCGTCGCCCTTCGCGTGGCAGCCGAAGCAGTAGTAATAGCCCTTGCGATCATCGACATGGAACGAGGCCGATTTTTCCTGGTGGAACGGGCATGGCGCCCACATGTCGCCCTTCGCCTGGTTCGACTTGCGCATATCCCAAATGACCTTGCGCCCCACGACCTGAGCGATCGAGGAACGGCTGCGCAATTCGTCGAGAAATCCGGGCGGCAAACTCATGGCCTCTATATTGGCCCCAAGCCCGGCAGAGTCGAGAGGAGGCGCAGAGCTACCCACAGCTTTCGCGCCACTCGCGGCCATGAACTTTGCGTCAGCGAAAGCCGCAGACCGCATAATTTCAGACAAGTTAACCTAGTTTAAACGACTCGGTTCCAAAGACAGGGCTTGCCCTCTCAGGGCCGCGCGATTGGCCCACTTTTGGGAAACGGTGGCGCCCCGGAAGTCGCATTTCACAGTTAAAGCACAACAATTCCATGAAGTTAGACAAGGTTTTGCCTTAATTTCGCCGTAGGAATTACGGAGCTTAGTTCGGTGTTTTTTTTGCGAGTTTTCTCCGCTGGCGGCGAGGCCAACTGACATGGAGAAGGAGGTCTGGATGAGGGACAAATACGGACAGAACGGCTTGGCACGCCGTATCGAGAACACGCGCGCCCGAATGGGGCGGTTCGCGCAGGATGAAGATGGAGCGGTCTTCATCTTCAGTCTGCAGGTCCTAATCGTGCTGATGGTCATTGGCGGCATCGCGATCGACTTCGTGCGCCAGGACGAACGCCGTACGCTCATCCAAAGTTCGCTCGACCGGGCCGCTCTCGCGGCAGCCAATCTGGATCAGACGCTCGACCCTGCGCTCGTGGCAAAGGATTACCTTTCCACGAGCGGCCTCGACTATCTCAACATCCAACCCGAAGTCGAAGAGGGCGCGCAGAAGGAATATCGCCGCGTGTCGATGACCGCGCAGGATGACATGCCGACGATCTTCGGCGACCTGATCGGCTTCGGCGTCAAATCCTTCCGCTCGAACACCCACGCGCAAGCCGAGGAATCGATCGGCAATGTCGAGATTTCGATGGTGCTCGACGTGTCCGGTTCGATGGGCCAGACCGATTCCGGCTCCTATTACGGCGTGACGAAAATCGCATCGCTGCGCGATGCCGCGACGAATTTCACGAAGAAGATGTTTGACAACGTGCAACCGCCCGGGGCGCCCGCCGGACGCCTTTCCATCTCGATCGTGCCCTACAACCAGCAGGTCTCTCTCGGCCCCGATCTGGCCTCGGCCTATAATCTTTCGACCGATCACAGCTACAACACCTGCGCCGACGTGCAACTTCAGGGCTTCAACAGCGTGAGCCTGCCGACCTCCGGGTTGCAGCGCACCATGTATGGCTGGAGCTACGATTTCGTCGGCCAGAACATGTATGTCCAGAAGCGCATCAGCGATTCAGGCGAGAACTGCTACGAGCACAGCTACGGCGACATCATGGCATTCGAGGACAACCAGAGCGATATTCTCAACAAGATCTCTTCGCTGCGCGCAGGCGGCGACACCGCGATCGACATCGGGGCCCGCTGGGGCTTTGCGCTGCTCGACCCGTCGGCGAAACCGGCCGCCACGGCGCTGGTCGAGGCTGGAACGATTTCGTCTGACGTGGCCGACCGCCCCCTGCCCTATCCCGCCACCGGGCTGAGCGTCGACGAACGCTCGATGAAGGTGATGATTCTGATGACCGATGGTCAGAACACGCGCTCCTTCTCCACACGGATGCAGTATCGGACCGGCAATTCCGGCCTTTATTCGACGGTGAGTTCGACGTCGTTCAACGATGACTACACGACCATGTCGAAAATGTACTGGTTCTCTCAGGAACGTCAGGATCTGGGCGAAAAGCCTTATTACTCTTTCGCCGACCGCAATTGGTATGCGCCCGAGGAGATCGGCGATACGACCACGAAGTGGGTCTATGGACGCTATTGCACCACCGACTACTGGGGGCGCGAATCCTGCTCGTATGGCTGGTACCAGGAGAAACAGTTCGTTCACCGCGACCTGAACGCGATCGACTGGCGTACGATCTGGAGCAAGGGATGGTCGCTCCAATACGTAATTCAGACCTTCCTCCTGCCGCCGCGCCAGCGCCTCGATCCGGAGGAATCCGTGGCGTCGATTTACGATGAGATGGCTATCTCTTCGATGTTCTCGGAGAAGGACAAGAACCTGCACGACGTCTGCAAGGCCGCGAAAGACAAGGAAATCATCGTCTTTACCGTCGCCGTCGATGCCCCCCAGAGCGGCAAGACCGCACTTGCCGACTGCAGCTCCGGCCCGAGCTACCAATACGACGTCGACTCCGCCAATCTCGCGGATGCGTTTTCCTCGATCGCGACGCAGATCTCGACTCTGCGCCTGACCAACTGACCGGGGAACGCAGAGCATGGCATCGAGGCAGAGACATAAGCGAGCTTTCCTGAGGGCGGAGGACGGGGCGGTGACGATCCCCGCCCTGTTCTGGATCGTGTTCCTGATCTTCTTCATGTTCGCCGGGATCGAGCTGGGCGTGATCTTCATCAAGCAGACCCTGCTGACCCGCGCGACCGAAGCCACGAGCCGCATCGTCCGTATCGGCAACTACTCCAGCATCGACGAAAAGACGCTGCGCCATGAAATCTGCAAACAGGCAGGCTTCTTCGGCAGCACCTGCATGAATCGGGTTTCCGTCGAGATGTTTCAGGTGGACAAGACCGACTGGACGTCCTCCATCGCCAACCATCCGGTGCGCTGCGAGGATTTCTCGGACGTGACCAAGCCGCCACCTGCCGGCACGCTGGAGGCCGCCATTCCCGATCAGCTGATTCTCGTGCGGGTCTGTTTGCGCGAGAAACCGATGATGCTGGAAGACTTCATCGCCCAGGCTTTCCTGAAGGCATCGCCGGTCGGCGCGGATGGCGATTACGCTCTGGTTGCAACGACCGCGATCGTGATCGAACCGGCGGTCGCTTCAACCGCTGGCAGTGGAGGAACCTGAGCGATGCTGATGCCAAAGTTGCGCAATCTGCTCCACCGTTTCCGCAAGGACGAAGCCGGCTCCATCCCGATCGAGGGGCTTCTGGCCTTCATTATGCTGTCGGGCTGGCTGATCCTGTCGATCGAAATCTATGACGTATTCAAGATCCGCGGCGCCGCGACCCGGGCCAATGTGACGGTCTCGGACCTGATCTCGCGCGAGCGCGATCCGATCGGCCCAAAATATGTCGCGGGCATCAAGAAAGTGTTCGACTTCACGACCGGCAATAATGACCCGTCGCGCAGCTGGATTCGCGTGACGTTGGTGAGATGCTGGGACGATCCGCTGGATCTGGGCCACACCTGCAACGATCCTGCCGAAGGCAGCGACGCGAAGAAGGTACAGCTGGAAGATTCCTACGCGACCGGGTTGGCGCAAAGCTACACACAGGAGGCGCTCGACCTGGAAGCGGATCGCATTCCGATCCTCGCCGCGGGCGATCAGGCGTTGATCGTGGAGACCTCCTACGCCTACGACCTGCCGTTCAAGCTGTCCGAGGCCTACAAGGCCTATCTCGCATCGATCGGCAAAGACCCGAGCAAGCATTTCGTGGGCTTCCACGACGCGATCTCGTTCGACAATTTCATCGTAACCCGGCCGCGCGTCGCCCGCCTGACGTGGCTTGACGATCACTGAGGCGCTGCGCGACCGTGGCCCTCAGTGGTGGTCGCGCCAGCGATTGACGATCGGGTAGCGGCGATCCAGCCAGAAGGCCTTGCTCGAGAGACGCGTGCCCGGCGCGGACTGGTGACGCTTCCATTCCGAGATATAGAGCAGATGCTCGACCTTCTTGACGGTGTCGCGATCGTAGCCTTCGGCAACGAGATCGGCGACCGATGCGTCGCCCTCCACCAGTCCTTCGAGAATACCATCGAGTACCGGATAGGGCGGCAGGCTGTCCTCGTCCTTCTGGTCGGGGCGTAGTTCCGCGGAGGGCGGCTTGTCGATGATCGCGCGCGGGATCACCTCGCCCTCGGGGCCCTTCATCCAGTCGCGGTAATTGGCGTTGCGCCAGCGGCAGGTCTCGAAGACGCGGGTCTTGTAGAGATCCTTGATTGGATTGTAGCCGCCCGCCATGTCGCCGTAGATCGTCGCATAGCCCACGGCCATCTCGGACTTGTTGCCGGTGGTCAGAAGCATCTCGCCGAACTTGTTCGACAGTGCCATCAGCATGACCCCGCGCAGGCGTGACTGGATGTTTTCCTCGGTCACGTCGGGCTGAGTGCCCTCCATCAGATGGGCAAGCGCATCCGAGACCGCATCGCGCGCCCCGTCGATCCGCACCGTGTCGAGGCGCATCCCCTGCCGCGTCGCCAGATCGGCCGCGTGATCGAGCGATCCCTGCGAGGTGTATTCCGAGGGCAGCATCACGCAATGCACGGCCTCCGGCCCCAGCGCGTCCGCTGCGATTGTCGCGACCAGCGCGGAGTCGATCCCGCCCGACAGGCCGAGAACGACCTTGGAGAAGCCCGACTTGCGCAGGTAATCGCCAAGGCTTTCGACCATGGCGCGGTAGTCCTGCTCCCATTCCGAGGGCTGCGGATCGTCCCGGCCCGCGACGCAGGCCCAGCCCTCACCGTCACGCTCGAAATCGACATGGTCGATGATCTCGTCGAAAGGCGCGAATTGCGCGGCCAACTGGCCGTGACGGTTCAGCACGAAGCTCGCCCCGTCGAAGACCTGATCGTCCTGTCCGCCGACCGAGTTGAGATAGGCGAGCGGCAGCCCGGTCTCGACCACGCGCGCCACCATGTGGGTCATCCGTACGTCGAGCTTGTTGCGGTGATAGGGCGAACCGTTCGGCACGATCAGGATCTCGGCCCCGGTCTCGGCCAACGTCTCGGCCACATCCGGATGCCACGCATCCTCGCAGATCGGCGTCCCGATGCGCACGCCGTTGATCGCGTAGGGCCCGGAGATCTGGCCGGTATCGTAGATGCGATACTCGTCGAAAATCCCGTGATGCGGCAGATCGTGCTTGAGCATCCGCGCGACCAGCGCGCCGTCTTTCCAGACCCAGTAGGCGTTATACTGCCCCTGCTCCGTCCAGTAGGGCCCGCCGATGCCCAGCGCCGGGCCATCGGAAATCCGCGCGCCCAGCGCCTCCATCGCGGCGACCGCGTCGCGCACGAAGGCGGGCTTCGCGATCAGGTCCTGCGTCTGGTAGCCGGTCAGGAACATCTCGGGTAGCACGACCATGTCGGCGCCTGCGCGCTTGCCCTCCTGCCATGCGGCGAAGGCCTTCTCGGCATTGGCCTCCAGCGCGCCCACGGTGGGGTTGAGCTGGGCCATGGTGAGGCGGAAACGATCGGCCATAAGCGTCCTCGGGGCTGTTATCGCCCCCTCATTTAGCAGAAAACGATGGGGTGAAAAGGGGATGGCTGCCCTGCATTCGCCGCCCCTTCCCTTACGCGGCCCCGACACGACCGCCCTGCCCGCTTGTCAGGCTACCCCCGCGCAATTAACCTTTCCCCAAGCCCGGCAGAGCGCGAATCCACGCGCTCGCGAGACCGGGGCACAGGCAGCACCATCAGGGGGCACCATGGCAGGCGCGCAGCTTCGCATCGCGACATTGGCAGTTCTGATCGGATGCGCCGCGCAGATCGCGCCGGCGCAAGAGGTCATCACCAAGCAATACGACGACGGCGGCCTCTACAAGGGCACCTTCACCGATGGCAAGCAGGACGGCTACGGCAGCTACAAGCTCCCCTCGGGCTACGAATACGAAGGCCAATGGGTGATGGGCGAGATCAAGGGCGAGGGCCGCGCGCGCTTCCCCAACGGCTCGGTCTACGAGGGCCAGTTCGACCACGGCAAACCCAACGGCAAGGGCAAGATAACCTTCGCCGATGGCGGCACCTACGAGGGCGACTGGCTCAACGGTCAGATCACCGGCACCGGCACCGCGCATTACGCCAACGGCTCGGTCTATAAGGGCCAGTTCCGCAACGCGATGCATGACGGCAAGGGCACACTCGAGAGCGCGAACGGCTATCGCTACGAGGGCGACTGGCTAGGCGGCGTCAAGCAAGGCATGGGCAAGATCACCTATCCCGACGGCTCTACCTACGAGGGCCAGATGGCGCATGGCCAGCGCGACGGCACCGGCACGCTCACAATGGCGGACGGGCTGACCTATGTCGGCGAGTGGAAGGCCGGCCAGATGAACGGCCGCGGCACGCTCACCCAACCCAATGGCGACGTCTATGAAGGCCAGATGGTCAACGGCAAGCGTCACGGGACCGGCAAGGTCACCTATGCCAATGGCGACACTTACGAAGGCGAGTTCCTCCTCGACAAGCGCCACGGCACCGGCACCTTCCACGGCAAGGACGGCTACGTATACACGGGCCAGTGGAAGGAAGGCCGAATCGAAGGTCAGGGCAAGGTGAAATACCCTGACGGCTCGGTCTACGAGGGCAGCTTCAAGAACGACCTGCCCGACGGTCAGGGAAAGATCACCTATCCCGACGGCTCCAGCTACGAGGGCGGCTGGGCGCATGGCGTCATACAGGGCACCGGCACGGCGCGCTACGCGAACGGGCTCGTCTACGAGGGCGAGTTCAAGAACGCGCGCAATGACGGGAAGGGCAAGATGACCTACCCGGACGGCTACAGCTACGAGGGCGATTGGGTGAACGGGCAGCGCGAGGGTCAGGGCGTCGCGCGCTATGCCGACGGCACGACCTACGAGGGCGGTTTCAAGAACGGCCAGCGCGACGGAACCGGCAAGCTGACCATGCCCGACGGGTTCACTTATGAGGGCCAGTGGCGCAACGGTGCGATCGACGGGCAAGGCCGCGCAACCTATGCCAATGGCGACACCTACGAGGGCAGCTTCGCGAATGGCAAGCGCGAGGGGCAAGGCACGATGACCTACGCCTCCGGGAACGTCGCGAGCGGCGAGTGGTCGAATGACAAGCTCCAGGATACCAGCGCGCCTGCGACGCAGCCGACGCCCGATGCCAGTGCCGAGACACCACCAGCCCCGGCGAACGAAGCGGACGCGCAATCCGCTCCGTCTGCAAACTGATCCGGACGCGAGACCGGGCCGAGCGCCCTACAAGGCCTCGCCCCTGTCGAGCTTCTCCAGCAGCGCCTCCGCCGTCTTCAGCTTGGCCTCACGGGTCTCTGTCTTCTGCTTGTCCCAGTTGCGATAGACCAGCCCCATGCGCGGATTGCCCTCGAACCGGTCACGATGCCGGTCGAGGAAATGCCAGTAAAGGCTGTTGAACGGGCAAGCTTTTTCCCCGTCCTTCGCCTTCACGTCATAGGCGCAGCCGCCGCAGTAATCGGACATCTTGTCGATATAGGCGCCCGAGGAAATGTAAGGTTTCGAGGCCACCACTCCGCCATCGGCGAACTGGCTCATCCCCGCCGTGTTCGGCGCCTCCACCCATTCATAGGCGTCGATATAGACGGCGAGATACCAGTCCTGCACTTGGCGCGGGTCGATGCCTGCCAGCAGCGCGAAATTGCCCGTGACCATCAGCCGCTGGATATGATGCGCATAGGCCAGATAGCGGGTCTGCCCGATCGCGGCCTTCATGCAGGCCATCTCCGTCTCGCCCGACCAGTAGAACCACGGCAGATCGCGCTTGTGGTGCAGCGCGTTGCGCGAGGTGTAATCCGGCCCTTCGAGGAAATAAATGCCGCGCATGTATTCCCGCCAACCGAGAATCTGCCGGATGAACCCTTCCACCGAATTGATCGGCGCGTCCCCCGCCTTGTAGGCCTCTTCCGCGGCCTTGCAGACCTCCAGCGGCGAAAGCAGCCCGAGATTGATGCTCGACGACAGGATCGAGTGATGCAGCAGCCGGTCCCCGGCCAACATCGCGTCCTGATAGGTCCCGAAATCGTGCAGATTGTGGGCGATGAAATGCTCCAGCGCGCGTTCGGCCTGCGCGCGGCTGATCGGCCAGTTGAATTCGTCGAGCGATCCGAAATTATCGGGAAATTCCGCCTCGACCATCTCGAGCACCTCCTGCACGAGCGCATCCTTGCGGAAGGTCGGCGCGGGCTCGCGGAACAGGTCGGGCTGGGCGGGCTTGCGGTTCTCCTTGTCAAAATTCCATTCGCCGCCCGCCGGGTCGTCACCTTCCATCAAGAGCCCCGTTTCGCGACGCATCTCGCGGTAGAACCACTCCATCCGGAGCTCCTTGCGCCCCTCGGCCCACTCCGCGAAGCGCTTTTCAGAGCAGATAAAGCGATCGTCGGGCAGTTGCCGGATCTTGATCGGCGCGCTCTCGAAGGCCTGACGCAAGCGCCATTCGCCGGGGGCGAGTGTGATGACCTCGTCGGCCCCCTCTTCTTCGGCGCGGCGCGCGAATTCGCCAACCAACGAGCCCGCGTTGTCGTCATCGGTCAGCTTGGTGTAGCGGACCTGCCAGCCATCGCGCTCCAACTCGTCGGCGAAGCGGCGCATCGCGGCGAAGGTCAGCGCCAGCTTCTGCTTGTGATGGCCGGTATAGGTCGCTTCCTCGCGCACCTCGGCCATCACGACCACGTCCGCGCTCTTGTCGCCGCAGCGCAAAGCCGCGCCGTCATGGCTCAGCTGATCGCCCAGCACCGCGATCAGCTTAGTCATAGATCATCTTCCGGGTCATGCCGCCATCGACGACCAGCACCTGCCCCGTCACGAAGCCCGCATCCGCGAGGTAGAGCACGGCCTCGGCAATGTCTCTCGGCTCACCCACACGGCCCACGGGATGCTGCGCGTGATCCGCTTCGCCCAAGGGCTCGCCGCTCGAATTGATCCAGCCGGGCGCGATCGCGTTGACCCGCACCTCCGGCCCAAGGCTCACCGCCATCGCATGGGTCAGCGACGTGACGCCGCCCTTCGCCGCCGCATAGGCGAAGGTATCGGGCTCGGATTGCAGCGCGCGCGTCGAGGCCATGTTGACCACTGCCCCCCGGCCCTTGCGCAAGGCGGGCAAAGCCTCGCGCGCCATCAGGAACGTCCCGGTCAGATGCGGGTCGATCCACTTGTGCCACGCCTCCAGCGTCAGCTCCTCCAACGGTCCGCATTCGGGATCGGCCGGCCCACCATTGTTCAACAGCAGATCGAGCGTCTCGAACCCGGCCTCGGCGACCGCAGACCGAACATCGTCTTCGCTCCCCAAATCACAGCGGATCGCCTGCAAGCCTTCGCGTGCCTCCAGCGGGCCGATATCCAGATCGAGCGCCGCGACCTGCCAGCCGCGATCCAGCAGCGCCTCGGTGATGGCGCGACCAATGCCGCGCGCGGCGCCGGTGACGATGGCGTTTCGGGTTACCATGGAATCTCCTTGCCTGCGTAGTCGTAAAAGCCGCCCGATTGCGCGGGGGTCAGCGCGCCCAACACATCCAGCAACCGGCGCGCGGCGTCTTCGGGGGCGAGCTTGTCGCGCGGGTAATCGGCGGTAAAGGGGGTGTCTACCGTGCCCGGATGCAGCGCCGCGATCACGAGCTGCTTGTGAGAGCGCCCCAGCTCGATCGCCGCGCCATGCAGCAGCTGGTTCAGGGCCGCTTTCGAGGTCCGATAGCTATACCAACCGCCCAAACCGTTATCGCCGATCGAGCCGACCCGCGCCGAAAGCGCCGCGAACCGTGCGGGCTTGTCCCGGGGCAGAAGGCGGGCTGCATGTTTCAAGACCAGCGCCGGACCCATCGCGTTCACGGCGAACTGGCTCTGCAATTCCTCGGGGGTCAGATGCGACAAGGCCTTTTCCGGCGTACCGAGCGCGCCCGAGGCCACGAAGATCAGATCGACCGGCTCGTCGATCCCGCGCAGCCCCGCCTCGACCGCGCGTTCATCCGTGACATCGAACGCGTCGCGCGACCGCGACAGCCCCGTCACCGCGAAGCCGCGCGCCTCCAGCTCCGCCTGGATCGCCGCGCCGATCCCGCCCGTATCTCCGATCACGATTGCCTGACCTGCCACTGTCGCCTCCGTTATATGCGCCCAAAGGCTACGCGGCCCCGCCTCCAGCGGTTCCTTTTTTGCTTTTCATTTATCACTTGGCGCCTATAGTGCCCCTCATGACACGGGTTAAGCATATTCAACTCACCGCAGCCGGGGCGCTCGCCCAAGGCGCGATGCCCCGTGGTCTCCTTCTTCTTAGCAGCCTCTGAGCGTGCCTTCGGGCGCGAACGCTCAGGGGTAGCCAGCGCCCGGACAACTCCCGAAAGCCACCGCGCAATGCTGGCCTTCGGGCCCAAGTAACGCTAAGAGCCAAGACGAAAGAGACTAGCAGATGGCCCAGACCATGATCGACAAAAACCGCGTTCTGATTTTCGACACGACCCTGCGTGACGGCGAGCAATCGCCGGGTGCGACGATGACCCATGACGAGAAGCTCGAGATCGCCGATCTGCTCGACGAAATGGGCGTGGATATCATCGAGGCCGGCTTCCCGATCGCCTCCGAGGGCGATTTCGAAGCCGTCAGCGATATAGCGAAACGCGCAAAGTTCTCGACGATTTGCGGGCTCGCCCGCGCCAAGCTGCCCGATATCGACCGCTGCTGGGAAGCCGTGCAGCACGCGAAATCGCCGCGCATCCACACCTTCATCGGCACCTCGCCGCTGCACCGCGCGATCCCGAACCTGACGATGGACGAGATGGCCGACGTCATCCACGAGACCGTCAGCCACGCGCGCAACCTGTGCGACAACGTGCAGTGGTCGCCGATGGATGCGACCCGGACCGAGCATGACTATCTCTGCCGCGTCGTCGAGATCGCGATCAAGGCGGGCGCCACCACGATCAACATCCCCGACACGGTGGGCTATACCGCGCCGGTCGAATCCGCCGACCTGATCCGGATGCTGCTCGAGCGGGTGCCGGGCGCCGACGAGATCATCTTCGCGACGCACTGCCACAACGATCTGGGCATGGCGACGGCGAACGCGCTGGCCGCGGTCGATGCAGGCGCGCGCCAGATCGAATGCACGATAAACGGTCTGGGTGAGCGCGCGGGCAACACCGCGCTCGAAGAGGTGGTGATGGCGATGAAGGTTCGTCAGGACATCATGCCCTACCAGACCCATATAGACACGACGAAGATCATGAACATCTCGCGCCGCGTGGCGCAGGTGTCGGGCTTCCCGGTGCAGTTCAACAAGGCGATCGTCGGCAAGAACGCCTTCCTGCACGAAAGCGGCATCCACCAGGATGGCGTGCTGAAGAACGTCGAAACCTTCGAGATCATGAAGCCCGCCGATATCGGCCTCAACGAGGCGAATATCGCGATGGGCAAGCATTCGGGCCGCGCCGCGCTGCGCGCCAAACTCAAGGATCTCGGCTACGAGCTGGGCGATAACCAGCTCAAGGACGTCTTCGTCCGCTTCAAGGCGCTGGCCGACCGCAAGAAGGAAATCTACGACGAGGACCTGATCGCGCTGATGACCGACAGCGCCGCGAACACCGCCGACGACTACCTGCAGGTCAAATGGCTGCGCGTGGTCTGTGGCTCGGACGGTCAGGAAGCCGAGCTGAAGATGCTCGTCGATGGTGAGGAAAAATCCAGCAAGTGCCAGGGCGACGGCCCGGTCGACGCGGTCTTCAACTGCGTCAAGGAAATCTATCCGACGCACGCGAAGCTGAAGCTCTATCAGGTGCACGCGGTCACCGAAGGCACCGACGCGCAGGCGACCGTTTCGGTGCGCCTCGAGGAAGATGGGCGGATCGGCACCGGCGCCGCGTCGGACACCGACACGATCCTCGCGAGCGTGAAGGCCTATGTCGGCGCACTCAACCGCCTGCGCTTCCGCAGCCAGAAAACCGCGCCCGACGCGGACGTGAAAACGGTGAGCTACAAGCTCTGAGCCCACCGCCAGTTGCACAGCTTTCGGGCAGCCCGAGAACGGCTGCCCGTTTTCATGTCGACCCGGCGCGATTTTCCCGTTTTCAGCACGATTTCGTGACGCATCGCATATCTGCAATTTCAAGCGCATTTCCGCGGGGAAATCCGCCCGAAATGTTGAAAAAGGTCAATCGCTTGGCCTTACCTCAGCGGATAACCGCAAGGGGGCTTCGCCTACGGCGCAAATCCGCTTCCCCGTAAGGGCCGCTTTGACTATACGAGGCGCGGGCCGTGGCTTGGCGCGAGTCGCGGTATTTCTAAGAAATTTGGGATGGGACAGGCGTAATATGGTTGGTGGGATCTTCTCCTCGGACATGGCGATCGACCTCGGGACGGCGAACACGCTGGTCTATGTCAAAGGCAAAGGGATCGTGCTGAACGAGCCCTCGGTGGTCGCCTATCACGTCAAGGACGGCAAGAAGCAGGTGCTGGCGGTCGGTGAAGACGCCAAGCTGATGCTCGGCCGGACCCCCGGCTCTATCGAGGCGATCCGCCCGATGCGCGACGGCGTCATCGCGGATTTCGACAGCGCCGAGGAAATGATCAAGCATTTCATCCGCAAGGTGCACAAGCGCTCGACCTTCTCGAAGCCGAAGATCATCGTCTGCGTTCCGCATGGCGCGACCCCGGTGGAGAAGCGCGCGATCCGTCAGTCGGTTCTCTCGGCAGGTGCGCGCCGCGCCGGCCTGATTGCAGAGCCGATCGCGGCCGCCATCGGTGCGGGCATGCCGATCACCGACCCCACGGGTTCGATGGTGGTCGATATCGGCGGCGGCACGACCGAGGTCGCGGTCCTTTCGCTGGGCGACATCGTCTATGCGCGCTCGGTGCGCGTGGGCGGCGACCGTATGGACGAGGCGATCATCTCCTACCTGCGCCGCAACCAGAACCTTCTTGTGGGCGAATCCACCGCCGAGCGGATCAAGACCACGATCGGTACCGCGCGGATGCCCGATGACGGGCGCGGCATGAGCCTTCACGTGCGCGGCCGCGACTTGTTGAACGGCGTGCCGAAGGAAACCGAGATCACGCAGGCCCAGGTCGCCGAGGCGCTGTCCGAGCCGGTCCAGTCGATTTGCGACGCGGTGATGCAGGCGCTCGAAACCACCCCGCCCGACCTCGCCGCCGACATCGTCGACCGTGGCGTGATGCTGACGGGGGGCGGTGCGCTTCTGGGCGAACTGGATCTGGCGCTGCGCGAGCAGACCGGCCTTTCGATTTCGATCGCCGATCAGTCGCTCAACTGTGTTGCGCTCGGCACCGGCAAGGCGCTTGAATATGAAAAGCAGCTTCGCCACGTCATTGACTACGACAGCTGAGCCGGGCCCGGGATTGCACCACGCCCGGCCAGTGATCTGACCGGAGACGGATTTGGCCAGAAATCGCGACGATCAGGACTATATCGGACCGCTGCGCCGACTGGGCGTTGCGGTTCTTGTCGTCGTGCTACTGGCTCTCTTCCTGGTCTGGCGCATCGACAGCCCGCGGATGGAGCGGTTCCGCTCTGCCCTCGTGGATCGCTTCGTGCCCAGCTTCGATTGGGTGATGGCCCCGGTCACCAAGCTCACCGACATGGTCGAGGGCTTCCAGTCCTATTCCCGCATCTACGAGCAGAACCAGGAGTTGCGCCGCGAGCTGCAACAGATGAAGGCGTGGAAGGAAGCCGCCGTTCAGCTGGAGCAGCAGAACGCCAAGCTGCTTGCCCAGAACAAGGTGCGGCTCGACCCGAAACTCACCTCTGTGTCGGGGCGTGTGCTGGCCGATAGCGGCTCGCCGTTCCGGAAATCGGTGCTGCTGAATGTCGGCAAGCGCGACGGCATTGTTGATGGCTGGGCCACGATGGATGGGCTGGGCCTCGTGGGGCGAATCTCGGGCGTGGGCTCCTCGACCTCGCGGGTGCTGCTGCTGACCGACGCCTCGAGCCGCATCCCGGTTACGATCCCGGCCTCGGGGCAGAACGCGATCCTTGCGGGCGACAACTCCCCCTACCCGTTCGTGGATTTCCTCGAACATCCCGACCGCGTGCGCCCAGGCGACCGCGTGATCTCCTCGGGCGATGGCGGGGTCTTCCCGGCGGGGCTGCTGGTCGGTCAGGTCTTCCAGGGCCGCGACAAGCGGCTGCGCGTGCGCCTCGCCGCCGATTACGAACGGCTCGATTTCCTGCGCGTGTTGCGCTCGCACCCGGCCGAGCGGATCGAGAACGCGGGCGGGCTGATCGCGCCCGACCCGAAAGTCATCGAACAGGAAGCGGCCGAGAAGGCGCGCGCCGAGGCCGCCGCGGGCGCACTCGAACCCGATGGTGGGTCGGAGGGCGGAAACGGGGGCAGCCAATGATCGACCCCATCACCCGCCGCCGCGTCAGCTACCGCACGCTTTTCGTCGTGATCGGCCTCGTACTGATCTTCGTGCGCCTGATGCCGGTCGACCATTCGCCGGGCGGCCTGCCGGGCCCCGACCTAACCTTGGCGCTGACGCTGGCCTGGGTGCTGCGGCGTCCCGAATACGCCCCGGCCCTGCTGATCGTTCTGGTTTTTCTGCTTGAAGACATCATGTTCTGGCGGCCCATCGGACTTTGGACGCTGATCGTCCTCGGCGCGACCGAATTCCTGCGCCGCCGCGAACAAAGCCTGCGCGATCTGCCCTTCGCGCTGGAATGGGCGTTGGTCGCGGGCGTGCTGCTCGCTATGGTGTCGGTGAAGCGCATCGTCCTGCTTGTCACGATGGTCGATCAGCCAAGCCTCGGGCTGGAGCTGTTCCAGATGCTGGTGACGCTGGCCGCCTATCCGGTGGTTGTGCTGGTGTCGCGCGTGGCCTTCGGCCTGCGCCGCGCGGCGCCGGGCGAGGTCGACGCCTACGGACATCGAATGTGAGGGGGCCCAGAATGAGACGATCCCCGAAAGAGACCGAAGTCAGCACCCGCCGCATCACGCGGCGCGGCTTGCTCTTGGGCGGCGCGCAGGCGGCGGTCGTGGCCGTGCTCGCGGCGCGGATGCGCAAGATGCAGCTCGAAGACGCCAAGCAATACCGGCTGCTGGCCGAGGGCAACTCGGTGAAAATCCGGCTGATCCCGCCCGCGCGCGGGCTGATCTTCGACCGCAACGGTGTGCTTCTGGCCGGTAATGAGCAGAATTACCGCGTCACGATCACGCGCGAGGATACAGACGACGTCGATGCGACGCTCGCTGCGCTGCGCCGTCTGATCCCGATTACCGATGGCGATACGAAAGACATCCTGCACGATATCCGCCGCCGCCCGCCGACGACGCCGGTCACGGTGGCCGACCGCCTGACATGGGACGAGTTCTCGCGCGTCGCGGTGAACGGCCCCTCGCTGCCCGGTGTCAGCCCCGATGTCGGCCTGTCGCGCCTCTATCCGCGCCGCGAGGATTTTGGCCATGTGATCGGCTATGTCGGCCCGGTCTCGGATTACGATCTGAGCAAGATGGAAGACCCCGATCCGCTGCTGCTGATCCCGAAATTCCAGCTCGGCAAGACCGGCATCGAGTCGAAAGAGGAAAGCGTTCTGCGCGGTCAGGCCGGCCAGCGCCGCGTCGAGGTGAACTCCGCCGGGCGCGAGATGCGTGAACTCTCGCGCGAGCCCGGCAAGCCGGGCGAGAATCTGCAACTGACGCTCGACTATCGACTGCAGAACTACGCGCTGCAGCGGTTGGAGAACGAATCCGCCGCGACCGTGGTGATGGATGTGACCAATGGCGACGTGCTGGCCTGCGCCTCCGCGCCCAGCTTCGATCCCAACCTCTTCGTGCGCGGCATCTCCGTCGCAGATTACCAGCGCCTCACGCAGGACGACCATCGGCCGCTCGCCGACAAGACCGTCCAGGGTCTTTACCCTCCGGGCTCGACCTACAAGATGGTCACCGCACTTGCCGCGCTCGAGGCAGGGCTGGTGACGCCGGAGGAAACCATCTGGTGCCCCGGCTATGTCGAAATCGCGGGCCGTCGCTTCCACTGCTGGAAGGGCGCCGGCCACGGCCATGTGAACATGACCAAGAGCATGGAGCAGTCCTGCGACGTCTATTACTACGAGCTTTCGCAGCGCGTCGGCATCGACAAGATGAGCGACATGGCCAAGCGCCTGGGCGTGGGCGTCCGGCCCGACCTGCCGATGTCCGCGGTGAAAGAGGGCGTGGCCCCGACCAAGGAATGGAAGCAGGAGCGCTACGGCAAGGACTGGCTGATCGGCGACACCGCGAACGCGGCGATCGGTCAGGGCTATGTTCTGGCCTCGCCGATGCATCTCGCGATAATGGCGGCGCGCATCGCCTCGGGTCGGAAGGTAGAGCCGCGCCTGATCCGCGCCCGTGACGGGGTGGAGCAACCGATCCGCGTCACCGACGATCTCGGCGTGGAGAAAGCCTATCTCGACAGCGTGCGCAAAGGCATGACCGCAGTGGTGAACTCCTCGCGCGGCACCGCGCGCGGGTCGCGCATCGCGATGAAGGAATGGAAGATGGCGGGCAAGACCGGCACCTCCCAGGTCCGCAACATCACCAAGGCCGAGCGCGCCCGTGGCGTGATCCGCAACGACCAACTGCCGTGGAACCGCCGCGACCACGCGCTCTTCGTGGCCTTCGCCCCCGTCGACAATCCGCGCTACGCCGTCTCGGTTGTGGTGGAACACGGCTCGGGCGGTTCGACGGCAGCAGCCCCGATCGCGCGCGACGTGTTGCTGTTCGCGCTGGCGGGCGGCCTGCCCCCGGACGATGCCTATCCGTCCTTCGCCCGCGCGAAGGCCAAGGAGCTGAACGAAACGCTCGATCTCGTCGATCCCGACACCGTGCAGAAGCCGCAGGAGCGATCGCGCGCATGAGTTATCTCGAGAGCAACCTAAAGACCGTCCCGGTCGGCTGGCGCAAGATCTTCTACCTGAACTGGCCGCTGGTGATCCTGCTGACGGCGGTCGCCTGCGCCGGCTTCCTGATGCTCTACTCAGTTGCGGGTGGCAATATCCACACCTGGGCCGAACCGCAGATGAAGCGTTTCGCGCTCGGCATGATCGCGATGTTCACCGTGGCCTTCGTTCCAGTATGGTTCTGGCGCAACGTCTCGGCCTTGGCCTATTTCGTGGCGCTTCTGTTGCTGGTTGCGGTGGAATTCTTCGGCGCAATCGGTATGGGCGCACAGCGCTGGCTGGAGATCGGCCCGCTGCGCATCCAGCCTTCCGAGTTGATGAAGATCACCCTCGTGATGCTCCTCGCCGCCTATTACGATTGGCTGCCTGTCGAGAAGGTCTCGCGCCCGCTCTGGGTCTTCATCCCGGCGGTGATCATTCTCGCGCCCACCTTCCTCGTGCTTGCCCAGCCCGACCTCGGCACCGCCGTCATGCTGGTGCTGGGCGGGGCCTTCGTGATGTTCGCGGCCGGGGTGTCGTTTTGGTATTTTGGCACCGTAATCGCGCTGGTCGTGGGGTTGGTCTTCGGCGTGATGGAAAGCCGGGGCACGGAATACCAGCTACTGCACGACTACCAATACAAGCGCATCGACACCTTCCTCGATCCTGGCTCGGACCCGCTTGGCGCGGGCTACAACATCATGCAGGCGCAGATCGCGCTCGGCTCGGGTGGCTGGTCGGGGCGCGGCTTCATGCAGGGCACGCAATCGCGGCTGAACTTCCTGCCGGAGAAGCACACCGACTTCATCTTCACCACGCTCGCCGAGGAGTTCGGCTTCGTCGGCGCCTTCGGCTTGCTGATGCTTTACACCGGGATCATCGGCTTCGCCCTCTATACCGCGATGGCAACGAAGGACCGCTTCGCCTCACTCCTCAGTTTCGGGGTCGCGGGAACGTTCTTCTTCTTCTTCGCGATCAACATGGCGATGGTGATGGGGCTGATGCCCGTCGTGGGTGTGCCCCTGCCACTGGTGAGTTACGGCGGCACCGCGATGATGATCCTGCTTGCCGCCTTCGGGTTGGTGCAAAGCGCCCATATCCATAGACCGAGGCAAAGATGATCCGCGTCCTTTTCGCCGACAAGCCCGAGAACTGGGGCCGTTACGAAACCCCGCTGACCGAGGCGATCGCCGCGACCGGCGTCGAGGCGCAGATCGTGCAGCCCGACGAGAGCGACCCGGCTCAGATCGACTATGTCGTCTATTCACCGCAAGGCCCGGTGCAGGATTTCACCGCCTATACCGGCGCGAAAGCCGTACTGAATCTCTGGGCCGGGGTGGAGCGTGTCGTGGGCAACGACACCCTGACCCAGCCGCTGTGTCGGATGGTGGATGCGGGGCTGGAGCGCGGCATGGTCGAGTACGTGACCGGCCATGTGCTGCGCTATCACCTCGGAATTGACGCGACACTGGCCCAGCAGGACGGCGTCTGGCGTCATGACGACGGCGTGCCGCCCTTGGCGCGCGACCGCTCGGTGGTGATGCTGGGTTTGGGAGCGTTGGGCAAAGCCTGCGCCGAAGCGCTGGCGGGGCCGGGCTTTGCCGTCACGGGCTGGAGCCGGACGCGGAAGGACATCCCCGGGATAACCTGCCTGAGCGGCGACGATGGGCTAGCGGAGGCGCTGTCGCGCGCCGAGATTCTCGTCTCGATCCTGCCCGACACGCCCGAAACCACCAACCTTCTGAACGCGGACACGCTGGCGCAGATGCCGAAAGGCGCACGGCTCGTCAATCCGGGCCGCGGGACGCTGATCGACGATGACGCGCTGCTAGCGGCGCTGGATCGCGGCCAGATCGGCCACGCGACGCTCGATGTGTTCCGCGTCGAGCCTCTGCCCCCCGAGCACCCCTATTGGGCGCATCCGCAGGTGACGGTGACGCCCCATATCGCCGCCGAGAGCCGGGCCGAGACCGCCTCCGAGGTGATTGCCGAAAATATCCGGAGGGGCGAGGCGGGCGAGCCGTTCCTCTATCTCGTGGATCGCTCGCGCGGCTATTGAGCGCAGGGGGCGCTGCACCGCTCTCGTGCCCTTCGCGTGCGCTTCGGACGTTCGACAGGGCGTCCTTGCTGATCCCGACTCATCCCCCGGTATATTTACGCCAAGAAGAAGATCAGAGCGCGGGCGCGTCGAGACCGATCTGCTTCGCGAGATCCGCGAGGCGGGTTTCCTTGCCAGACCAGTCGGCGGCGCGCGATGCGAACAGCGTCGCCTGAGACTGGTGGATCAACCCGTCTGAGAGGATCTTCAGGTGGTTCGCGCGCAGCGTCTCACCGCTGGAGGTGATGTCGGCCACGGCCTCGGCAGTGAGGTTCGCGATGGTCCCCTCGGTCGCGCCTTGGCTGTCGACAAGCTGCCAGTCGGCTACGCCTTCGCGGGTCAGGAATTCACGCACCAGCCGGTGATATTTGGTGGCGATCCGCAGGCGGAAGCCGTGGGTGGCGCGGAAGCGGTGGGCGGCGGCGTCGAGGTCTTCGAGGCTGTCCACGTCCGACCAGCAGTCCGGCACCGCAATGATCAGATCGGCATGGCCGAAGCCCATCGGCGCGAGATCGGCGACCTGGCTTTCCCAATCGGCGAGCTTCTCGCGCACGAGATCGGAGCCGGTGACGCCCAGATGGATACGCCCCGCCGCCAGTTCGCGCGGAATCTCTCCGGCCGACAGGAGCACGAGTTGCACGCCGTCCGCCCCTTCGACCGCGCCGGCATATTCACGCTCGGACCCGGTGCGCTTTAGCGTGATGCCGCGCTCCGCGAACCAGTCGAAGGTCTTCTCCATCAGACGCCCTTTGGAGGGCACGCCGAGTTTGATCATGCTTGCGCCTCCAGATCGGCCATCAACCCTGCACGGATCACGCCGCCCACGGCGGGGATTTCGCGCCCCTGCCCCAATTGCCGGGTCAGCGCGTCGTAGCGTCCTCCGGAGGCGACCGGCGGAAGTGCCGGATCGGCGGCGGTGAAGGTAAAGACAAAGCCGTCGTAGTATTCCATGGTCGAGCGACCGTGGCTCGCGTCGAAATTGATCGCAGCGAGGTCGATGTCGCGGGTGGCAAGCGCGTCGAGCCGCTTTTCGAGCCGCGCGATGGCGGGTTCGATCGCTTGGATGCCGAGAGCGCGCAGCGCGGCAGGCGCCTGATCGGCGGCGCAGCGCAGCTCGGCGAGCTTGCCCATCGCGGCGACCGCGTCGGTCGGGATCGGCGCAGCAGCGGCATCGGCGGCGAGCGTGGCGATCCGCGCCTCCATCTCTTCGCGCGAGCGCAGCCCGATCCAAGGCGCGCCGGAGCGTTGGCCGCTCAGCAGATCGGCGCGGGCTTTGGGCACCTCGACCTGACCCGAATAACGCGCGAGCAGATGCTGGAACCGCTTGGGGCGCCAGATATGGCGGGCGAGCGCGGCCTTGCGCTCGGGCATCGTGTCCAGCCCGTCGACGGCGGCGCGCAGCAGCCCCATATCCCCGATCGTGGCAGACAGGTTCAGCTTGGCGAGAAGCCCCGAGAACAGCACGAAGACCTCGGCATCGGCAGCTTCCGGGTCGGCGCGGTCGAAAATCTCGAACCCGGCCTGAAAATACTCATGGGCGCGCGCGGCGCCGCGATGATCCTGACGGCGGAAAATCTCGCCCGCATAGGCGTAGCGCGCAGGCTCGGCGCCATTGGCCATATGCTCCTGCACGACCGGCACGGTGAAATCCGGGCGCAGCATCATCTCGCCGCGCAGCGGGTCGGCGGTGACATAGGCGCGGGCGCGGATATCCTCGCCGTAAAGGTCGAGAAGCGCCTCGGCGGGTTGCAGGATATCGGGCGTGACCTCGACCGCACCCGCTTTGAGGAATTGCTCCAGCAGACGGCCTGCCTGTGCCCGCGCTTGCGCCTTGTCCGCCATCACTCGGCCCCATAGCGCGCAAGAATTTCTTGCACTTTTGCGACCATTTCCCCGGTCGGAACCTCGAATTGCGCCGGTTGGGATTTCCATTCTTCAACCGTCGCGTCCTGCGCGATCTTCGCGCCGAGGATCAAATCCTTGATCTGGACGACGCCGCGCTCGGCCTCGTCCGAGCCTTGGATGATCGCCACCGGGCTTTCGCGTTTATCGGCATATTTCAACTGGTTGCCGAAGTTCTTCGGGTTGCCCAGATAGACCTCGGCGCGCAGCCCTGCCCCGCGCAGCGTCGACGCCAGCGCCATGTATTCTGCCATCCGGTCGCGATCCATCACGGTCACGACGACCGGGCCCTGAGCAGAGCCGCCGATGCGGCCCTTGGCGCGCAGCGCGGCCAGAAGGCGGTCGACGCCGATCGAGACGCCGGTGGCAGGAACGACCTGACCGGTGAAGCGCTTGACCAGATCGTCATAGCGCCCGCCACCTGCGACCGAGCCGAATTGCCGCGGTCGGCCCTTTTCGTCGGTGATCTCGAAGGTCAGTTCGGCTTCGAAAACCGGGCCGGTATAATAGCCCAGCCCCCTCACGACCGACGGATCGATCACGATGCGGTCGGGACCGTAGCCCTGCGCGTCGAGAAGCGACGCGATCTGCTCCAGTTCATCCACGCCTTCCGCACCCAGCGCAGAGCCTTCGACCAGCTCGCGCAGCCGCGCGACGGTGGTGGCGTTGTCTTTGCGCTTGGCCTCCATGAAGCCCATGACCGTATCGGCCTGTGCCTCGGACAGCCCCGCGCCCTTGGTGAAGTCGCCGGAGTCGTCCAGACGCCCCTCGCCCATCAGAAGGCGCACGCCCTCCTCGCCGAACTTGTCGAACTTGTCGATGGCCCGCAGAACGATGCCGCGCTCTTCCTCGAACTTGGCCGGATCGGCGGGGTCGAGAACGCCCGCCACTTCCATCACACCGTTCAGAACCTTGCGGTTATTCACGCGCACCACGTAGTCGCCGCGCGGAATGCCGACGGCTTCCAGCGCGTCCGAAAGCATCCCGCAAATCTCGGCATCGGCGGCCACCGAGGGCGCGCCCACGGTATCGGCATCGCATTGATAGAACTGGCGGAACCGGCCCGGGCCGGGCTTTTCGTTGCGCCAGACGGGCCCCATCGTGAAGCGACGATAGGGTGTCGGCAGATCGTTGCGGTATTGCGCCGCGACGCGGGCCAGCGGCGCCGTCATGTCGTAGCGCAGCGCCAGCCACTTGCCGTCGTCTTCCTCCTGCCAGGCGAAGACCCCCGCATTCGGGCGGTCCACATCGGGGAGATATTTGCCCAGTGCCTCGACCGTCTCGATGGCCGAGGTTTCCAGCGCCTCGAAGCCATGCGTGCGATAGACCTCCGCGATCTTCGCCAGCATATCGGCGCGCTCGGTCACCTCCGTGCCGAAATAGTCGCGGAAGCCCTTCGGGGTCTCGGCCTTGGGACGGGGCTGCTTTTTCTGTTTCGCCATCGGCTTGCACCTGATCTTATCTCGCGCGAGGGTGTAGCCCAAGGGGCAGGCCCCGGCAAGCAATAGGAACGGCAGATGCAGGAACGGCTCGAACGGGCGGAAGAACAGATCGCCTATCTGACGCAAACGGTGGACGAGTTGTCCGATGTCATCGTCGCGCAGGCCCGTCAGATCGAACGGCTGGAGCGGCATCTGGGCCTGCTGATGGAGCGCGAGGCCGAGCGCGAATATGACAGCGGCGGCTCTATCCCTCTGGCCGATCAGAAACCACCGCACTGGTAATGGACGCGGCGCTCTGGGGCCTGAACGGTGTTTTCGTGAGCGCGCAGGCGCTCATCTACACCGCTTTGCTGGTCTGGCCCCCGGGCATCGACCTCCGTTCGACGATCGATCGGTTCGAGCTGTGGCAGGGAAGCGGCATCCTCGCGATGCAGGTCTTCTTCGCCGTGCCGCTGATGAGCGCGCTGATCTGGCAGACGCGCGCCCATCGGCAGACGATGTTTCTGGTTTCGTTGAGTTTCCTCGCAACAGGGCTGCTGGGTGCGGCCGCGTGGCTGGAGATGGGCATGATCTCCGGTGCGGTGCGCGACGGGATCAACGAGCCCGATCTGCTGCGCGGCGTGGCACTGTTGCGCTGGGGCGAGTTCGCCACCGCCCTGGCCGCCGCGATCACGCTGCGGCTGGCATGGGTGGCGCGCAGCCTGTGAGGCTCAGACCTCTTCGACCTCGCTGACCCCGCGCAGGCTGCGCAGCGCTCCTTTCACCTGCGCATTGACCGGCGCCTCGGGCATCGCGGTGATCTTGTAGCGGCAGCCGCGCTCGTTGTCATAGACCATGAAGCTGATCGGCCCGCGCGAATGGACCTTCCCTTCGCGGGCGACCCGCTCGACGAGGCTCGCCACCGAGGCGACCGCATCATTGTCGTCGATATGCACCAGCAGCCCGGAGGAGCCCGCATCCGCCGTCGCCTTGTCCACGGTCTGCGCCGCGTTGGCGACCATGCGCACCGACTCGCCATCCACCTCGACCTTCACGGTCAGCACCAGAAGGTTACCGGTTTCCAGCACGTCGCGGCAGGCTTCCAGCGCCTCCGACCAGAAAGCCACCTCGTAGGGGCCCGAGGCATCCGACAGCGCGACGAAGGCGAAGCGGTTGCCCTTGGCGGATTTCTTCTCGCGCACCGAGGCGACCTCGCCCGCGATCTTGGTGACGAAGGGACCGCCCACGGCCTTTTGCTGCACCTCTTCCCAGCTCAGCACCTTCTTGCGCTTGAGCGCGGGCAGGTAATCCTCGATCGGGTGGCCCGAGAGGTAGAAGCCGATGGCTTTGTGTTCCTCGGCCAGACGCTCGCCCGGCAGCCAGTCGTCGGTATCGGCCAGACGCGGCGGCGGCAGATCGTCGCCCGCCTCGCCGAAGAGCGACACCTGCGCCGACTCGCGCGCCTCGATCACCGCGCCCGACCACGCCATCAGCGATTCCAGCGACTCGAAGACGCGCTTGCGGTTCGGATCGAGCAGATCGAAAGCCCCGGCCCGCGCCAGCATCTCGAGCGGGCGTTTACCGACGCGCTTCATGTCGACACGCCGCGCGAAATCGAACAGATCCTTGAACGGCTCGTCGCCGCGCGCGGTCACGATCATCTGCATCGCGTCCACGCCCACATTCTTCAGCGCGCCCAGCGCGTAGACCAGCTTCTGATCGACCACGTCAAAGGTCGAGAGCGAACGGTTCACGCAAGGCGGAATGATCTCGATCCCCAGCTTCTTCTGCACCTCGTCGGCATAGATCGCGAGCTTGTCGGTCAGATGAATATCGCAGTTCATCACGCCGCCCATGAACTCGACCGCGTGGTTCGCCTTCAGCCAGCCGGTGTAATAGGACACCACCGCATAAGCCGCTGCGTGGGATTTGTTGAAGCCGTAGTTGGCGAATTTCTCCAGAAGGTCGAACACCTCGGAGGCCTTTTTCTTGTCGACCCCGTTCTTGGCCGCGCCCGCCTCGAATTTCGGACGCTCGGCGTCCATCGCCTCCTTGATCTTCTTACCCATCGCGCGACGGAGAAGGTCCGCGCCGCCAAGCGAGTAACCCGCCATGACCTGCGCGATTTGCATCACCTGCTCCTGATAGACGATGATGCCCTGCGTCTCTTCGAGGATATGGTCGATGGTCGGATGCACCGAAGTGATCTCGCGCAGACCGTTCTTCACCTCGCAATAGACCGGGATGTTCTCCATCGGACCCGGGCGATAGAGCGCCACCAGCGCCACGATGTCCTCGATACAGGTAGGCTTCATCTGGCGCAGCGCCGATTTCATGCCCTCCGATTCCACCTGGAACACCGCGACAGTCTTCGCGTCCGCGTAAAGCTTGTAGGTCTTCGGATCATCCAGCGGGATCGCGTTGATGTGATTTTCCGCGCCCTCGGCGGGTTCGTAAAGCTGGTTGCCGGCGGCATCGACATGCAGCGGCCGGCCCGATTTGAAGATCAGTTCCATCGCCGAGCGGATCACCGTCAGCGTCTTCAGGCCGAGGAAGTCGAACTTCACCAGACCCGCCTGCTCGACCCATTTCATGTTGAACTGGGTCGCGGGCATGTCCGAGCGCGGATCCTGATAGAGCGGCACCAGCTCATCGATCGGACGGTCGCCGATCACGACGCCCGCCGCGTGGGTCGAGGCGTTGCGCAGCAGGCCTTCGATCGCCTTCGCGTAATCGAGAAGCCGCGCCACGACCTCTTCGTTGCGGGCCGCCTCGCGCAGACGCGGCTCATCGGCCAGCGCCTTCTCGATGCTGACGGGCTTCACGCCTTCGACCGGGATCAGCTTCGACAGCTTGTCGACCTGGCCGTAGGACATCTGCAACACGCGCCCCACGTCGCGCACGGCGGCCTTCGACAACAGCGCACCGAAGGTGATGATCTGGCCCACCTTCTCGCGCCCGTATTTCTTCTGCACGTATTGGATCACCTCCTCGCGGCGATCCATGCAGAAGTCGATATCGAAGTCCGGCATCGAAACACGTTCCGGGTTGAGGAAGCGTTCGAACAGCAGCGAATAGCGCAGCGGATCAAGGTCGGTGATGGTAAGAGCGTAGGCGACCAGCGAACCTGCACCCGAGCCGCGCCCCGGCCCGACCGGAATGTCGTGATCCTTGGCCCATTTGATGAAGTCGGCAACGATCAGGAAGTAGCCCGGGAAGCCCATCTGCTCGATGATGTCGAGTTCGAATTTCAGCCGCGCCTCGTAATCCTCGACCGGCGCTGCATGCGGGATCACGTCGAGGCGGTTGCGCAACCCGTCCCACGCCTGACGCCGCAGTTCCTCGACCTCGTCATCGGCGAATTTCGGCAGGATCGGTGCCCGCTTGTAGGTCGAGAAGGCGCAGCGTTTCGCGATCTCGACCGTGTTCTCCACCGCTTCGGGCAGATCGGCGAAGAGCGCGACCATCTCGCCTTCGGACTTGAAATAATGCTGCGGGGTCAGACGGCGGCGCGGCTCGATCTGATCGACATAGGCGCCCTCCGCGATACAGATCATCGCGTCATGGGCCTGGTAAATCTCGGGCTTCGGGAAATAGACGTCGTTGGTCGCGACCAGCGGCAGACCCAGCTCATAGGCCCATTCGACGAACGGCCGCTCGGTCGCGATCTCGGCCTCGGTCAGCGTGCCGCCCTCGCCCGGGTGGCGCTGTAATTCGACATAGAGCCGGTTCGGGTAGATGCCGGCGAGCTGTTGCAAAAGCGCCTTGGCGCGGTCCTTCGCGCCGTTCCGGATCAGCCGTCCAACCGGACCGTCGGGACCGCCAGAGAGACAGATCAGCCCCTCGGAATGGCGCTCCAGCTCCTCCAGAGTGACCTGAATCTGCGCCCCGTGCTTGTCGAGATAGAGGCACGAGTTCAGCTTCATCAGGTTCTCGTAGCCGCGCTCGGTCTGGGCCAGCAGAACGATCGGTGCAGGCAGGCGCGGACGCTCGCCCGGCTTGGCGGGATCGAATTCGAGCGATACCTGACAACCGACGATCGGCTGCAGCCCCGCCCCCGTCGCGGTCACGGAAAACTCGAGCGCCGCGAACATGTTGTTCGTGTCGGTCACGGCGACGGCGGGCATCCCCGCCGACTCGCACATCTTCACGAGTTTCTTCGCGGGCACGGCGCCTTCGAGCAGGGAATACTCGGTATGGACGCGCAGGTGAATGAATCGGGGGCTGGTCATGCCACCAGATTTAGCTGGTCGTGTCGCCCCGCGCCAGCCTCTCGCCGCGTCCTCCAGACGCTTCGCGTTCGACCGTTCGGCGTCGCTCGACGCCCAAATCTTGATCGTCGGATCAAGATTCGAGCAGCGCAGGATCGAGAATCCCTTGCCAAAGCCCGTCCGCATCGGCTTTGCTGGGCAGGTCCCGTTCTACGCCGCATCGAGGGGGACCGCAGGGACGACTGGTAAGGCGGCGGATTTTTCTTATGGAGATCACGTTTCTTCTCAATGGAGAAACCCGGACGGTGGCGATTACCGATCCGACGCAATCTGTGCTCGACTGGCTGCGCGCCGAAGGCCTGACCGGCACCAAGGAGGGCTGCAACGAGGGCGATTGCGGTGCCTGTTCGGTCATCGTGACCGACGCCAACGGGGCCAAACCGCTCAATGCCTGCCTGATGATGATGCCCCATATGCACGGGCGCGCGCTGCGCACCGTCGAGGGCGTCGCGGGGCCTAAGGGCGAATTGCACCCAGTTCAGCAGGCAATGGTCGACCATCACGGCTCGCAATGCGGTTTCTGCACGCCGGGCTTCATCGCCTCGATGGCGGCGGGTCATCTCAATGGACGCCGCGATCACGACGATCTGCTGGCGGGCAACCTTTGCCGCTGCACCGGCTACGCACCGATCATCCGCGCCGCCGAGGCGGCTCAGGACGCGCCCGTGCCCGCGTGGATGCACGACACGCCGCCCGATCTGACAGACGTCGCGCTTATGGCCGATCATGTCTTCCTTCCCGCAAGCGCGGATGCGCTGGCGGAGTGGTATCTCGCTCATCCGGACGCCACGCTGATCGCGGGCGCGACTGATGTGGGTCTCTGGGTCACCAAACAGCTGCGAGACCTGAAAGAAGTCGCTTTCCTGAACAACTGCAAAGACCTCCGGAACATCGAGGAAACCCACGACCGCTATATCGTCGGCGCGGGCATCACGCTCTCGACGTTGCGCGAGACGATCCGCGACACGCTCCCGAGCTTTGCCGAATTGCTCCGCCGTTTCGCCTCCGAACAGGTGCGTCAGGCGGCGACGATCGGTGGCAATATCGCGAACGGCTCGCCCATCGGTGACAGCCCGCCCGTCCTGATCGCGATGGGCGCGGAGCTGACGCTGCGCAAGGGTGACACGCGCCGCACGATCCCGCTGGAGAGTTTCTTCCTCGACTACGGCAAACAGGACCGCGCGCCCGGCGAATTCGTCGAAAGCGTCAGCTTCCCGAAATCCGTGCCCGATCTCGCCTGCTACAAACTCTCGAAGCGGTTCGATCAGGACATCTCCGCCGTCTGCGGCGCGCTGAATATCTCGCGCGAGGGCGACACGATCCGGTCCGCGCGCATCGCCTTTGGCGGCATGGCGGGTATCCCGAAACGCGCAACGGAATTGGAAGCGGCGCTTGAGGGCCAGCCCTTCACCGAGGAGGCGGTCACGGCCGCCCTGCCCGCGCTGGAGCAGGACTTCACGCCGCTCACCGACATGCGCGCCTCGGATGCCTACCGGATGGAGGCCGCCAAGGCGATGTTGATCCGCTATGTGCGCAACGCCCAAGGCGCCCCCTCCATTCTGGAGGTGAAACCATGAGCGTCGGCACGAAGAAACCCCACGATTCCGCGCAGTTGCACGTCACCGGAGCGGCGCGCTACGTCGATGACATCCCCTGCCCCGGCAACACGCTGCACCTCGCCTTCGGCCTCTCGACCGAAGCCCATGCCGAGATCGCCTCGCTCGATCTGAGCGCGGTGCGCAGCGCTCCGGGCGTCGTCGCGGTGCTCACCGCCGAAGACATGCCGTTCGCCAATAACGCCTCGCCCGCGCCCGAGCCCGAACCGGTTCTGGCCGAAGGTGTCGTGCATTATGTCGGTCAGCCGATCTTCGTGGTCGCCGCGACCAGCCACCATGCCGCGCGCAAAGCGGCGCGGCTCGCGAATGTCGACTACAAGCCGCGCCCGGCGATCCTGACCGTCGAACAGGCGCTCGAGGCCAACAGCCATTTCGAAGGCGGCCCGGTCACCTGGGCGCGCGGCGATACCGGCGCGGGCTTCGCGCAGGCAGAACATATCGTCGAAGGCAGCTTCGACATGGGCGGGCAGGAGCATTTCTACCTCGAAGGTCAGGCCGCCCTCGCGCTGCCCGACGATCAGGGGATGGTGATCCGCTGTTCCTCGCAGCACCCGTCGGAAATCCAGCACAAGGTGGCCGACGCGCTTGGCTGCGCGATGCATGACGTCCGCGTGGAGATGCGCCGGATGGGCGGCGGTTTCGGCGGCAAGGAGAGCCAGGGCAACGCGCTCGCCATCGCCTGCGCCGTCGTCGCGCGGGCCACCGGGCGGCCCTGCAAGATGCGCTACGACCGCGACGACGACATGATCATCACCGGCAAGCGCCATGATTTCCGGATCAAGTATCGGCTCGGCGCGGATGCCGAGGGCAAGATCGTCGCGGCCGAGTTCACCCATCTCGCCCGCTGCGGCTGGTCGCCCGACCTGAGCCTGCCGGTCTGCGATCGCGCGATGCTGCACACCGACAGTTCCTATTACCTGCCGAATGTGAAGATCGAGAGCCACCGGCTGCGCACCAACACCCAAAGCGCGACGGCCTTCCGGGGCTTCGGCGGCCCGCAGGGCATGATCGGAACGGAAGCCGCGCTCGATCACCTCGCGCATGTGATGGGGATCGACCCGCTCGATCTGCGCAAGCGCAACTACTACGACCCAGCGGGCGGGCAGAGCACGCATTACGGCCAGCCGGTCGAGGATTTCATCCTGCCCGAAATCACCGAGCGCTTGGAGCAATCCGCCGAGTTCGCGGCCCGCAAAGCCCGCGTGGCCGAATGGAACGCCGCCAACACGACGCTGAAGCGCGGCGTCTCGCTGACGCCGGTGAAGTTCGGCATCTCCTTCACGCTGACCCAGCTGAACCAGGCGGGCGCGCTGGTGCATATCTATGCCGACGGCTCGATACAGTTGAACCACGGCGGCACCGAGATGGGTCAGGGCCTGCACCGCAAGGTCTGTCAGGTCGCGGCCTCGGTCTTTGGCGTGACGGACGAGGACGTGCGCATCACCGCGACCGCCACCGACAAGGTGCCCAATACCTCCGCTACGGCGGCCTCTTCGGGGGCCGACCTGAACGGCATGGCGGTGAAGGCCGCCTGCGAGACGATCAAGGCGCGGCTCGCCGCGTTCATGGCCGAAAGCTCCGGCGCAGCCATCGAAGACGTGAGCTTCGCCAATGGCGAGGTGCGCGCGGGCGAGCATGCCCTGCCCTTCGCGAAGCTGGTGAAGCTGGCCTATGAGGCGCGGGTGTCGCTCTCCTCGACCGGCTTCTATGCCACGCCGAAGATCAGCTGGGACCGGATCAAGGGGCAGGGCCGACCGTTCTTCTACTTCGCCTATGGCGCGGCGGTGACAGAGGTGGTGATCGACACGCTGACCGGCGAGAACCGCATCCTGCGCACCGACATCCTGCATGATGCGGGCGCCTCGCTGAACCCGGCTATCGACATCGGCCAGATCGAAGGCGGCTACGTTCAGGGCGCGGGCTGGCTGACGACCGAGGAACTGGTCTGGGACGATAAAGGCCGACTGCGCACCCATGCGCCTTCGACCTACAAGATCCCCGCCTGCTCGGACCGCCCGCGTGTGTTCAACGTGGCGCTCTGGGACGAGCCGAACCGCGAGGACACGATCTATCGCTCCAAGGCGGTCGGCGAGCCGCCCTTCATGCTGGCGATCTCGGCCTTCCTCGCGCTGCAGGACGCGTGCAAATCCTGCGGTCCGAACTGGCCCGATCTGCAAGCGCCCGCGACGCCCGAGGCGGTTCTGGCTGCCGTGCACCGGGCAAGGGGTGACGCATGAGCCTGGATCCCGCAGCCCTCGCCCGCGCGGCGGAACGCGGACCGTTCACCCGCGTGGTGGTCGCGCGCGCCCAAGGCTCCACCCCGCGCGAAGACGGGGCGGAGATGCTGGTCTGGGCGGATCACGTCGAGGGCACGATCGGCGGCGGCGCGCTGGAATTCTCCGCCATCGCAAAGGCGCGGGGCGGGCTGACTGGGGTCGAGAAAATCCCGCTCGGCCCGGCCATGAACCAGTGTTGCGGCGGGGCCGTGGTGCTGGGCTACGAGCGGATGGACCGGAACACCGTCGCGCAGATTACAGGCGATTGGCACGCGCGCCCGCTGACGCCGGGCGCGCCCGAGCCGCTGGCCGTCACCCGCGCGCTGGCGCGCGCCCGCGATCGCGGCGAGGCACCGCCGCTGCTGGTGGAGACCTGGCTGATCGAGCGGGTCGCACCACCCGCCACCCCGGTCTGGATCTGGGGCGCGGGCCATGTCGGGCGCGCGCTGATCGGTGCGCTCGCCCCCCTGCCCGGCCTCGCACTTTTCTGGGCCGATAGCGGGTCCGAGCGGTTTCCCGAGACACTCCCCGAGGGCGTCACGCCACTGATCGCAGAGAACCCGGCTGATCTTGTCTCTCTAGCCCCGACCGAAGCGCGCCATTTCGTGCTGACCTATTCACATGCGCTCGACCTCGAACTCTGCCACCGGCTGCTCGCTCACGGGGTCGGCGGGCTCGGCCTGATCGGATCGGACAGCAAATGGGTCCGCTTCCGCAAACGTCTTGCCGCCCTCGGTCATTCTGATGCACAAATTTCACGCATTGCCTGCCCGATAGGCGATCCGACCTTGGGGAAGCATCCTCAAGCCATTGCTCTTGGGGTCGCGACCGGGCTAGTGAAGGAGCTGAACGCCGCGAAGGTGGCGACGGGGAAAGGGAAACGCGCCGGGTGACGGAGCTGCTCAAGATCGACGGGCTGACAAAAGCCTATCCTGGGGTCGTGGCCAACGATGGCGTCGGCTTCTCGGTGCGTCCGGGCGAAGTGCACGCCCTGCTGGGCGAGAACGGCGCCGGCAAATCGACGCTGGTGAAAATGATCTACGGGCTCGTGAAGCCTGATTCCGGCACGATGCATTTCGCCGGCCAACCCTTCGCGCCAGCCGATCCACGCGCGGCGCGGGCCGCAGGCGTCGCGATGGTGTTTCAGCATTTCTCGCTCTTCGAGGCGCTGAACGTCGCCGAGAACGTGGCGCTCGGCATGGAAAACCCGCCGCCGATGCGCCAACTCGCCAAGCGTATCCGCGAGATTTCCACCGCCTATGGCCTGCCGCTGGACCCTGCCCGTCTGGTCGGAGACCTCTCCGCGGGCGAGCGTCAGCGCGTCGAGATCGTGCGCTGCCTGCTGCAGGACCCGAAGCTTCTGATCATGGACGAGCCGACCTCGGTTCTGACGCCGCAGGAGGTGGAAATCCTGTTCCACACGCTGCGCAAGCTCTCCGCCGAGGGCACCGCGATCCTCTATATCAGCCACAAGCTCGAGGAAATCCGCACGCTTTGCGAAGGCGCGACCATCCTGCGCGGCGGCAAGGTGGTGGCAAGCTGCAACCCGAGCGAAAAGACCGCGCGCGAACTGGCCGAGCTGATGGTCGGTGCGGAGTTGAAAGTGACCGACCGAGCCGAGCGCAAACTGGGCGATGTGGTGCTGAAGGTCGATGGGCTGTCGCTGGCGCCGATGTCGCAATTCGGTCCGTCGCTGAAGGATCTCAGCTTCGAGCTGCGCGCGGGCGAGGTGCTTGGCATCGGCGGCGTCGCAGGCAACGGTCAGGAAGAATTGCTGGCGACCCTGTCGGGAGAGCGGCCCTCCGCCCCCGGCACCGTCAGCCTGATGGGCGAAGATATCTCCGGCCTCGGGCCGAATCCACGCCGCGCGAAGGGGATGCTGGCGGCCCCTGAGGAGAGGCTCGGCCATGCCGCCGTTCCCGCGATGAGCCTGACGGAGAATGCGATTCTCACCGGGACGATGCGCAAGCCGCTGACCCGCAACGGCTTCGTAGATCAGGGTGCGGCGAAGACCTTCGCCGACGAGATCATTCAAGCCTTCGACGTGCGCACCCCCGGCGCGCATGTGGCCGCCCGGGCGCTGTCGGGCGGAAACCTGCAGAAATACGTGATCGGCCGCGAAGTGCTGCAAAACCCCGCCGTGTTGGTCGTGAACCAGCCGACATGGGGTGTCGATGCCGCCGCCGCAGCGTCGATTCGGCAAGCGCTGCTCGATCTGGCCGCGAAAGGGGCTGCGGTGATCGCGATCAGCCAGGACCTCGATGAGCTTATGGAAATCTCCGACCGCTTCTCGGCACTGAACGAAGGCCGCCTGAGCGCCTCGCGCCCGACGCAGGGGCTGACGATCGAAGAGATCGGCATGATGCTCGGTGGCGCGCACGGGATGCAGGAGGCTGCGGTATGATCACTCTCGTCCGGCGCCCCACCCCGTCTCGCTTCTGGTCCTACGCCACACCGATCCTCGCCGTGATCGCCACCATGATTGCGGGCGGCATCCTGTTCGCGATGCTCGGCAAGCACCCGGTCGAGGCGATCCGCGTAATCTTCTGGGACCCGCTTTTCGGCGGCAACGCGGCCTATTTCCGTGGCCAGTTGCTCGTCAAGGCCGGGCCGCTGATCCTGATCGCCTGCGGGCTCGCCGTGGGCTTTCGCGCGGGCATCTGGAACATCGGCGCGGAGGGGCAATACATCATGGGCGCGCTGTTCTCGGCGTGGCTGGCGCTGAAGATGTACCCGGCCGAAAGCCACTGGCTGTTCCCGGTGATGATCGTGCTCGGCGCGCTTGGCGGCTTCCTCTGGGCAATGATCCCCGCGGTGCTGAAAGTGTTGTTCGGCACCTCTGAAATTCTCGTCTCGCTGATGCTGGTCTACGTGGCCGAGAACTTGCTGGCCTACATGGCCTTCGGGCCGCTCAAGAACCCCGAAGGCTTCGGCTTTCCCGGATCGCGCAACCTGCAGGACTACCCCTCTGCCTTCAACCACGAGCTGATCGCGGGCACAGGCATGCATTGGGGCGTCGTCGCGGCACTGATCGCGGTGATCTTTACCTATGGGCTGATGCACCGCCACATCACCGGTTTCCGTATCCGCGTCGCAGGCGAGGCCCCGCGCGCCGCCCGCTTCGCAGGCGTGATGCCGGCGCGGCTGGTGATCCTCGGGCTTGGCATGGGCGGCGCCTTCGCGGGCCTCGCGGGCATGTTCGAAGTCTCCGGTCCCTCGGGTCAGATCACCGACAGCTTCAACGTGGGCTATGGCTTCACCGCAATCATCGTGGCCTTCTTGGGGCGCCTGCACCCGATCGGCATCCTGCTGGCGGGTCTGCTGATGGCGCTGACCTATATCGGCGGCGACATGGCGCAGTTGATGCTCGGCCTGCCCTCGGCGGCGATCCAGGTGTTTCAAGGGATGCTGCTGTTCTTCCTGCTGGCCTTCGATGTGCTGACCAACTTCCGCATCCGTTTCGGGAGGGTCGCGGCATGACGGGCAAACTCCCCTCGCTGCGCCTGGCGGTCATCTTTCTCGGCGGCGTCGTGATGGGGCTAGGCCTGTACTATCTGCTCGCCGTGGCGCAGGCATTCTGGGCCTTCGTCGTGATCGGAGTGGTTATGATGGTGGTTTTCGAACTGGCGGTTGGCGCGTCGCGGGCGGTGATCTACCGCATCGGCGCGCGCCCCGACAGCGAAGAGCCCCGCCGCCCCACCCTGCGCGGACGCGAGCGTTACGCCTCGATGGCCGGGCTCGTCATCGGCCTCGTCGGGGGCTATCTGGCCTGGGGGCCGGTTCTGTTCTGGGGACATGGAGGCACGCTATGATCGTGGGCGGCATCGACATCATCACCCTGACGGCGACTCTGATGGGCGCGTCGACCCCGGTTTTGCTAGCGGCCACCGGAGAATTGGTAGCCGAGAAATCGGGCGTGCTGAACCTCGGCGTCGAGGGGATGATGATCATGGGCGCGGTCGCGGGCTTTGCTGCCGCCGTCGCCACCGGAAGCCCGGTTCTGGGCTTCCTGATGGGGGCGATTGCCGGCGCTTTGCTGGCGACGCTCTTCGCCTTTCTGACGCAGAAGCTGCTGTCGAACCAGGTCGCGACCGGCCTTGCACTGACGCTGTTCGGACTTGGCCTGAGCGCGCTGATCGGAAAGGGCTATGAGGGCGTGCGGCCGCCCGCGACGCCGAAGATCGATTTCGGGCCGCTCTCGGATATTCCGGTGCTGGGCCGCATCCTGTTCTCGCATGACTGGATCGTTTATCTCTCGCTGATCCTCGTCGCCGTGGTCTGGTACGTGCTGCGCTCAACCCGCATGGGGCTGATCCTGCGCGCGGTGGGCGAAAGTCATGACGCAGCACACGCGTTGGGATACCGCGTCGTCGCCGTCCGCTTTGCCGCGTTGGCCTTCGGCGGGGCGCTGGCCGGTCTGGGCGGTGCCTATCTCAGCCTCGTGCGCGTGCCGCAATGGACCGAAGGCATGACCGCTGGCGCGGGCTGGATCGCGCTCGCCATCGTGGTCTTCGCAAGCTGGCGGCCGTGGCGCGTGCTGCTCGGCGCCTATCTCTTCGGCGGCATCACCGCGCTGCAATTGCAGCTGCAGGCCGCGGGCTACGCGATCCCGGTGCATATCCTGTCGATGGCCCCCTACGTCATCACCATCGTGGTGCTGGTCATCCTCTCCGCCATCCACCGCCACGGCGTGCAGGCCGCCCCTGCCAGCCTCGGCAAGTCTTTCCACGCCTCGAGCTGAGGCATATCTCGAAGGGCCCCATCAAGAGGCCCGCCACCCAACTTGGAGTAACGCGATGAACCGCAGATCCTTTTTGAAAACCACCGCCGCCACGGCCGTTGTCGCGGGCGCAGGCGTCCCGGCTTTCGCCGCTGACGAGCCGCTGAAAGTCGGCTTCATCTATGTCGGCCCCGTCGGCGACATGGGGTGGTCCTACCAGCACGACCAGGGTCGTCAGGCGATCGAAGAGAAATACGGCGACAAGGTGAAAACCTCGTTCATCGAGAACGTGCCGGAAGGTCCCGATGCCGAGCGCGCGCTGACCCAGCTTGCGCTGGACGGCAACAAGCTGATCTTCGCGACCTCCTTCGGCTTCATGGACGCGGTCGTGAACGTCGCCAAGAAATTCCCCGACGTGAAATTCGAGCACGCCACCGGCTACAAGCTCGCCGACAACCTCGCGACCTATGACGCGAAGTTCTACCAAGGTCGCGCCATTCAGGGCACGATCGGCGGTCGCATGACCAAGACCAACAAGATCGGCTATATCGGCTCCTTCCCGATCCCAGAGGTCTATCAGGGCATCAACGCCGCCTACCTCGCGGCGAAGAAGGTGAACCCGGACGTCGAGATGAAAGTCGTCTGGGCCTATTCGTGGTTCGACCCGGCGAAAGAGGCCGACGCGGCCGCAGCCCTGATCGCCGATGGGGTGGACGTGCTGCTGCAGCATACCGACTCGACCGCGCCGCAGGCGAAAGCTCAGGAAGCGGGCAACGTCATCACCTTCGGTCAGGCCTCGGACATGTCGTCCTTCGCGCCGATGCCGCGCGTCTCCTCGACCATCGACAACTGGGCGCCCTATTACATCGAACGCGTCGGCGCCGTCATGGACGGCACCTGGAAATCGGAAGCCACCTGGGGCGGCATCGACAGCGGCATGGTGAAGATCGGCGAGATCTCCTCGGCGGTGCCGGACGACGTCAAGAAAGAGGCGCTGCAGCTCAAGGACGACATCGCCTCGGGCAAGGTCCATCCCTTCGCGGGTCCGCTCAACAAGCAGGACGGCAGCGAATTCCTCAAGGCAGGCGATGTCGCGACCGACGACCAGCTTCATTCGATGACCTTCTATGTCGAGGGCATTACCGCGGAACCGCCGAAGTAAGCGATTGCACGAACGAAAAGACGAAAGGGTCGGCCAGGCGCCGGCCCTTTTTTCATGCTCGCGCCGCCTCTACCCCCCTTCTCATTGACCGTCATCGTTGCCGCCCCCAGGATTCAGGCTCAAAATTTGAAGTGTCGAGCAACTTGACACATTCAATAATTTGCATCTATCGGTAGATAGAGCGGTTGACGTTAGGGAGTGGGAGGAAGGCAATGGCACATATCGTGGTACTTGGCGCGGGTCTTGGCGGCGCCATCATGGCTTATGAATTGCGTGACCAGGTCCGCAAGGAAGACGAGATCACCGTCATCACCAAGGACCCGAAGTATCACTTCGTGCCCTCGAACCCCTGGGTCGCCGTCGGTTGGCGCGACCGCAAGGACATCACCGTCGATCTCGAACCGACGATGAAGAAAAAGAACATCAAGTTCATCCCGGTCGCGGCCAAGCGCCTGCATCCCGATGACAACAAGGTCGAGCTGGAGGATGGCCGCGAGATTTCCTACGATTACATCGTCCTCGCCACCGGCCCGGAACTGGCCTTCGACGAGATCGAGGGGCTCGGCCCTGACGGCTTCACGCATTCGGTCTGTCACATCGATCACGCCGAGGAGGCCGGCACCGCCTTCAAACGCTTCTGCGAAAACCCCGGCCCGATCATCGTGGGCGCGGTGCAGGGTGCCTCGTGCTTCGGCCCGGCCTATGAATTCGCCTTCATCCTCGACACTGCGCTGCGGCGCGCGAAGATCCGCGATCAGGTGCCGATCACCTTCGTCACCTCCGAGCCCTATGTCGGCCATCTCGGTCTTGATGGCGTGGGCGACACCAAGGGCCTTCTCGAATCCGAAATGCGCAACAAGCACATGAAGTGGATGGTCTCGAGCCGTGTGAAGAAGGTCGAGGACGGCGTGATGCATGTCGAGGAAATCGCCGATGACGGCTCGATCAAGGCCGCCCACGAATTGCCGTTCAAATACGCGATGATGCTGCCACCCTTCCGTGGCATCCCGGCGGTCATGGGGCTGGACGGTCTCGTCAATCCGCGCGGCTTCGTCATCGTCGACAAGCACCAGCGCAACCCGAAATATCCGAACGTCTTCGGCATCGGCGTCGGCATCGCGATCCCGCCCATGGGGCCGACCCCGGTACCCTGCGGCGTGCCGAAAACCGGCTTCATGATCGAGTCGATGGTCACCGCCACCGCGCATAACCTAGGCAATATCGTGCGCGGCAAAGAACCCGACGAGACCGGCACCTGGAACGCGATCTGTCTGGCCGATTTCGGCGACAGTGGCATCGCTTTCGTGGCCCAGCCTCAGCTTCCGCCGCGAAACGTCAACTGGTCGAGCCAGGGCAAATGGGTCCATCTCGCCAAGATCGGGTTCGAGAAATATTTCCTGCGCAAGCTGCGCAAGGGCACCTCGGAGCCGTTCTACGAGAAGACCGCGATGAAGATGCTCGGCATCGACAAGTTGAAGGCGGTGAAGAAGACTCACTGAGCCGGGTCGGCAACCATTTCTGTTTTCAATTCACGGGGCGGGCCTGCAGGCTCGCCCCGCGCTGATTCACGCCGATGGTGGTGACGCGCCGGAACACACGCCTCCGTGAAACGTTTGGTCCCCCGATACACGGCCAGATGCCGTATGAAAGGGAGACGACATGAAGACGTTGAAGACGACCACTGCGCTCGTTGCCGGCCTTGCCGCGCTGAGCCCGGCGATCCTGCCGTTCAGTGCGCTTGCCCAGGACAGTAACACCACCGCTGCGGAATGCGTTGCGAAAGCAGTCGCAGACGGCACCCCGATGGAGCAGGCGAAAGCCGATTGCGAGGCCAATGCGGCGAATGCCGACGGCTCCGCTGAAGCCGCCGCAGGCACCGATCCGGCGAATGCAGATGCGCCGATGTCCGACAGCGAAGCCGATCAGGCTGCGAAAGCGGCGATCGAAGGCGCAGCCCCGCCCTCCGAACAGGACCCGGCCGCGAGCAGTGACGCCCCCGACGCCAGCGCGAAAGCCGCAGTCGAAGGCGGCGCGGATGTGACCACTCAATCCGGGACCACGGGCACCGATGCCAACGCCGACGCGGCCGCTGCCGCGACGACCGATACCGATACGGCCACGAATGCAGATACGTCTGCCGAGCCCGACGCCGCCGCATCGACCGATGCGCAGCCCGAGGCCGCGGCGCCCGCCGAGACCGACGGGGCCGCGACCGCGAACGGCGAGGGCACGACTTCAGCCGATACGACCACGAAGACCGACGGGTCCGCGACCGCCGCGACCGATGGCTCGACCGGCGCGACGGCTGACGGTACAACCGACGCCACCGCTGACGGTTCGACTGCTGCAGAAGGCCAGACGAATGCCGAGGCGACGGACACCATGAGCCCCGACACCACCTCGCAGGACGCCCCTGCCCCGGTGACCGACACCACAGAAAACGCCATGCAGAACTCGGCGGCTCAGCCGGAGAGCACCGCGACGGCTGAACCCGAGGCGAAACCCGCTGGCGAGACCTCGACCGATACCACCTCCGACACTCAGGTCGTGCAGGAGGGCAATGGCGGATCGGGTTCCGACGTCGAGCCGAAGGTGGTCCAGCCGAAAGAGGCGACGACCGCAGATTCGACGAACGCCGACGCGAACACCACCGATGCGGCGAGTGCTGACGCGAGTGCCGAGGCGCAAACGGATCAACAGGCGAACACGCAGGACAGCTCGACCGCCGAGGCGACGAAGCTGCTCGAGAACGCGCTGACAGACACCAAGGCCGCGATCCAGGGCGAGGCTGTGCAGAACGAGGCGCTCAACGCACCGGCCGACAGCACCGACACCACCAATGCCACCGAAGAAACGGTGACCGAGGACACTGCGCGCAGCGCCTCGGAAGACTTCTCGACCACGGTCGACGCCAAGCCCGACGCACAGGCGCAGGCCACGGCCCAGACCGATTCGACGAAGAAGAAAAAGGACGGCCTGAGCACGCTCGAAACCGCAGCGCTCTCCGGTCTCGGTGCGCTCGCCGTGGGAGCGATCCTGAACAACGGTTCGAAAGTAGCCGTGAATTCGGGCGACCGCGTCGTGGTGCAGCAGCCCGACGGATCCTATCAGTTGGTGAAGGACGATAACGCGCTTCTGCGTCAGCCCGGGTCGAAGATTCGCACGCAGGACTACGCGGACGGCTCGTCGCGCACGATCGTGACCAAGCCGGACGGCAGCCAGATTGTCACCGTCTATGACGCGCAGCGCCGAATCCTCAAGCGGACGCTGGTCCAGCCCGACGGGACGCAATACCTGCTGGTCAATGACGCGCAGGGCGCAGACCCTGTAGATGTCTCGGCGCTCCCCAAGCCCAAGCCCGTCGCGACGGTGTCTTCCAGCAACGAACAGGCACTGCGCGAAGCGCTGACCCGCCAGAGTGGCGTCGACCGTACCTTCACGCTTTCGCAGGTGCGCAACATCACCCCGGTCCGCGAACTCGCGCCCGCAATTACGGTCGAGAACATCAACTTCGAGACTGGTTCGGCAGCGATCCAGCCGGATCAAGCGCAGGCCCTCTCGGCTCTGGGACAGGCGATCCAACAGCGCATCGACGAGAACCCGCGTGAGTTGTTCCTCGTGGAAGGCCATACCGACGCCGTCGGCAGCGCCGCCTACAACCTTGCGCTCTCGGACCGTCGCGCGGAATCGGTCGCGCTGGCACTGAGCGAGTATTTCGACGTGCCCGCCGAGAACCTCGTGGTGCAGGGCTATGGCGAACAGGACCTGAAAGTGCAGACCGAAGGCCCCTCGGAAGCCAACCGCCGTGCCGTCGTGCGCCGGATCACCGATCTTCTGCGCACCGCCTCGAACTGAGGTTGAGCCAGAGACAAAAGCAAAGGGCGCCCCGCGGGGCGCCCTTTTCGCATCTCTCCCGAAAGAGGGGAGTAGTGGTGGCGAGGGGGGGACTTGAACCCCCGACCCCACGATTATGAGTCGTGTGCTCTAACCAGCTGAGCTACCTAGCCACTGGGGGGCTAACTAGGCAAAGCGGATCGTCCAGTCAAGGACGTTTTGCGGGAAAATTGCCCCCATTTCGCTGCGGCATATTGGGAATTGGCGAAGCCGTGCGCAAAGGCTAGGCAGGAGGAGAAAAGGAGAGACCATGCACGCCGCCCCTGCCCTGCCCCTCACACGCGATATCGTTCTGATCGGGGGCGGTCATACCCACGCGCTGGTGCTGCGGATGTGGGGGATGAAGCCGCTTCCGGGCGTGCGGCTGACAGTGATCAACCCCGCGCCTTCCGCCGCCTATTCGGGGATGCTGCCGGGCCATGTGGCGGGGCATTATACCCGCGACGAGTTGCAGCTCGATCTGGTGAAGCTCGCAAGACATGCTGGCGCGCGGCTGGTTCTGGGGCGCGCGACGGGAATCGATCGGGCCCGGCGGCTGATCGAGGTGCCGGGGCGTGCGCCGATCGCCTACGACGTGGCCTCGATCGATATCGGGATCACGGCAGAGATGCCGCAGCTGCCGGGATTTCGCGAGCATGTCGTGCCCGCGAAACCGCTCGACGCTTTCGCCGATGCCTGGGACGCCTTCGCCGCCAATCCGCCCGAGTCGCCAAAGATCGCCGTGGTCGGCGGCGGCGTGGCGGGGGTGGAGCTTGCAATGGCGTGTGCACACCGTCTGCCACAGGCCCAGGTAACGGTCTATGAGGCCGCCCCCGAGGCGTTGCGCGCGCTCGGCACCGGCGCCCGGAATGCGATGCTGAAACACTGCGCACGGCTCGGCGTGAAGATCGAGACCGACGCGGCGCTGATCGGGGCGGGAAAAGGGCGGCTCCTTCTGGAAGGCGACCGCACAGCCGAGGCCGATTTCATCATCGGTACGGGGTCGACGAAACCCGCCGACTGGCTACCCGAAACCGGACTCGATCTGACCGACGGTTTCGTCACGGTCGGCCCGACGCTGCAAAGCTCGGACCCCGCGATCTTCGCCGCAGGCGACATCGCCCATCTCAGCCACGCGCCGCGTCCCAAGGCAGGGGTCTATGCGGTGCGCGAGGCCAAGCCGCTGTTCGCAAACCTTCGCGCTGCCGCTTCGGGCGGAGAGATGAAGACCTACCAGCCGCAGCGCGATTATCTGAAACTGATCTCCGCAGGCGGCAAGCTGGCGGTGGCCGATAAATGGGGGTTGCCGTTGAACGGCGCGTGGCTCTGGCGCTGGAAGAACCGGATTGACCGCAAGTTCATGACGAAGGTCCACGATCTGCCCGCGATGCCGACACCCCCCCTGCCACGCGAGCACGCGCAGGGAATCGCGGAGGTGCTGGGCAGCAAACCGATGTGCGGCGGCTGCGGCGCGAAGCTGGGCGGTCAGGCGCTGCGCGAGGCGCTATCTGACTTGCCCGCACCTGCGCGAACGGATGTGCTGAGCGGTCCGGGCGACGATGCCGCCGTTCTGTCCTGCGGCTCGCAAGCACAGGTCTTCACCACCGATCACGTCCGCGCCTTCACCGAAGATCCGTGGCTTCTGGGCCGGATCGTCGCGCTGCATGCGATGAGCGACGCCTGGGCGATGGGCGCGGCACCGCAGGCGGCCTTGGCGCAGGTCACACTGCCTCGCCAGTCGGAGGAACTGGGCGCGCGGGCCCTGCGCGAGATGCTGGGTGCCGCGTCGGAGGCGTTCCGCGAAGCGGGCTGCGATCTCGTCGGCGGGCATACCTCGATGGGCGCGGAGCTGACACTCGGCTTCACCGTGACCGGGCTGGCAGAGCGACCGCTGGGCCAAGACCGAGCGCGTCCGGGTGAGGCACTGATCCTGACCAAGGCGCTTGGAACGGGCGTGATCCTCGCCGCCGAGATGGCGAAGCACGCTCCCGGCGACGTGGTGGCAGGCGCGCTGGAGAGCATGACCCGCAGTTCCGCCGACGCCTCCGCGATCCTCGCGCCCGTGGCCTCTGCGATGACGGATGTAACGGGGTTTGGTCTCGCAGGGCATCTGCTGGGACTATGCGAGGCGTCGGCTGTCTCGGCAGAGCTGGACCTTGACGCGATCCCGCTGCTGGAGGGCGCCGAAGCTTTGGCGGAAGCGGGCGAACACTCGACGCTCCTGCCGCAAAACATCGCCAATTGCGCGGGCCGGATGACCGCGCCGCCGGGGCCGCGTACGGAGTTGTTGCACGATCCGCAGACCTCGGGTGGCTTGCTGGCGAGCGTGCCGGAGGCGCAGACGGCGGAGGTGTTGGCAAAGCTGGAAGCGGCAGGCTACCGCGCCGCGCGGATCGGGTCGATTGCGGACGGCCCGGCGTTCCTGCGGGTGCGGTGAGAGACGGGACGCGCCCGACCCTTGGGGGGCGCTTTGACCGGCAGATGGCTTGGCGCTTTATCTCGCAAGCCCGGAAGACATGCCTACTCGCGATGACATTGCCAATGTGCCCTCCTGGGGGGAGGGTCGGGCGCGGCCCAGGCTGGTCGCCCGTGCCAAGGGCTCACGCCCCTTAGCGCTCCGCCATCTCCTGCGCCTCTCTTACCACCTGCGCAGCTATCCCCTCGATCGCCTCCGGCGCGAGACTCTCAGCCTCGATCACCCGCTCCAGCTCCACATGACGCGCGCGGTGTTTCTCGTAGCGCGGATCATAATGGTCGCGCATCAATTCGCCCGCCAGCGCCGCATATTCACCGGCCTGCGCCTGTACCTGCCATGCCGCGACCCGCTCGGCGGGCTGGAAGGGCCGCAACTGATCGAGCACCCCAAGCAGACGATCCGGGTCCGCCGTGATATCCGCATAGGCCCGCGCCAGATACCCCGCGCGCTCCGCCAGCGGCGCCCTGATCCGCACACGCGGCGCGTCCTTGATCGCAGCCCAGATCCCGCTCGGCAGTTGGAGATCGCCAATCTTTGAGCTTTCCGCCTCCAGCAGCACCGGTCGCGCCGGGTCGAGCGCCGCGATCTCCATGATCAGCCTGGTCTCGAAATCCTTCTGGCTCGACTGCCCGCCCTCCATCGCCCCGAAGAGAGAACCGCGATGATTGGCCAGCCCCTCCAGATCGATCACCTGCGCGCCCTGTGCCCGTGCCGCTTTCAGAATGTCGGTCTTCGCGGTTCCGGTATTGCCGTCGAGTACGACCACCGGACAGGGCATCGCCGCCTGTCCAGCCTCCACCACCAGCGACCGGAACGCCTTGTAGCCGCCCTCGACCAGCTCCACGCGCCAGCCGACCTGCTTCAGGATCGTCGCGAAAGAGCCCGAGCGCTGTCCGCCGCGCCAGCAATAGACCAGCGGACGCCAGCCGCCTTCCTTGTCGGCCAGCGGACCCTGCAAATGTTTGGCTGCATTCTGCGCCACCAGCGCCGCACCGATCTTGCGCGCGTCGAAGGGCGCGACCTGTTTGTAGATCGTGCCGACGCGGGCGCGCTCCTCATCGTCGAGCACGGGCAGGTTGATGGCGCCGGGGATATGATCCTCGGCGAATTCCGAAGGCGAGCGCACATCGATGATCATGTCGAAATCGAGCGCGGCGACCTCGGCAATCGAGGTAAGTTTCATCAGTAGACAGTAACCTGCGTGCCGACGGGAACGCTGTTGAACAGCTCGATGACGTGATCGTTCACCATCCGGATGCAGCCGTTCGAGACCGCATGCCCGATCGACCGCGGCTCGGTCGTGCCGTGGATGCGGATCGCCGTGTCATGCCCATTCTGATAGAGATACATCGCCCGCGCGCCGAGCGGGTTCTCCGGCCCACCTTTCATGCCGTCGGCGTATTTCTTGTAGGCCGGGTTACGCTCGATCATCTCTGGCGTCGGGGTCCAGCTCGGCCATTTGACCTTGCGCGCTACCGTCGCCTTGCCGCGGAATGTCAGTTCCGCCTTGCCGACCGCCACGCCGTATCGCATCGCAACGCCCGGCGCGATGATGTGATAGAGGAAGAACTTGTCGGAAACGATGATGATCGAGCCCACCGGCAGATCCGGCTTCACCGCCACTTTCGTCGGGTAATATTGCGAGCCGATCGGCCAGCGCTTGGCCGGTCCGGTCTCGACGCTTTGCGCGGGTTCGGTTGCGGCAAAGGCGGGCAGGCTTGCGAAGGGCAAGGCGGCCAACGAAAGAAGAAAGGCGCGGCGATCCATCTCAAACTCCTGCAAATCCCGTGGCTTCATTCAAGAAAAGCCAAGGGCGAGGCTAGCAAAGCCGCCCCACCCTCTCAAGATTTGGTCTCGGGTCCGGAAAAGACCAGCGCCAATCGTTGCCGCTTTGTCGATTACTTACCGAAAGCGCAGCCCGATTTGACACCGAACTTGCCGAAGATCATTGCAGCCGGGCAGAAACCGGTGAAGGCCGATTGCAGCAGGTTCGCGCCGATGAAGGCAGTAAACCAGAGCCAATACATCGAGACATAAACGGCCAGCAGCAGCGAGATCAGGATCATCACGCCAGCAAAGGCAAAAATCGCACGGTCGAGGTTCATTCGAGGGTACTCCACGAAAAGGTTACGTTGAGACAGAATATAGCATCTCCTCAAGACAAATTCAATTGCTTGCATATGTCTAGCGACGCTTGACCGCAGCCCCGCGCGGGATCAGATAACGTCCCATGAGCGAAGCCACTTTCATAATCGACGCCATGCATTGCGGGGCCTGCACCGGTCGGGTCGAACGCGCGCTGATGGCACAACCCGGCGTTCAAAACGCCTCGGCCAACCTGATGGCGCGCAGCGCCCATGTCGAATTCGACGGGCCCGCCGACCTCGAGAGCCTCAAAACTGCGCTCGATCAGGCCGGCTATCCGGGCCGTCTGAAAGAGGAGATGGCCAGTGGCCCCAGCGCCGCCGAACGCCAATTGCAGGAGGCGCGCCAGCTCCGGCGGCAGTTCCTGACCGCGCTCGCGCTGACCGCCCCGGTCTTCGTGCTCGCGATGGGCGCGCATATGATTCCCGGCATGCATCACCTGATCGCCAGCACGATCGGGATCGAAGCAAGCTGGTGGGTGCAGATGATCCTTACCGCGCTGGTGCTGGCCTTCCCAGGCCTCGTCTTCCTGCGCATCGGCGTCCCCGCCCTGCTGCGCGGCGCGCCCGAGATGAATTCGCTCGTGGCGATGGGCTCGCTCGCCGCGTTTGTCTATTCCGCCCTCGTCACGCTTGCCCCCGGCCTTCTGCCGGAGGCCGCGCGCGGCGTCTATTTCGAGGCGGCGGCGACCATCGTCACGCTGATCCTGCTGGGTCGCTGGCTTGAGGCGCGCGCCAAGGGCCGGGCCGGCGAGGCGATCTCGCGGCTGATCGGTCTGCAACCCAAGACCGCGCGTGTGCAGACCGAAAACGGGGTGGAGGAACGGCCGATCGAGGAACTCGTGCCCGGCGACATTCTTCTGCTTGCACCCGGCGAACGGGTCGCGCTCGACGGGGTAATCGCCGAAGGCGCGGGGCATATCGACGAGAGCATGCTGACGGGCGAGCCCGTGCCCGTCGCAAAATCCGAAGGCGATCCGATCACCGGCGGAACGGTGAATGGCGAATCCGCGCTGAGCTACCGCGTCACCGCAACCGGCGGCGACACCGTCCTGTCGCGGATCATCGCGATGGTCGAAGCTGCGCAGGGCGCGAAACTGCCGGTGCAGGCACTGGTCGACAAAGTCACCCGCGTCTTCGTGCCCGTGGTGATGGCGCTGTCGCTCCTGACCTTCGCGATCTGGATGATCGCCGGGATGGGTTTCTCGCACGCCTTCGTCGCCGCAATCTCGGTGATGATCATCGCCTGCCCCTGCGCGATGGGGCTGGCGACACCGGTCTCGATCCTCGTGGGCACCGGACGCGGCGCCGAGCTGGGCCTGCTCTTCCGCCGTGGCGACGCGCTGCAACGCCTCTCGGAAGTCGCGGTCGTGGGCTTCGACAAGACCGGGACGCTGACCGAAGGCCACCCCGCCCTGACCGATCTCGAGCCGCTCGCCGACCTGCCCGAGGCGGAAATCCTCGCGCTCGCGGCAGGCGCCGAGGTGCGCTCGGAACATCCGCTGGCCCGGGCGATCCTCGCCGAGGCCGAAGCGCGCGGTATTACCCATGCCCCGGTCAAACGCGTCAAGGCGCTGGCCGGCAAGGGGCTGCGCGCGCAGGCCGAAGGCGCGAAGCTCTGGATCGGCAATGCCGGCGCGATGGCAGAGGCCGGAGCCGATATCACGCCCTATGCCGAACGTGCGAAGGCGCTGGCCGCGAAAGGCCGCACCCCGGTGTGGATGTCGCTCGACGACCGGCCAGTCGCGCTGATGGCGCTGTCGGACCCGATCAAGACAGAGGCGCGCGAAGCGATCGACGCTCTGCACAAGGCGGGCAAACAGGTGGCAATGGTCACCGGCGACACGCGCGTCACCGCGGAAGCCGTGGGCCACGATCTTGGCATAGACCGGATCGAGGCCGAGGTGCTGCCCGACGGCAAGCGCGATGCGGTCGAGAGCCTGCGCCAGATCGGACCGGTCGCCTTCGTGGGCGACGGCATCAATGACGCCCCTGCGCTGGCGGCCGCCGATGTGGGCCTCGCGATCGGCACCGGCACCGATGTCGCCATCGAGGCCGCCGAGGTCGTGCTGATGCGCGGCGATCCGAACGGCGTCGCGATGGCGCTGGAACTGTCGCGCGCGGTGATGCGCAATATCCGGCAGAACCTGTTCTGGGCATTCGCCTATAACGTCGCGCTGATCCCGGTCGCGATGGGCATCCTCGTGCCCTTCGGCGGACCCGGCCTGTCCCCGATGCTGGCGGCGGGCGCGATGGCCTTCTCCTCGGTCTTCGTGGTCACCAACGCGCTGCGCCTGCGCCGCGCCCTGCGGTGATCCGGGCGTGGATCGGCAAGAGCGCGCCGAGGCCGGAACTCCACCCTTCCCAAGCGGCAAGGAGGGCGCTTAGCTGCGGAAGACCTCGATTGGAGCGCCCGCATGCTGACTCGTCGCCTCTTCATTCTCTCGCTGAGCGCCCTCGCAGCTTGCGGCGGCTCGCCGCGGCCGATGCCGAAACCGGCCTATGCGCTGCCGCTCCACCGCAACGAGACGCCGGAAATCCGCGCCCTGATCAACCGCTATTCGGACCACTACGGCGTTCCGCGCACCCTGACCCACCGAGTCATCCAGCGCGAGAGCCGTTACCGCGCCGATGCCCGCAATGGCCCCTATTACGGGCTGATGCAGATCCTGCCGCAAACCGCGCGCGGCATGGGCTTTCGCGGCAAGCCGCATGACCTGCTCGACCCTTCGACGAACCTGAAATACGCAGTGAAATACCTGCGCGGCGCGTGGCTGGTCTCGGACGGCTCTGAAGATCGCGCTGTGAAATGGTATTCGCGCGGCTATTATTACGAGGCCAAGCGGCGCGGCCTGCTCCGGGAAACCGGACTGCGCTGACCCGCAACCTGCGCGGCCTCAAACTGAGGGACGCTCCGCGGGGGATATTTGCGCCAAGGCGAAGCAAAACGCTCTCTCTTCGGCTTGGCCGAAATATCCCCGCCGGAGGCATCCGGCCTTTCCACGCAAAGCTGCCCTCACTCAGGCGCGCGCAACACCCCGGCAGGCCGGGCCGCAAGCGGGCGCAAAGCGAAGACCAGACCCGCGAGCAGCGTCGCGATCACACCGCCCGCCACGATCAGAAGCGCTGGCATCGGGGCGAAATGGAACTCCGCGCCCATCACCAGATGAACCACGGCCCAGCCGGCGAGCCCACCGAACAGGATCGCGACCAGCCCCGCCGCCGCGCCCATCAGCGCAGAGCGCAGCGCGAAGCTCGCTAGGATCGCGCCGCGCGTGGCGCCGAGCGTCTTGAGCATCGCAGCCTCCCAGGCCCGCTCGCGCTCGCCCGCCGCTGCCGCCCCGATCAGGACGACGAAGCCGGTAAGCAGCGTCACGCCCGCCGCCAGCGAGGTCGCCCGCGCGATGGCCGAGAGCGCATCAGTCACGCGCTGCAAGGCATCGCGCACGCGGATCGCGGTGATATTGGGGAAGCGTTCCGCCAGATCGCGCATCACCTGCGCCTCGGCGCTTGGCGGCGCGTAGATCGTGGCGAGCCATGTATGGGGCGCACCGCGCAGCGCCGCGGGATCGAGCGTGAGGACGAAACCGATCCCGCCGGTCGAGAAATCCACATCGCGGAACGAGGTCACCTTCGCGGTGATGTCGCGCCCGAGGATGTTCACCGTGATCGTATCGCCGAGCTTCAGGCCGATCTCCTGCGCCTCCTTGGCCGAGAAGCTGGCCAGCGGCGGACCGTTATAGTCCTTCGGCCACCACTCGCCCGCGGTGATCTTCTCGCGCGGGGTCTCGGCATAGGTCACGCCGCGATCGCCGCGCAGCACCCAATGCTCGCCATGCGTCTTGCGCGCATCCTCGCCGTTGATCTTGGTGATCACGCCGCGCAACATCGGCACGCTCTCGACCTTCGTGACTGCAGGCATGTCAGCCAGCAGGTCGGTGAAGGGCTGGATCTGGTCGGGCTGGATATCGATCACGAAATAGGCCGGCGCGACCTTCGGCAGATCGCGGTCGATCGCACCGCGCAAGCCGCTGTCGACCTGCCCAACGGCCGCCAGTACCGAGAGACCGAGGCCGAGCGACAGGATGACGGAGCGCGCTTCGGAGCGCGGCCCGCCGATAGCGGCAAGGGCTGCGCGCAGCACCGGGCGGCCCCGGGCACGGTGCTGGGCGCGACGCGCGAGCCAGCGGATCAGGCTGGCGGAGAGCGTCAGGATCAGAAGCGCCACGGCGATGCCGCCGAGGCTAGCCAGCGTCAGCGTCCAGAGACCCGAGAACCACGCCGAGACGGTGACGATGATCGTCAGAAGCGCTGCGGTCAGCAGAAGTGTGGGCCAGCCCGGCAGGCGGCGGCCTGCGCCGGTATCGCGGTAAAGCGTCGCCGCGCGCATCTTCGACATGCGCGAGAGCGGCCAGAGCGCAAACAGCATCGCGACCAATGCGCCGTAGAGCGCGGCCTCGCCCAGCGGGCCGGGATCGAGGCCGATCTCGACCGGCAGTGGCAGCGAGCGTTCGATCAGCCCGGATGCGCCGAGTACGAGACCGGCGCCAAGGACGAGCCCGGCGAGAATGCCCGCGAGGCCGAGGGCTGCGAGCTGCAGCAGAAACGCCGCGCGGATCGTGCCTCCGGTCGCGCCGAGCGCGCGCAGGGTCGCGATGGTGGGCGCCTTGCGTTCGATCCACGCAGCGACCGTGGCGGAGATGCCGACCCCGCCTACGGCCAGCCCGGCAAGCCCGACCAGCACGAGGAAAGAGCCCAGCCGCTGCACGAAACGCTCCGCCCCCGGCGCGGCCCGGCGGCGGTCGGACCAGCGCATACCTGCACCGTCGAACCGGGTCTCGGCCTGCTGTTTCAGCGTGGCGAGGTCGGTGTCTGGCGGTAGCGTCGCGCGGTATTCCGTCTCGAAGAGCGAGCCGGGCGACAGCAGCGGCGTGTTCTCGATGGCCGACAGAGAGACGATGGAATGCGGACCGAGGCCCATCCCCGTCCCGGTCGAATCCGGCTCGCGCACGATCCGCGCCATCATCACGAAATCCTGCCCGCCCAGCTGCACCTTATCACCGGGGCTCAGGCCCAGACGGTCGGCGAGGATCGGATCGAGGAAAATCCCCGGCAAGCCGCCCTGCCCCGTCAACGCGTCAGGCGCGACGGGCGGATCAAGCTGCAGCTTGCCGGTCAGCGGATAGGCCCCGTCCACCGCTTTCACCTGCGTCAAAGCGCGGTCGGCGGGATCGGTGCCGGTCGACAGCATCGAGCGGAAGTCGATCACCTCCGAGACCGCCGTGGCGCGGTCGGTGATCCATTGCATCTCCTCGGGCTTGGCGCGGCGATAGGTGAATTCGTATTGCGCGTCGCCCCCCAGCAGAACCGCGCCCTGATCCGACAGCGCACGTTCGATCGCGGAGCGCACCAGCCCCACGGAGGCGATCGCCGCCACGCCCAGCATCAGGCAGAGCAACATCACCCAGAAGCCGCGAATGCCGCCGCGCAGCTCGCGCCGGGCGATGGAGAGCGCGAGGCTCATGCGGGGGTGCCCGTTGCAATGTGATCGCCCACGACTTCTCCATCACGCAGCTCCACGATCCGGTCGCAGCGCGAGGCCAGTTCAGGCGCGTGGGTCACCAGCACCAACGTCGCGCCGTGTTTCTCCTGCAGGCCGAAAAGCAGCTCGATGATCGTCTCGCCCGTGGCGCTGTCGAGATTGCCGGTGGGTTCATCCGCCAGCAGGATCGCAGGTCGCGGCGCGACCGCGCGGGCCAGCGCCACGCGCTGCTGCTCGCCGCCCGACATCTGGCTGGGATAATGGTCGAGCCTATGCGCCAGCCCGACGGCCTCCAGCTCTGCCGCGGCGCGCTCGAACGGGCGCTCCACGCCTGCGATTTCCAGCGGCATCGCGACGTTTTCCAGCGCCGTCATCGTCGGGATGAGGTGGAAGCTTTGGAAAACCACCCCCATATTACCCCGACGAAACCGCGCCAGCGCATCCTCGGACAGCTTCGAGAGATCGTGACCCAAAGCGGTGACAGACCCCGAGGTGGCGCGTTCCAGCCCACCCATCAGCATGAGGAGCGACGATTTGCCCGATCCAGACGGCCCCGTAAGCCCGACGCTTTCCCCTTTCGCGATGCTGAGGTCGATCCCGTTGAGGATCTCGACCGGGCCGGTATTGCCGTCGAGCGCGAGCCGCGCGTCTTTCAACTCAAGGATCGTTTCACTCATGCGCCGTCTTTCTTTTGCTTCAAAGGGATATGGGCCGCGCATGGGGATACGCAAGCGGATCGCGGCCGGTTTTATCGCCGCAGGGCTGGCTCTGAGCGCTGTGCCCGCGATGGCGGAGGTGTCGATCCTCGCGCTCGGGGACTCGCTGACCCAAGGCTACGGGCTCGATAATCCGACCGACGGGCTGGTCCCGCAGCTGCAAGGCTGGCTGCGCGATCACGGGCAGGATGTCAGCGTCATCAATGGCGGCGTCTCCGGCGATACGACGGCGGGCGGGCTGTCGCGGATCGACTGGCTCCTGACGCCGCAGCCCGATGCGGTGATCGTGGCTCTGGGCGGCAACGACCTGCTGCGGGGGTTGCCCCCGGAACAGGCTCGCGCGAACCTCGACGGCATCCTCGCGAAACTGCAGGCGAAGGACATTCCGGCACTGCTGGCAGGCCTTCCCGCACCGGGGAATTTCGGCCCGAAATACCAGAAGGATTTCGACGCGATCTATCCCGACCTGGCGAAGAAATACGATGCGGTTCTGGCGCCCAACCTTCTCGCCCCGATCACGGAGACTTCGATCGAGGAGCGCGCGAAGGCCAACCTGATGCAGCCCGACAATATCCATCCCTCGCCTGCCGGCGTGAAAAAGGTGGTGGCGGCGCTGGGGCCGAAGGTGCTGGAGCTTCTGGCGAAGGTGAAGCCAGGGAGCTGAGCGCTCAGCTCTCCTCTTCTGGATAAGCCGCCTTGCAGGCTGCGATCTGCGCCTCGGCGGCCTTCGACAGTTCCGCCTGCCGCTTCAACAGAGCCTCAAGTTTGCGCTTTTCGATTACCGGATCTATCGGGATCGGTCGCTGGCGCGTCACAGTGTAATCCTCGAGGCACATGCGCGGCTTCTGGATCACCTTGTCGCCCTTGGTGATCGTGTCGTAGCCACAGATTTCCCACCGGCTCGACGTGGTCTCGTAGCTCTGCCACGCATAGCCGCGCGCGAGATTGCCCTGCACCTCGCTGACCAGATCGGTGACGCGGCGCAGTTCGGTCGTGGATTGCCGGATACAGCGCTCCTGCGGGGTGCCGCAGGCGGCGAGCAGGACGAGCGGGATCAGCATCAGGGCGTGGCGCATGGGCGGTCTCCTTCGCGTTCAGCCTACGCCCGCTTCCGCCCGCGATCAATCGCGCCCTTCCCGCACCCGCCCACGCCTGCTAAGGATCACGCCAGAGATTTGGGAGGCCCGACGCATGACAGACACGGTTGAGGATTTCGACGCCCGCAAGGGCCGCGCGAGCCAATGGTTCTCGGACCTGCGCGACCGGATCGTGGCGGCGTTCGAGGGGCTGGAGGACAGTCATACCGAAGGTCCGCTGTCCGAGCAGGCGCCGGGTCGCTTCGAAGTCACCCCGACCGAGCGCAAGGGCCCCGCGGGCGAGGACCACGGCGGCGGCAAGATGAGCGTGATGCGCGGCGGTCGCGTCTTCGAAAAGGTCGGCGTGAACATCTCCACCGTCTGGGGCGAACTGGCCCCCCGCGCGCAAAAGGCGATGGCTGCGCGCGGCGTGCCGGGGATGGAGGAAGACCCGCGTTTCTGGGCCGCAGGCATTTCGCTGGTCGCGCATATGCAGAACCCGCATTGCCCCGCCGTGCACATGAATACCCGGATGTTCTGGACGCCCGGCGCGTGGTGGTTCGGCGGCGGCGCGGACCTCAATCCGTGTCTTGAGTATGACGAGGACACCGCGCATTTCCACGCCGAGATGCAGGCCGCCTGCGACGCTCATGACAAGACCTATTACGACCATTTCAAAGCCTGGGCGGACGAGTATTTCTTCATCCCCCATCGCGGCCGCGCGCGTGGCGTCGGCGGCATCTTCTACGACGATCTGAACACCGATGAGTGGGAGGACGATTTCGCCTTCACCCAATCGGTGGGCGCGGCCTTCCTGCCCGCCTTCCAGCCGCTGATCGAGAAACGCCGCGTGCAGGACTGGTCCGAAGAGGACCGCGAAGCCCAGCTGCGTCATCGCGGGCTCTATGCCGAATATAACCTCGTCTATGATCGGGGCACGAAATTCGGGTTGGAAACCGGCCACAATGCGGATGCGGTCCTGATGAGCCTGCCGCCCGTCGCGAAGTGGTATTGAAGGGCTGATGGCCTCATGGGCGCGAGGTGGAGGGGCGCTGCCCCACCCGCGCGCAGGCACGTAAACGGAAAGAAAAGAGGGGCGCTGCCCCTCTTCGCTTACGCGAATTCACCCCGGGATATTTTTGCCAAGAGGAAGAGATAGTTGCGCGCCCGAATACTCGGACGCGCGCGCTCTCGGTCGAAATCGCGTGTCAACCGTTGCGGATCGTCTCGACCATCAGCGCCACGTTCTCCGGATCGGCATCGGGAGTGATCCCGTGACCGAGATTGAAGATATGCGGCCCCTTGCTGAAGGCCTGCACCACGTGGCGGGTCTCGTCGATCAGCGCCTGACCTCCGGTGACCATATGCGAGGATGCGAGGTTGCCCTGTACGCAGCCCGACACCTGGACATGCTCTGCACCCCATTCCGGTGTCACCGAATTGTCAAGAGCGACGCAATCGGCGCCGGTCTTCTGATGGAAGCCGATATAGCCCTCGCCCGCCTCGCGCGGGAAGGCGATGACCGGCAGACCCGGGAAACGCGCTTTCATCTCGGCGATGATCTTGCGCGCCGGTTCGACGGCGAAGTCCTCGAAATCCTGGCCCTTGAGCGAGCCCGCCCAGCTGTCGAAGATCTTCACGACTTCGGCCCCGGCCTCGACCTGTTTCGAAAGGTATTCGATGGTCGAGACGGTCAGCAGGTCGATGATTTTCACGAAGGTCTCGCGGTCTTCGGCCTTCAGCGCATGCGCCGGACCCTGATCCTTCGTGCCACGCCCCGCGATCATGTAGGTCGCGACGGTCCACGGTGCGCCGGCGAAACCGATCAGAGTGGTCTCTTTCGGCAGTTCTTCCGAGAGGATCGAGACCGTCTCATAGACCGGATTCAGCGTCTCATGGATGTCGTCCTTGGTCTTGAGCTTGGCGAAATCGTCGGCCCCGGTAATCGTCGAGAGGCGCGGGCCCTCGCCTGTCACGAACCACAGATCGGCGCCCAGAGCCTGCGGCAGGAGCAGGATGTCGGCGAACAGGATCGCCGCGTCGAAGCCGTAGCGGCGGATCGGCTGCAACGTCACTTCGGCGGCCAGTTCGGGGGTGTAGCACAGCGACAGGAAATCGCCCGCCTTCGCCCGCGTCGCGCGATATTCCGGCAGGTAGCGCCCCGCCTGCCGCATCATCCAGACCGGAGGGGTCGGCAGCACTTCGCCTTTCAAAGCTCGCAGGATCGTCTTGTCGGTCATTCTGGCGCCTCCTCTTTGCCCCCTTCGACGCGACCTGTGGCGTCATGTCAAGCGCGGGGCTTCTTGCAAGGTCCATCTGTCGCGGATATTCCGGGGCCATGACACAGATGCCCGATGCGAAATCCCCGCTCAAGATCGGCACCCGCGGCTCGCCGCTGGCGCTGGCGCAGGCCTATGAGACCCGTGACCGGCTGATGGCCGCGCATGGCCTGCCCGAAGACGCTTTCGAGGTCGTGGTGATCAAGACCACGGGCGACGACCGGGCGATGATCGCAGCGGACAAACCGCTCAAGGAGATCGGCAACAAGGGCCTGTTCACGAAGGAAATCGAAGAGGCGATGGTCGATGGCCGCATCGATATCGCCGTGCATTCGATGAAGGACATGCCGACCGAACAGCCCGAGGGGCTGGTGCTCGATTGCTATCTGCCGCGCGAAGACGTGCGCGATGCCTTCGTCAGCTTGGAATACGACTCGATCATGGCCCTGCCCGAAGGGGCGACGGTCGGCACCTCCAGCCTGCGTCGCCGGGCGCAGCTTGCCCACGTGCGACCCGATCTGAAGCTGGTCGAGTTTCGCGGCAATGTGCAGACCCGGCTGAAGAAGCTGGCGGACGGTGTCGCGGCTGCGAGCTTCCTCGCCTATGCGGGGCTGCGGCGTCTGGGGATGGAGGACTCGGCGCGCGGGCCCATCGCCCCCGAGGAGATGCTGCCGGCTGTCGCACAGGGCGCGATCGGGATCGAGCGCCGGATGGCCGATGCTCGCGCCGAGGCCCTTCTGGCCCCGATCCATGATCTGGTGACCGAGCAGCGCCTGCTGGCGGAACGCGCCTTCCTCGCGACGCTGGACGGCTCCTGCGAGACACCGATTGCCGGGCTCGCACTGATCGAGGGCAACCGGCTCTGGCTGCGCGGTCAGATCCTACGTCCCGACGGCTCCGAGGCGCTCGCGGGCGAGCGCTGGGGCAATATCGACGAGGGCGCCGCGATGGGCGAACACCTCGCGCGCGATCTGCTGTCTCAGGCGGGCGAAGGGTTCTTCGACTGGCGCTGAGCACTCAGCACAGAAGCTGACCCGCCGCGCGGCGCTCGAGCGCCCGCTCCATCTCGGGGATTTCGCCATCGCCGAAGCCGCGCAAGGCGAGGCGTTCCAGCGGGCTGATATCGCACCAGAGGTTTTTCAGCACCTTGTCGCGGCGCTTGCGCGGCACCTCGGCCAGACGCATTTCATAGATCTCGTCGGCCGCCGCCAGAAGACGCGGATGCAGGTTCTCGAGCAGCGGTTCGAAAGCGATGCGGGCGGATTTGGCGTTGCGGAGCCGCAGGATCGCCCCCTCGCCGACGGTCATCGTCTGGATCAGAGTCCAGTCCAGCACATCGGCTGCCCGGTGCGGCGGGATCGGGGCGTGACCGCTAAGGCCATAGGTCAGACAGAGCACATCGCGCTCGTCCCGTGGCATCGCCAGCACGACGCGGGCGCAATCCTGTTCCAAGGCAGTTTCGGCATCCTCCAGCCGCCCGAGGCGCGGTGTCGACACCTGCGATGGCGGCACCTCCGCGCGGACGAAGATATTGCGGATCACATTATCGAACTTCAGTGCGATATGACGCGAGAGCATGACACTTCCTTTTACATATACAACCTCTCCGCCCTGTCTTCTGAACGAGCTTTGCGGCACCGCCGTTCCCTCCCGAGAGCGGTTTTCCGCCGGGCTTTTCGCTAAGTCTTTGTAGGTCCACGAGGAAGGCTTGATGCCTCCCTCTTGCACTTGGTCGCCCGAAAGCGCAAAGCGGCGCCATGCTGCGCCCGATCCGCCTCGTCCTGTCCGATCCCGCCCTGCGCCTCGCCGCCGTGCTGCTCGTGCTGTTCGGCGCCCATGCGGCGACGATGGGGCCCTATGTCTCGGCGCTGGCGATCAAGGTGTTCGGCCTGTCGGATCGCGCCTATTCGGGAGTGCTGATGGTCGCCTCGGTGCTGTCGGTCTCGGCCTCGGTCGGACTTGGCATCCTCGCCGATCAGCGCGCGAACCGCCGGGCCATCGCACTTAGCACCTCGGCGATGCTGATCGCGGGCTCTGGGCTGGTGCTGGCGGGCGACAACTGGGTGGTCTTCGTGATCGCCAACGCGCTGATCCTGCCGCTCTCGGCGTCGATCTTCGGGCAGCTTTTCGCGCTGTCCCGTCTAGCGGCCTCGACCCATCCGGCAGAGGACCGACCCGCGATCCTCTCGACCCTGCGGGCACTTTTCGCGCTGCCCTGGGTCGTGGTGCTGCCGATCTGGTCGGTGATCTTCGATCAGGGGGCGGAGCTGACCTCGATCTACCCGGTGACGCTGACCCTCGGGGCCACAATCCTCGCGCTGACCTTCCTCTTCTGGCCGCGTGACGGGGCGACGCGCTGGCCCGACCCGAAATCCGGGCTGACCTTCCGGCAATCCTTACGCGAGATGGCGAACCTGCCGATCCTCGCCCGCGTCGTGGCGCTTGGCACAATCAACGGGGCGGTGATGCTCTATCTCGTGGTGATGGGCTTGGTCTTCGAGGCGACGCCGGGCCGTGGGGCCGCCGATACCGCGCTCTATGCTGGCCTGATGGCGGGGCTGGAAGTGCCCTTCATGCTGGCGCTGCCGCTTGTTCTGGGACGGATCGAGCGGACGACGATGATCTGGGCGGGAGCCGCGCTTTACGCGACCCATCTGGGACTGATCCCGGTGCTGGCTGCAACGCCCTATGTCTGGTTTCTCGCCCTGCCCGGCGCGATCGGCGGCGCGGTCGTCCTGACCCAACCGATGGCCTATCTACAGGACCTGCTGTCGAACCGGCCCGGCGCAGGAGCCTCGCTGATGGCGCTGCAAAAGTTGGCAGGCGATGGATTCTCCGCGGCAATCTTTGCCATCGGCACGGCTATTGCGGGTTATGAGCTGGCCGCGGCGGCAGGTGCGCTTCTGGGCGTTGCAGGCGCGGGCGCGCTTTGGGCGATGGACCGGCGCGCGGCGCGGTCCTGACCCCTTAGAAGGCCGGAACCTGCACGCGGTCCAGAAGGCTGCGTCCGCCGTCGACATTGATGATCTGCCCGGTGACGAAGCTCGCCCCCGAGGACGCCAGATACTGCACGGTCTCGGCCAGTTCCGACGGCGGTGCGATCCGGCCCAGCGGCGTGCCTTCGCAGATCGCCTCGCGCCAGTCGTCGTTTTCCTTCAGAGCATCCTGCAGCGAACGGCTCATCACCGAGGCGAAGCTGACACCGTTCACCCTAATCCGCTTCGGCGCGAGCGCCACGGCGAGCGAGCGGATCGCCTGATCTTGCGCCGCGCAGGCGATCGAATAGGCCATCAGTTCGGGCTGGGTGCGGTTCGAGGCCAGCGTCGAGACATTGATGATCGAGCCGATCTCACCCTCGGTGCGACCCTCTTCCTCGGCCTGCTTGATCATCCGCTTCGCGGTCATCTGGCTGACCCGCAAAGCCGATTTCATGTTCTGCGACAACATCGAGTCGAGCACGTCCACCGACGGTTCGAGCGGGTCGCAGGGCGCGAAGGTGCGTGCGCAATTCACCAGGATGTCGATCCGGTCGAACGCGTCCACCGTGGCCGAGAGCAGGTTCTTCACCGCCAGCTTCTCGCACAGGTCGCCCGAGAAATAGCGCACCGGCCCTTCGGTCTTGGCGGTGTCGCCCAGTTCGGCGGCAAGCTTTTCTTCATCGATATCGGCGAACATCACCTGCGCGCCGCGATCGACGAAATGGCGCGCGATGGCCTGACCGATACCGTGGGCTGCGCCCGTGACGATGACGGTCTTGCCGGAAACAGAAAGGGACATTGGGTGTCTCCTCGTGGATGTTGAGGCAGGTTAGGCGAGCTTAGCGCCGCTTGCGAGGGGCAAGGGTACGTTTCGGCTCGGCTGTGGCGCGCATGCCCGCAGATTTCCCCGGGGTCTTTCCGGCCGGGATCGGCTTGGCTGCGCGGATGATACGAAAACGGGTGGAGGGGCCGCTGGGCGGCGTGATCTCTTCGATCTCGTGGAACGCGGTGGCGAGCGCGTCGGCATAGGGCAAATGGCGGTTCGCGACCATCCAGAGCGTGCCCGACAGCGACAGCATACCACGCGCAGCCTGAATGAAGGCCAGCCCCAGCGCCGGGTCTGCGCCGCGTGCAGCCCCGTGGAAGGGCGGGTTCATCACGACGGCAGTGTAGCGCTCTTCCGGCGCATGGCGCGTGGCATCCGCCCAAAGGAACTGTGCGCGCGGATCGGAAATGTTGCGTTTCGCGCAGTCCAGGGCGACCGCATCCGATTCCACCAGATCGAGACGCTCGACGCCCTTACGTGCAAGAATCTGCGCCGAGAGCCAGCCCCAGCCGGCGCCGAGATCGGCTACCTTCGCGGGCAGCGTCTCGGGCAGGCATTCGGCCAGAAGCGCTGAACCCTCGTCCACCGCATCCGCGGAAAACACACCCGGACGGGTCACGAAACCTTCGACAGGATGGATATCCTGCGCCGCCCAGTCGCTCAGCAGATCTGGGTCTGCCGCGAACCATGCGATCTTGCCATGGGCCTTCGCGATCGGCGCGGACAGGTCCACCCGTCCCCGCAATTCCTTGAGCAGCGAGTCGATCCCTTCGGTCTTCACCCCGTCGACATAGATCGGCCCGCCAGGAGCCACACGCTGGCACGCATCGGCGATCAGGGCGCGGGCCTCCGCCTTGGCGCGAGGGGCGAAGATGATCGCGGCGGCATAGCTGCCTTCGGCGCTCGGCGAGACGCGGAGGCCGCGCTGTGAGAGAACGTCGTGATCGGGTTTCTCGGGCTGGATCGCGACGAGGCGATCAACCGGCAGGCCGCCAAGGTCCAGCGTGCCCACGGGCGAAAACAGCGCAATGTCTCCCTCGGGCGGAAGCGCCTCGGGCATCTCGAGAGCGAGCGAAAGTCGCGGATGGCTCATGCAGGGAACCCTCTGAAAGAAACGAGCCCGCCAGATAGGCGGGCGCGACTGAATTTGCAAGGAACCGCTTTGGCGGCGTTTATTCCTTCTCCATCGTGCATTGCAGCGGGTGCTGGTGGCGGCGCGCGAAATCCATCACCTGCGCCACCTTCGTCTCGGCCACCTCGAAAGAGAACACGCCGACCACAGCGAGACCCTTCTTGTGCACGGTCAGCATGATCTCGAACGCCTGTGCGTGGTTCAGCCCAAAGAACCGCTCGAGGATATGCACGACGAATTCCATCGGCGTGTAATCGTCGTTGAGCAGCATCACCTTGTACATCGGCGGGCGCTGCGTCTTCGGCCGCGTCTTGGTCGCGAGGGACGCATCGTGATCGCTGTCGTCCTGGTCGTCGTCGGACATCATGTAGAGAGGCTCGGTCAAGGGCGCTCCGGCATCAGGATTCGTTGAGGGGCTCTGGCGGAATATAGGGTCTTCGTGACATATGAAAAGTCCCTCAACACCTCCAGCGAGAAAGGCGGGACGATGCAGCTGACGGCGATTGGCTTCGATGCGGATGACACGCTTTGGCACAACGAGCGTTTCTTCAAACTCACGCAGGGGCGCTTCACCGAATTGCTGCGCGAGCACGCCGAACCCGATCATCTGGCCGAGCGGCTGATCGCGGCGGAACGTCGCAACATCACGCATTATGGCTTTGGCGTCAAAGGCTTCACCCTGTCGATGATCGAAACCGCAATCGAGGTGAGCGAGGGTCGCGTGCCCGCCACGATCCTGTCGGAGATCCTCGCCGCCGGGCGCGAGATGCTCTCGCATCCGATCGAGTTGCTGCCGCACGCGCGCGCGACGATCGAGGCGCTGTCGGACGACTACCGCATCCTGCTGGTGACGAAGGGCGACCTGATTGACCAGGAGCGAAAGCTGGCGCAGTCGGGCCTCGGCGATCTGTTCGACGCGGTCGAGATCGTCTCGGACAAGAAGCCCCCGGTCTATGCCGAGATTTTCGCGCGCCACGCCGAAGGCGCGGAGCACGGGCTGATGGCGGGGAATTCGCTGAAATCCGACGTGATCCCGATGATCGAGGCAGGCGGCTGGGGCGTGCATGTGCCCCATGAATTGACATGGGCCTTCGAGCATGCGGAGGCTCCGTCAGCGCATCCGCGCTTCGCGGAATTGCCGGACCTCGGCGCGCTGCCGGACCTGATCGCAAAAATCACGAATTGAGCCCTGCTTTGCGTGGCGTCACGCTCCGCTAACCTCACGCTTTCGTGCGCCTCCAGCACCACAGATAGACGAATTTCCGCGAAGACCCCACCACATATTGTGGTATTGCATGAATGTCGCAGTGAAAGTGCTTGAAAATAGGGAGTTTTCAGCCTGATACAGCCGTGCTACGCTTCTCGCTAATACAAACCCCGGAAACCGGCCGAAGATCGGTACCACCACAAGGGGTCAAATTGAGGCAGTGAAATAGGTGAAGCCGTGACCACGCTGATGCGCTGGGTCCGTGATGGGCTATTCGTAATCCTTCTGACACTCATTGCGCCGATCGCTGCGCAGGCCGCCCCTTACGCGGCGATGGTCATGGACATGCGATCGGGCGAAGTTCTCTACTCCAAAAACGCCGATACGCCACTGCATCCGGCCTCTCTGACGAAGATGATGACGCTCTACATCACCTTCCAGGCTATCGAGCATGGCGAGTTCAGTCTCGACTCGATCGTTACCGTCACCAAGCACGCCGCCAGCCAGCCGCCCTCGCGACTCGGCCTGCGCCCCGGCCAGAAGATCGCCGTACGCTACCTGATCCGCGCCGCCGCAATCAAATCGGCCAATGACGCCGCCGCAGCTCTCGGCGATTACATCGGCGGCTCGGAGGAAGGCTTCGCCGCGCGGATGAACCGCACCGCTCGGCAGCTGGGCATGAAGAACACCCATTTCGTCAACGCCAACGGCCTGACCCGCAAGGGCCACCTGTCCTCGGCGCATGACATGACGATCATGGGCCGCCACCTGTTCTTCGACTTCCCGCAATATTACAACATCTTCTCGCGCCGCTCGGCGGATGCGAAAGTGCGCACCGTCTATTCGACGAACCGCAAGTTCCTCGCTGCCTACAAGGGCGCGGACGGGATCAAGACCGGCTACACCTCGGCCTCGGGCTTCAACCTGACCGCCTCCGCGAAGCGTGGCGACAAGCGCATCATCGCGACCGTCTTCGGCGGCACTTCGACCGCGCAGCGCAACGCGAAAATGGCCGATCTGCTGGATCTGGGCTTCAAGCGCGCGCCGACCCACGCGCGCACGATCCGCCCTGCGATCCCGCAATACATCGCCCCTGCGCAATCGCCGATGCTGATGGTGAATCTCGCGCCGAAGAAGAGCCCGCGTCCCGATATCCGTCCGACCGTGCCCAATGCGGATAGCGATGCAATCTCGACCGCGCTCGCCGCTGCGGTGCAGGCCGATCAGGTGGACGAAGTGACCGATATCCCCGAGGACGTGGCCGAAGGCGCTCAGGACGGCGCGGCAGGCGCGGAGGACGTGGTCGTCGCCGATGCCGGCACGCTCGGGATCGGCGCGGAGATCACCGCAAGCCCCCGCCCGCAGCGCAACCCGCGCGACATCCAGATCGCGGACGTGACCAAGTCGCTGCCCGCCGAAGTGACCAAGGCCACGCCGCTGGCGCAGGCACAGGCGCATGACGCCGCTGTCGCTGCAGACAAGGCGGGCCAGGACGGCACCGAAAAGCCGAGCGACGTGCAGCTAGCCTCCTACGATCCCGGCGCATCGGACGGTCCGAAATTCGTTCAGTCCACCAAACCGCAGCCCGAGACGGTCGAGCTGGCCGAGGCGCATACGCTCGACCTCGACGGAAACGGCAAGGCCAACGGCGCCAAGGCCCCGTCCAGCTTCGTGCAGTCGACGGATCCGCAGCCCGAGACCGCGCAGATGGCCGCAGCTCCCGAGAAGCGCAAGAGCGAGATCATCCTCGCCGCGCTCACCCCTCCGGCCCCCGGCCCGGCGCAGAAGCCGCGCGTGGTAGCGCGCGTGTCCAGCTCGGGCGGGCGCAACTGGGGCGTCAGCCTCGGCCTGTTCGGTTCGCGCTTCGCGGCGGAGCGTCACATGCTGACCACCGCGCTGATGGAAAGCGACACGCTAGGCGAGGCGCTGCGCAAGGTCGCGACGCGCAAGACCGGATACGAGGCGAATTTCGTGGGAATGACCCAGGACATGGCGCAACTGGCCTGTGCAAGGCTCGAAGCACGCGCTATGGACTGCAAAGTGGTCGGTCCCTGAGATTCTTCCTCCCTCGGGGACAAAGAGAGAAAGCCGCGCCTGGTCAGCGCGGCTTTTTCTTATCCGGGGCCTCATGCGGTCCGCCGCGTGGAGCGCCACGGGGGAGCCTCCGGCGGGGATATTTGAACCAAGGCGAAGGGGGCGCAAGTCTGTCGGGATGCCCCTGCCCTTCTCCGAGCCCTTCGGGCACTCAATCCTGCTTCGGGCGGTCGTCGAACTCGTCGGACAGGATGCGCTCGGCATCGCCTTTCGGGTCGTCATACTGATTGGTCTTGAGCGACCAGAAAAACGCCCCGAGGCCAATCCCGCCGAGCAGTAGGGAAATCGGAATCGAATAGAGAAGAACCTCCATGCGGGGCTCCTTTCAGCGCAGGCGTAGTGAGTTGAGCGACACCGTGATCGAACTGGCCGACATGGCGAGCGCCGCCATCAGCGGCGTCGCAAGCCCGGTCAGCGCGAGCGGCACGGCGAAGATATTGTAGACGATGGAGATGCCGAAGTTCTGCTTGATCCGGCGACGCGCGCGCACCGAGATCGAGGCGGCGTCGGAAACCGGCGCGAGGTCCTTGCCCAGCAGCACGATATCCGAAGCCGTCCGCGCCGCGTCGAGCGCGGAGGCAGGCGAGACCGAGACATGGGCCGCGGCCAGCGCGGCGGTGTCGTTCAGCCCGTCGCCCACCATCAGCACGCGGTGGCCCTGTTGGGTGAGATCGTTTACCAGCTGCGCTTTCTCGGCAGGCAAGGCGCCGGCGCGGTAGGCCTCGATCCCGAGGCGCGCGGCGAGATCGCTCACCGCCCCTTCGACATCGCCCGAGACCAGCCAGACTTGCTTGCCCTGCGCCTTCAGACCGGCCACGGCCTCTTCGGCGCCGGTGCGCAGCGTGTCAGCGAAGCGGATCGAGATCGGGGTCGCATCGCCGATCTTGAGATGGGTCGCGGTGGTCGTGCCGTCCTCGGCACCGACCCAGTTCGCACGGCCGAGCCGCACGCGCTGCCCCTGCCAGACGCCCTCGACGCCGTAGCCCGGAACTTCGCGCAGATCGGTGAGCGTGGCGGGGACGCCCCCCTGCCCTGCCGCGGCCTCGTGCAGCGCGCGGGCGAGCGGGTGGCTCGACCCTTCGGCCAGCGCCATCGCGACGGAGAGCGCCTCGGGCGACAGATCGGAGAGGTTCTGCGGACGCGGCGCGCCCATGGTCAGCGTACCGGTCTTGTCGAAGACGACCGTGTCGATCTCGGCCAAACGCTCCAGCGCGGTGCCGTCCTTGATCAGCAGCCCCTTGCGGAACAGCTTGCCCGATGCGGCGGTCACCACCGCAGGCACGGCGAGCCCCAGCGCACAGGGGCAGGTGATGATCAGCACGGCAGCGGCAATATTGACCGCCAGACGGAAGTCACCGCCGGTGATCCACGCCCAGGCGCAGAAGGCGGTGAAGGACAGGATATGCACGATCGGTGCATAGGCTCGCGCTGCCCGTTCGGCGAGCGAGGTGTATTTGGTCTTCGCACTCTCGGCCATCGCGACGAGATCGGCCATGCGGTGCAGCGAACTGTCGCGCCCGGCTGCCGTCACGCGCAGGGTCAGCGGCCCGGTCAGGTTCACTTCGCCGGCGGAGAGCGCCATTCCGGGCAGCACCTGAACGGGAAGGCTTTCACCCGTCAGGAGCGAGCGGTCGCTCTCGGATTGGCCGTCGGTCACTTCGCCATCGGCAGGGATGCGGCCACCGGGGCGCACCCGGATCAGGTCGCCCACAGCCAGTTCGCCCACGGGCACGATGACTTCCTCGCCGTCGCGCAGAACGGTCGCGCGCGGTACTTCCAGCGCGGCCAGTTCCTCGGCCGCCGAACGGGCCACGGCCCGCGTGCGGTAATCGAGATAGCGCCCTACGAGCAGGAAGAAGGTGAGCATCGTCGCCGCTTCGAAATAGGCATGCGCGCCGGAATGCATCGTCTCGAACAGCGAAATCCCGAGCGCGAGCAGGATCGCGAGCGAGATCGGCACATCCATTCCCAGACGCCCGCCGCGCAGGGAAGACCAGGCATTGGCGAAGAACGGCTGGCCCGCGAAGATCGTGGTGGGCAGCGCAATCGCCGCCGAAATCCAGTGGAAGAGGTCGCGCGTCGAATCCTCGGCCCCCGACCAGACCGCGATCGAGAGCATCATGATGTTCATCATCGCGAAACCCGACACGCCGATCCGCATCAGCAGGTCGCGCCCGCGCTTGTCGGCCTCGGTCGCAGACAGCATGCCGGGATCAAGCTCGTGCGCCTCATAGCCGATCTTGTCGAGCGCCGCGATCAGCCCCGCCGGTTCGACATCGCCCGCCGCATCGACGGAGGCGCGCTTCAGCGTCAGGTTGACCCGGGCCGACTTCACGCCCGGTTGTTTCATCAACTCGCGCTCGACATCGGTGATGCAGACCGCGCAATGCGCCGTGGGAAGCGAGAGCATGATCCGCGCGCCCTTGACGTCACCCGATTTCGCCATCTGCTCCGCCGAGGGGGCCGCGATGCAGGCCGGACAGGCCGAGGCCGAGACGCGCTCGTCTTCGAACGGTTCGTTGCGTGTGGGCGAAGCGGGCGACACCGACATCGGTTCAGCCTTTCACGAAGAGGTCGATCCGCTGACGGAACTCCGTGCCGTCTGCGGCTTTCGCGTCGAGATGCACCAGCCAGACGCCCGGAGCAAGGTCGACCTTGGAGGTGAAGATGCCACCGACATAGTCGAAATCGGGGGTCATGTCCTCGCGGACATGGGTCGTCCGCCCGACCAGCGCCTTGAACTCGGCCACCCGCGCGGGCAACCCGTTCTCGTCGCGGATGACGAAGCTGAGCTTGCCGTCGGAATAGTCCGGCGACACAGTCCAGCCAAGCGCATCCTGCGCGCGTTTTTCTTCGTTGAAGGACTGCGAGGCGACATAGGAATTGTCGACCTCGAGGCCGGGAAACGTGCTGATCGCCTGCCACGCCATGACAAAGTTGACCGCGATGATCACCCCGAAGGAGCCCACCGCGATCATCAGCACTTTTCTTCCGGTCAGCGGTTTCGCCATCTCGGTCATTGTACCCTTCCGTTGAATACGGTCGTTTCCGACACGCGGTCAGTATTGGTCATGTCCTCGATCCACATCGTCAGTTCGGTGCGTTCGCTGGTGGCGATGGACGAACCGGGATCGGCGACAATATAGACCCTTTGGGTCATGGTTTCATCCGCGGGCACCGTCACGGTGGTCCCGTCCTGGCCTTCGAGCAACACGCTCAGCGTGCTCTGGTCGGCCGGATCGGGCGCCTTGACGGAGACCTTGAACTCGGTCGCCTCGCCCGCCTTGTTGCGCAGCCGCAGCGTGTAGATGTTCCGGATCGCGCCCGACGGTTCCACCACGAAGAGCGGATCGCGGTTCGGCGTCACGTTGAAATCGATGGGCGAGCGCATGAACAGCGCGACCACGAGGCCGACCCCGATCAGCGACCACATCGCGAAATAGAGGATGGTGCGCGGGCGCAGGATGTGCTTCCAGACGTTGACGACCGGGTTGCCAGAACGCTCGTTCGCTTCGTCCTTCAGGGCCATGTAGCCGATCAGGCCGCGAGGTTTGCCGATCTTGTCCATGACCTCGTTGCAGGCGTCGATGCACAACCCGCAGGTGATGCATTCGAGCTGTTGGCCATCGCGGATATCGATGCCCATCGGGCAGACGTTGAAACAAGCCATGCAGTCGATGCAATCGCCCTGCGTCGGGTCGTGCTGACCCTTCTTGAGCTTGCCGCGCGGCTCGCCCCGCCATTCGCGATAGGCGATCGTGATCGTGTCTTCGTCCATCATCGCGGCCTGAATGCGCGGCCACGGACAGGCGTAGATGCAAATCTGTTCGCGCGCGAAGCCGCCGAAAGCGAAGGTCGTGAGCGTTGCCACCGCGATCGTCGTGTATGCGATCGGCGAGGCGCTGCCGGTGAACAGATCGTGCAGCAGCGTCGGCGCATCGGTGAAATAGAACACCCAGGCCCCGCCCGTCGCGACACCGATCAGAAGCCAGAGCACCCATTTGGTGATCCGCTTGCGGACCTTCTCGGCGTTCCATTTCTGGCGCAGCAGGCGGATACGTGCGTTGCGGTCGCCCTCGACCCAGCGCTCGACGAGGATGAACAGATCGGTCCAGACGGTCTGCGGGCAGGCATAGCCGCACCAGACGCGCCCCAGCGCCGAGGTGAACAGGAACAGCCCCAGACCGGCCATGATCAGCAGACCCGCGACGAAGTAGAATTCATGCGGCCAGATTTCGATCATGAAGAAGAAGAAGCGACGGTTCGCGAGGTCCAGAAGCACCGCTTGATCGGGCAGCTCCGGCCCACGATCCCAGCGAATCCACGGCGTGATGTAATAGATGCCGAGCATCGCCGCCATCAACACCCATTTCAAGTTGCGAAACTGGCCATGCACACGGCGCGGGAAAATCGGCTCGCGGGCGGCGTAGAGCGGCGGGGGATCGACTGGTTCGGTGGAGCTCACGACTCTCTCCGTTCATAAATCATTCTGCGTCAACGGTTCTTCTGGTATGACACAGTCGTGAAGACTTTGACCTGCGTCAAAAAGACAGGTCTCCCATACAGGAAATCGTCACTGGTTGGTGTTTTCACTCGTCATCGGCATATGCTGCCTGCTTGAAAAGCCACGACATCAGGTGGCGTTGCGCCGGTCGCCTCACGCCCGGTCGCGTTCCCGTGTAATAGCGCTTTTGCGCGCTGTCTTCAAACGGAAGCCGCACCGCCCGGCCGCGACATTTCGTTCGCCCCGGACCAACGTGGTCGCACCCCCGCCGGCCTCCCCGGTCCGCCACCCAGCGCTTCGCGCAGAAGTATCCCGGGCATCGCGGCGAGGTCACAACGGCGTGCAACGGCTGGCACGGCGCTTGTTTTGCCCGGGAACGCCCCCCAACTTAGGCGGCAGGTAACCCTCGACAAACGAGAGGGCCCGCGAAGGGGCCCTCTGGAATTGGGCACCGGCACCCCCAGGAAACGCGCGAACAGGACGGGGTGCCGGTGCGGCCCGCCAGACCGAAGCCCCGCGGGATCTCTCTTGTTTTCGACCGTTACTGGCCGCCGCCCAAGCTGTGAACGTAGGCCGCGACGGCGCGGATATCCGCTTCCGAGAGACGCTCGTTCCAGTTCGGCATCACGCCGAAGCGGGCATTGGTGACCGTGTAGGTCAGCGTGTCGACGTCACCGCCATAGAGCCAGACGGCATCGGTGAGGTTCGGCGCACCCATGGTGTTGTCGCCTTTGCCATTCTCACCGTGACAGGCTGCGCAGTTATCCGCGAAGATCGTCTCGCCTTCCGCAGCCATCGCCTCGTCATGCTCCTGGTCCGAAATCTTGCGGACATATTGCACGACCTGGTCGATCTGCTCGGGCTCGAGAAGACCATCTTTCCCGAAGGCCGGCATCTGCGAGAACCGCGCCTCGCCTTCCGGGTCCGTCTCGTTGCGGATGCCATGGGTCACGGTGAAATGGATGTCCTCCATCGTGCCGCCCCACAGCCATGCGCTGTCGAGAAGGTTCGGATAGCCGTGCTTCGGGTTGCCGCCCGCGCCCGCACCGTGACATTGCGCGCACCAGGTGCGGAACACCGCGGCGCCCGCGTTCTGGGTGTAGTTCTTCAGCTCGGGATCGCTCGAAATCTCGTTGAGATCGACCGAGACGAGCTTCTCCTGGATCGGCTTGTTCGCCGCGGCGACCTTGTCGATCTCGGCCTGCACGTTCGCGCGGGTCGAGGAGCCCAGAATCCCCGGCGTCGCGCCGGATTTGAAGATCGGCCATGCCGGCATCGCGATCGAGTAACCGATCCCCCAGATGACGCAGGCATAGAAGGTCCACAGCCACCATTTGGGCAGCGGGTTGTTGTATTCCTCGATGCCGTCCCACGAGTGTCCCGTGGTCTCGACCTCGTGCTTTTGCTTGCTTGGTCTCTTGCTCATGTTTTCCACGCCTCCTTACAACGTGGCGCCGTCAGTCCTTGGAGGACCGGCTCTCGCCGGCCTCCGAGGCATTGGCGGGTTTGTCTTCGTACCGGAAGGGAATCTCGGACGTATCTTCGTAGGTCTTGCGCGCGCCGGGCCGGAAGACCCAGACGACGACGGCCAGGAAGAAGACGAACATGAAGATCAGAAACCAGCTGTCCGCGAATTCCCTGAAGATATGATAGTCCATTGATCAGCCCCCCTTACCGGCTGGCCACGGGTTCGAAGGTCGAGAAGTCGACCATGGTGCCGAGCACCTGCAGATAGGCCACCAGCGCGTCCATCTCGGAAATGCCCGGGCGACCGTCGAAGTTGCGGACGTTCACCGCGTTGGGATAGCGCTCCAGCAGACCGTCGGTGTCGCTGTTCGGATCGGCCTGGGCCGCGAAGTCCGCCTTGGCGTTCTCGATCATGTCCGACGTGTAGGGCACACCCACCATCGCATCGGTCGCGATCCGCTCGTCGATATGCTTGGAATCGACCATGCGATTGAGCAGGAAGCCGTATTTCGGCATCACCGATTCCGGCACGACCGACTGCGGGTTGGTCAGGTGATCCACATGCCAGGCGTCCGAGTAGCGGCCGCCGACGCGGGCGAGGTCAGGCCCCGTCCGCTTCGAACCCCACTGGAACGGGTGGTCGTATTGCGACTCCGCTGCCAGCGAGTAATGGCCGTAACGCTCCACTTCGTCGCGCATCGGGCGGATCATCTGCGAGTGGCAGACATAGCAGCCCTCACGGATGTAGATGTCGCGCCCGGTAAGCTCCAGCGGGGTGTAGGGACGCATGCCGTCCACGTCCTCGATGGTGTTTTCGAGGTAGAAGAGCGGCGCGATCTCCACGATGCCGCCGATCGTGACGACCAGGAAGGCAAAGATCAGCAGGAGCGTGGCGTTCTTTTCAAGGACGCCGTGTTTGTCGAGAAGTCCCATTGATCTCCTCCTTATTCAGCCGGCACGGCGGCAACCGAACGCGATTCCACGCGCGGCTGACGAGCGACGGTCATCCACAGATTGTAGGCCATGATGATGCCACCCGTGAGGTAGAGCACACCACCCAGACCACGGACCACGAACATCGGATGCATGGCGGCCACGGTGTCGGCGAAGGCGTTCACGAGGAAGCCCTGGCTGTCCGTTTCGCGCCACATCAGGCCCTGCATGATCCCGGCGACCCACATCGACGCGGCATAGAGCACGATCCCGATGGTGGAGAGCCAGAAGTGCCAGCTGACCAGTTTCAGCGAGTAGAGCCCTTCACGCGCCCACAGACGCGGCACGAGGAAGTAGAGCGTGCCGAAGGTGATCATGCCGTTCCAGCCGAGCGCGCCCGAGTGCACGTGACCGATCGTCCAGTCGGTGTAGTGCGACAGCGAGTTCACCGCCTTGATCGACATCATCGGGCCTTCGAAGGTCGACATGCCGTAGAAGCCGACCGACACCACCATCATGCGGATGATCGGATCGGTGCGCAGCTTGTCCCATGCGCCCGAGAGCGTCATCAGACCGTTGATCATGCCACCCCAGGAAGGCATCCACAGGATCACCGAGAAGGTCATGCCCAGCGTCGAGGCCCAGTCGGGCAGCGCCGTGTAGTGCAGGTGGTGCGGACCGGCCCAGATGTACAGGAAGATCAGCGCCCAGAAGTGCACGATCGACAGCTTGTAGGAATAGACCGGACGTTCAGCCTGCTTCGGGACGAAGTAATACATCATGCCGAGGAAGCCCGCGGTCAGGAAGAAGCCCACCGCATTGTGGCCGTACCACCACTGCGTCATCGCGTCCTGCACGCCCGAGAAGACCTGCACCGACTTCGATCCGAAGAGCGAGACCGGGATCGACAGGTTGTTCACGATATGCAGCATCGCGATGGTCACGATGAAGGACAGGTAGAACCAGTTGGCGACGTAGATATGGGGTTCCTTGCGCTTGAAGATCGTGCCGAGGAAGACAACCAGATAGGCGACCCAGACGATCGTCAGCCAGATATCGACATACCATTCCGGCTCGGCATATTCCTTCGACTGCGTTGCGCCGAGGATGTAGCCGGACGCGGCGAGCACGATGAACAGGTTATAGCCCCAGAACACGAACCAGCCGAGCGCGTTGCCGCCGAACAGCCGCGCTGCCGAGGTGCGCTGCACCACGTAGAACGACGATGCGATCAGCGCGTTGCCACCGAAGGCGAAGATCACCGCCGAGGTGTGCAACGGGCGCAGCTTGCCGAAGTTCAGGTAGCCTTGCGCCCATTCGAAGTTGAGCGCCGGATAGGCCAGCTGGAAAGCGATGATGACGGCGACCAGGAAGCCCACGACACCCCAGAAGGTCGTCGCGATAACCCCGGCGCGAACCACGCCGTCGAAATACTCGTTGTGAGCCACCGGCTGGCGGCTCCCCATGGTGCGAAGCACCCAGATGAACGCGATGGCCGCGGCCAGCATGACCTCGACAGCATTCACCTGATAGGCAAGATCGCGCGCGTAGCCGGCCGCAATGGCGGCCAGAACCGCCACAAGACCAAGCGCGATCAGCTTGATATAATCCCACATTTTGTGCGTCCCTTCGTCTGGTCTGCCCCTGCGGCACTCTCTTGAACCGAGAATCCTCCTGGGCCTGACTGGAGTCCTTGTGGTCCGAGGGTATGCACGATGCCTTGATCTGCATCAAATGCTCGCGATCGAACTGCGCCATTCGGTCGCAGTTCTGTGATCTGACAATCACGTCTCTTGATCCGAGTCAAAGTGCGGCCGATCTCTTCGGGTTAGGCTTTGGTCTCACATGCTTAATCGCTTATGGCGCAAGGACAGGACCCATGGCTTACAAGACACTTCTCACGATCGTCACGGATCCCAAGGCGGCCGCGACACAAATCGACACGGCCGTGGCCGTCGCCCGACGGCGCGACGCCCACCTAGACGTGCTCTGCCTCGGTGTGGATCGCACGCAGACCGGATATTACTACGCGGGGGCGACCGCCTTCGTACAACAGGAAACGATGGATCGCGCGCAAGACGACGCACGCAACGCGGAAGCCGCGGTGCGCGCGCGCCTCGAAGCCGAAGACATTCGCTGGGGCGTCGATGCGGTCGTCTCGCAGATCGGGGCGATGGCTACCGTCGTCGGGCAGCGCGCCCGCTTTGCCGATCTGGTCGTGATGGGCCGCCCCTATGGCGAGGGCCGCGGCCCGGAGATCGAGGCCGCAGTCGAAGCCGCGCTCTTCGAGGGCCAGGTTCCGGTCGCGATCGTACCCGACGGGTATAACGGCGACATGCCTGCCAAGCGCGTCGTGATCGCGTGGAACCAGTCGCACGAAGCGATGCGCGCCGTGCGGGCCGCCCTGCCCGTCCTGAAATCCGCCGATCTGGTCGACATCACCGTGATCGACCCGCCCGCGCATGGGCCCGAGCGCTCGGATCCGGGCGGCCAACTCAGCCAGATGCTCTCGCGTCACGGCGTCCACGCCGAGGTGTCGGTGCTCGCCAAGACGATGCCGCGCGTGTCGGACGTGCTCAACCGCCATATCAGCGACAGCGACGCCGATGCGGTGGTGATGGGGGCTTACGGCCATTCGCGATTCCGCGAAGCGATCCTGGGCGGCGCGACGCGCCACATGCTCGAGATGGCCGAGGTTCCGGTGATCATGGCGCATTGAGCGCGCCGCCTTTCAAGACTGTCGACGGCGCCTCTCGGGGCGCCGTTTTTCGTCACTCGGGACCGATCCCGACGCCCTTCCCGTTGCCCGCACGGCGTCGGACATGCTTTCGCGGATGTCGTGAAACAGACCCGAGCATTGCGCCATTCTCTGCAATACGGTTGGCAACACTCGGGCCCGGGGCGACAACGAGAAAGACACAAGTAAACGGGATACGCATAACCCTTCCCCGCTGCAGCCTCCTTCTGTTTACCTTACGACAATGTCCAAACCGCGACGGAACGCGTGCGAAATAACGACCTCCTCGCGACATCTGTGTCCGGCACGGAACTCCGGCCGCGCTGGCGGGTTGGCTGGCTGACGAAAGACCGGAGCCCCCAATGACCCGCCATATCATTCCCGCCCTTCTCGCCAGCCTCGCCCTGCTGTCTGCCTGTCAGGAGATGACGCCGAAACAGGACGGGACGATGCCGAAGACACTGCCGGAGGGGATGGTCGGACGCTGGGGGCTGACAAAGGCCGATTGCGACGCCTCACGCGATGACAACAAAGGCCTGATGGTGGTCCAGCCGGACAGCCTGAAATTCTACGAGTCACAAGCCAAGCTCGCTGAGATCGACAGCGCGACCGATCGCGTGGTTCGGGCCACGTGGAATTTCACCGGCGAAGGGCAGAAATGGCAGCGCGATATCGTGCTCACCCTGTCGAGCACCGGCATCTACCTATCGCGTCAGGACATCACGCAGGGCGGAATGAAGCCACTCACCTATCGGCAGTGCGTATCCCCCTGACCGGACGTATGCTCAGATAAGGAAACCGCCGTCGCTGTCATCGCCCGCCTCAAGCAGCAGCCGATCCATGTCCGGCACGGTGACGTGGCGCTTACCCTGCAGCTCGATCACCCCGTCGCGTTTCAGCGCGGACATCTGACGACTCACCGTCTCTAGCGTGAGGCCAAGGTAATCGGCCATCGCTTCGCGCGTCAGTGGCAGATCGAACACCATCTGCCGGGCGCTGGGGCTCATGTTGATCGAGGCATCACGCCGCGCCACGATCGACAGGAGCGAGGCGATCTTCTCGCGCGCGGTCTTGCGGCCCAGTAGCAGCATCCATTCGCGCGCGGCGTCCAGTTCGTCGAGCGTCATCTGCAACAGGCGCTGCGCGATATGGGGCGTGCGCTCCATCATTTCCTCGAAGGGCTTGCGGCGGAAACAGCACATCAGGATGTCGGTCGTCGCGGTCACGTTATACGCGGCACGGGTGCGCCCGGGTCGCCCCACGAAATCCGAGGGCAGCAACAGGCCCACCATCTGCGTACGCCCGTCTTCGAGCGTCTGCGTCAGCGTCGCGATCCCTGAGACCACCGAGGCCACGAAATCCATCTGGTCGCCCGCCCATATGATCGTCTGCCCCGCTTCGAAGCTTCGGTAATATTTGATCTTCTCAAGCTGCTCAAGCTCCTCCGCGTCACATCGCGCACAGACCGCGCGATGTTGGATCGGGCAGTCTCCGCATGCGAGCGAAGCAGGCTGAACGTCATCATGTGCCATATGGATATTGCTTGATCTGGGTCAAATTCTGTCGCGCGTGTTATCTCTAAAGATACGCGCATGGAACAGGAATCGCAACTTACCCGACTCGGACTCTTCGACGCACGGGTGCCCCGCTATACGAGCTACCCCACCGCCCCCCATTTCGCGGGCGATGTCGGCCCCATGGAATTCGCGCATTGGATCGAGGCGATCCCCGAAGGCGCGTCGATTTCGCTCTACATGCACGTGCCGTTTTGTCGTCGGCTCTGCTGGTTCTGCGCCTGCCGCACGCAAGGCACGCAAAGCGAGGAACCGGTCCGCGCCTATGCCGAGACGCTGCTGGCCGAGCTGCGCCTCTTCAAGGAGCGCCTGGCGCCCGGCGTCACGCTGTCGCGTCTGCATTGGGGCGGCGGCACGCCGACGCTGATGCCCCCGGACATGATGCGCCGCCTCGCCGATGCGGTCTTCGACGTGGTACCGATGGGCGAAGGCGCGGAATTCTCGGTCGAGATCGACCCCAACGAAATCGACGCCGCCCGCCTCGACGCGCTCGCCGCGTCGGGTATGAACCGCGCCTCGATCGGGGTGCAGGATTTCGACCCGCAGATTCAGGGCGTGATCGGGCGCGACCAGAGCTATGAGGTAACCAAAGCTGCGGTCGACATGATTCGCGAACGCGATGTCGCGAGCCTCAACGCCGATATCCTCTACGGTCTGCCTTACCAGACACCGACGAAAATCGCGGCCTCGGTGCAAAAGCTGCTGTCGCTCGGCCCCGATCGCGTGGCGCTCTACGGCTACGCGCATGTGCCGTGGATGGCGCGCCGCCAAACGATGATCCCATCAGACCATCTGCCCACCCCGCAAGAGCGCCTGAAGCTGTTCGAGGTGGCGCGCGAGTTGTTCGTGGCCGATGGTTATGACGAGATCGGAATCGACCATTTCGCGCTGCCGACCGACGGGCTCTCGACCGCTCAGAAGGGAGGTCAGTTGCGGCGCAATTTCCAAGGCTATACCGACGATCAGGCCGAGGCGCTGGTCGGGCTCGGAGCGTCCTCGATCTCGCGCTTCCCGCAAGGCTATGCACAGAACGCGCCAGCTACTTCAGCCCATACAGCTGCGATCCGGGCGGATCGCTTCTCGACCTCGCGCGGGCACCGCTTCACTGCGGATGACAAGATGCGCGCGCGGCTGATCGAGGCGTTGATGTGCGATTTCGAAGTGAAAGCGGCAGAGCTGGTGCGGGATTACGGCGCCGATCCGAAGGAACTCGCCGCAATGTTCGCCGCCTGCGCGGAGCATTTCGGCGACATGGTTCAGGTGAACGCGGACGGGCTGCGCATTCCGGCGAAGGCGCGCCCGCTCACCCGCATGATCGCGCGCCATTTCGATGCTTACGATCTGTCGAAAGCCGGGCATAGTTCGGCGATCTGATCGCCGTGAAAGACGGACGAGGGAGGGGTCGCCGCGCGCGGCCCCTTTTCATTTGGCCGGCGGTCATCCGGCCACGCGTCCACCGCGTATCGAATTGCATGAAGATGCGCCGCAAATCCGACCTGCCGACAAAGCTCTGCGCCAGCTGTGGCCGCCCCTTCGCGTGGCGCAAAAAGTGGGCCCGTGACTGGGAGAGCGTGCGCTACTGTTCCGATCGCTGCCGCCGCTCGGCAAAGGCCGCACTGGCGAGGGGGGACATTCGCGGCGGTTGATTTTACATACCGTATGGTATATTAATTCTATATGAGCGTTACCCCAGCCCCCGCGCGCCGCGGCCGCCCGCGCCGCAAGCCCGAGGATCAGGACGCCCGCAAGGCGCTGATCCAGGCAGGGCTCGCCCAATTGACCGAGCGCGGCTACGCAAGCGTCGCTCTCGAAGAGATCACCGCCGCTGCCGGTGTCACCAAGGGCAGCTTCTACCACTACTTCCCGACGAAAGCGGCGTTTGGCGCGGCGCTCATCGACGCCTATGACGCCTATTTCGAAGACAAGCTGCGCCGCGCCTTCAACCGCACGGACATCACCCCACTCTCCCGGCTCACCGCCTTCACCGAAGAAGCGGAGGCGGGCATGGCGCGGTTCGACTTCCGCCGTGGCTGCCTGATCGGCAATCTCGGTCAGGAGATGGGCAGCCTGCCCGAAGAGTTCCGCAGCCGCCTGATCGCGGTGTTCGAGCGCTGGCAAAACCTTACCGTATCGTGCCTGCGTGACGCGCAGATGGCCGGCGAAATCGGCGCCGATCACGACCCCGAAGCACTCGCAGAACTGTTCTGGACCGGCTGGGAAGGCGCGGTTCTGCGCACGAAACTTCAACGCAACCCCGAGCCGCTGCGCCGTTTCACCGACGGCTTCCTGCGGCTCGCCCGAAGCTGAAAGGATACCCCATGGTCAAAGCCATCCTGATCGAGAAACCCGAAGAGACTCAGAGCGCCGCGCTCAAGGATATCGACCTGCCCGATCTGGCAGAGGGCGAGGTGGCGGTCGACGTCGCCTACTCGACGATGAACTACAAGGACGCACTCGCGATCACCGGCGCGGGCCCCGTGGTGCGCAGCTTCCCGATGGTGCCGGGCATCGACTGCTCCGGCATCGTCGCGACCAGCAAGCATCCCGATTTCGCCAAGGGCGACCGGGTCGTGCTCAACGGCTGGGGCGTGGGCGAGAAACACTGGGGCGGGCTGGCAGAGCGCGCCCATCTGAAAGGCGAGTGGCTGGTGAAACTGCCCGACGGTATCTCTTTGCGTCAGGCAATGGCGATCGGCACTGCGGGCTACACGGCGATACTCTGCGTGATGGCGCTCGAGGCGCATGGCGTGACGCCCGAGAGCGGCGAGATCGTCGTTACCGGTGCGACCGGCGGCGTGGGTAGCGTCGCGATCGCTCTTCTGGGCAAACTCGGCTATAAAGTGGCTGCCGTTACCGGGCGCCCGGAAGAGGAAGACTACCTCAAGCGCCTCGGCGCATCGTCGATCGTTCCGCGCGAGGACGTCTCTGGCAAGCCGCGCCCGCTGAACAAGGAACGCTGGGCCGGTGCGGTCGACGTGGTCGGCGGTGAGGTGTTGGCCAATGTTCTGTCGATGATGGCCTATCGCGGCACCGTCGCAGCCTGTGGTCTCGCGGGTTCGATGAACCTGCCGACCTCGGTCGCGCCCTTCATCCTGCGCGGCGTGACGCTCGCAGGCGTCGACAGCGTGATGTGCCCGATCGAGGATCGCGTCGAAGCATGGCGTCGTCTGGCTGCCGATCTCGACATGGAGAAGCTCGCCGCTATGGAGATGGAAGTCGCCCTGGACGAAGTGATTGCAACCGCGCCGAAATTCCTCGATGGAAAGGTTCGCGGGCGGATCGTCGTTCCGGTCGCACCTGACCTCGGCTGACTACGGTAAGAAATGCTATCCTTCCTGATCCTCGCGCTCGCCGGTCTCGCGGCGGGCGCTTTGAATGCGGTCGCGGGCGGCGGGACGTTCCTGTCCTTCCCCGCGCTTGTCTGGACCGGCGTGCCGCCGATCACCGCCAATGCCACCGCGACGCTGGCGGCCCTGCCCGGCTATCTGTCGAGCGCCTGGGCCTTCCGCCACGAGCTGCGCCACAAGGGGCCGATGGCGCTGCGCACGATCCTGATCGCCGCCGTCGCGGGCGGGTTCCTCGGCGCCCTCCTGCTGCTGATCACGCCCGAAAAACTGTTCGCCGGCGTGGTGCCGTGGCTTCTGCTGCTGGCGACCGCGGCGTTTGCCTTCGGGCCGATGCTGCTGAAGGCGCTGCAACGCTCTGGCCGCACGATGGGCGCCGTGTCCGCCTTCGCCCTGCTACTCGCGGTGACGATCTACGGCGGCTATTTCAACGGCGGACTCGGGATCATGCTGCTCGCCGCGCTCGGCTTGATTGGCTTCACCGATCTGCATGCGATGAACGGCCTGAAGAACCTCGTCTCGGCCGTGCTGTCGCTGGTCTCGGTCGTAACCTACGCGGTGGCCGGACTAATCGACTGGCAGGCGGTTCTGGTTCTGGGCATCGCGAGCGCCGTCGGCGGCTACCTGGGCGCGCATCTGTCAAAGCGGATCACCAATATGGCGCTGCTGCGCGGCTTCATCATTGCGGTCGGGCTGGTGATGGCGGCGGTTTTCTTCGTACGCGGCTAACCCAGCCAGAGCGCCGAGCCGAACATCTTGCGCAACAGTCCCGTCTGACCGCTGACCCCGGCGCGGGCATAGATCTGCTTTGAGGTCGAGCGCGCGGTCTCCAGCGTCCAGCCAAGCCGCTCGGCCGCCTCGCGCAGGCTCGCCCCATCGCATAGAAGCGCCGCGAGCCGCGCCTCGGACCGGTTGAGATCTAGCGCCCCCGCGACACGCGCAACCGGCAGCGCCTCAGCCAGCGGCATGGCGCGCAGATGTCCGATCAGTGCAGGACTGCCCCGCCATCGCCCCGGCGCGAGCCGGAGCACGCCCTGCGCCTCGGGGCCAAGCGGGATCGGCCGGACGACCGCCCCGCCTTCCCCGAGTTTCGCGAGGCTCTGCCGAAAGCGCAGCGCGGCGTCGGGGTCGGCGAATTCCGGGCGCGCGCCGATGCGCAGCCGCAGCCAACCTCCCGCATCGAATTCCGCCGCTACGCGCGGATCGAATTCCAGCACCGTACCCGCGGGCGTCAGGACCAACCACCCCGCGCCGAGCGCCGCCGTGGCCTCGGCATCGCGCGCGGCTCGCGCCCGCTCGCCGCCCAGCGCCTCGCGTATCATCACCGCCTGCCCCAGATGCGGCGCGAGCGTCGAGAGGGCCAACGCCTCCGCCGCGCGGAAATCCCGGTTCGAGCGCGCGATCATCAGCACCACGCGCCCCGCCCCCCCTGCCGCGACCTTCAGCGCCCGGAGCGGTTCGGGCCACGCCACTTCACCCGGCAGGTCGATCTGCGAATAGACACGATCCAGTCGCATCGGGTGGAGTCGCGCGGCGTCCGGCAAGGCGATCCTGCCGACCTGCCAGCCCGCGCCCTCCCCCTCGGGTGCGAGAATCTGCACCGCCGCACCCTCGGCATGGGCGACCGAACAGAGCCGCTCGAGAAAGCGCACCCAGCCAGCCTTTCCCGCCTCGCTCGCCGCGGCGAAGAGCGCGTTGATCAACAGTGTGTTCTCGGACTGCCCCAACATAAGCCGTATTTACCCCCCATTTGGGGGGTTATCCAGCAAAACCCGCCGCCTATATCTCGGAAAACCGCGATCAGACAGAGATCTCCCGCATGAACAAGACCCTGACTCACCTGCAGCGGCTCGAAGCCGAAAGCATTCACATCCTGCGCGAAGTCGTGGCCGAAGCCGACAATCCGGTCATGCTCTATTCGGTCGGCAAGGACAGCGCGGTGATGCTGCATCTCGCGAAGAAGGCCTTCTACCCGTCGCCGCCGCCCTTCCCGCTGATGCATGTCGACACGACGTGGAAATTCCAGGCGATGTACAACCTGCGCGACAAGGCCGCGAAGGATGCGGGGATGGAGCTGATCGTGCACCAGAACCCCGAGGCGAAGGCCAAGGGGATCAACCCGTTCGATCACGGCTCGCTGCATACCGACATGTGGAAGACAGAAGGTCTGAAACAGGCTCTGGACAAGCACGGCTTCGACGTGGCCTTCGGCGGCGCGCGCCGCGACGAGGAGAAATCCCGCGCGAAGGAACGCGTGTTCTCGTTCCGCTCGGCCAATCATCGCTGGGATCCGAAGAACCAGCGCCCCGAGCTCTGGCGTCTCTACAACGCCAAGAAAGCGAAGGGCGAGAGCGTCCGCGTCTTCCCGATCTCGAACTGGACCGAGCTGGACATCTGGCAATATATCCACCTCGAAGGGATCGAGATCGTCCCGCTCTATTTCTCGGCCCCGCGCCCGACAGTCGAGCGCGACGGGCTGATCCTGATGGTGGACGACGACCGCTTCCCGCTGCGCGACGGCGAGGAGCCGGTGATGCGCTCGGTCCGCTTCCGCACTCTGGGCTGCTACCCGCTGACCGGCGCCGTCGAGAGCGAGGCGCAGACCCTTCCGGAAGTCATTCAGGAAATGCTGCTGACCACCACCTCCGAGCGTCAGGGCCGCGCGATCGACCACGATCAGAGCGCCTCGATGGAGAAGAAAAAGCAGGAAGGCTATTTCTGAGCCCTCCCCTCCCGAGCCGCACGCGCGCCTTCATTTCCACCCTATCAGGTGAGCCGACATGACGACCAACGATCCGATCTACAAGACCGACGCGCTGATTGCGCAGGATATCGACGCCTATCTCGAGGCGCATCAACACAAGACCATGCTGCGCTTCATCACCTGCGGCTCGGTCGATGACGGGAAATCGACGCTGATCGGGCGGCTGCTCTATGACAGCAAGATGATCTTCGAGGATCAGCTGGCCGCGCTGGAGGCCGACTCCAAGCGCGTCGGCACCCAAGGCCAGGAGATCGACTTCGCACTGCTGGTCGACGGGCTCGCTGCCGAGCGCGAACAGGGCATCACGATCGACGTGGCCTACCGCTTCTTCGCGACCGAGAAGCGCAAGTTCATCGTCGCGGACACCCCCGGCCACGAACAGTATACCCGCAACATGGTCACCGGTGCCTCGACCGCCGATCTGGCGGTGATCCTGATCGATGCGCGCAAGGGCGTACTGACCCAAACGCGGCGCCACTCCTACCTCGTCCACCAGCTCGGCATCCGCCATATCGTGCTGGCGGTGAACAAGATGGATCTGGTGGACTACGATCAGGCGACCTTCAACGAGATCGTGGCCGATTACCAAACCTTCGCCGACAGCATCGGCATCGAAGGCTTCACCGCGATCCCGATCTCGGGCTTCAAGGGCGATAACATCACAGGCCCGAGCGAGAATACCCCATGGTACAAGGGGCCGTCGCTCCTACCCTATCTCGAAGCGGTCGAGGTGGACGTGACCTCCGATCAGGAGCGCCCCTTCCGGATGCCCGTGCAATGGGTAAACCGCCCCAACCTCGACTTCCGCGGCTTCTCGGGGCTGATCGCGTCGGGCACCGTGCGTCCGGGCGACGAGGTGCGCGTGCTGCCCTCGGGCAAAACCTCGAAAGTGGCGCGGATCGTCAGCTTGGAGGGCGACCGCGACATGGCGGTGGCGGGCGAATCCATCACGATCACGCTGGTCGACGAGATCGACTGCTCGCGCGGGCAGGTCATCGTCTCCGCGAAAGAACCGCTGGAAGTGGCCGACCAGTTCGAGACCACCATCGTCTGGATGGACGAGAACGAACTGCTGCCAGGCCGCGCCTATTGGCTTAAAATCGGCACGCAGACCGTCTCGGCGACCGTGCAGGAGCCGAAATACGAGGTGAACGTCAACACGCAGGAGCATCTGGCGACGAAGACGCTGGACCTGAACGCGATCGGCGTGGCCAACATCACCACCGACCGCGAGATCCCCTTCGCCCCCTATGCCGAGAACCGCGATCTGGGCGGGTTCATCCTGATCGACAAGATGACCAACCAGACTGCGGCTGCGGGCATGATCAACTTCGCGCTGCGCCGGGCCCAGAACATCCACTGGCAGGCGACCGATATCGGGCGCGAGCATCATGCCAACATGAAGCACCAGAAGCCGGCGGTGGTCTGGCTCACGGGCCTGTCGGGCTCGGGCAAATCCACGATCGCCAACATGGTCGAGAAGAAGCTGGCGCGGATGAACCGCCACACTTTCCTGCTCGATGGCGACAACGTGCGCCACGGCCTGAACAAGGATCTGGGCTTCACCGAGGCCGACCGCGTGGAAAACATCCGCCGCGTCGGCGAGGTCGCGAAGCTGATGACCGACGCGGGCCTCATCGTGGTCACGGCCTTCATCTCGCCCTTCCGCTCGGAGCGCGACATGGTGCGCGCAATGATGCAGCCGGGCGAATTCCTCGAAGTCTTCGTGGATACGCCGCTCGAAGTGGCCGAGGCGCGCGACGTGAAAGGGCTCTATGCCAAGGCGCGATCCGGCCAGCTGAAGAACTTCACCGGCATCGACTCGCCCTACGAGGCACCCGAGAACCCCGAGATGCGGATCGACACCACCGCGATCAGCCCCGAGGAAGCGGCGGAATTGATCCTCGCTCGGCTCATTCCGTAAGCGACGACAACGACTGCACCATTTCACGCGAACGTGCGGCCCTCCCGGGGGTTGCACGTTTTCGTTTTGGCCTTGACCTTGCTCGGGGGCGCGCCCCAACCTGCCCGAAATACCGCCAGCAGAAAGAAGCCCGAATGCCGATCGAAAACGTGCACTTCAGCGAACTCGAATTTTCCCGTCGGATCGCGCTCGTACGCGCGGCAATGGCGCAGCGCGAGATCGACATTCTCTTCATCACCAACCCGTCTAACCAGTTCTGGCTGACAGGTTATGACGGCTGGTCCTTCTACACCCATCAGGGCGTGATCCTGCCGATGGAGGGCGCCCCCTATTGGTGGGGCCGCTTCATGGATTCCAACGGCGCGCGCCGCACCGTCTGGATGGAGGAGGAAAACATCCTCCATTACAACGACGCGATGGTGCAATCCGACATCATGCACCCGATGGAAGACCTCGCCTCTCACCTGCGGATCATGGGCTACGGCAAGGCCCGGATCGGCGTCGAGATGGAGACCTATTTCTACACCGCGAAAGCGCATGCAGTCCTCTTCGAAGGTCTGCCCGAAGCGACGCTGCTCGATGCCTCTGTGCTGGTGAACTGGCAGCGCCTGATCAAATCCGACGAGGAGCTGCGTTTCATGCGCCGTGCCGCACGGATCTCCGAACTGGTGATCCAGCGTGCGGTGGAACTGGCCGAGCCGGGGCTGCGCAAGCATGATCTGGTCGGCGAATTGTACAAGACCGCCGTGCAGGGCGAGGAAGACAGCTGGGGCGATTATCCGGCCATCGTGCCGATGCTGCCCTCGGGCCCGGATGCCTCCGCGCCGCACCTGACATGGAACGGCGAGGCACTGAAAGCTGGCGAAGCGACCTTCGTCGAGCAATCCGGCTGCTACCGTCGCTATCACGCGCCGCTCTCGCGCACGATCTTTCTGGGCAAGCCCCCGCAGCATGTCCTCGATGCGAGCGAAGCGCTAACCGAAGGCCTCAACGCCGGGATCGAAGTCGCGCGTGCCGGGAACCGCGCCTGTGACATCGCCCGCGCACTGAACGTCGAGCTGGCCAAGGTCGGCATCGAACGCCCGAACCGCGCGGGTTACGCGGTGGGCTGCTCCTACCCGCCGGATTGGGGCGAGCATACCGTCTCGATCCGCGACACCGACGAGACGATCCTCGAGCCCGGCATGACCTTCCACTTCATGCCCGGCCTCTGGATGGATGACTGGGGGATGGAGACGACCGAGACCATCCTCATCACCGAGGACGGCCCCGCCGAGCCGCTGTGCAACATCGAGCGCAAACTGTTCGTCAAGGACTGAGCCGATGCGGATCGACACCACCCGCGCGATCCTATCGGACCTGATCGCCTATCCGACGATATCGACCGACAGCAACCTGCCGATCATCCACTACATTGCGGACCGGCTGGAAACCGTCGGCGCGGCGGTAGAGGTCATGGTCGACGAGAGCGGCCACAAGGCGAACCTTTTCGCGACGCTGGGCGAGGCAGGCGATGGCGGGCTGGTGCTGTCGGGCCATTCGGACGTGGTACCGGTCACCGATCAGGACTGGACCAGCGATCCTTTCACCATGACCGAGCGCGACGGCAAGCTCTACGGGCGCGGCGCCTGCGACATGAAAGGCTTCATCGCCGCCTGTCTCGGCTCGCTCGATCTGCTGGCCGAGGCCGCGAAAACCCGCCCGATCCATTTCGCCTTCACCCATGACGAGGAAGTCGGCTGTCTGGGCGCGCAGGAACTGGTGAAGCTGCTGGCGAAACGCCCGGTCAGACCGGCGCTGTGCATCATCGGAGAGCCGACTTCGATGCAGGTCTTCGACGGCAACAAGGGCTGCTGCGAATATACCGTGCGCTTCGAGGGGCTGCCGGGCCATAGCTCCGCGCCTGAGAAGGGCGTGAACGCGGTCGAATACGCTGTGCGCTACATCAACCGCCTGTTCGAGCTGCGCGCCGAGCTGATCAAACGCTGCCCCGAAGGCTCGCGCTTCGATCCGCCGCAGACGACGCTCAACGTAGGCGCGCTGAAAGGCGGCATTTCTCATAACGTGATCGCGCCGCGCGCCGAACTGGCCTGGGAGATGCGCCCGATCAATGCCGCTGACATGGATTTCGTCAAAGCCGAGATCGCGAGCTACGTCGAAGACACGCTGCTGCCCGAGATGCGCGCCATCGCGCCGGAAGCCGCGATCTCCACCGAGACCATCGGCGAGGTCGTGGGGCTCGAGCCGATGGACGACAACGCCGCGCGCGATCTGGTCTTCGCGCTGACCGGGCAGAACCACGCAGGCTGCGTTGCTTTCAACACCGAGGCCGGGCTGTTCCAGTCGCTCGGAATGGACGCGGTGATCTGCGGGCCCGGCTCGATCGAGCAGGCCCATAAGGCCGACGAGTTCGTCTCGCTCGAGCAGATGGATCAGGCGCTTACGATGTTGGGCAAGCTCGCCAGCGCCCGGAACTGAGTGCGCCTGACCGCCTCTCCGATCAGTTCAGGCGCTTGCCGGTTTTCGGATCGAAGAGATGCAGATCCTCGGCGTTCACCGACAGCCGCACCTGCCCCACCGCCTGCTTCTCCATATGCACGCCCGGCAGCGCTGCGGTCATCGGCTCGCCGCGCTCTTCCAGCGTTCCGTGCAGAAGCGTATTCGCCCCTAGCGGTTCGGACAGGGTAACATTCAGCGTCAGCGGGCCGTTGTCATCGGGATGCAGATGTTCGGGCCGAATCCCGAGGCTGACGGGGCGATCGGGCAGATCGGTCGGCCCGAGCGTCACATGGCCCAGCATCACCCGCCCTCCGCGCACCTCGGCATCGATGACGTTCATCGACGGGCTGCCGATGAACTGCGCCGCGAAGATGGTCACGGGGCGCTCATAGACTTCGAGCGGGGTGCCGATCTGCTCGGCCACGCCGCCGTTCATCACGATCATCCGGTCGGCCATGGTCATCGCCTCGACCTGATCGTGGGTCACGTAAAGCGCGGTCACGCCGAGCTTGCGCTGCAGCTCGCGGATTTCGACGCGCATCTGCACCCGCAGCTTGGCGTCGAGGTTGGACAGCGGTTCGTCGAACAGGAAGACCGACGGCTCGCGCACGATGGCGCGGCCCATCGCGACCCGCTGACGCTGCCCGCCGGACAGTTCGCGCGGCTTTCGCTCGAGATAGTCCGACAGCTGCAACAGCTTCGCGGCCTCATCGACGCGGCGCTTGATCTCGGACTTCGACATGCCCGCGATCTTCAGCCCGTAGCCCATGTTCTGGCGCACCGACATATGCGGGTAGAGCGCGTAGTTCTGGAACACCATCGCGATATCGCGGTCCATCGGCTCGCGCTCGTTCACGCGGGCCTCGCCGATGCGGATCTCACCCTCTGAGATACTCTCCAGCCCCGCGACCATGCGCAACAGCGTCGATTTCCCGCAGCCGGAGGGACCGACGATGACGATGAATTCGCCGTCCTGGATGTCGATCGAGACCCCGTGCAGCACCTCGGTCTTGCCGAAACGTTTCTTGATATTTTCGAGTTCAACGGTCGCCATTGTCTGCCCTTATTTCTCGCTGTCCACGAGGCCGCGAATGAAGAGTTTCTGCATCGAGATCACCACGATCACCGGCGGGATCATCGCGAGGATGGAGGTCGCCATGATGACCGGCCAATCGGCGATATCGTCGCCCGACGGGAACATCTGCTTGAGCCCCATGACGATCGTGTTCATCTCGGGATTGGTGGTGATGAGGAGCGGCCAGAGATACTGGTTCCAGCCGTAAATGAAGAGGATCACGAAGAGCGCCGCGATATTCGTGCGGCTCATCGGCAGCAGGATATCGAAGAAGAAGCGCATCGGACGCGCGCCGTCGACTCGGGCGGCCTCTGCCAGCTCGTCCGGCACCGTCAGAAAGAACTGCCGGAACAGGAAGGTCGCCGTCGCCGACGCGATCAGAGGCAGGATCAGGCCGGAATAGCTGTTGAGCATCCCGAAGCCCGCGACCACCTCGTAGGTCGGCACGATCCGCACCTCGACCGGCAGCATCAGCGTGATGAAGATCATCCAGAAGAAGAAGCGCCGTCCCGGGAAGCGGAAATAGACGATCGCGAAGGCCGACAGGAGCGAGATCGCGATCTTTCCGAGCGCGATCCCCAACGCCATCACCAGCGAGTTCACCAGCATCGTCGCGACCGGCACATTCACCCCGGAGAACAGCGCATCCGAGTAGTTCTCGATCAGGTGCGAGCCCGGCATCACCGGCATCGGCGCCTGCGCGATCTCCTGCTGGGTATGGGTCGAGGCCACGAAGGCCAGCCAGATCGGGAAGAAGATCACCAGTACGCCCGCGATCATCAGCACATGGGTCAGCCACAGGCCGGAGCCGCGTTTTTCCACCATGCCCGGGGGCGGTTCGTTGTGCATGTCAGCCATCAGTAATGCACCCGCTTCTCGACGAATTTGAATTGCAGCACCGTCAGGAAGCCCACGACCACCAGCAGCACCACGGATTGCGCGGCAGAGCTTCCGAGATCCTGACCCACGAAGCCATCGGCGTAGACCTTGTAGACCAGGATCGTGGTCGCCTGTTGCGGCCCGCCGGAGGTGATCGTGTGGATCACGCCGAAGGTCTCGAAGAAGGCGTAGACGATATTGACGACCAGCAGAAAGAAGGTCGTGGGCGACAGGAGCGGCAGCACGATCGTGAAGAAGCGCCGCCAGAACCGCGCCCCGTCGATCGCCGCCGCCTCGATCACCGATTTCGGCACCGCTTGCAGCGCCGCGAAATAGAACAGGAAGTTATAGCTGATGCGGCCCCATGCCGACGCCACGACGACGAGGCCCATCGCCTCGTTCTCGTTGAGCACATGGTTCCAGTCATAACCCATCTGGTTGAGATAGAAGGCGACCACACCGATCCGCGTGTTGAACATGAAGAGCCATAGCACACCGGCCACCGCGGGCGCGACCGCGTAGGGCCAGATCAGAAGCGTGCGGTAAGTTCCCGCCCCTTTCACCAGCCGATCCGCCAGCACCGCGAGGAACAGCGCCGGGATCATCGAGACCAGTGTCACAAGGGTCGAGAACACCGCCGTCGTCACAAAAGACGCGCGATAATAGGGGTCGTTGAACAGGTATTCGAAATTGCCGAGGCCCACATATTGCATCGACAGGCCGAACGGATCGGGGATGAACAGCGATTGCCACACCGCCTCGCCCGCCGGGTAGAAGAAGAACACGGCCGAGATGATCAACTGCGGCGCGAGCAGCAGCATCGGCAAGAGCCAGCCCTTGAAGGTTACGCGTTTTTCCATATCGGGATCGGGGCCTTAGAATAGAAATAGCCGCGGGCAGGGTTCTCCCCGCCCGCGGCTGGATTTGGGTTAGCGGTTGGCTTGCTCGAAGCGGCGCAGCAGCTGGTTGCCACGCTCCACCGCGTTGTCGAGCGCGTCTTGCGCGGTCTTGTCACCGGCCCAGACAGCCTCCAGTTCCTCGTCGATGATGCCGCGGATCTGGTCGAAGTTGCCCAGACGGATGCCCTTCGAATTCTCGGTCGGCGCATTCGCGGTCATCTGCTTCACGGCCACGTCAGTGCCGGGGTTCTTTTCGTAGAAGCCCTGCTCACGGGTCAGCTCGGCCGCGGCCTTGGTGATCGGCAGGTAGCCGGTATCCTGGTGCCACTTCGCCTGCACTTCCGGCGACGAGAGGTAGTTCAGGAATTCAGCGACGCCCTTGTAGTGGTCGTCATCCTTGCCAGCCATGACCCAGAGCGAGGCGCCCCCGATGATTGTGTTCTGCGGCGCGCCGTCGACGTCACCCCAATAGGGCAGCGGATGCACTTCGAAGTTGAACTTGGCTTCGGACTTGATGCCCGCGTAACCGGCCGAGCTCTCGGTGAAGAGCGCGCAGGTGCCGGCACGGAAATCGGCACCGCCTTCGTTGCGGCGGCCCTTGTAGACGAACTCGCCCTTCTTGGCCCAGTCACCCAGCGTCTGGATGTGCTTGACCTGAACGGGGCCGTTGAACTCCAGCTTCGCGTCGAGACCGGCGAAGCCGTTCTCCTGGCTCGCGAAGGGCACGTTGTGATAGGCCGAGAGGTTCTCGAGCTGGATCCAGCTCTGCCAGGCGGTGGTCATCGGGCAATCGACGCCCGCTTCCTTCAGCTGGTCGAGCACCTTGCCGACATCTTCCCAGGTAGTCAGCGGCGCATCCTTGGCGACGCCTGCCTTGTCGAGCATGTCGCGGTTGACCCAGAGAACCGGCGTCGAGGAGTTGAAGGGCAGCGACAGCATCTTGCCGTCGGTGGTGGTGTAGTAGCCCTTCACCGCGCCGATGTAATCGTCGGGATTGAAGTCCACGCCGGCATCTTCCATCACCTGGTAGACCGGCTTGATCGCGCCCTTGGCGGCCATCATCGTCGCCGTGCCGACCTCGAACACCATCAGGATGTCGGGCTGTTCCCCGGCGCGGAACGCGGCGATCCCGGCGTTCAGCGTTTCCGAGTAGTTGCCCTTGTTGGTCGCCACGACCTCATACTGGTCCTGGCTGGCATTGAAGTCCTTGACCTGCTGATCGACGAGCTCGCCGAGACGGCCGGTAAAGGCGTGCCAGAACTGGATTTCCGTTGCTGCATTGGCCGTGAAGGGCGCAATGAGCGAGGCCGACGCAAGCGCCGCACCGAGTGCAAAATTCTTCATGTCTTCCTCCCATATGTAGCGGGATTCATTGTTGGATGGATCTGAGGCCCCGTGCGAAGCCTCCGCGCTACGCGGCGTAGTGTGCGGATGTAACAGGAACAAAACAAGAGAGTGATTTCGGTTTCGCTTTGCCTCTCGGTCGCGCGATCCAGCGCGGTACGGCGGCTTCTCAGCCCTTTCCTGCTAAGCTTTTTCGAGATTCCTCGAAGTTTTGCATGACGCTAGATCACGACTTTGTGAAGCGCATTTTTGCGCGATTCGATCGAAACCGAACAAAAACCGACAGTCGCGCGAAACACCCGATTACGATCAGCTTTCCTCGCGGCGCTTTCCCGAATCCCTTAGATTTGCCAAATCATTGAAATGGTTCAACTCGGTCCGGATCATCGTTCGCAGCCTGATCGACTGCCTCACCTTCTTCTACGAGATGCGCCTGAGGGAGATGGACCGTATCGCGCAGGCCAATCAACCGCCGTATCGAAAATCACGCACATGCGCGGGCATCTCGACACCGTCGAGATTACGCGGATCGGGGATCGGGTCGCCCACCTCCATACGGATCGGGATTACCCCGGCCCAGATCGGCAGCGCGTAATCCTCCTCGTCGTCACTCGGCCCGCCGGTGCGGATCTTCGCCGCGCCCTCGGTGATCTCCATCCCCAGCACGGTCGTCGCCTTCAGATCCTGTTCGTGGTCTGGGCGCAGCGTCTCGTAGCGGCCCGGATAGAGATGGTTCACGAAATTTCCGAGCTTTTGCAGCTTCTCCGCCGGGTCCTCCACCTTGAACGCAACACCAAAGAGCATGACCGAGCGCGTGTTCAGCGAATGATGCATGCCAGAGCGCGCCAGAACCAAACCATCGAGGATCGAGACCGTCAGACAGACCTCTGTCTCCTTTTGACTGCGCAGCGCGCGGCTCGCGGAAGAGCCATGCCAATAGACGTGATCGCCTTCGCGCCATTGCATCGTCGGCGTCACGTAGGGCTTGCCGTCCCGGACATAGCCCACATGGCACATCGGCTGCGCGTCGAGGATCGTGTTGATGCTGTCGCGATCGAAATGGCCGCGCTCATGCAGGCGGCGAAGGCGGGAACGCTCGGTTACAGGGAGGGTCTCGGTCATGGTCTGCCTCATGTCTGACTTGTGCCCTCAGCGATAGCGGCCTACTGGATCGGAAAACATGTCCAGTTTCGCAAAAATGCAGCAGTCCAATTTAAACACCGCCCTGTTTGGTCTTTCGCTGGATCGAAACTCCGGTCTGCCGCTGCATGCGCAACTGACCCATGTCCTGCGCGAGATGCTGCGCGCCGATCCCGCCGCAGCCGGAGAGCGCCTGCCGCCAAGCCGCGCATTGGCCGAGGAGCTGTCGGTCTCGCGCATGACAGTGACCACCGCCTATGATCAGCTGATCGCCGAGGGCTACCTGAGCACCCGCCCCGGCGGCGGCACCTATGTCGCCGAGGATCTGCCCCATCTCGCCCCTCCGACCCCGCGAAAAGCATCAAGGGCCGCGCAAGGGGCGCCTCCGCCAGCTTGGCTGCCCTTCCAGCCCGGCCAGCCCGATCAGGCGCTGTTCCCGCGCAGGCTTTGGGCGCGCCACCTCGAGCGCGCGTGGCGCACCCCCGATCCCACCCTTCTGGACCGGCCCGACCCGTTCGGCTGGCCGCCGCTGCGGCTGGCGATCCGCGACCACCTCGCGGCGTGGCGCGGCCTCGATTGCGCGCCGGAACAAGTGGTGATTACCGGCGGCGCATGGGACGGGTTCGACCTGATCGCGCGTAGTGCGATCGCCCCCGGCGGGCTGATCGCGACCGAGGATCCCGGCTGGGCGACGATGGGCCATGTGCTGGCCTCCAGCGGCCTCAACGAGCACCCGGTGCGGATCGACGCCGAAGGGCTGGACCCGGTACATCTGCCGACCGGCACCCGCGCCGTCATCATCACCCCCTCGCGCCATTTCCCGACCGGGGCGGCGATGCCGCTCACGCGCAGGCTGACGCTTCTTGACTGGGCGCGTGCCCATGATGCGCTGATCGTCGAGGATGATTATGACAGCGAATTCCGTTATCGCGGCCAGCCCCTGCCCGCGCTGGCGGGGCTCGACGGGCTGCAGCGCGTGATCTACATGGGCAGCTTCTCGAAACTGCTCAGCCCGGCGCTGCGGATCGGCTATATCGTGCTGCCCGAGCGGCTTGTCGGGCCGATGCGGGCGGCGATCGACGCGACGGGGCCGCGGGTTTCGATGGTACCGCAACCGGCGCTGGCGAGCTTCATGGCGAGCGGCGAATTCGCGACCCATCTACGGCGGATGCGGCGCCATTACGCGAAACGGCAGCGCCACCTTCTGAACGCGCTGACAGGGCTTGAGGAGTATCTCCGGCTCCAGCCCGATCCGTCGGGAATGCATCTCTGCGCGGGTCTCGGCCCGGCCCTCGTGCCCGCCGGCGACCGCGCGATATCCGAGCGCGCGAAGGCGGCCGGTCTTACCCTGCGCGCTCTGTCGTCGCACGCACGCCTGCCAGACCCGCCGCAAGGCGTCCTGCTTGGGTACGCGGGTTTCGACGAACCGACGCTAAGCGCCGCAGCAGAGAAGCTGCGGGCACTTCTGACGTCGCTTCCATGACCGCCGACCTCGCAACTCACAACAGGGTGACCTTACGTCGAGAAAGCACTCGCCCTCTTGGCAAGCCCGCGCCGTTTGCCAAAACTAACGCGCGAGTAAAAAAACGGGCGCGTGACTTGATCCAAGCGCACGGGAGCGGAGGACAGGATGCGCGGATGGAAAGCGGTGCTCGGCGGGATTGGCCTGCTTGTCATGGCGGCTGTGATTTACGCGATCATCGTGCCTCCGGAACTGCTACGCGTCGGCGCGGGCTATAGCGCGAAGATTACCTGCTCGGCGCTGGTCCTGCAGGACCGCGACCCCGACGAGGTTCTCGAAACCGATGTGCAGGCGCCAGGCAATCCGCTGCTGCGCGCCTTCTGGGTCAGCCCCGATCGCCGGGCGGGCCGCGTCTGGGCGGCTTTCGCCGGGATCATCGCGCCCACGACAGCGGAGCAACGCATGGGCCTCGGTTGCGCGACCTTCCCCGACGGCGATCTGGCCGACGCCCCCGAACAGGCCGCCCCGCCCGCGCCGGGACCGAGCAAGAGCGTCGCCCTCTGGCCCGCGGGATCGAAGACCGAACTGACGGGACAAGGCCGCTTTGCCGATGTCTTGCAAAACGATGCGCTGACCGGGCCGGGGATGCGCGCGGTGGTAGTGATCAAGGACGGTCAGCTCGTGGCCGAGCGCTACGGCGATGGCTTCGATGCGAAGACACCGCTTCTGGGCTGGTCGATGACGAAGACCGTCACCGCCGCCCTTGTCGGCACCGCGATCGAGGCGGGCAAGCTGCGGATGGATCAAAGCGATCTACTGCCCGAATGGCAGGGCGACGACCGGGCGAAGATCACTGTCGCGCAGCTGATGTCGATGTCGAGCGGGCTGCATTTCAACGAGGATTACGGTGACGTCTCGGACGTGACGCGGATGCTCTATCTCGAGCCGGACATGGCGAAGTTCGCAGCGTCGCAGCCGCTCGATCATCCGCCCGGTACGCATTTCAGCTATTCCAGCGGCACTGCAGTCCTGCTGTCGCGCATCTGGCAAAACGCGGTGGGCGACGCCTCCACCGCACTCGCTTGGCCGCGCCGCAAGCTGTTCGGTCCGCTCGGGATGAACTCGGCCACGCTCGAGACCGACGCCTCCGGAACCTTCGTCGGCAGCTCCTACCTCTACGCGACCGCGCGGGACTGGGCGCGGTTCGGACAGTTTCTGCTTCAGGACGGCCAATGGGAGGGGCGGCAATTGCTGTCCGCCGCGTTCGTAAAGCGGATGCATGCGCCCGCGCCGACCGACGGGGTCTATGCACAGGGCATGATCTGGCTCGCCGGGCCGAGCGATCAGCAGAAAGCGGGCGACGACGCGCGGTTCGGCCTGCCCGCCGACACCTATTGGCTCGAGGGGCATGACGGGCAGACTGTCACCGTGATCCCCTCGGCCGATATGGTCGTGGTGCGGATGGGGCTGACGCCGTCGGACCTGAACTACCGCCCGCAGAAGCTGGTGGCAGCATTGCTGGAGGCGGCAAAGACCACCACTCAGGCCTCGTCGAACATCCCTTCGAACAGCGCCGAAGACAGGTAACGCTCGCCCGAATCCGGCAGCACGACGACGATGGTCTTGCCCGCATTCTCCGGTTCGCGCGCAAGGCGGAGGGCTGCCGCAGCCGCCGCGCCGCAGGAGATCCCTGCCAATATGCCCTCTTCGCGCGCCAGCCGCCGGGCGGTCTCGATAGCCTCATCATTGCTGACCTGCTCGATCCGGTCCACGAGATCCATGTCGAGCACCTTTGGCACGAAGCCTGCGCCGATGCCCTGAATCTTGTGAGGACCGGGGTGCAGCGCTTCGCCCGCGCGAGCCTGCGTCAGAACCGGGCTCGCCTCGGGCTCGACCGCGACCGAGATCAGCGGCAGACCCTTTTCCTTTTTCAGATAACGCGAGACACCAGTGATCGTGCCGCCCGTGCCGACGCCCGCGACGAAGATATCGACCACGCCATCGGTATCCTCGAAGATCTCCGGGCCGGTAGTCTTCTCGTGAATCTCGGGGTTCGCGGGGTTGTTGAACTGCTGCAGCAACACGTAGCGGTCGGGATCGGAGGCCGCGATCTCCTCGGCCTTGGCGATCGCCCCCTTCATGCCCTGCGCGCCTTCGGTGAGCACCAGCTTCGCGCCATAGGCCAGCAGAAGCTTGCGCCGCTCGATGCTCATCGTGTCGGGCATGGTCAGCGTGATCGGGATACCGCGCGACGCGGCGACGAAGGCCAGCGCAATCCCCGTGTTGCCCGAGGTCGGCTCGACGATCTCCTTGCCGGGGCCGAGCACGCCGCGCTCCTCCGCGTCCCAGATCATGTTCGCCCCAACGCGACACTTCACCGACCACGCCGGGTTGCGCCCTTCGATCTTGGCCAGAACGGTCGCGCCCGCGCCCTCCGTCATGCGGTTGAGCCGCACCAGCGGCGTGTTTCCGATGCTGAGCGAGTTATCCTCGTAAATCCGTGCCATGCGCGCGCTCCCTTTCAGCCTGCTGCCGTCCCATCAGATAACCAAAGGCGGTCGAGGGAAAGGCGAAAGAGACCCGCGCGGCGACGTGCCCTTTCACTGGAGAGCGCGCAGAGACGTCAGGACGTCGTAATTCGGGCAATCCGTCGGGATGGCCTGCGGCCCCTCACCTTTCTCGGCCAGAACAGCGAGGCAGAATTCGGTGCGCCCGCAGGTCGCACAGGTTGTGATCATCTCGGCAAAGTCGGCTTGTGTGAGAAAGCCGTCACGCATCGCTTCGGAAATGTTCACTCCGAGACGCCGCGCCATGCCGCGCGTCACCCAGAAGTTCAGATCGACATCGCTTTGCATTCCCATCATTCCACTCCTTCGGGTTCAGCCCCAATGGTCGCGCGCAGCCGCGTCATCATCAGGCGGTTTTCGCAATAGGCGGGAGGTGCTTTCGCGGGGTTCATTTGCGGATCGTGCTCGGCCAGCCAGAGCAGGCAGGCCCCGGCTTCGCGGCACTTGGTGCAGCGGATCAGCGCGTCCTTCCACGCTTCGCCGCTGAGCCGCCCGGCGGCCATCTCCATGCTGAGATCGCCGCCCATCTGCTGGGCCATGCGGTTCATCATCGACGCATGGCGATTGAGGTGCTTGGCAGCGGTCATGGCAGCCTCCCTTGAAACAGTCATCCCGGTGATGGGCCGACTCTGCCGCAGGGGCCGTGATTTCGATATGATTCAGATCAAGCGTCGCGTTCCGCTCTGTCGCTGTCGAGGTCATGGCCGACGTCACAGTCCAGATCGGGAGCAAAGCGCGCGGCCAGCGCCTGCGCTTCCTCCGCGATAACCGCGCGGTCGCGCCTCAAGGTCATCGCGGATTGCGAATGGGCGGCTGCGCGCAGCGCCTGATGGGCGGCGGGACGGCCGAAATGAGCGGGATGCATCTCGGCCAGAGCTTCCAGCACCTCCTGCTGGCGCAGCGCGACCTCCAGATGCCCGGCTCCGTCGCGCGCGATCGCGGCGAACGCGTCCTCGGTATACTGCTCGGGCGTCACCGCGCGCACATAGACGCGGTCGAAGACGCAATCGGGGCTCTTCGGTGGATGCCAATCGGCCAGCACCCGCACCAGACGCCCGAGAATATCGATACCGGTTCCGGGGTCGTTGATCGCCGGCGAAAGCGCGCGCGAGGCAATCTCGGCCAGCGCGATCAGGCCGAATTGCGGATCCTGGTCGAAATCGCGCGCGTGATCGATGGTGAAGGCGTCGCGCGCGGCCTCCTCGATCGCCTCGCGGGTCTCGGCGTCGCCCGGCAGCGCGTCGCATCGCACCAGATCGGATGCGCCGTGGACGAATTCGCCAGTCCGTCCGCAAAGCCAGATGTGGCAGTCATGCGTCTCGGCCACCTTTTGCAGCGCCCCCATGTCGACATGTTGCACATGGCCGGTCCGCGTCGACGTGATCCCGAAGACCCCGGGGGGCGGGTCTTCCCATTCCTTGCCGCCGAGCCACGGCCGCTCGCAGCGCGCCTTCAGCGCCGTGCTCGCAGCGTCCTCGACCCGGCTGATCACATCGCCGAGCCGACCGAACTCGCTCAGATGCTGCACCCAGCGCAACAGCGATATCACCACCATCGCCACCACGCCGAGCGTGACGACCAGCAGGATGAATCGCCCGGAGTCGTCATAGACATCCGTCTCGAGCGCGATGATCCCGACCAGCGAAAAGACGAAAGAGCCGATGAAGCTCGCCAGCACGTTCTGGGTCACGCGGTCGGTCTGCATCAGCTTGATCGCGCGCGGCGTGGCTCCGGTCTGGGCCGAGCTGAACGCGGTGATCATGATCTGCAGCGAAAACGTCGTGACAGTCAGCATCGCGGTGGCGATGATCTTCAGGATCGGCTCCACCGAGCCCGCGCCCATCTTGTAGCCGATATCCGCGGGTACGAGGTAGCCGAAGCCCGCCGATCCCAGCGCGGTCGCGATCCCCAGCACGCCGAAGGCCGTCACTCGCACCCAGATCTCGCGCAGGATAACCCTCAGCCGCCAGCGCAGTCGCGAAAAGATTGTCATAGGTTCTTCGTCCCCGTCCCCTGTTCCCGCGTCCCGGACCCGCCTTTCCCGGCGGCCTCTCTCTCAAATCTCAAGCCCGCAGACCTTGGGCGGGTTCCTCAGCTGCCCGCCGGGATCTTGCCCGCGCGCAGTTGGGCAACGGTATTTCGCACCACGTCGAAGCGCAGCTGGTTGGGCGGGTGAGAACCCAGCATCTTGTCGCCCGGGTCCGGCAACCGCAGGAAGAACTGCGCGCCCTTGAGCGGGTCGTAGCCCGCATCCCAGGTGATGATCGTACCGAGCCGGTCGGCCTCAAGCTCGTAATCCTTGGAATAGAGTCGCGAGCCGATTTCGGCCCCGATGCGCCGCGCGCGCTGGATCGTGAGCGGATCGGCGCCCTGTGCCTGCACCGCACGCCCCAGATAAGCCGCCCCCACCGCCGCATCGCGTTCGCGCGCCGCGATATGGCCCGCGATGTGATGCGCGGCCTCGTGGCCGATCACGAAGGCCAGCTCGTCGGCATTGCGCACCTCGGCGATCATCGCGAGTGTCACCCCGATCACCGGACGACCCGAACGATCCATGGTCTGGAAGGCGTTCGCGTCGAGATCGAGCCGGTCATCGACCACGAAAAGGTAGTCGCAATTGAGGTTCCGCGTGCGCTTGCGACATTCCGACTCGATCTGCGGCTCCATGCGCTCGCCGACATCGACCAGCCGCGTCACCGCCACCTCGGCACGCTTCTTGGCTTCGGGCGAGAGCTCGCTCTCCGGGACGGGCTGCATCGGCGCCATGGTCGGCACGCAGCCCGACAGCAGCGTCGCGGCGAGCGAGAGGGTCACGAGAAGGAAACGGGCGGAAGGCATCGACGGGAAAACACCCCAGAGACAGGATTTGTCCCAGCTTAACGACTTGGCCCGCAGCCGCCTAGTGTCCTCCACGTACTCTCCCGCAAGCGGCGGCGTGATTTCGCTTTTTCGGATCGGCAAGCCGCGCTAGCATGACGTCATGTTTACCATCGAACACGAATTCGACGCGACCGTGATCACCCTTGTCGACGAAGGGGCGGATCCGCGCGATTATTTGCAGGAAGACATCACGATCAGCTCTTTCGAGGATTGCGTGGTGGTCGAACAGCTCGACGAGCAGACCGAGCAGGTGCAGACGATCACCTTCAGCCATGCCCAGCTGCGGGAGCTGGCGGCGGCGCTCAACCTGCCCGAAGGCGTCTATCGCCTGAAGCAGACCGACAGCACCGCCGAGGACGGCTGAGGGGCCTGCCCGGCCCCGCGCGCCCGCTCAATCGAGACGGAACACCTTGTCGCGCGCGGTCTCGCCCCGGATCAGCGTCAGCCGCGACTTCGCCACACCTAGCGCCTTTGCCAGCAATTTGACGACCGCCGCATTGGCCTTGCCGTTCTCCGGAACGACCGTGACATAGGCCCGAAGCCCCTCTTCCCCGACCCGTATCTCGTTGCGCGACGCTTTTGGCGTCACGCGCAGGGCGATTTCGTTGCCAGGAATTGCGAGGTGGCTGAGATCCGTCATCGTCGCGCAGCATAGGCGCTGCACGATCGCATACAAGACAGTTGCCCATGCTGCGGTTGCAATCACATGCCGAGCGCCCGATATCTGGCGCAACAGACGGAGATTTTCATGACTGAACTGCCCGAAGTGAACCCGGCCGAGCGCAATGACGCGGCGATGGCTTTCCTTCTGACCCGCCGGTCGCGCCCGGCGAAAACCCTCAAGGCTCCTGCCCCCGACGAGGCCGCGCTGCGCGAGATCCTGACGGCCGCCGCGCGCACTCCCGATCACGGCAAGCTGGAGCCGTGGCGCTTCATCACCATCACGCGCGAGGCCGCGCAGCGGCTGGGTGCCGAAGCCGAGGCGCGCGCCAAAGCACAGGGCCTTCCCGATGAGAAGATCGCGAAGGCCGGCAAGCAGTTCCATGACAGCCAACTTTGCGTCGCGGTAGTGTCCTCGCCCAAGGAGAGCGAGAAGGTTCCGCAGGTCGAGCAACTCTATTCGGCGGGCGCGGTTTGCCTCTCGCTTCTGAACGCGGCACTCGCGGCGGGCTGGGGCGCGAACTGGCTGACCGGCTGGGCCGCGCATGACGAGGCCTTCGGGCGCGAGATGCTGGGCCTCAAGGACGGCGAAAGCGTCGCGGGCTTCATCCACTTGGGTACCGAAGGCGTGACGCCGCCCGAACGCCCCCGTCCCGACCTCGACGCGATCACCACGCGGATTTCGGAATGATCATTTCAAGCTATCTGAAAGCCTGGACCGACCTGCTGCGGCCCGGCGCGATGAAAGTCGTGGGCTTCGGCGTGGCGCTGTCGCTGGGCCTTCTCGTCGCGATCTATGTCGCGATGGTGATGCTGATCGGCTGGCTGATCCCAGACAGCTTTTCGCTGCCCTTCATCGGCGAGATCGGCCATATCGACACCGCGCTTTCGATCGTCTCGGCGGGGGTGATCCTCTTTGCGTCGGTTTTCCTGATGGTGCCCGTGGCCTCCGCCTTCACCGGTTTCTTCCTCGAAGACGTGGCGGAGATGGTGGAGGACGTCCACTACCCGACGCTGCCGCCGGTGCGCAAACTCACCTTCGCGGAAGGGATGCGCGACACCGTACGCTTCTTCGGCGTGATCCTTGCGGCCAACATCATCGCGCTGATGATCTACCCCTTCGTGATCCCGCTTGCGCCGCTGATGTTCTTCGGGCTCAACGGCTACCTTCTGGGGCGTGAATACTTCCAGATGGCAGCTTTCCGGCGGATGGAACGCGAGGCGGCGCTCGAACTTTACGAACGCAACAAGGTCACGATCTGGGCCGCGGGCGCGCTGATGGCGGTGCCGCTGTCGATCCCGCTGGTGAACCTGTTCGTGCCGGTGCTGGGAGCCGCAGGCTTCACCCACCTCTTCCACGCGATCACCGGTCGCCGTGGATAAGGGGCGGCGCCGAGGCGCCGCTCACATCTCTTCCTTGATGCCCTTGCGGATCAGCAGCCAGTTCACCGGGTAGGCGGTCACGAAACCGGCCATCATCGCGATCTGCATGGCGAACCAGAATTCCGGGTCGGCGGCGTTGATCTCCGCGCCCCAGAGCCCTTTGAACACGGCGAAATGGAAGATCGCCATCATACCGTACATGCCGATCTGCCACGAGGTGAGCGAAGCCACATCGGCCTTCGCCGCCTCCTTGAGTCCCTCGCCAAGCCCGAGCCCGCGCATCGGGGCGATCGAGAAATACTGGAACACGATCCCGATCGCGAGGGCGAAGACGTAATCGAGCCCCCAGACCGCAAAGATCTTGTGCCCCCAGAAATCCGGCCAGCCGAACGCGACCAGAATCACTGGAACGGCGAGCGCGAGGTTCTCGGCCAGAATGTCACCCAAGGTGCAGCCCGCGCCGCAATGCAGTGTCCCCTTCGCGACCGAGACCGGGAAGGGCGCATTGCCATGGCCCGGAAAGCGACTGTGCAACCAGATTACTAGTGGTCCGCCAAACAGCCCGCAAATCGGCCAGACCCACGCCATGATGGCCATGTGAGGCGGGTTTCGACGCACCTGCACGAGAAGATAGATGAACGAGAGCACGCCTACAGCAAGCGATAACCAGCTCAGAACGGTAAACCAGTTTGGTGTCATGGGAGGCTCCTTTCAGCCCCCCAACCCGGCTGATCAGATACGGTTCCCGGCGCGGTCAGCGGCGCAACTGCCCGAAGAAGTCGATATCTTCCAAAGTGATGATCCCCGACAGCAGCACTGCCGCGATGACCGCCCAGAGCACGATGGTGACAACGGTGGTGATCTTCACCTTCGCGCCCAGATGCGCCTCGTGCGGTGCGCCTGCGGGAGTGCCCGGCACGACCTCGTCCACATCGCCTTGCGTTTTCAGACGAACCGGCAGGACCATGAAGAAGATCATGAACCAGATCACCGCGAAGAGAATGATGCCGCCCGTGAGACTCATCAGACCTGCTCCAGTTCGATCAGGCAGCCGTTGAAATCTTTCGGGTGCAGGAACAGCACGGGCTTGCCATGCGCACCGATCTTCGGCTCACCGCTGCCCAGAACCCGCGCGCCGTCCGCCTTGAGCTTGTCGCGGGCCTCGAGGATGTCTTCCACCTCGAAACACATGTGATGGATGCCGCCCGCGGGGTTCTTTTCCAGAAAGCCGTTGATCGGACTGTCCTCGCCCAGCGGGTAGAGCAGTTCGATCTTGGTGTTGGGCAGCTCGATGAAGACGACCGTGACGCCGTGATCGGGCTCGTCCTGCGGCGCGCCAACATTGGCGCCCAGCGTGTCGCGATACTTGGCCGAGGCCGCCTCGAGGTCAGGCACGGCAATGGCGACATGATTCAGGCGTCCGATCATCTGGGTCTCCTCCGGTGATATGGATCAAGGGGTAGCGGGGCGCATCGGTTCGCGCAAGCCTGGATGCCCCTGTTCGCGTTAACACGGTGTTAGGCACTTTGCCCCTTACTGGAGAGGACCTGCCGAATCTCGAGAATCCGACGATTTCCATATCGACTGGGGGCCGCCATGAGCGACACGATACCGAACCCGACCCGCACTCCGACGCCGGAGCGTCCGCTGACTGGACTGACGGTGCTGTTGGTGGAGGACAGCCGCTTCGCCTCCGAAGCGGTGCGCCTCCTGTGTCTGCGCTCGGGCGCACGAATCCGTCGCGCCGATTGCCTCGCCTCGGCGGACCGCCACCTCAAGACCTACCGCCCTTCGATCGCGATCGTGGATATGGGCCTGCCCGACGGATCAGGCGGCGATCTCATCGCCGAAATCCGAGGGTTGCGCGGCCCGCATCCGGTGATCCTCGGCACCTCGGGCGATACCGCGCTGAAGGAGGCCGCTCTTGCCGCGGGGGCGAACGGGTTCCTCGACAAACCGATCGAGAGCCTTGCGCTATTTCAGGACACGATCCTCTCCGCCCTTCCCGAAGAGATGCGCCCGCTCGGGTGGCGCCCGCTCGCCGATCTCGTGGTCGAACCGGACCCGCTCGCGCTGCGTGACGACCTGCAACGCCTATCGAACCTCCTGCACGCGGTCGGGGTGGGCATGCCGCTCCCCGCCCTGCCCTATGCGGCGCATTTCCTGTCGAGCGTCGCCCGCTCGGCGCATGACGCGGCACTTGGAGACGCGGCGCAAAGGCTCGGCCGCCGCGGCGGCCCATCGCGCGACGACATGACCCGGGTCACGGAATTGCTCGACGAGCGGATCGCGGCGGCCGGGGCATTCTGACGCGGTCGAGGAACCGCCCGCAAGACTTCGCGTTGCCAAAACGAGTTGAAGCAACCGGAGGACCGCCAGATGAGCTCGATCTACGACGCCATCAAGCAAGATCACGAAAACCACCGCGCCCTGATGAAGAAGATCGCCGATACGTCCGGCGACAGCGCCGCGCGCACCGAAGCGTGGAAAGAGTTCTATTACGACATCAAGTCCCACGCAGCCGCCGAGGAAGAGACCTTCTATTCCAAGCTGATGACCAAGACCTGGGGCCAGGATTCCGCGCGCCACTCGGTCGAGGAACATGCCGAGCTCGACGATCTGCTCGAAGAACTCAACGAAATGGACATGGCGAGCCCCGGTTGGCTCAACAAGTTCCACAAGCTGGAGCATGATTACAACCACCACATGGACGAGGAAGAGGACGAAATCTTCGGCCGCGCCAAAGAAGTGATCGACGACAGCGAGATCGAGGATTACGGCGAGAAATTCGTCGCGCGTAAGAAGAAGGAGATGAAGCTGGTCGACGAGAAGCGGAACGACGACCCTGAAGGCTGATCGGGCTTCGACCTGAGGCTGGCACGGCACCCGCCGCAAAACATTCCGCTGCGGCTGCATCTTTCCTCCGACGCGAATAGAAAAAGGCCCCGCTCGATCCCGAGCGGGGCCTTTTAGATTCGGACGATAGCGCCGGGATCAGTCTTCTTGAGGAAGAACCCGCAGGCGCAGCTCGCGCAGCTGTTCGTTCATCGGCTCCGACGGCGCGCCCATCATCAGGTCTTCTGCGCGCTGGTTCATCGGGAACATGATGACTTCGCGGATATTTGCGGTATCGGCGAGGATCATCACGATCCGGTCGATGCCGGCGGCGCAACCACCGTGCGGCGGGGCGCCGTATTTGAACGCCTTGACCATACCGCCGAAGCGCTTCTCGACCTCGGAGGCCGGGTAGCCCGCGATCTCGAACGCCTTGTACATCGTCTCGAGCTTGTGGTTCCGGATCGCGCCGGAAAGGATCTCGTAACCGTTGCAGGCGAGGTCATACTGGTAGCCTTTGACCTGCAGCGGGTCGCCTTCCAGCGCTTCCATGCCGCCCTGCGGCATCGAGAACGGGTTGTGCGAGAAGTCGATATTGCCCTCGTCGTCTTCCTCGTACATCGGGAAGTCGACGACCCAGGCGAACTTGAACTTGGTCTTGTCGGTCAGGCCCAGCTCTTCGCCGATTACGTTGCGCGCACGACCGGCGACGCCCTCGAAACTCGACGGCGCGCCGCCGAGGAAGAAGGCCGCATCGCCTTCGCCCAGACCCAGCTGCGCGCGGATCGCCTCGGTCCGCTCGGGGCCGATGTTCTTCGCCAGCGGGCCTGCGCCTTCGAGCGAGCCATCCTCTCCCTTGCGCCAGAAGATGTAGCCCATTCCCGGCAGGCCCTGCTCCTGCGCGAATTTGTTCATCCGGTCGCAGAATTTGCGCGAACCGCCCGTGGGGGCCGGGATCGCGCGGATCTCGGTGCCGTCCTGCTCCAGCAGCTTGGCGAAGATGGCGAAGCCCGAGTCGCGGAAGTGATCCGAGACCACCTGCATCTCGATCGGGTTGCGCAGGTCGGGCTTGTCCGAGCCGTATTTCAGCATCGCCTCGGCATAGGGGATGCGGGGCCAGTTCGGATCGACGGTGCGGTCGTCGCCGAATTCCTCGAACACGCCCTGGATCACCGGCTGCATCACGTTGAAGATGTCTTCCTGCTCGACGAAGCTCATCTCGACGTCCAGCTGGTAGAAGTCGGTGGGCGAACGGTCGGCGCGCGGGTCTTCGTCACGGAAGCACGGTGCGATCTGGAAATACTTGTCGAAGCCGCCGACCATGATCAGCTGCTTGAACTGCTGCGGCGCCTGCGGCAGCGCGTAGAACTTGCCCGGATGGAGACGCGAGGGCACGAGGAAGTCGCGCGCGCCTTCGGGCGACGAGGCGGTGATGATCGGCGTCTGGAACTCGTTGAAATCGGCGTCCCACATGCGTTTGCGCATGGATTTCACGACATTCGAACGCAGGATCATCTTGTCATGCAGGCTCTCGCGGCGCAGGTCGAGGAAGCGATAGGACAGACGGGTCTCTTCGGGATATTCCAGCTCGCCGAAGACCGGCAGCGGCAGTTCCTCGGCCTCACCCAGGATTTCGATGTCGCGAACATAGACCTCGATCTCGCCGGTCGGAATCTTCGGGTTGATCAGGCTCTCGTCGCGCAGTTTCACGGTGCCGTCGATGCGGATCACCCATTCCGAGCGCACTTTCTCCATCGTCTTGAACGCCGGGCTGTCGCCGTCGCACAAAACCTGCGTCATCCCGTAATGGTCGCGCAAATCGATGAAGAGCACGCCTCCGTGATCGCGCACGCGATGGACCCAGCCCGCAAGGCGGACGGTCTCACCGGCGTTGGCGGCGCTCAGATCGGCGCAGGTATGGCTGCGAAAGGCATGCATGGGAGGCTCCCGGATCGAGAATTGCGTATAGTCGCGCCGATACACCCGTTGAGAGCGCAAAAGTCAAGCTGTGCGGAGGAACACAGGCACGTCTCGAGCCGATCACGCGCGCGTGGCTCGAAAAAGAGTAAATTTTCGGTTAACTTCAGTGAGAACGGGAACTTTGGTAATTTCACAAAGGTTACCGTCGTGAAGACACACGCTGGAGCCTGCCAGCCCCGGCACGATCCGGAGAGACCGCATGAGAGCTTGGGACTCGCTTCTCGACCGTATGTTGCGCCACCTGATCCGCAGGGGCACACTCGAACTCGTCTATCCTGACGAAACCCTCATACGCTATGGCGACGGCACCGGGAATCCGGTCCGCGTTACCATGAGCAACCCGGAACTGACGAAGAAGATCGTGCTGCGGCCCGACCTCGGTGTCGGCGAAGGCTACATGAACGGCGACTATACGATTGCCGATGACGACCTGCGCGGATTTCTCGCGCTCGCAATCCGCAACCAGACCGGCTCGGGCATGCCATGGTTCGAGAAGCCGCGCGAGGCGAGCCGCTTTTTCGGTCGCCGTTTCGCGCAGTTCAATCCGGTCAACAAGGCCCGCACCAACGTGGCGCATCACTATGACCTTTCGGGCGAACTCTACGATCTCTTCCTCGACGAGGATCGGCAATATAGCTGCGCCTATTTCGAGCGCCCCGACATGACGCTGGAGGAGGCGCAGGAGGCCAAAAAACGCCATATCGCCAAGAAGCTGCTGATCGAACCGGGGATGACCATTCTTGACATCGGCTGCGGTTGGGGCGGCATGGCGATGACGCTGGCGCGCGATTTCGGCGCGAAAGTGGTGGGCGTGACGCTCTCGACCGAACAGCACGCGCTGGCCCGCAAGCGGGTGAAGGAGGCCGGGCTCGAAGACAAGATCGACATCCGTCTGACAGATTATCGCGACGTGACCGACAAGTTCGACCGCATCGTCTCGGTCGGCATGTTCGAGCATGTCGGCGTGCCCCATTACCGGGAATATTTCGCGAAGGTACGCGAGTTGCTGAAACCGGGTGGCATCTCGCTGATCCATTTCATCGGACGTTCAGGCCCCGGTGGCGCGACGGCCGATTTCATCACCAAATACATCTTCCCCGGCGGCTATTGCCCCGCCATGTCCGAAGCGTCGAACGCGGTCGAACACGAAGGGCTCATCACCACCGATCTCGAAGTGTGGCGGCTGCATTACGCGGAAACGCTGCGCCATTGGTGCGATCGGTTCGAGGCGAATATCGACAAGGCGGTCGCGCTCTATGACGAGCGGTTCTGCCGGATGTGGCGCTTCTACCTCGTGGCCTCGGAGATGGCCTTCCGCCATGGCGGACAGGTCGTGTTCCAGTACCAGCTGGCCCATGAGGTCGGCGACGTGCCGCTGACCCGCGATTACCTCTATCGGGACGACGACGAACAGGAACACAGGCTGGCTGCCGAATAGGCGGGTATCCCCTCACCGGGCCGAAATCGGGTCGCGCCCTCGCCGCGCGCGGCCTTGGCGGGGTTGGGCCCGCGCCTTCGCGTCATCCCGCAACCCGGCTATCGCGTCCTGACCCTCTTGCGACGCCTGACCCTTTGCGTATAAAGCGCCTCAATTTGCGCAGCGACCAGAGGGGATTCCCATGCCGAAGAGAACAGACATCACGTCAATCCTCATTATCGGCGCCGGGCCCATTGTGATCGGGCAAGCCTGCGAGTTCGACTATTCGGGTGCCCAGGCCTGCAAAGCCCTCCGCGAAGAAGGCTACCGCGTCATCCTCGTCAACTCCAACCCCGCGACGATCATGACCGATCCGGGTCTGGCCGACGCCACCTATATCGAACCGATCACGCCGGAAGTCGTGGCCAAGATCATCGAGGCTGAGCGCCCCGACGCGGTGCTGCCGACGATGGGCGGGCAGACCGGCCTCAACACGGCGCTTGCTCTCGCCGATATGGGCGTGCTGGAGAAATTCGGCGTCGAGCTGATCGGTGCGAACCGTGACGCGATCGAGATGGCCGAAGACCGGAAGCTTTTCCGCGAGGCGATGGACCGGATCGGCCTCGAGAACCCGAAAGCGACCATCGTATCCTCGCCCAAGCGTGAGAACGGCACCTATGACGTCAACGAGGGTGTGCGTCAGGCGCTGGTCGAGCTGGAGCATATCGGCCTGCCCGCGATCATCCGCCCCGCCTTCACGCTGGGCGGCACCGGCGGCGGCGTGGCCTATAACCGCGAAGACTACGAGCGCATTTGCCGCTCGGGCCTCGACGCCTCTCCCGTCTCCCAGATCCTCGTCGACGAGTCGCTGCTGGGCTGGAAGGAATTCGAGATGGAGGTCGTACGCGACCGCGCCGACAACGCCATCATCGTCTGCGCCATCGAGAACGTCGACCCGATGGGCGTCCATACCGGTGACTCGATCACCGTGGCGCCCGCGCTGACGCTGACCGACAAGGAATACCAGATCATGCGCAACGGCTCGATCGCCGTGCTGCGCGAGATCGGCGTCGAGACCGGCGGATCGAACGTGCAATGGGCGATCAACCCCGAAGATGGCCGCATGGTCGTGATCGAGATGAACCCGCGCGTATCGCGTTCCTCGGCGCTAGCCTCCAAGGCCACCGGCTTCCCGATCGCCAAGATCGCGGCAAAGCTCGCCGTGGGCTACACGCTGGACGAGCTCGACAACGACATCACCAAGGTCACGCCCGCCAGCTTCGAGCCGACCATCGACTATGTCGTCACCAAGATCCCGCGCTTCGCCTTCGAGAAATTCGCAGGCTCCAAGCCGGAACTGACGACGGCGATGAAATCGGTGGGTGAGGCGATGGCGATCGGCCGGACCTTCCACGAATCCGTGCAGAAGGCGCTCGCCTCGATGGAGACGGGCCTCAGCGGCTTCGACGAGATCGAGATCGACGGCGCGCCGGAGAAGGCCGCCGTCATCAAGGCGATCTCGCAGCAGACGCCCGACCGGATGCGCCTGATCGCGCAGGCGATGCGCCACGGGTTGAGCAATGAGGAAATCCAGCACGCGACCGCGTTCGATCCGTGGTTCCTCGCCCGCATCCGCGAAATCGTCGAGGCCGAGAACGAGATTCGCAAGAAGGGCCTGCCGCTCGACGAAAAGGGTCTTCGCAATCTCAAGATGATGGGCTTCACGGACGCGCGTCTCGCCAAGCTGACTGGCCGCGACGAAGCGCAGGTCCGCCGCGCCCGCCGCAACCTTGGCGTCACCGCGGTCTTCAAGCGCATCGACACCTGCGCCGCCGAATTCGAGGCGCAGACGCCCTACATGTACTCGACCTACGAGGCCCCCGCGATGGGCGAGGTCGAATGCGAGGCGCGTCCCTCCGACCGCAAGAAAGTGGTCATCCTCGGTGGCGGTCCGAACCGGATCGGCCAGGGGATCGAGTTCGACTATTGCTGCTGCCACGCCTGTTTCGCGCTGACCGACGCGGGTTACGAGACCATCATGGTCAACTGTAACCCCGAGACCGTATCGACCGACTACGACACCTCGGATCGCCTGTATTTCGAGCCGCTCACGCTGGAGCACGTCCTCGAAATCCTGCGGGTGGAGCGTGACAACGGCACGCTGCACGGCGTGATCGTGCAATTCGGCGGCCAGACGCCCCTGAAACTCGCAAACGCGCTGGAGGCCGAAGGCATCCCGATCCTCGGCACCACGCCCGACGCGATCGACCTTGCCGAGGACCGCGAGCGGTTCCAGGACCTGCTCAACCGGCTGGGCCTGAAGCAACCGGTCAACGGCATTGCCAGCTCCGACGAGCAGGCCTTCGAGATCGCGGGCCGCGTCGGCTATCCGCTGGTGATCCGTCCCTCCTATGTGCTGGGCGGCCGCGCGATGGAAATCGTGCGCGACCTCGACCACCTCAAGCGCTACATCAAAGAGGCGGTGGTGGTCTCGGGCGACAACCCGGTGCTGCTCGACAGCTATCTGGCGGGCGCCATCGAGGTGGACGTGGATGCGCTCTGCGATGGCGAAAGCGTCCATGTTGCGGGCATCATGCAGCATATCGAGGAAGCCGGCGTCCACTCGGGCGACTCCGCCTGCTCGCTGCCGCCCTACTCGCTGAGCCCCGAGATCGTGGCCGAGCTGAAGGTGCAGACCGAGAAGATGGCCAAGGGCCTCAACGTGGTCGGCCTGATGAACGTGCAATTCGCGATCAAGGACGGCGAGATCTATGTGCTCGAAGTGAACCCGCGCGCCTCGCGCACCGTGCCCTTCGTCGCGAAAGCCACAGACTCGGCCATCGCCTCGATCGCGGCGCGCCTGATGGCGGGCGAGAAGCTGTCGGCCTTCCCGGCGCGCCCGCCCTACCCCGAAGGCGTCGGCCCCGACACGCCGCTGCCCTTCGCCGATCCGCTGACGCTGGCCGATCCGCAAACGCCGTGGTTCTCGGTCAAGGAAGCCGTGCTGCCCTTTGCCCGCTTCCCGGGTGTCGACACGCTTCTCGGCCCGGAAATGCGCTCCACCGGCGAGGTGATGGGCTGGGATCGCGACTTCCCGTCGGCCTTCTGGAAAGCCCAGCTCGGCGCGGGCACCGTGCTGCCTGAAAGCGGTCGCGTGTTCTTCTCGATCAAGGATTCCAACAAGACCGACGATCTGGCCGAGGCCGCCGCCACGCTGATCTCGATGGGCTTCACCATCGTCGCGACCGGCGGCACCGCCGCTTGGCTCGCCGAGTATGGCGTGGAAAGCGAGAAGGTGCTGAAGGTCTATGAGGGCCGCCCGAACATCGTCGACCGGCTGAAGAACGACGAGATCGACCTCGTCTTCAACACCACCGATGGCAGTCAGGCGATCTCGGACAGCCGCGACATCCGCGCGGTCGCGCTCTATGACAAGATCCCCTACTTCACCACCGCCGCCGCTTCGATCGCCGCCGTCGCAGCGATCAAGAGCCGCAAAGAGGGCGAAGTCCACGTCCGCTCGCTACAGTAAGCGACCGCGCCAGTTCAGAAAGACATGTGTCCTCCGAAGCACAAGCTTCGGAGGACATTCATTTTTCACATTCCGGATGTTCTACACGCTCAATGACCGGATCGAGTTCAACGCGAGCCTCGACAACTTCAACGTCTCGTACCTCAACACCAACCGCGTGTCATTCGGGATGGATTACCGTGTGAACGACGCCTTCACGCTGAAGGGCACTGTCGGCCACCTCGACATGGGCTATGGCGGGGCTTCGGACTTCATCTCCATCGGCGCGAAATTCACCTTCGGTCCGAACAAAGGCGCGACATTCGAGCAGCGCGACCTTTTGCGCTATCTGCCTGGACAAGGTAACTCTGCTGCCTGACCGGTCGGACGGCTTATACTCATGACAAGGGCGGCTCCAAGTCGCCCTTTTTCATCCCCGCTGCCCGCGAGGTGCCCCCGTCACGCCCGCTGCGCCCGCCGGGCGAGCCAGCTTTGCCACGCGCCCGGAGACCCCGCGAAAGCGTTCATGTCCACCGTTCCGGGCACGCCGGGCACGACGCCCGTGCCGCTATATTGCCAGAAGCTCCAATCGGCGCCGGGGTAGCGCTCCATCGGGTGCGCGGTGACCGAGCGCAGCCACATCTCGTAGCCCGAGAAACGCGACAGGTCGTTGTCGCGCCAGAAGTCGATCGTCGTGTAGATGACCGGTTTCGTGCCGTAATGACGCGTCAAAGCAGCGAGGAAGCGGTGCATCTCGGCGCGGGTGACGTGGGCCGCGGGGCGGCGCTGGCAGGTGCGCGAGGTATGGTTCCACTCGATATCCAGCACAGGCGGCAGATCCCCCCGCCGGCGCGGCACGTTGCGGATATACCAATCCGCCTGCTCTTCGGGGGAACGGCAGAAATAATAGAAGTGATACGCCCCCACCGGCACGCCCGCTGCCCGCGCGCGGGTCGCGTTGATGTGGAAACCGGGATCGGAGTGATCGCCGCCCTCGGTCGCCTTGAGCCACGCGAAGGACACGCCAGCCGCGCGCGCCCGTCGCCAGTCGATCTCGCCCTGATAGCGCGCGGCGTCGATCCCGTGGACCGGCAACCGCGCTGGCGCCAGACCTTCCCAGTCATGCGGATCGGTATCGCCGAAGCGCGCGGGGATGCCGCTCGCCCGGTAGTTCGAGGCGGACAACACGGCCGGACGCATCAGCTTGGCCTGTTTGCCGCCCGGCCCGCCGCCGCAGCCCGCCAAGGCCAAGGCCGCGCCCGAGACGAAGAACCTGCGTGAAATCCCCATGCTCACTCCCCCGTGATTTTTTCCCAGCCTCTCATGCAAACGCCCGCCTGTCATCGCTGACAGGCGGGCGTCTTTTGACATCGGCGAGGCTTCGCCTAACGGGTCCGGGTCAGGTCCGTGGGCCGAAATCGGCGCTAGTCAGCACGCCGTCCCCGTTGCGATCGCGCATCGCGAACCACCGATCAGTACCGCCCACGAACTCCACGCGCGAGATTACCCTGTCACCATTCGCATCAAAGGCCCGCAGCCCTTCGGCGGCCGGGACATCGTGCCCCGAGCGCATCGCACGGCCCTGACCCTGACGCTTGCCGGGCCCCTGCCCCATACCTTCTGGCATCTGATGCCCCGGGCCTTTGCCGGCCGCGCGGTCCATTGCCTTATGCTCGTCGATCATGGCGATCTCCGCTGCGGAATAGGCGTCATCCTCGTTCTCGTCGAACATCGTGAAGATGTCGCCGCGCCGCTCGCGGGCTTCGGACAGCGTGACGCCACCATCGCCATCGAGATCCCATTGCAGGAGGAATTCTTGCCCCGGCACCGGGGCAGTCTGCGCGAAGCCCGGAGCGGCGCCGATCAGGAGGGCCGCGGCGAGGGGCGCGGCAAGAGGGGCGAACCGTTTCATCTGTCTGTCCTTTACAATGTGATGTCGAAAATAAAACGAAACGGCCCGCACCTTTCCGGCGCGGGCCTGACAACATGTCGCAGAGGAGAAGCCTCAGCCTTTCGCGGCGGCCAGCTCGTCCCAGCACGCCAGCGCGTGACCGGCATACATCACACCCGGGCCACCGCCCATCTGGATCGCCATGGCAAGCACGTCGCCCAGCTCCTCGCGCGTGCCGCCCGCTTTCATCAACGCCTCTACATGGAACATGATGCAGGGCTCGCAACGCAGCACGACCGCCATGCCGAGGGCGATGAATTCCTTGGTCTTCACATCGAGCGGCCCGTTCTCCTTCACCGCTTTCGACAGCACACCAAAGCCGCCGACTGCGTCGGGGATCGTCTTGTTCATCACGCGTAGCTCGTTGCGCATCTCGTCGATTTTCGCCTTGTAGCTCATCGCAGGTCTCCTTCGCATTTCGTCCCTCGCGGCGTGACACGGGGCGCGGGCGAAATCCTTGACCTGCGTCAATACATTGGCGTGAGCGGGTAACGGCTGATAGCGAGGGGGCTCCGCCCCCGGCGCGGGACACGCGCCTCCCCCGGGATATTTCTCAAGCCCGAAGAGGCGCAAAGCGTCGTCCTCTTCGCCTTGGCGCAAATATCCCCGGGGGTAAATTCGCGCAGCGAAAAGGGGGGCAGCGCCCCCCTTCTGCGATCTCCATCGAGAGACAGGCTCAGCCGTCGACGCGGATGCGTGCGTTAGTCGGATCGTGCGGGCTGTCCTCGGTCACTTCCGCCGGATAATCGGCACCGAGGATGCGCACGCTCAGCTTGGTGCCCGGCTCGGCCAGATCGGGGCGCACATAGCCCATGCCGATCTGCTTGCCGAAGGCCACCGACCAGCCGCCCGAGGTCAGACGCCCGACCTTCTCGCCGTCCCGCTTGATGACTTCCTTGCCCCATGGATCGGCATCGTCCGGCCCGTCGATCAGAAGCGTCACGCATTTCGAGCGGATGCCGGTGTCGAGCATCGCCTGCTTACCGGTAAACTCCTTCTCGAGGTCGATGAAGCGGTCGAGACCGGCTTCCTGCGGGGTCGCGTCGCGGCCCAGCTCGTTGCCGAAGGCGCGATAGCTCTTCTCCTGACGGAGCCAGTTCTGGGCGCGCGCGCCGACGAGCTTCATCCCGTGCTTCTCGCCCGCCTCGACCAGCAGATCCCAGAGGTAGCGGCCGAATTCGACCGGGTGATGCAGTTCCCACCCCAACTCGCCGGTATAGGCCACGCGCACGGCACGGACCGGACACATGCCCAGCTCGATATTGCGCATCGAAAGCCACGGGAAGCGCTTGTTCGAAAGAACCGTCTCCGGATAGGCGTCCTTGACGACCTCCTGCAGAATCTTGCGGGCATTGGGGCCTGCGAGCGCGAAGACGCCCCATTGGGTGGTCACGTCGTGGCAATCGACATAGTCGCCTCCCGCCGCGCGGAAATCCTCGATCGATTTGCGCAGGAAGTCGCCGTCGTAATCGGTCCAGGCGCCCGCCGAGATCAGGTAGTATTCATCCTCGGCCAGCCGCACGATCGTGTATTCGGTGCGGGTCGTGCCCGCTTCGGTCAGGGCGTAGGTCAGGTTGATCCGACCCACTTTCGGCAACTTGTTGCAGGTGAACGCATCGAGGAAGGCGGTCGCGCCGGGGCCGCGCACCATGTGTTTAGTGAAGGCGGAGGCATCGATAAGGCCGGCGGTGTCGCGCAGCGCCTCGGCCTCGGCCTTGGCATATTGCCACCATTCGCCGCGCCGGAACGATCGGCTGTCATGGTCGAAGCTCGAAGGCGCATCCTTGGGCCCGTAGTAGTTCGGACGCTCCCAGCCGTTGGTCTGGCCCATCTGCGCGCCCGCCGCGATCTGGCGATCATAGGCGGGGGCGGTGCGCAGCGGGCGGCAGGCTTCGCGCTCTTCATCGGGGTGGTGCAGGATGAAGACGTGCTCATAGGCCTCTTCGTTCTTGCGCGCCGCGTATTCGGTGGTCATCCAGCTGCCGTAGCGCTTGGGGTCGAGCGAGGCCATGTCGATCTCGGCCTCGCCTTCGACCATCATTTGCGCGAGGTAATAGCCGGTGCCGCCCGCGGCAGTGATACCGAAGGAGAAGCCTTCCGCCAGCCACATGTTGCGCAGGCCCGGCGCCGGGCCGACCAGCGGGTTGCCATCGGGGGTGTAGCAGATCGGGCCGTTGAAATCGTCCTTCAGGCCGACTTCCTCGGAACTCGGCAAGCGATGGATCATCGACATGTATTCTTCTTCGATACGCTCCAGATCGAGCTGGAACAGATCGGCGCGGAAACTCTCCGGCACGTCGTAGAGGAAGCGCGCGGGCGCGTTGCGCTCATAGGGGCCCAAGATCCAGCCGCCGCGCTCTTCGCGGACATACCATTTCGCATCCGCATCTCGCAGCACCGGGTGCTCGGGGTTGCCCTCGGCGCGCCATTTGACGAGCGCCGGATCGGCATCGGTCACGATGAACTGGTGCTCGACGGGAATGGCGGGGATTTTGATGCCCAGCAGGCGCGCGGTGCGCTGCGCGTGGTTGCCGGTGCAGGTCACGACATGCTCGGCGCGGATCTCGATCTCTTCGCCGGAGCCGACAAGGTTGCCGCCCTTCTCGACCATCTTCTCGAGCGTCACGACCCATTCCGAACCGGTCCAGCGATAAGCGTTGACCTGCAGCTTGCGCGCGATCTCGGCACCGTGCTGGCGCGCGCCCTTGGCCATCGCCTGCGTCACGTCGGCGGGATTGATATAGCCGTCCTGCGGGTGGAACAGCGCCCCCACGAGGTCTTCGGTGTTCAGAAGCGGCCAACGCTCCTTCATCTGCGCAGGCGTGAGGAACTCGTGATAGACGTCCGCGGTCTCGGCCACGGAAGAATAGAGCTTGTACTCGTCCATCCGTTCCTGCGTCTGCGCCATGCGCAGGTTGCCCACGATCGCAAAACCCGCATTCAGCCCGGTCTCGGCTTCGAGCGTCTTGTAGAAATCGACCGAGTATTTGTGGATGTGGGTCGTCGCGTAGCTCATGTTGAACAGCGGCAACAGACCCGCGGCGTGCCAGGTCGAGCCCGAGGTCAGTTCGTCGCGCTCGATCAGCAGCGTGTCCCAGCCCGCCTTGGCGAGATGATAGGCGACACCGCACCCGACCGCGCCGCCACCGACGACCAGAGCTTTCACATGGGTTTTCATCGCGGGGCCTCCTTGCCGATACGGACGTAGGGGCAGATTGACCCTCATATTCGCGAACGCAATCCGATCCGGGCGACATTCGCGCGACAAAAACGACAAAACCGCACACGCCACGCTTTGGGCGCGCGGCGCCAGCCCGCCATAGCCCGTTCATGAAAGCCCAAGCCTCGTTGGACGGCCCAGAACCGAGCGATGACATGGTCGTGATGCGAGTCGCGAATTCGTGTTTAGTTCCCGCAAAAAGTAAAAATTTTTCCCTTGCATGCACAGGAACTGTGCGCGGGTTCACCAGTTTTCAGTGCATCAGAGGCGGCGGTGACGGAAAGCAAAGCCGACCCGCCTCGCCTAATTCGAAAGGGAGACGAGATATGAAGAAGCTCATCACCACTACCGCAATCGGCCTGATGCTTGCCCTGCCCGCACATGCCGAAGACAAAGCGAATGCCAACGCCAAGGCGGAAGCCAACGCGAACGCTTCGGCCAGCATGTCGGGCGACATGTTCATGAAGTCGATTCCGGATTCCTTCAACGCCTCGGGCCTCATGGGCAAGCGCGTGTACATCTCGAAGGACAAGGTCGACGCCAAGACCGCGGTCAACGAGGCGCAGGACAACTGGGATGACGTCGGCGAAGTCAGCGACGTCGTGCTCGGCACCGATGGTAAGGTCGATGCCGTACTCGTCGATGTTGGCGGATTCCTCGGCATCGGCGAGAAGACCGTCGCGATCTCGATGGATTCGCTGAACCTGGTTCCCGATGGCGACACCGAAAATTCCTATTTCGTCGTCGCTCAGGGCAGCAAGGACCAGCTGGACCAAGCCCCGAAATACGACGCCGAAATGCAGACCGCGTTCAGCTCGGACACGAAGGGCGAGATGAACGGCAACGACAACGGCGAAGACATGCAGAACGCCGATGCGTCGCAGTCGCAGGATTCGGACATGGACGGCGACAAGATGGAAAACGCCGACGCGTCGCAGAAGATGGATAAGGCTGGCGACAACGCGGAAGCCGCTGCCACCGCGACCGCCGCTGCCGCTGGCGCCGCTGCGAACGAAGCTGCCGACAAGACCGCCAAAGCTGCCGATAACGCAGGCGAAGCGATGGACAACGCTGCCGAGAACACTGCCGACGCTGCTCAGAACGCCGCGCAGGACACCGAGCAGGCGATGAACAACGCCGCCGACAAGACCCAAGAGATGGCGAAAGACGCCGCTCAGAACACCAAGGAAGCCGCGAACGCGACCGGCCAAGCCGTCGAGAACGCTGCTGACAACGCTGGCGAAGCGACCAAGGAAGCCGCGAACGAAACCGGGAGCGCGATCGACGACGCCGTCGACAGCACCGCTGCCGCCGTGGGCACCATGGGGCAAGCCGACAAGGAGAGCGGCCAGAAGGTCGACGTGGCTTCGGTCGATCCCGACACGCTGCGTGGTGAAGGCGTCTATGGCCCGAACGACGACAAGGTCGGCGACGTGTCCGAACTGGTTCAGGGCAAAGACGGTAAAGTCTCGGGCGTCGTGATCGACGTGGGAGGCTTCCTCGGCATCGGCGCCAAGCCGGTCGAGATCAAGGCCAGCGAGCTGACCGTTCTGAAGAACGACACTTCGATCACCGTGCATACGGGTCTGACCGAAGAGCAACTGAAGAAGCTTCCGAAATACGAAGCGAAGTAATCTTCGGATGATGTGACGGAGAGCGGGGGCAGCCCCTGCTCCCAGCGAAGGCCCCGGGACTGTCCCGGGGCCTTTCGTCATTTCGGGCACATTTCGACCTCGGGGTCGCCTGCCGCAAAAGAAAAGGCCCCGGTTCACACTGACGCATTCCGCGTGGTGGGAGGTTTGATGAGGTATCTCATCGGCGACAAGAGGGACCGAGCGCAGTAGAACTCGTTGGCCATAGCAAGTAGGCGGCGATTTCATCGTCGCCTATTTCTTTAGCCATGTCTCGAAAGCGTGTTGGGCAGGTCGGCTCACGACCAGTTTCATCTGCGGCTTCAGCCGAAGCGGCGGAAAAGACTGAACTGGAAGGACTGGCTTTTGCCCGAGGGAGTCTGATGCAGGTGGTGGCGATGCGCCACGAGTTCGAAGCTTTCTCCAAGCAACTGGGCGAGGTCGTTTGGACTATATCGGGCGACCGGGAGGCCACTACATTTCTCCGGCCCGTCTGGCGCAAAGGTGGCAATGATCGCATGGCCGCCGATGTTCACCGCGCGCGCGAGGTTTTCCAGATAGGCCGCCCGCTCCGCCGCATCGACGAGGAAGTGGAACACTGCCCTGTCGTGCCACAGGTCGTAATGGCGATCAGGAGCCCAAGTGGTGATGTCTACTGAGATCCATTTCACTGTTTCACCGGCTTGTCCCAGCCGGTCTCGGGCTACATCCAGGGCGACCTGCGATAGATCGAGGACTGTGATATCGCGAAGTCCCATCGCGACGAGAGCGCCCGCAAGGCGGGAGGTTCCTCCGCCAATGTCGATGATTGATGAATTCGCAGTTGCGCCAGCCATCTCGATCAGTTCGAGCGAGACCCGTGGATCATCCTGATGCCAACTCCACTGGGCCTCGGACTTCTCGCCATAGACGGTGTCCCAGTGTGCCTTTCTGTCGACCGTCATGTCTCCACGCCCTCCCAACTCATTGCGGCGAAAGCACCCTTCGAAAGACTGCTCCGCCGTCCATCTTCGACCGGAGTAGAAACCAACGCAGGTAACGCCCCAGACACTTCGACACCGGACCTTTGAAGGGCCCCATGAAGTCGTTGTAGCGAGAGTGTAATGCGTTCACATTCTGGGAGTGAAATGCTTTCTGCGTGGCCTGTTTGCCTGGCTTGTTCTTCTTGGTGAGGAGAACGGCGCGCGGCTTGAAGTCGATACGGATGCTCGTCCGGGAATTTTGCCGCATGCGAAGGTCAAGCTTGTGGCCGAGGGATATTGGCTATATTTATAAAATCGGATGAATAAATGTCTGAAATCACTGATTTTTCTTCATTCACGCAGGCGAATGATGCCGCCGAGAAAAAAGTCTCGGATTTACGACATCTTTTTTTAGGAACCTGACGCGGCATTTTCCTTAGAAATAATAAAGACCTGCCGTGAGTATCACGACAGGCCCGATCTTTTGGGCCTCCCACCACGCGGAATGCGTCAGGATCGCACCGGGGCCTTTTCTCTGCCACCTGAGGATCAGATCATCGACGGCACGACGAGATCCGGTGGCCGGTGACCGTCGGCGAAGGTCTTGATATTGACCAGTACCTTCTCGCCCATCTCAACACGTCCTTCGACCGTGGCCGAGCCCATATGGGGCAGCAGCACCACGTTCGGCAGCTCACGCAGACGCGGATTGACGTCCGCGCCATGCTCGAACACGTCGAGCCCGGCCCCGGCCAGCTCGCCCGCCCGCAACGCCCGTGTCAGCGCGTTTTCGTCGATCACCTCGCCCCGCGACGTATTCACGATCACCGCCTCGCGCTTGAGCATCTTCAGCCGCCGCGCATTGAGCAGGTGGAAGGTAGACGGCGTGTGCGGACAGTTCACCGAGATCACATCCATCCGGCTCACCATCTGGTCGAGGCTGTCCCAATAGGTCGCCTCCAGCTCCTCCTCGATATCGGGGTGAACCTTGGTGCGGTTGTGATAGTGGATCTGCATCCCGAAGGCCTTGGCGCGCCGCGCCACCGCCTGACCGATCCGGCCCATGCCGAGAATGCCCAGCCGCTTTCCGCCAATCCGATGGCCCATGAAGGCGGTGGGGGCCCAGCCCTTCCAGTCGCCCGCCTGCATATGCGCGAGCCCCTCGGGAATGCGTCGTGTCACCGCCAGCATCAGCGCGATCGTCATATCCGCCGTATCATCGGTGACGACACCGGGCGTGTTCGACACCAGCACCCCGCGCTGACGCGCCGAGGACACGTCGATATGATCGACCCCGGCGCCGTAATTCGCGATCAGTTTCAGGCGCTCGCCAGCCTGCGAGATCATCGACGCATCGATCCGATCGGTCACGCAAGGCACGAGAACATCGGCGCGCTTCATCGCCTCGACAAGGTCCTCCCGGCTCATCTTGCGATCGTCGTGATTGAGCTCGACCTCGAACAATTCCTTCATCCGGGTCTCGACGACCTCGGGCAGGCGTCGCGTCACGACAACACTCAGGCGCGGTGCAGGCATCTCGGTCCTCTCCTCTCTTCCATCGCGGGGCGGTTGGATGCAAACTGCCCCTCAACGCGGGCAGGCACAAGGCCCGGCAAGAGGAGTAATGGCCGAAATCGACACGCGAGCGCAATTTTATTGCGCACCGGATGTCGCAGACCCGCGGATCAGCCGACGGGCGGGCCGGGATATGAGGCGGATGATGACGGGCAGCAAAATCCTCGCGGCGGTATCCTCAATTGCGATTCTGGTGGGTGCGGTCTGGAGCGTGTCGGGCAATGCCTCCGGCGCGCAATCGAAACCCGACGCGGCACCCTCTCAGACGGCTGCAAGCAGCCAGACCAACAAGCCCCAAGCGAAGCCCGCGGCCGAACCCGATGGCAATGGCCCCGACGTGCAACTGTCGAAACCGCAACATCGCGGCCCCGTCACCCACCTGCCGATCCCGCGCTACGTCTCGCTCAAGGGCTCGAAGGGAAATGTGCGCCGCGGCCCGTCCCTGTCGCACCGGATCGACTGGGTCTTCACCCACCCGGGCATGCCGCTGAAAGTCACCGCAGAATTCGGCCACTGGCGGCGCGTCGAGGATAACGAAGGGCAAGGCGGCTGGATTCACTACACGCTGATCTCGGGCGTCCGGAACGTGATCGTCATGCAGGACATGGTCTCGCTCCATGCCCGTCCCGATCCGAAATCCGCGGTCACTGCCAAGGCGCAGGCCGGAGCGATCGCGCAGCTGGGGGCCTGCACCCACGATTGGTGCGAAATCTCGGGTTCGGGCGCGGATGGCTGGTTACCCAAGACGGAAATCTGGGGCGTCGACCCCGACGAGACCCGTGACTGAGACGCTCTCCTGCGCTAGAGCAACGGCGCAAAGGTAGAGGCGGCGGCGATGGCCTATAGCGAAAACGAACACCGGATGAACACCTCGGCGGGTCTGGCCTCGGTCGGCACCGCCGCGCTGCTCGTCGCGATAAAGGCCTGGGCGCTCTGGCAGACCGGGGCGCTCTCCGTGGGCGCCTCGCTGGCCGATAGCGCGGTGGACCTGCTGATCTCGGGCGCGGGGCTGCTGGCGATCCTCTATGCCGCGAAACCCGCCGATGACGATCACGCTTTCGGACACAGCTCGGCCGAAGACCTCGCGGCCCTCGGTCAGGCGCTGATAGTGCTGGGCGCAGGCGCCACGATCGGCATCACCGGGATACGGCGGCTGATGGCGCCTTAGCCCCCGCCGCTCGCCGCAGAGGGGCTTGGGATCGCGGTGATGGTCGCCTCTGCGGTGATCACCTTCGGCCTGATCTGGTGGCAGGGCCGCGTGGCAAAGGCGACCGGCAACAAGGTCGTCGCCGCCGACCGGCTGCACTATGTGGGCGACCTGCTGCCGACACTGGGCGCGATCCTCGCGCTCTGGCTCTCGCATGCCTTTGGCTGGGGCGACGTGGACAGCATCGTCGCCCTGATCGCCGCCGCGATCATGCTAGCCGGCGCGGCGAAGATCTTCATTGGCGCATGGCACGCCCTGATGGACCGCGCAGCCCCTGACGACGTGATCGAAGGCATCGCCAAGATCGCCCGCGACTGGCCCGATGTGCGCGGCTTTCACGATCTTAAAACCCGCACCGCCGGCGCGCAGATCTTCGTAAACCTGCATATCGAACTCGACGGGGATCAGACGCTGGAGGAAGCGCACGACATCGGCGCCGCGCTCAAACGCGCCATTGTCGCGGCCTATCCGCAGGCCGACGTCATCATCCACAAGGATGTCTATCGGGGCTGAGCGCGGAGGGGGCGCTGCCCCCACGGCTTGCGCCGCCCCCCGGGATATTTTGGCCAAGAGGAAGGCAGATCGTCCTGCTTCCAACTGCCTCAAATATCCCCGCCGGGGGCTCCGACATCACCACCCGCTCAGGCGGCCGGATCGAGCAGCCCGCGACCCTTCAGCAGAGGCTCGACCCCCGGCATCTTGCCCCGGAACTCGGTATAAAGTTCTTCCGGCGGCCGCGAATTGCCCGCAGACAGAACGAAGCGTTCGAGTTTCGCCGCCGTTTCCGGGTCGAACACGTCGCCCGCTTCCTCGAAGGCTTCGAACGCATCGGCATCCATCACCTCGGACCACATGTAGCTGTAATAGCCCGCCGAATAGCCGTCGCCCGAGAAGACATGCGAGAAATGCGGCGTCGCGTGGCGCATCCGGATCGCGTGGGGCATGCCGATCTCGCGAAGCACCTCGGCTTGTTTCGCCATCGGATCTTCCGGGGCCGCACCCTCGTGGAAGGCCAGATCGACCAGCGCCGAACCGAGATATTCCACCGTCGAGAAGCCCTGGTCGAAAGTGGCAGCCCCCTTCAGCTTCTCGCGCAGCTCCGTCGGCATCGGCTCGCCCGTCTTGTAGTGGCGCGCGTGTTTTTCGAGCGTCTCGGGCACGTCGAGCCAATGCTCGTACAGCTGGCTCGGCAGCTCCACGAAATCGCGTGCGACCGAGGTGCCTGATAGGAACTGATAGGTCACGTTGGACAGCATCTGGTGCAGCGCATGGCCGAATTCGTGGAACAGCGTGCGTGCGTCGTCATGCGACAGAAGCGCCGGATCGCCCTTGGCGAAATTGCACACATTCACCACGATCGGCACCGGCGCGCCGCCCAGCTTGCGCTGCGAGCGCATCGCCGAGCACCACGCGCCAGACCGCTTCGAACCGCGCGCGAAATAGTCGCCGAGGAACACGGCCAGAACCTTGCCACCGCGCGACACTTCCCAGCCACGCACGTCCGCATGATAGAACGGCCCGTCGATCTCCTTGAACTTCAGCCCGAAGAGCCGGTTCGCCGTATCGAAGGCCGCACCGATCATCGCGTCGAGCGAGAGATAGGGCTTGATCTGCCCCTCGTCGAAATCATGCTCTGCCACGCGGCGCTTCTCGGCATAGTAGCGCCAGTCCCACGGCTCCAGATCGCCATTGATCCCGTCGGCGTGCATCATCTCGGCCAGCTTCGCGGCATCGGCCTCGGCGGCGGCCTTCGCAGGTGCCCAGACCCGCATCAAAAGACCGCGCACCGCTTCGGGCGTCTTGGCCATCTCGGGCTCCAGCTTGTAGGCGGCGAAGCTCTCGTAACCCAGCAGCTTCGCGCGTTCCTCGCGCAGCTTGAGCACCTCGGCGGCGATCTCGCGATTGTCGGTCTCGCCGCCATTCGCGCCGCGCGCGGCCCAGGCCTCGTAGGCGATCCGGCGAAGCTCGCGATTGGGCGAGAATTGCAGGAAGGGCACGATCAGAGAGCGCGAGAGCGTCAGCACCGGCCCGTCCTGCCCACGCTCCTTGCCCGCCGCGCGGGCGGTATCGACGACAAAATCGGGGAGCCCTTCCAGGTCATCCTCGGCCAGCGGGCGGAACCACCCGCTTTCATCGGCCAGCAGGTTCTGGCTGAACTGCGTGGTGATCGAGGCGAAGCGCTGCTTGATCTCGCGCATCCGCTCGGCCTCGGCCCCTTCCAGCGCCGCGCCGGAACGGGTGAACATCTGATAATATTGCTCCAGAAGCCGCGCCTGCTCCGGGCCAAGTCCGAGGCTCTCGCGGTCCTGCCAAAGCTGGTCGATCCGCGCAAATAGCGCCTTGTTCATCGTGATCTCGGAGGAAAACGCCGCGAGCTTCGGCGCCAGATCGCGCATCAACTCCTGCCGCGCGGGCGTCGCATCGGCGCCGGCGAGGTTGTAGAACACGCCCGCGACCTTTTCGAGCGCCTCTTCAGCCAGTTCCATCGCCTCGATCGTATTGGCGAATGTCGGGGCGTCGGGCGAGTCCGCGATTGCCGCGATATTGGCGCGCGCCTCGGCCAGCGCAGCATCGAAAGCAGGCGCGAAATCGGCATCTGAAATCTCGGTGAAGGGCGGCAGTTCGTAGGGGCCGGTCCAGTCGGCGAGAAGCGGGTTGGTCATGGCGTGTCTCCTTTGCATCGCAAGCTAGGACGCACGCTCAGGATTGACCATCCCCCGCGCCGCGCCCTTCGCCGCAAACCGCGCAATCGGCGCGCCGCTTCACGCCGAACTGACGGCTCTCGCCCCAGAGGGCGTCGTAGATCATCAACCGCCCGCGTGCGGATTGGCCCGCGCCGGTGATCTCCTTGATCGCCTCGGTCGCCATCATCGAGCCCACAACGCCCGGCAACGCGCCGACCACCCCCGCTTCGGCGCAGGTGGGCGCAAGACCCGCCGCCGGTGCCTCGGGGAAAACACAGGCGTAACAGGGCGCACCCTTCGCTGGATCATAGAGCGAGAGCTGCCCTTCCCATTGCGTGATCGCGCCAGAAATCAACGGCGTGCCTGTCGCCACGCAGGCCGCGTTCACCAGATAGCGGGTGTCGAAATTGTCGGTCCCGTCGAGGACGAGGTCATATTCTGCAACCAGCCCTTCGGCATCCGCGGCGCTCAGGCGGCAGTTATAGGGCAGCACCTCGATATGCGGGTTGAGCGCCAGCATCGCTTTCTGTGCGGAGAAGACCTTGGGCATCCCGAGATCGGCGTCGCTGTGGATCACCTGCCGCTGCAGGTTGGAATTCGAGACGACATCGTCATCCACCACACCTATCCGCCCCGCCCCGGCAGCGGCGAGATAGAGCAGCGCGGGCGAGCCCAGCCCCCCGGCGCCGACCACCAGAACCTTAGCCTGTTTGAGCCGCTTCTGCCCCGGCCCGCCGATCTCGCGCAGCATGATGTGGCGCGCGTAGCGGTCCAGTTCCGCCTCGGAAAAGCTGCCCGGTTTGGCGGCTGGCGACTGCGGCTCCTTCGCCTCGGCTCTCGTCCGGATCGCCCCGAGCATCCGGCGATAGATCAGCACCAGCGCGACCACGACACCGAGGCCAATCCACCCCGCAAGCGAACCGCCCAGAACACGCCCGATGGGAGAAAATCCCGGGATCGGCAGATGCGCGACCACCAGCGCCGCCCAGACCAGCACCAGCATCCCGAAGATCGCACGGGCAGACGCTTTCATCACCAGCCCAAGCCCGAGGATCGCCGCCATGAGAGTGAGTCCGAGCATGCCTCAGCCCTTGCCGGTCGAGCCGAAACCGCCTGCGCCGCGTGCGGTGTCACCCAAAGTGTCGGAGACCTCGAAGCGCGCCTGCACCACCGGCGCGACGATCGCCTGCGCGATGCGCGCCCCATGCTCGATCAGATAGGGCTCTTGGCCGAGGTTGATCAGCAGCACCCCCAGCGGCCCGCGATAATCGGCGTCGATCGTCCCGGGCGTGTTGGCCAGGCTGATCCCGTGTTTGTACGCAAGCCCCGAACGCGGACGGATCTGCATCTCGAACCCTTCGGGAATCTCGACTCGCAGCCCTGTCGGAATGATCGCGCGCTGCATCGGGCCGAGCATGACGCCGCGGCCGCGATCCTCGGGCGGAAGATTGGCGCGCAGGTCGGCCCCGGCGGCGCCGTGGGTCTCGTAGCGCGGCAGGGCGATCTCGTGATCGGCCCAGTCTTCGTGCAGAACCTTGATGATCGGTGTGCTCACGTGTCCCTCTCCTGCCCGATGTCGTGCGGGCGTCAATTGCAGATGCCTCCGGCGGGAATATTTGGACCAAGCCGAAAGAGGGGCGCTTCGCTTCGGCTTGGCATAAATATCCCCCGCGGAGCGTCCCCTAACCCGTCGCCGCGCCCAAGGTTGCCGCGATGCGCGCAGCCAACCGCCGCGCAACCTCGTCCTTGCCCGTCCGGTCCCAGCTTTCCGCGCCGGTCTCGTCGATGATCGTCACCGCGTTCTCGGTGCCGCCCATAATCCCGGTCGCGGGGCTCACGTCATTGGCGACGATCCAGTCACAGCCCTTGCGGACGCGTTTGTCCGCCGCGAAGCGCGCGACATCGTGGGTCTCGGCGGCGAAGCCAACCACGAGACCCGGGCGGCCCTCGCCCATCTTCGAAACTGTGGCGAGAATGTCCGGGTTCTCGGCAAATTCCAGCGCGGGCGGCGCGCCGGTGCCGTCCTTCTTCATCTTCCGCTCGGCCGCGTTCGCGACACGCCAATCCGCCACGGCGGCAGCAAAGATCGCGGCCTCGGCAGGCAGCGCGGTCTGCACCGCGTCGAGCATTTCGCGAGCGGTCTCGACCTTGATCACCTTCACGCCCGCAGGGGGCGCAACCGTCGCGGGACCGGTGACGAAGGTGACAGTCGCGCCGAGGTCGCGCAGGGCTGCGGCAATCGCCGTGCCCTGCGCGCCCGAGGAGCGGTTCGCTATATAGCGCACCGGGTCGATCGGCTCATGGGTGGGCCCCGAGGTCACGAGGATATGGCGGCCTTTCAGCGGACCGTCGGACAGCGCCGCACCGATCGCCGCGAGGATCGCCTCGGGCTCGATCATCCGGCCCTCGCCGAATTCGCCGCAGGCCATGTCGCCCTCGGTCGGACCTGCGAAGATCACGCCGTCGGATTTCAGCGTCGCGATATTGCGCTGCGTTGCGGGATGCTCCCACATCCGCACGTTCATCGCGGGCGCGATCAGCACACGCTTGTCCGTCGCGAGCAGCAGGGTCGAGGCGAGGTCATTGGCCAGACCGTGCGCCATCTTCGCCATCAGGTCGGCGGTGGCCGCCACGACGACGACCAGATGGGCGGCGCGCGACAGCTGGATATGACCGATCTCGGCCTCATGCGTCAGATCGAAAAGGTCGGAATGCACGGCCTCGCCCGCAAGCGAGGACAGGGTCAGCGGCGTCACGAACTCGGCGCCGGCCTTGGTCAGGACCGGGCTCACCGAGGCTCCCGCACCCCGCAGCAGTCGGATCAGCTCGGGCGCCTTGAAGGCGGCGATGCCGCCGCCGACGATCAACAGGATGCGTTTGCCGGCAAGCATTTGCCTCTCCGTGAAACTCTCTCAGATGGTCTAAGCGCCGGGGCGCATTGGTGCAAGGATCACTTGAACGCGGCGCAGGGATCGGCGCGCTCGGTCGGGGGCGTGACGATCCAGTCGTCATAGGGCTGTGGACCGGGATCGGCACCCGGTTCGGCCTCGATCTGGCCGATCGCCACGACCTTCGCCTCCGGGTCCGCCTTGCGCAGAAGCGCGGGGACCGCGAGGTCGGTTCTGGCATGGCCCGAGCCGGTGACCACCGCGACCGGGCCGCCGGTTTCCTTCAGCGCCTTCAGAGCGACCCGGGCGAAGGCGGCGTCGCGGAAGCGTTGCGCGGCGACCATGCCGGGCAGCAGATCGACCGGAAGCGCGTTACAATGATCTTCCTGCGACTGAGCTTCCAGCTTGGCCTGCAACGCGTCGGGATAGGGTCGATCGAGCCCGTAACGCGCAGCGCCCTTGCCGAACACCTCCGGTAGCGGCTTGGTCATCGCGGCGCGCACTGTCTCGCGCGGCTGCGCGGCGCCATAGACTTTCGCATCGCCCAAAGCCTCGAAAATCGGATAGTAGATCGCGAAATCGGGCCAGCCCGAGTTATTCCAATCCAGCGCCTTTTCCAGCGCCCCCTCTTCCTTCAAAAGCGCCGGCGTGATCTTCGCGGCCTGCTCGGGCGTCAACTGTTCGAACACCACAGCGGCGGGCTTCAGCGCCTTGATCGCCCGCGCCTGATTGAGGTGATGGGTGGGGTTGTCGTGAATCTCGCCCAGAACGACAATATCGCCCGACAGCGTATCGAGCTGGTCGGGCGATATTTCCGCAGCTTGAGCGGAACCTGTCAGCGACAGCAGGCAGATCGCGGCGAGAAACTTCCTCATATGAAGAAGCTTTGCACCTCGCCCTGATGTGTTTCAAGCGATTTGCGCATCTTGCCGAAGGCCTGCGCTTCGAGCTGACGAATGCGCTCTTTCGAAAGACCCAATTCTTCACCGAGGCTTTCCAAAGTGCGCGGCTCGTCGATCAGGCGGCGCTCGCGGACGATGTAGGCTTCGCGGTCGGTAAGACGCTCCATCGCCTCGCCCAACCAGACTTTCATCGTTTGGCCGTCATGGGTGTCGGCCACGGTTTCCTCCGGGCTCGCGCCATCGTCTTCCAGTGTGTCGACCCATTCGCGGCCTTCGTCTTCACTGGACTGCGTCGCGTTGAGCGAGAAGTCGGAGCCGGACAGGCGGCCCTCCATCATCTCGACGTCGGCAAGCGGCACGCCGATCACCTCGGCCACGCGCTGCCGCAGCTGCATCGCGTCGAGCTGCTCGCCCTCTTGCTGAGCCTCGCGGGTCAACTGAGCCTGAACGCGGCGCATGTTGAAGAACAGCGCTTTTTGCGACGAGGTGGACCCGGTGCGCACCATCGACCAGTTCCGCATTACGAATTCCTGGATCGAGGCCTTGATCCACCACACGGCATAGGTCGAGAAGCGCACGCCGCGTTCCGGATCGAACTTGTCGGCGGCCTTCATCAGACCAAGTGACGCTTCCTGAATGAGATCGTTCATCGGGGCGCCGTAGCGGCGGAACTTCGACGCCATCGAAATCGCCAGGCGCATGTAAGCGGTTACAAGTCGATGGAGGGCCTGCTCATCCCGATGATCGCGCCACGCGCGCGCCAGTTCTGCTTCGGTGTCAGCGTCCAGGAACTCTGCCCGCATCGCTTGGCGTGGCAGGGTTTCATCGGTCATACCATCAAGTGCCATTTACAATCTCCCTGGGGTGTCCAGCCCAAACCGGCGCAACCTTGAATTGGGTGGCTGCTTTGCCCACCCAATGCGAATGACATGAATTAGTTCCTCACGGAAATGTTGAATTTTGCTTGAAACTTTGTGCGCGTGGCGCACTTGACGACGTTTTCAAGCGAAAAATGAAAGAAATTCATACCCCTACGGAAGGACCATCACTCCTTCTTGAGCACGACATATCATAAGCCTGCTCACGGACACTTGAGAAACTGTAACGCAACGCGTTGATCTTGTGCGCGAAATTGAAGCGAGCGCTGTGCGGATATGCAGAAAATGCAGGTTCTCGTGGAGATTTCGGCAGCTTTCCCCCAGGCGCCTTTCGCCCCTGAGTCGAGGTTCGGGTGCCGCCTCTCGGCCTCGGCGACCGTTAACCGATCCTAAACCATGATCGCGCTACCCATCGACGAGGAGGCGTGGGAGAACCGATGGTCAGCCAGAGCTACACGGTGGCGTTCGAGGGGGTGGAAGCCCGCCTCGTGGAGGTGCAATGCGCTCTCTCCGAAGGCATGCCCGGCTTCGCGGTCGTGGGTCTGCCCGACAAGGCGGTCTCCGAGGCGCGCGAGCGGGTGCGCGCGGCGCTCGGTGCGCTGGGGATCGCTCTGCCGATGCAGAAGATCACCGTGAACCTTTCGCCCGCGGACCTGCCGAAAGAGGGCTCGCATTTCGACCTGCCCATCGCTCTGTCGCTGCTGGGCGCCATTGGCGTGATGCCCCGCGACCGGATCGAGGCACTGGTCGCGGTGGGGGAACTATCGCTCGACGGACGACTGCTGCCGGTCGCGGGCGCCCTACCCGCCGCGATGGCGGCTGCCGCAGCGGACAAGGGGCTGATCTGCCCGAAAGGCTCCGGCGCAGAGGCCGCCTGGGTCGGCGCGACCGATGTAACGGCGCCGGAGACGCTCGGCGGCGCAATCGACCATCTCAGCGGTCGCCTACCGCTGGAGCCTGCGCGACCGGGTCTGATCGAAGCGACCGCGCATCCGCGCGACCTGCGTGACGTGAAGGGTCAGGAGCGGGCGAAACGCGCGCTGGAAATCGCCGCTGCCGGACGCCATCACCTGATGATGATCGGCACGCCCGGCTCGGGCAAATCCATGCTGGCCGCGCGGCTGGCCTCTATCCTGCCGGAGATGCGCCCCGAGGAGATGCTGGAAACATCGATGATCCAGTCACTTTCGGGCCTGCTGGCCGAGGGAGGCATCTCGCGCACCCGCCCCTTCCGCGAACCGCACCACACCGCGTCGATGGCGGCGATGATCGGAGGCGGACGCGGCGCACGCCCCGGCGAGGTCAGCCTCGCCCATAACGGCGTCCTGTTCATGGACGAGTTCCCCGAATTCCCCCGCGCCGTGCTGGAGACTCTGCGCCAACCGATCGAAACCGGAGAAGTCGTCGTCTCGCGCGCCAACGCACATACGCGCTACCCCTGCCGCTTCCTGTTGATCGCCGCCGCGAACCCCTGCAAATGCGGCTATCTCGGCGATGCCGAACGCGCATGCCCCCGCGCGCCCGGCTGTGGTGACGACTATCTGGGCCGAATTTCAGGACCGCTGATGGATCGGTTCGATCTGCGCATCGAGGTGCCCCCGGTGCGCTATGCCGATCTCGACCTGCCCGCCACCGGCGACAGCTCCACAGAAGTGGCGGCGCGCGTCGCTGACGCACGCGAGCGGCAGGCCCAACGCTTCGCGGATCACCAGGAAATCCGCGTCAACGCCGAAGTCGAAGGACGGTTGCTCGAAGATATCGCAACGCCGGATACCGAGGGACGCGATCTTCTGGCGCGGATGGCGGAACGGGTCGGGCTCTCGGCGCGCGGCTACCACCGCGTCTTGCGGGTCGCACGCACGATCGCCGATCTCGATCACGCCGATAAGGTGCGCAAGCCACATATCGCGGAGGCGTTGAGCTATCGCCTCAGCGCTGTGGCAGGTTGAGCATCTTGCGCGCCGCGGCGGCCGCGTCTTCCAGCGCCTCGCGCGCCTCGGGAATCCGACCGTCGAAGAAATGCCACACATGCGGCGTGTCGGGCCAGCTCTGCACGGTGACATCCGTGCCGAAATCGCGCAGCCTTTCGGCCATGCGCAGCGAGTCGTCACACAGGATCTCGGCCATCGAATGCTGGATCAGCACCGGTGGCGGATCGGGAAATTCCGCGAAAAGCGGCGAGAAGCGCGGATCGGTCGGGTCATGGCCGCGCAGAACCATTTCGCAGGTGTCGCCAAGACGCTCGACCGGCAGCATTGCATCTTTAGAAGCGTTGAGGCGGAGGCTCTCGCCCGAACAGGTCAAATCCGTCCAGGGGGACAAAGCGATCACCCCGGCAGGCGGCGTGCCGCGCTGGCACAGGGCGCTGAGAAGCGCCAACGCCAAGCCGCCCCCCGCGCTGTCGCCTGCGAGCACGATCGCGCTAGGATCATACCCGGTCTCAACAAGCGCGTCGAAAGCCGCCGTCGCATCCTCGAGCGCGGCGCCCACCGGCGCTTCGGGCGCGAGGCGGTAATCCGGCACGATCACCTCGAGGCCGCTCAGCTTCGCCAAGCGCCCGGTGAGACCGCGATACATCCAAGGGGATCCGGTGACGTAACCGCCGCCGTGAAGATAGAGAATGACGCGCCCGGCCGCGCATTGTCCCGCGCGCAACGACAGCGCGTCACGCCCGGCCAGCCTGATTTGCAGACGACATATCTCTGTGGGCTCGCGCACGATCCAACTGGCCAATCTCTCGGTCCCGCGTCGCATTTGCGCAGGGCCGTGGAACCTGCGCACCATCGGTTTTGCGAAAGCCCGCAGCCAGAGATTGAGTAAAACCAGACGGATCGACATATCAGCTCCGTTTCGCTTCGATCGCCTCCCAGATCCGGGCGGTGATATTCACGCCGTCGAACCGTTCGAGCTCCTGAATTCCGGTGGGCGAAGTCACGTTGATTTCGGTCAGCCAATCGCCGATCACATCGATTCCGACGAAAATCTGACCCTTCTCGCGCAGATGCGGACCGATCCGCGCACAGATTTCTCGATCACGTGCGGTCAGCTCGACCTTTTCGGGCCGGCCGCCGACATGCATGTTCGACCGCGTCTCACCTTCCGCAGGCACCCGATTGATCGCGCCCACGGGCTCGCCATCGACAAGAATGATCCGCTTGTCGCCCTTCGACACCGCGGGCAGGAATTTCTGCGCGATCAACGGCTCGTTGTTGATGCCGACGAAAAGCTCATGCAGCGACGACAGGTTGCGGTCGTTCGGATCGAGCCGAAACACCCCCGCTCCCCCGTTGCCATAAAGCGGCTTGAGGATGATATCGCCATGCTCGGCCTTGAAGGCCCGGATGGCCTTGAGGTCGCGCGCAATCAATGTCGGCGGCGTCAGGTCGGGGAAGTCGAGAACGAGCAGCTTCTCGGGCGAATTGCGAACCCAGAAAGGATCGTTCACCACAAGCGTCTCGGGATGAATCCGATCCAGCAGATGCGTCGTGGTGATGTAACCCATGTCAAAGGGTGGATCCTGCCGTAGCCAGACGACGTCCCAATCCCCCAGATCGATCTCGGCCTCTTCGCCCAACGAGAAGTGATTGCCCTTCTCGCGGCGCACCGTGAGCGGCCAGCCACGTGCATAAACGCGACCCTCGCGATAAATCAGACGACCCGGCGTGTAATAGAACAGCTCATGTCCACGAGCCTGCGCTTCTTCGGCGATCCGAAACGTGCTGTCAGCCTCGATATTGACCGCTTCGATCGGATCCATCTGGATCGCAACTTTCAAACCCATCCGCGCCCCCTGTTTCAGTGCAATCTTGATGCAATGTGGCGCGCCCGGATGCAACCTCAACCCATCGGCCGGTCACATTCCGAAATAGGCGTTCTCCAGAACCTTAATCTCCCCGATCTCATTGACCAGCGCGAGATCGAACCGAACCTTGCGATTGCAGTTGGCCGGAGCCGGATGGCGCATCAGGTATTCTTCGACCGAAACGCAAATTCGGCGCATCTGACGTTGCGAAAGACGTTCGGCAGCACGGGCATGGCTCCGCGATTTCTTCACTTCGATGAAGATCAGGGTGTCGCCCTCGCGCGCGATCAAATCGATCTCGCCGCCATATTTGCCGCGCCAGCGATGTTCCGACACCGCGCGGCCTTCTCTCTCGTAATGCAGCATCACCTGTTCTTCGGCGGCGAGACCCGAATGATACGACAGCGATCCACTCATTTCTTCTTCTCCATAGCCAGAGCGGCCTGATAGACCTTGCGTCGCGGCAAACCGGTCGCGCCCACGACGGCATCGACCGCATCGCGAAGCGACTCCCGCTCGAGCGCGGCGCTCAACCGGCGCTCCAGTTCCGCATCATCGACTTCGACCGCGTGCGGCCTGTCGACCACCACCACGATCTCTCCCTTGATCGGCGCATCAGCCACGCCTGCCGCAAGCTCTTCCAGCGTGCCCCGGCGCACCTCTTCGAACCGCTTCGTCAGTTCCCGGCACAGCGCCGCTTGCCTCTCCTTTCCCAGACTATGGGCCGCGTCAGCTAACATTTCCCTAATGCGTTTGGGGCTTTCATAAAAAACCAGTGTCGCGGGAATTTCCTTGAACTCGGCGAGCCAATTCCGCCGCGCGCCTTTACTGTTCGGCGCGAACCCGGCGAAGAGGAAGCGATCCGTCGGCAAGCCCGAGAGCGTCAGCGCCGTCAGCACCGCTGAGGGGCCCGGCGCACTGTAGAGCGGCAGCCCGGCCTCGATCACCGCGCGGCCGAGCTGATAGCCGGGGTCGGCGACCAGCGGCGTGCCCGCTTCGGAGGCATAAACCACCGACTTCCCGGCCTCGAGCGCGGCAAGGATTTTCGGCCGCATCGCGGCACCGTTATGGTCATGATATGCGAGCACCTGGCGCCCGTTGAGCGGTACTCCGTGAATCTCCATCAGGTGCCGCAGGCTGCGGGTATCCTCGGCCGCCAGAACATCGGCAGCGCGCAACATATCTAGGGCGCGCAGCGTGATGTCGCGGGCCGCTCCGATCGGCGTGGCGATGAAATGAAGCCCCGGGCTTAACGGCGCAGGCACCCTCTTGGTTCCGCCATTTTGCGCGTTTGCATCAGATACAACACCCTCGCCCATCGCCCGCCTCATCACTTGTGTGGATCGTTTACTTCACGCCTGCTTGTGCGTAGTCTCGATCGCGTCATCCGATCGCGGTTCGCAGGCTTTGCTTCAGTGCCCGGACCGGACGCCAACGCCCAAAAGGACGTATCATGTTTAATCTCATTCGTAACCCCCGCGCCCTCGCTGCGCGAATCGCAGCCCTCCTTGCTCTGGTCTGGCTCGCGGCCTGTCAGCCGGGGCCGATGGGCAATTCCGGCCAGAAGATCGACAGCAGCGCACCGGTCAAGGTCGCGCTTCTCGTCCCGTCGGGGTCGGGAAATGCGGGCGATGAGACTCTCGCACGGGCTCTGCAGAATGCGGCCAATCTCGCGATCCAGGACCTGAAGGGCACCCGCATCGACCTGCAGGTCTACAACACCGCGGGCAATCCGCAGCAGGCCGCCGCGATGGCGACCAAGGCTGCCGACGAGGGCGCGAAGGTCATCCTCGGCCCCGTCTATGCGCAATCGGCGAATGCGGCGGGTCTCGCGGTGGCCTCGCGCAACATCAACGTGCTTGCGTTTTCGAACAATACCAACGTCGCGGGCGGCAATGTCTTCGTGCTCGGCCCGACCTTCCAGAACACCGCCAACCGCCTCGTGAGCTTCGCCGCGCGTCAGGGCAAGCAGCGGATCATGGTCGTGCATGAGCAGACCACGGCAGGCGAAATCGGCGCGCAGGCGATCCAGACGGCGATCGCACGGTCGGGCGCTTCGCTCGCGGGCGTGGCCTCCTACCCGTTCTCGCAGCAGGGCGTGGTCGATGCGACGCCGCAGATCGCAAGCCGCGTGAAGTCCGGCGACGTCGATGCGCTGTTCCTGACCGCCGATACCGCAGGCGCGCTCCCGCTGCTCACGCAGCTGATGGGCGAGCAGGGAGTGACCCCGCAGACCACGCAATATATCGGCCTGACCCGTTGGGATATCCCGCCGGCGACCCTGTCGCTTCCGGGCACCCAAGGTGGATGGTTCGCCGAGCCCGACCCGGCGCTGCAACAGCAGTTCGTGTCGCGCTACACCGCCGCTTACGGGCAAGCGCCCCACCCGATCGCGGGCCTCGCCTATGACGGGGTCGCGGCGATCGGCGCGCTGGTGAAATCGGGCAATCCGAACGCGCTGACCAAGCAGGGCCTGACCCAGCGTTCGGGCTTCGTGGGCGTCAACGGCGTCTTCCGGCTCCTGCCCGACGGCACCAACGAGCGCGCACTCGCCGTAGCTCAGGTCCGCAACGGGCAGGCGGTCGTGATCGATCCGGCGCCGCGCAACTTCGGCGGTTTCGGCTTCTGATCCGGAGCGCCGCTACAGGAAAGGGCCCGCAAAGGGACGAGATCGCGCAGTGACCAGCATGACAGACACCGCCCCGGCATCGACCGGGGCGCCCCTCCTTCTGGATCAGCAGCGTCTGTTCGACGCGCTCGACGCCGCAACCTCCGGTGCAAGCGATCCCAAGGACATCCGGACCGCGACGGTGAACTTCCTCACCGAGGAGCGCCGCGCCGCCACCGCTGCGATCGAGGCTGATTTCGAGAGGCACCCGCGCGCGGCGCGCGACACGGTCGAAGCCTATGCCCAGATGACGGACGGGATCGTCCGGTCGGTGCTGCGCATCGCGACGACGCGTCTGCATCCAAGCGGCATCCGCACCGAGGCAGAGCGTTTCGCGGTGCTCGCCGTGGGCGGCTATGGCCGCGCCGAGATGGCGCCGCATTCCGATGTCGATCTGCTCTTCCTCACCCCTTACAAGGTCACCCCCTGGGCCGAGAGCGTCATCGAGTCGATGCTCTACATGCTCTGGGATCTGAAGCTGAAGGTCGGTCATTCGTCTCGGACGCTCGACGATTGCATCCGGCTCGGGCGCGAGGACATCACGATCCGCACCGCACTTCTGGAGCATCGCTGCGTCGGCGGCGACGATAAGCTGGCCGAGGCGCTGTCGCTGCGCCTTCACCACGACCTTTTCGAGGGGACCGAGGCCGAGTTCATCGAGGCCAAGCTTGAGGAACGCTCGCAACGCCACCGCCGGCAGGGCGGGCAGCGCTACGTGCTCGAACCGAACGTGAAAGAGGGCAAGGGGGGCCTGCGCGACCTGCAGACCCTCTACTGGATCGGCAAATACATCCATCATGTGGGCCGCGCCCGCGAATTGATGGAGATCGGGGCATTTTCGCCCGAGGAATACGAGACCTTCCACGAGGCCGAGAATTACCTCTGGGCGGTGCGTTGTCACCTGCATCTGATCTCCGGCCGCGCTTCGGATCAGCTGACCTTCGACATGCAGGTCGAGGTGGCCGAGCGCATGGGCTATCGCGATCTGGCGGGCCGCCGCGCGGTAGAGGTCTTCATGCAGGATTACTTCCGCCACGCGACCGCCGTGGGCGACGTGACCCGGATCTTCCTGACCAAGCTCGAAGCGCAGCACGTCAAAAGCGCGCCGATGCTGACGCGGATTTTCCGCCGGCGACGCAAGCTGAAGGCCCCCTATTGCGAAGAGAACGGACGCATCAACGTGGCCGACGAGAAGGCCTTCCTCTCCGATCCGGTCAACCTGCTGCGCCTCTTCGAAGAGGGGCTGCGATCGGGGATGCTTATCCACCCTGACGCGATGCGGCTCGTCTCGGCCAATCTCGACCTGATCGACGACAAGGTGCGCACCAATCGCGAGGCGCAGCGTATCTTCCTCGATCTGCTCCTGAAGCACGGCAACCCGGAACGCGCGCTGCGCCGCATGAACGAGCTGGGCGTGCTGGCCGCCTTCATCCCCGAATTCGAGCCGATCGTCGCGATGATGCAGTTCAACATGTATCACAGCTACACCGTGGATGAGCACACGATACAGGTCGTCTCGACGCTGGCACAGATCGAGCGCAAGGAGCTGGTGGAGGATCTGCCGCTCTCGTCGCATATTCTCGAAGAAGGCATCAATCGCAAGGTTCTCTATGTCGCGCTGCTGGTGCATGACATCGGCAAGGGACGCCCCGAAGATCACTCGATCCTCGGCGCGAAGATCGCCCGCAAGGTAGCGCCGCGGCTGGGGTTGAACCCAGAGGAATGCGACACCGTCGAATGGCTGGTGCGCCATCACCTTCTGATGTCCGACGTGGCGCAGAAACGCGACCTGTCGGACCCGCGCACGATCCGCGATTTCGCCAAGCGCGTGAAGTCGCGCAAGCGACTCGACCTGCTGACGGTGCTGACGGTCTGTGACATTCGCGGCGTCGGCCCGAACGTGTGGAACAACTGGAAAGCGACGCTGCTGCGCAAGCTGCATTCCGAGACCGCGATGGCGTTGGAGCACGGGCTGGAAGCGGTCAATCGCGAGCAGCGTACCGACGAGGCCAAACGTGCCCTGCGCGAAGTGCTGGAGGCGCAGGACGATTGGGACAAGACCCGCATCCGCGCCGAGCTCGCCCGCCATTACCCGCCCTACTGGCAGGCGCTCGCCACGGTCAATCACGAGATCTTCGCGCGGCTGCTGCGCGATCTGGGCGATAACGAGATCCGTATCGACCTGCATCCCGATGACGATCACGACGCGACCCGCGTCAGCTTCGCTCTCGCCGATCACCCCGGCATTTTCTCCCGGCTCTCCGGCGCGCTGGCGCTGGTCGGCGCGAACGTGGTCGATGCGCGCACCTATACCTCGAAGGACGGCTACGCGACCGCCGTCTTCTGGGTTCAGGATGCCGAGGGCCATCCCTACGAGGCCTCGAAACTGACCCGCCTGCGCGGGATGATCGAGAAGACGCTGAAAGGCGAGGTCGTCGCCCGCGAGGCGCTCAAGGATCGCGACAAGCTCAAGAAGCGTGAGCGCGAGTTCAAGTTCCCGACCCATATCACCATCGACAACGAGGGATCGGATATCTACACGATCATCGAAGTCGATACCCGCGACCGGCCCGGCCTTCTCTACGACCTGACCCGGGCGCTGGCATCGAACAATATCTCGATCTCCTCGGCGGTGATCGCCACCTATGGCGCTCAGGTCGTGGACAGCTTCTACGTGAAAGACATGTTCGGCCTGAAACTCCATTCCAAATCGCGCCAGGAAGCTCTCGAGAAGAAGCTGATGGACGCGATTGCCTCGGGCGCGAAACGGGCGGGCAACTAATATGAAACCAATCCGGCTGGTGCGCGGCTTCCTCACGGTGGGCGGCTGGACCATGGCGAGCCGCATCCTCGGCTTTGCGCGCGACATGATGATCGCGGCCTATCTCGGTGCAGGCCCGGTGGCGGAGGCCTTCCTCGTGGCCTTCTCGCTGCCGAACCTGTTTCGCCGTTTCTTCGCGGAAGGCGCGTTCAACACCGCCTTCATCCCGATCTTCTCGAAGAAGCTGGAGGGCGGCGAGGACGCGCAGGGCTTCGCGCGCGAGGCAATGGGCGGCTTGGCCTCGGTGCTGATCGTGCTGACACTGGTGGCTTCGGCGGCAATGCCGTGGCTGGTGCTGGCGATGGCCTCGGGCTTCGCGGGCGATGAGCGGTTCGCCATCGCCACGAGCTATGGCCGGATCGCCTTCCCCTACATCCTCTTCATCTCGCTCAGCGCGCTTCTGTCAGGCGTGCTGAACGCCGCCGGTCACTTCGCCGCTGCCGCTGCGGCACCCGTGCTGCTGAACGTCACCTTCGTCATCGCGATGCTGATGGCCGATCAAGCCGGCTGGCCGGTGGGCGATGCGCTGGCCTGGGCCGTGCCCGTTGCGGGCGTGGCGCAACTGGCGCTGGTCTGGGCCGCGGCATGGCGGGCGGGCTACAAGATCGTCCCGAAACGCCCGCGCCTCTCTCCCGACATGAAACGCCTCGTTCGGATCGCGATCCCGGCGATGCTCGCGGGCGGCGTGGTGCAGGTGAACCTGCTGGTGGGCCGTCAGGTCGCCTCGCATTTCGACGGCGCGATCGCGTGGCTGAACTATGCCGATCGGCTCTATCAGTTGCCGCTGGGCGTCGTGGGCATCGCGATCGGCGTGGTTCTGCTGCCCGACCTGTCTCGTCGCTTGCGCGGCGGCGACACGGCCGGCAGCCGCTATTCCTTTTCGCGTGCGGGAGAGTTCGCGCTCCTCTTCACCGTCGGCCCCGCCGTAGCGCTGCTGGTGGCAGCCCAGCCCATCGTCTCGGTCCTGTTCGAGCGCGGCCAGTTCACCCACGAGGACACCATTGCCACGGCCTGGGCCACCGCGATCTACGGCCTCGGCCTGCCCGCCTTCGTGCTGCAAAAGGTTCTGCAGCCCTTGTATTTCGCCCGCGAGAACACGCGCACGCCGTTCAACTACGCGCTCGTCGCGATGGTGGTGAATGCGGTGTTGGCGATCGGGCTGTCCTTCGTGATCGGCTACCTTGCGGCGGCTGTCGGAACGACGCTCGCCGCCTGGGCGATGGTCGCGCAGCTTTGGCTCGGCGCACGCCCGATGGGGGAAGCCGCGAGCTTCGATCACCGTTTCTACCGCCGCCTGCCCCGCATCGTGATCGCGGCGCTGGTGATGGGCGCTGCGATCTGGGCGGTGACCTGGGCGGTGCCCGGCGCATTCACCGTGCCGGGCCTACGTGCGCTGGCGCTACTGGGGCTCGTGCTGTTCGGGATGGTCGTCTATTTCGGCACGGCCATCGCGATCGGTGCGATGCATATGGCCGATCTGAAAGGTGCGATGCGGCGCGGTCCGGGCGGGGCGTAAGGGCCGCGCCCGACCCTAGGGTAGGCGCTTTAGTCCGTCTCTCGCTGGGCGCTTTATCTCTCATGCCCGACGGCCGCTAATGCCTGCGCCGACTTCGCCAATGCGCCCTCCCGGTGGGAGGGTCGGGCGCGGCCCGGGGCTGGTCGCCCCTGGCCAGGAAGGCTCACCGACGCCGCAACCGCTGCAACGTCCGCTGCATTCCGCCGGGCGCCACGAAGAAGCTCAGCACGAAGCCTGCCACGAACCCGACGATATCCGCGATCCAGTCGGGCCGCGCGCCGAAGATCATCGCAAACAGCAGCTGAATGCCCATCAGTGCGCCGATCAACGAGAAGGCCCGGAACTGGTTCGCATTTTCCTGCCCCAGTCGCGTCCACAGAATCCATGTGAACGCCCCGATCAGCCCGTAATCGCCGGGATAGCCGCCATAGAGCCCGATCTGCGTAAAGGGCAGCGCCGCATAGACAAGCGCGCCAAGGATCGTCGCCCCGAAGAAGACGATCGCCACGGCGAGGCCCGAGAACACCTCGCCCACCATCTTGCCCAGCGCCAAGAGGAACACGAGCACGAAGATCGCCTGAGTCACCGAAGCGTTGACGAACGGATAGGTCAGAATTCGCATCATCTGCTCCGGCGGATATTGCCCGGTCTGGACCATCGCGCGCATCACCTGCGGCGAGAATGCGAATTTCTGCAGCGCGTCGAGCCGCCAGCCCGCCGCCTGCGCCCCGCCGATCAGCCCCGACTGGCCCATCGCGAAGAACAGCTCCGTCGCGATGATCGGCAGCGCCAAAAGCCAGACCACTGGCGGCAGCGGGTTCATCGGGTGTTCGTCATAGCCGTCGCGCATTAATGGCCTCCTGCTCGCGGGCTCAGTTGCGCCCTTTGCGCTTTAGCGATAAGCGAGCGGAGAGCGGATTTCCACCCCGGGAGATCCTCAATGGCGGGCTTCCACCCCCCGCAGATCAGGAGCATCAGATGAGCGAGCAAGCGCAACCCCTCAACGCCAATTTCAAACCGCGGATCTTCTCCGGCATCCAGCCCTCGGGCGGGCTCACGCTGGGCAACTATCTGGGCGCGCTCAAGCGCTTCGCCCAGAAGCAGGACGAAGGAATCGAGACGATCTACTGCCTCGTCGACCTGCACGCGATCACGGTCTGGCAAGAGCCCGAGGCGCTGCGCCGCAACACCCGCGAGGCAGCTGCCGCCTTCATCGCCTCGGGCGTCGACCCGAAACGCTCGATCCTGTTCAACCAATCGCAAGTGTCGGCCCATGCCGAACTGGCCTGGGCGCTGAACTGCGTCGCGCGTCTGGGCTGGATGAACCGGATGACCCAGTTCAAGGACAAGGCGGGCAAGAATGCCGAGAAGGCCTCGCTGGGCCTCTATGCCTATCCCGCCCTGATGGCCGCCGACATCCTGCTATATCACGCGACGATGGTGCCGGTGGGCGAGGATCAGAAGCAGCACGTCGAATTGACCCGCGACATTGCGGCCAAGTTCAACCACGACTACGGGACCGAGTTCTTCCCCTCCCCCGAGCCGCTGATCGAAGGCGCCGCTACCCGGGTGATGTCCCTGCGCGACGGCACCAAGAAGATGTCGAAATCCGACCCCTCGGACGCGAGCCGCATCAACCTGACCGACGATGCCGACACGATCGCCAAGAAGATTCGCAAGGCCGTGACCGACCCCGAGCCCCTGCCCTCCGAGATCGAGGGGCTCAAGGACCGAGCCGAGGCGCGCAACCTCGTGAACATCTACGCCGCGCTGGCCGACATGACGCCGACCCAAGTGCTGGGCGAATATGGCGGCGAGGGCTTCGGCAAGTTCAAACCGGCGCTGGCGGAGCTCGCAGTCGCGAAGCTCGCCCCGATCTCGGACGAGATGACCCGGCTGATGAACGACCCTTCCGAGATCGACAATATCTTGGGCGATGGCGCAAACCGGGCCGACGAGATCGCGCAGCCGATCCTGGGCCAGACGCTCGAGATCATGGGAATGATCCGCTCGCGTTAAGCGTCGCGCACGGGAGGCTCTGTCCCCGTTGCCGGAGGGCGACAAAACCAAAGGAAGAGGGGGCGCTGCCCCCTCGGGCTATCGCCCTCCCCCCGGGATATTTCGCCCAAGCCGAAACGGATCTTCCTCTTGATGGAAATATCCCGGGGGAGGCGCGCACGCGCCGGGGGCGGAGCCCCCTTCGCGCCTTCCGGTCGCGATCCGGCGAACCAGCAGCGCCCCCCTTGCCGCCGCTCACGGCCCGCACTACGCTTCGGCAACAAGAGCTTACGAGCGGACCTCCCATGCGTATCGGCATTCTCCAAACCGGCCAATCCCCCGACGTTCTGCGCGACAAGGCGGGCGATTATCCCGACATGTTCGAAGCCCTGCTCGCCGGGCGCGGCCTCGAATTCCAACGCTACGACGTCGAGCATATGCACTTCCCGAAAGACGTGCATGAGTGCGACGGCTGGCTGATCACCGGCTCCCGTCACGGCGCCTACGAGGATCATCCCTTCATCAAGCCACTCGAGACGTTCATCCGCGACGCTCATGCCGAGAAGGTGCCGATGGTTGGCATCTGTTTCGGCCACCAAATCATCGCGCAGGCGCTTGGCGGCAAGGTCGAGAAATTCTCCGGCGGCTGGGCCGTAGGCCCGCAGGATTACGATTTCGGCGGCGAGGTGATCGCACTCAACGCGTGGCATCAGGATCAGGTGACCGAGCTGCCGCCGGGTGCGACACCGATTGCGGGCAATGATTTCTGCGCCTATCCAGCGCTTACCTATGGCGACACGATCTTCACCGTTCAGCCCCATCCCGAGTTTCGCGACGAATTCGTGGAAGGGTTGATGGACACACGCGGGCGCGGCGTCGTGCCCGACGAGTTGATGGAGGCGGCCCGCACGCGGCTGGGCCGGCCCAACGGCGCGCCCCGGATCGCCGAGCGCATCGCCGATTTCTTCCTCAAGACAAGGGTGCCCGCGCACCCGGAAAGCTGACCGATGAGCGACATGAAGGACTGGACCGACCGCATCCCGCAAGCCGCACGCGATTACATCGAGGGTCGGCGTCTCGACGAGGTTGAATGCATTGTCGCCGACATCGCGGGGGTCGCGCGCGGCAAGGCGATGCCCGCGTCGAAATTCAAGTTCCAGGATCGCTTCTTCCTGCCGAACTCGATCTTCCTGCAGACGATCACCGGCGAGTGGACTGACAACCCCTCGGGCGCCTTCACCGAGCCGGACATGATCCTGACGCCCGATTTCTCGACCGCGACGGCCGCGCCCTGGACGGCGGACTGGACCTTGCAGATCATCCACGACGTCGAGGACCAGCAGGGCAACCCGGTGCCGATCGCCCCACGCAACGTGCTCAAGCGCGTGCTTTCGCTCTACGAGGCCGAGGGTTGGGTGCCGGTCGTCGCCCCCGAAATGGAATTCTTCCTCGTTGCACGCAATGTGGATCCGAACCAGCCGATCATCCCGCCGATGGGGCGGTCTGGTCGTCGCGCGGCCGCCAAGCAGGCCTATTCGATGTCGGCGGTCGATGAATACGGCAAGGTCATCGACGATATCTACGACTTCGCCGAGCTTCAGGGTTTCGAGATCGACGGCATCTTGCAGGAAGGCGGTGCCGGGCAGATCGAGATCAACCTCGCCCATGGCGACCCGGTCGAACTCGCCGACCAGATCTTCTACTTCAAGCGGCTGATCCGCGAGGCCGCCCTGCGTCAGGATTGCTTTGCCACCTTCATGGCGAAGCCGATCGAGGGCGAGCCGGGCTCGGCCATGCATATCCACCAATCGGTGATCGACACCAAGACCGGCGAGAACATCTTCTCGGACGAGAGGGGCGGCGAGACGGAGGCCTTCCTGCATTGCATCGCGGGGCTTCAGACGCACCTGCCCGCGGTGATCGCGCTGCTGGCGCCCTACGTGAACAGCTATCGCCGCTACGTCCCGGATTTCGCGGCCCCGATCAATCTTGAATGGGGCCGTGACAACCGCACGACGGGCCTGCGCGTACCGATCTCCGGCCCAGCGGCGCGGCGGATCGAAAACCGTCTCGCGGGAATGGACTGCAACCCCTATCTCGGGCTCGCGGCCTCGCTCGCTTGCGCTTATCTGGGCCTCAAGGAAAAGCAGATGCCGAAGCCCGAATGCCTGGGCGACGCCTATATGTCGGCCGAAGACGTGCCGGTGAATCTGGGCGATGCGCTCGATCTGTTCTCGGAAAGTGCCCCGATCCGCGACGTGCTGGGGCCGGAATTCTGCGCCGTCTACGAGGCCGTGAAGCGCAACGAATACAAAGAGTTCCTACAGGTGATCTCGCCGTGGGAGCGCGAGCACCTGTTGATGAACGTGTGATGCGATGAACCTGCTCTTCGCCAATGACCGCAAGGGCGAGCACGCGCCGAGCTATTACGCGGCGACCGCGCTGACCGACCGGCGCTGGCCCGCGTTGACGGGCCGCCACCGGGCGGATGTCTGCGTGGTGGGCGGCGGCTTCACGGGCCTCTCGGCGGCGCTGCATCTGGCGGAAAAGGGCTATTCGGTGCGGCTGCTCGAGGCCCATCGCGTAGGCTTCGGGGCGTCGGGACGCAATGGCGGGCAGGTGGGCTCGGGCCAGCGGCTGGAGCAGGACGATCTGGAGAAAGCCCACGGCCCCGAAATGGCGCGCAGGCTTTGGGATATCGGAGAGGACGCGAAAGCGCTGATCCGCGACCTGATCGCACGATACGAGATGGACGTGACCTTTCACCCCGGCATCGCCCATGCCTGCCGGACGGAATCCGAGGTCGCGCATTCCCACCACATGGCGGAGAAACTGGCCCGCGATTACGGCTACGATCAGGTGGAGCCGCTCTCCCGCGAGGCGCTGCACGCAATTCTGCCGTCGGAGGCCTATCTTGGCGGCGATATCGACCGGGGCGCAGGGCATCTGCATCCGCTGAACTTCGCCCAGTCCCTGGCGCTCGCTTGCAACAAGGCCGGCGTGGAAATCCACGAGGGTTCGCTCGTCCATCATATCCGTCCCGGCGCGCCGGTGCGCGTGCAGACCGAGCATGGCCATATCGATGCCGATCATCTGATCTTCGCGGCCAATGGCTATCTTGGAAACCTCGCCCCGCGCGTGGCTTCGCATGTGATGCCGATCAACAATTTCATTGTCGCGACAGAGCCGCTGGGCCCGCGCGTGGCCCAAGTGCTGCGCGAGAATATCGCCGTGGCGGACACGAAATTCGTAGTGAATTACTGGCGGCTCTCTGACGATAACCGCCTGCTCTTCGGCGGCGGCGAGAGCTACGGCTATAGGTTCCCCGATATCGTGCAGACCGTGCGCAAGCCGATGCTGGAGGTCTACCCCTCCCTTGCCGATGTAAAGATCGACTACGCTTGGGGCGGCACGCTCGCCATCACCCGCACCCGGATGCCCTATTTCGCACGGCCTTTGAAAAACGCGCTCTCGGCCAGTGGCTTTTCCGGCCATGGCGTCGCGATGGGCACGATGGCGGGCAAGATCATGGCCGAGGCAGTCGCAGGTCAAGCCGAACGCTTCGACCTGATGGCCAGCCTCGACGTGCCGGGCTTCCCGGGCGGATCGCTCCTGCGCAGCCCGCTTCTGGTCGCCGCGATGACGTGGTTCTCGATGCGCGACAAACTGGGGATTTGAGCCGGTCTCGGTTTCGTCATGAAAAGGTCACTGGAGAATTCGCCCCCTGCAGTGTAAGTATTTCTGAAAGTCAGTTTCAGGATATCTTGCCATGCCGCGTGACGGACAGACCGCCCCGAATTGCTACGACGCCGAGGCCATTCCCGAGGCCGCCCGGGCCGAAATCGAACGCCTTCTGACCAGCGGGGACCTGTTCCGCTACACCTCGGAAGACGCGCCGGTCGCCAAGCTGGAAGCCGAGTTCGCGGAATTCATGGGCGTCAAATACGCCGTGGCGGTGTCATCCTGCTCGCAAGCCCTCTTCCTGTCGATGAAGGCGCTCGACCTGCCGCGCGGCGCGCGCGTGCTGGTCCCGGCCTTCACCTTCGCTGCCGTCCCTTCCGCCATCGTCCACGCCGATTGCGTCCCGGTTCTGGTCGAAGTCGGCTCCAATTTCCGCATCGACCTCGACGATTTCCGCGCGAAATTCGACGACAACATCGACGCGGTGCTAATCTCTCACATGCGCGGCCACACCTCCGATATGGACGTGATCATGGAACTGGCAGCCGAGAAGGACGTGCCGGTGATCGAGGACGCGGCGCACTCGCTCGGAACGCTCTGGAACGGCAAGAAGATCGGCACCATCGGCAAGATCGGCTGCCTCTCCTTCCAGTCCTACAAGCTGATCAACGCGGGCGAAGGCGGCATCCTGCTGACCGACGATCCGGAGCTCGCCGCCCGCGCGGTCATCATGTCGGGCGCCTATGAGCATAATTGGAAGAAGCATCCCGGCCTGCAGAACAGCTTCCATCACTGGCAGAACAAGCTGCCGCTATACAATTGCCGGATGCAGAACCTCTCCGCCGCCGTCATCCGCCCGCAGATCGCGGAAGTGGAGCGCCGCGTGAACGATGGTCGCGCCAACCACGACTATGTCGCGGAGCGGCTGAACACGAGCGACTGGCTCGACGTGCCGCCGCCCCTCGGCCCCGAAACCCGCGCCCCGGATTCGCTGCAGTTCAACCTCGCGGGCGATTGGTCGGATGACGAAGCTCGCAAGATGCAATCGGAAGCGAAAGCGCGCGGCGTCAGCGTGCAGGTCTTCGGCCTCAGCCAAGACAATGCGCGCGCCTTCTGGAACTGGCAGTTCCTCGGAGATGCGCCGGAGCTGCCGAAGACCCGAGAGATGCTGATGCGCGCTTGCGATACGCGCTTGCCCGCGCGGCTCAAGCAGCCCGATCTCGATTACATCGCCGATGCGATTCTCGAGGCCGTCAAAGCCGTGAAGGGCTGATCCGGTCTTCTCCTTGATCGAAATATCCCGGGGGCAAGGCCGTCAGGCCGAGGGGGCAGAGCCCCCCCTCGCCTTACCCGACCATCACGCGCGGATAATCGATCTTCGGGCAACGGTTCATCACGACTTTCACCCCCTGCCCTCGGGCTTTCTCGGCGGCAGCGTCATGCGACACGCCAAGCTGCATCCAGATCGTCTTGAGATGGGGCAGATGCGCCAGCGCCTCGTCCACGACCTCCGGCACCGCCTCGGAACGGCGGAACACGTCGACCATATCCACCGCGATCTCGTCGGGGATCGCGCCGAGATCGGCATAGACCGTCTCGCCCAGCAGCTGTTGCCCCGCGAGCCCAGGATTGACCGGGATCACACGATACCCCTTGGATTGCAGAAACCGCGCCACTTCGTAAGAGGGGCGCTCCGGCTTGTGGGACATGCCGACCACGGCGATGATCTTGGTACTTTCCAGAATGTCGCGAATCTCGTCTTGCATCTGAAACCTCTCCTTTGTCGCAGCCCTCTAAGAAAAATGCGCCCAAGCCTTGAAGGCTGGGCGCAACAGTGGCGGAACGAGGGACAGTGAACTAGAGACGCAGCGGTTCCGAAGCTGCGCCTCAGACATCGAGATAGGAACGCATCCCGCCGCTTTTAAGGTCCACGCCCTCATGATCGCGATTTTGTGACCATTACCGACTTGCGGATGCATAAAGAGACACCGCGGCGGCATTCGACACGTTGAGCGAACCGAATTCGCCCGCAAAGGGGATTCGCACCAGACGGTCGCAGGTCTCGCGGGTCTTCTCGCGCAGGCCCGGTCCCTCGGCGCCCAAAACGAGCGCCACCGGCTCCATTCCCGCCTCGGACAGCCCGTCTTCGAGCGACATCTTCGCCTCGCCCGCAAGCCCGATCAGCCGGAAGCCCATCTGGCGAAGCTCCTCCATCGCGTCGGAGAGGTTCTTCACCCGCAGATAGGGCTGACGCTCGAGCGCGCCGGAGGCGGTTTTCGCGAGTGCGCCGGTCTCGGGCGCGGAATGGCGATGCGGCGCGATCACGGCGGCCGCGCCGAACACCTCGGCCGAGCGCAGGATGGCGCCGACGTTATGCGGATCGGTGACGCGGTCGAGCAGCACCACACGGTGCGCCCCGAAGCAGACATCCTTCAGCGCGCCCCAATCGAGCGGCTTCACCTCGAGCGCCGCGCCCTGATGGACGGAGTCGGTCGAGATCGGCACGAACTTGTCGAACTTGCGGACATCGACGATCTCGGGCTCCATGCCCGACGCCTCGATCGCCTCGGCCAGTTTGTCGGCAGCGTTCTTCGAACAGACCAACCGCAGACGCTCGCGCATCGGGTTCTGCAGCGCATCGCGCACCGCATGCAGGCCGAAGAGCCACACGGTCTCGGCGGCCGCAGCGCGCTTGGCGCGTTCCTTATCGATCACCCAGGCTGGCTTTTTCATCGCGGGTCTCCTTTGGCCCCTACCTGCGCGGAATGACCTCGTTTGGCAAGCTCTGATCCGGAGCGCGATTTTTCGGCAAACTCTCTCTTGACGCCCCCCGCCCCCTTTTGTATCTCCCGCCCAGCGTCGGGTGACGTGCTGCAAGGTGCGGCAGCGGACTGTAACTCCGCCGGGGCGACCCACGCCTGGTTCGATTCCAGGGTCACCCACCACTTCCCCTTTCAGGAACTGGTGACACGCGGCTCCCACCGGGGGCCGCTGTGTTGAATAACGCCCATTCATTGCGCCGTTTATTGCAGCACCGCCTTGCGGCTGAACCGTGCTTCTTCCGAACTGCCATCGTCATAAATCAGCTTCACCCGCACCTCGGAGACCGAGCCCTGCGGCTGGCTGACATAGACATTGTCGCCCGAGATCGCGTTGGGCTGGGCTGCGCCCTCGTGGCATTTCTCCATCTTGAACGATTTGGTGGGCGGCGCACCATTGAAACCGTAGCGAATCTCGCTCAGCCCGCAGCGCCACGCCAGAAGATGGGTGAAGTAGACCAGATCCTTGCCACCGTATTCCCGGATCGCGACCCAGGAGTCGCGGGTCATGCCGAGAATCGGGCGCACTTCGGCAGCGGTGGTAAAATTCTGCGCGTTCGCGGGGCCGCTCAATGCGACACCACACAGCGCCAACGCGGCTAACTTGCTTATCCGTATCACCTTTTACCCCTGAACTTTCTCGCTATACTGCGCTCAAATCCTCCGACAGGCGGCAGTATGGCGGCGAACGACCGGACTTCACAACCCTACAACATCTTCTGTGTTGCACAGGCGGGACGGCTGGAATTCGAAGCGATTCTGTTCGTATTGAGTTTCCGCGCTGCCAATCCGGACTTCGCTGGGCGCTTGCTGATCGCCGAGCCGCAACCCGGCCCGCGCTGGTCCGAGGAGACGCGGATCTCCGGTCCGGTCCGGGCGCTGCTCGAAGAGGTCGGCGCCGAGATCGTGCCCTTCGAGTCGAAGGTCTTCGGCCAGTCCTACCCCCATGGCAACAAGATCGAGGCGCTCGCCGCCCTGCCCGCGGGGATGCCCTTCGTCTTCTTCGACACCGATACAGTTTTTACCGGGCCGCTGTCGCAGGTCGGTTTCGACTTCGACCGTCCATCAGCCTCGATGCGCCGCACCGGCACCTGGCCCGAGCCGCCGCTTTACGGTCCGGGCTATACCGGCATCTGGAAGTCGCTCTACGACAAATTCGGGCTGGACGGGTTCGAGGAGACGCTCGATCTGAGCCAGCCGGACGAATACTGGCGGCGCTACATGTATTTCAACGCAGGCTGGTTCTTCGGTCCCGACCCGGCGGAGTTCGGCGCCCGTTTCCTGCGCTACGCCCGCGACATCCGCGACGAGACGCCGGATGAGCTGGCCTGCCAATCGCTCGATCCGTGGCTCGATCAGGTTGCGCTGCCGCTGGTGATCCATTCCTTCGGTGGCGGGCGCCCGGGACCCGAGCTCGATGGGCTCGACGGCGATGTCAGCTGTCATTACCGCGCGCTGCCATTGATGTACGCGCGCGAGAGCGACACCGTGATCGACACCGTCGAAGAACTGACGTCCCCGAACAGGGTCAAGAAAGTGCTGAAGGCTTACGAGCCTGCCAAGAAGCTGATTTATCAGGGTAAGGGCCGGAAGCTGCGCGGGATCATCGCGGAGGAAGGCATGCCACGGCAGGAGAAGGCGCTGCGTAACCGGATCAAGCGCGCGAAGCTCTGGATGCGCTGAGCCGCGCGGTCCTTCTCTGGCCTCTTATCACCGAAAACGAATGTGTTTGTCGGCCTCTCCCGGTGCCGCTAACGTCTCGGCAAGAAAAGAGGAGCCCCGATATGTCCGACTACGCATTCGACACCCTGCAAATCCACGCCGCAGCCGATCCCGATCCCGCGACGGGCGCGGTTCAGGTGCCGATCTACCAGACCACATCCTACGCCTTCAAAGACGCCGACCACGCGGCGCGCCTGTTCAATCTCGAGGAAGTCGGCTTCATCTATTCGCGCCTGACCAACCCGACGGTGATGAAGCTGGCCGAACGTGTCGCGGCGCTTGAAGGCGCGGCAGGCGGCGTGACCTGTTCCTCGGGTCATGCGGCGCAGATCATGGCGCTCTTCCCGCTGATGGGGCCGGGGCTGAACATCGTGGCCTCGACGCGGCTCTACGGTGGCTCGATCACCCAGTTCAGCCACACGATCAAGCGCTTCGGCTGGTCCTGCACCTTCGTCGATTTCGACGATCTCGACGCGTTGGAAGCGGCTGTGGACGAGAACACCCGCGCGATCTTCTGCGAGTCGATCTCGAATCCGGGCGGTTACATCACCGACCTTCCGGCGGTGGCGAAACTGGCCGACAAGGTCGGCCTGCCGCTGATCGTCGACAACACGCTGGCCACCCCCTACCTGTGCCGCCCGATCGAGCATGGCGCGACCCTCGTCGTTCACTCGCTGACGAAATACATGACCGGCAACGGCACCGTCACCGGCGGCTGCGTCGTCGATAGCGGCAAGTTCGACTGGTCCGCCTCGGGCAAGTTCCCGTCGCTGAGCGAACCCGAACCTGCCTATCACGGGCTGAAATTTCACGAGGCACTGGGGCCCATGGCCTTCACCTTCCACTCGATCGCGGTCGGGCTGCGTGATCTCGGCATGACGATGAACCCGCAAGGCGCGCATTACACGCTGATGGGGATCGAGACGCTGAGCCTGCGGATGGACAAGCACAACGCCAACGCCAAAGCGATTGCCGAATGGCTCGAGAAGGACCCGCGCATCGACTACGTCACCTATGCGGGGCTGGAGAGCTCGCCGTGGCATGAGCGCATGAAGACCGTCTCGCCGAAGGGCGCGGGCGGGCTGTTCACCGTCGCGGTCAAAGGCGGATACGACGCCTGCGTGAAGCTGGTGAACAATCTCAAGCTGTTCAGCCACGTCGCCAACCTTGGCGATGCGCGCTCGCTGATCATCCACTCGGCTTCAACCACGCACCGCCAGCTGACCGAAGCGCAGCAGATCGCCGCAGGGGCCGCGCCGAACGTGGTGCGCCTGTCGATCGGGATCGAGAATGCGGACGACCTTATCGCCGATCTCGATCAGGCGCTGAGCGCCGCAACCAGCTGATAACACAGATGGCGCGCCGCGATGTCGGCGCGCCATCCATGACCGCGGATTGCATTTCCGATATTTCTTGCGTCGCTCCCCGCGTCTGCGCCGTTGAAACGGTGGAAAACCGGCAAATGCCCGCTCCGTCCCCGTCGCGGCGCTTTTCAGAAGATCGAATCTCCTTTACCAAGATGTGAACACTTGGACCGGACCGCCCCGAGGCGCGCGCAGCACCCATGAAACCCGATTTTGCATTGATCCTCTCGCATGATGGCATCGCTCTGGTGCACCGCGCGAAAGAGGGCTGGACGCTTCTGGGCGAAGCCGCGCTCGAAGGGGAGGACCCGATAGCCGAGGTCGCGGCCCTGCGCGACAAGGCCCGGGCGCAGGCTCCGCGCGGCTTCACTTCGAAGCTCGTGCTGCCGGATACGCAGATTCTCTATACCGCGATCTACGCGCCCGGTCCCAGCCCGGCGCAGCGCAAGAAACAGATCGAAGCGGCGCTGGAAGGCATGACGCCCTACCCCGTCAGCGAGCTGGTCTATGATTTCGCGGGCCCCGGCCAGACCGTGCAGGTCGCCGTGATCGCACGCGAGACATTGAAGGAAGCCGAGAGCTTCGCGCAGGAGAACGGCTTCAACCCGGTCAGCTTCGTGGCCGCCCCCGAACCCGGCGACTTCCCCGGCGAGCCGCAATTCGGCCTGACCTCGTCGGTCGCGCAGTACATTCCCGAAGGTGCGCATGTCGAGCCCGACAAATTCGCGCTGATCGTGGCTGTCGATCTGTCCGAGGAGGCAAGCGAGACACCGGCGGAGGCCGTTCCGTCAGAAGCCCCGGAGACGGAGTCCGCCGAGGTGGAAACCGCCGCTGCGCAGAGCGACAAGGCGGAGCTCTCCGACGACAGCGCAGTCTCGGAAACCGAACTGGCAGAATTGAGCGCGCTGGATCAGCCGGCGAGAGCGGAGGCCACGGCGGAAGAGGCTGATCTCACGCTGCCGGACGAGCCGGGCGAATTCTCCGAGTTGCTCGATGCGGCGGGCGCCGAGCCCGACGCGCAGCAAGGCGCGCCGAGCGAGGACACGCCCGCTGCGGCAAGCCCCGCCGCCAAGGCCGCCGAAGCGGTGGCGGCGGGCGAAATCGCACCCAAGGAAACCGAGGCTGCGGATGCGGTCGAATTTGCCGAGGGCGAGCCGGATGGCGCGCTCTCCGACGACGCGGAGGCGGACAGTGCCGAGGAAACCTCGGACGCAGCCCTCGCCGCTGCTGGCCTTGCGGCCGCACCGGCCTTGCCGACCGCCGCGGAGGCCGATGCCAAACCTGAGGAGGTGGCGCACGACGCGGAGAGCGACCAATCCGAGGCTCTCGAAAGCGACGAGGACGACGACGATCTGCCGAAATCCGACGCCAGCGTTATCGCCGCCGCCTTCGCTTCGCGCCGCGACCACGCGGCGACGGTGACCGCGAACGACACGCCACCGCGGCTCGGCGGGGCCACGCGGCTCAGCCCGATGCCCGATCGCAGCAAGATCGCATCGGGCGACGCCAAGATCACCGCGCCCACGCTCGATTTCGACGAGCCCGATCCGCGTTTCACGCCGAAAGAACCGCAGAAAACCGGGGCGAAAGCGGGCAAGGCTACAGCCTCCTCGGCGCGCACGGGGATTGGCGGAACGACCGCGCTCGGCGCGAAATCCGCGACCTCGTTGCTGCGCGAGGAGGCGAAGGACGGGCCGGATGCGAGCACCGCCACCCCGGCGCCGATCGTCGAGCGTATGAGCGACAAGACTGTTTTCGGCGGCACCAAGCGGCCGACGACTGGCGGCAAGCCGCGCCATCTCGGGCTGATGCTCACCGGCGCGCTGGTGCTGGTACTGGCGATCATCGCGCTCTGGACCACACTGCTCGACGATCCCGCACCGGTCGATGCGCCGGTGGACGCCATCGCCGAAGCGCCCGCCCCGGCTGCGGGTGACGCGCGAGAGCAGACCGCCCTTGCCCCGGCCACTCCTGACGTGGCGGCCCTCGAGGCAACGCAATCCGACGCTCAGGCTCAGGCCAACCAACCTGCTCCTCAAGACGAGCAAGTCGCGGCGCTCGCCCCGGCTGAGGCGCAACCCGCCCCGTCGGAACAAAGCGACGCGGTCACCACGGCCGCGCCCGACACCGCCGCGCCAGCGCAGGATCAGGCGCCCACGCAGAGCGGCGCCGACGCACAGCCCTCTGACACGCAGCCTGCCGATACGGCTGCGGCAGAGCCGCCCGCCGACGCGCAGGCGACCGCTTCGGACATCACGGCGTCCGACACGGGCGACACCACCCCCGACACCATGCTCAATTCGCAGGCAGAGACTCCGGACGCCACGGCCGACACGCAAACAGACGTTGCGGCAAACGACACGACCGCCAGCGAAACCGCACAAAGCGACGCGACCGAAGCTCCCGCAACCGAGGCGCAGACCGCGTCGCCTGCGACGCCGCCCGCAGAGCTTCCCGCCTTCACCGCGACGCCGCTCGCCCCGCCGAGCGCCGATACGCTGCAGAGCGACACGCAGCCCCCAGACACCCCGCCTGTCACGCCGACGGAGGACGGAGTGGAAATGCCGGGCGGCTTCACGCTTTACGCGGGCGCGCCCGCCGTCACTCCGGGCCCCCGCCCCGAAGCCGTCGCGCAGGCCTATGCCGCGACCCAACCGATCACGCCGGAAGGCACGCTCGGCGCGATCCCGTCGCTGTCGGGATTCCGTCCCGCGGACAAGCCCGCCGACCTCACCGGCGCAACCGCAGCGCCAAATGAGACCGATCCCGCCACGCAGGCTGATCCGAACGATCAAGGCGCGCTCGACCCGGCACTTCAGCCCAATCCCGAACTCCAGACGACGCGCCCGACGGCTCGCCCCGACGCGGTGACCAAGCTCGCCACGACGCAGGCGCCCGCCTCGGAATCCGCAGCGGTCGCGAACCCTGAACTCGCGGCACTGCGGCCACCGCGTCGTCCCGCATCGATCCAGGAATCGGTCGCCGCCGCCGTGCAGGCGCAAGATGAAGCCGTCGCCGAGAACGCCGATCCCTTCGCCGGCGCGACCGCTCTGGCGGTGGCGCGCTCCGCCGCCCCGCCGACGAAACCGCGTAACTTCTCGCGTTCCGTCGAGAACGCCCTTGCCGCTGCGATCGCCGCCGAGCCCGCGCAAACGGTCGCCGCCGCCGCCGCGCGCGCCCCGGTCGCCACGCCCGTGCCCGACCCGCGGCCCGCCGATCTCGACGAGCCGGAACCCACTGCCGCGCCGACGCGCCTGCCGACCTCTGCCTCCGTCGCCAGACAAGCGACCGAGAAGAACGTCATCAACCTGCGGAAGATCAACCTGATCGGGCTTTACGGCTCCTCGTCGAACCGCCGCGCCCTCGTGCGGCTCTCGAACGGGCGCTTCGTCAAAGTGGGGGTGGGCGACCGGCTGGATGGCGGGCGGGTGACGCAGATCGGCTCCAATGCGCTGACCTATAAGAAAGGGTCGCGCAGCCTGACGCTGAAGCTGCTGCAAGAGGGCTAAACGCGCGCGGCGCAATCATTCGCGACCTTGAACCCTTGCGCACGGTCTGCGCTGGATTACGCTGGGACGTAGACGCGTCGCGCCCCTCCCCCTCCCGCGCACCGCCCAAGGAAACAAGCCGCCGATGGAAAGCTTTCTCTTTCAAGCCACGTTGTACCTGCTCGCGATGGTGATCGCAGTGCCGCTGGCCACCCGTGCCGGCCTTGGCTCTGTGCTGGGCTACTTGATCGCGGGCATCCTGATCGGCCCGGTCACGGGGCTCTCCGGCGCCGAGATGACCGACCTGCAGCATTTCGCCGAGTTCGGCGTGGTGATGATGCTGTTCCTGATCGGACTGGAGCTGGAGCCGCGTGCGCTATGGGCGATGCGCGACAAGCTGGTAGGGCTCGGCGGGTTGCAGGTGCTGGTCACGATGATCCTCGTCACCGCGATCGTGATGGCGATGGGCGAGGATTTCCGCGTCTCGCTCGCGATCGGGATGACGCTGTCACTGTCCTCGACGGCGATCGTGTTGCAGACTCTCAACGAGAAGCGACTGATGCAGACGGCGGGCGGGCGGTCCTCCTTCGCGGTGCTGCTGACGCAGGATATCGCGGTAATCCCGATGCTGGCGCTGATGCCGCTTCTGGCCCTGCCCGGCGCGCGGGCGGTGGCCAAGGCTGGGCACGGCGATCACGTCGTGGCGCGCGTGATCGACTCGTTGCCCGCCTGGGGCGTCACGGTGATCACGCTGGCCGCGGTCGCCTTCACCGTGCTGATCGGGCATTACCTCGTGCGCCCGCTGTTCCGGTTCGTGCAAGGCGCAAGGCTGCGCGAGGTGAACACGGCGATGGCGCTGCTGATCGTGGTGGGCATCGCGAGCCTGATGAACCTTGTAGGCCTCTCGCCCGCGCTCGGGACTTTCCTCGCCGGGGTCGTGCTGGCCGACAGCGAGTTCAAACACGAGATGGAATCCGATATCGAGCCCTTCAAGGGCCTGCTGATGGGCCTGTTCTTCATCACCGTGGGCGCGGGCATCAATTTCGACGTCATCACCGCGCAGCCCGCGAATATCTTCGCGCTGGTCTTCCTGCTGGTCGCGCTGAAATCGGCGGTGCTTTACGGGCTGTCGGTGCTGTTCAAGATCCGCGGGCCGGATCGTTCGCTGTTCACGCTGAGTCTCGCGCAGGCTGGCGAATTCGGCTTCGTGCTGGTCTCCTTCGCGGTCGGCCAACGGATTTTGCCGAATGCCTTGGCCGAGAAGCTTCTGGTGGTGATCGCGCTGTCGATGCTCATCACGCCCTTGCTGTTCATCCTGCACGAGCAGATCGGCCTCAGGCTGCGCAAGCCGCCGGGCCCCGACCCCGACGCGATCGACGAGCAGCAGCCGATCATCATCGCAGGCGTGGGCCGTTTCGGGCAGGTGGTGAACCGTCTGGTGACGATGTCCGGCATGCGCACGACCGTTCTGGACGCCGATCTCAAGACGATCCAGCTGATGCGAACCTTCGGCTTCAAGGGCTATTTCGGGGATCCGACGCGCCCCGACCTGCTCGCCGCGGCCGGCATCAATCAGGCGCGGGTGCTGGTCGCAGCGCTCGACGGGCGCGAACAGACCACGAAGCTCGTGGCTTATGCGCGCCGCATCCGGCCCGACCTTCACATTGTCGCCCGCGCGCGCGACCGGACGCATGTGTTCGATCTGTATCGAGCCGGCGCGAATGACATCGTGCGCGAGATGTTCGACAGCTCCCTGCGCGCCGGGCGGTATGTGCTCGAGAACGCGGGACTGTCGGCCTTCGAAGCCTCGGAGCTGGAGAAACTGTTCTTCAAGCTCGACCGGGCCGCCGTGCGCGACCTGGCGCAGGTCTGGAAGCCAGGCGTGCCGGTCGAACAGAACGCCGAGTACATCGCGCGCACGAAGGAGCTCAACGCAGAACTGGAAGCCGCAATGATGGAGCAGTTCCGCCGCCGCGGCGAGCGCGACGAAAGCGATCGCGAGGCCCCGGGCAACGAAAAGACCGGGCCGGAAGCGTAATCGCGGGCGACGGCTCCCCTGCCCTTCGCCCATGAAAAAACGCGAGGCTCGCAAGCCTCGCGTTGGAAAACTTCCGCGTGTGCGCGATCAGGCGGCGCGGCCGACCAGAACCTCGTCAACGGTTTTCGCGGCACGCTCTTCGTCGGTGCCCGAAACGGCGGCCACTTCGCGGGTCAGACGCTCGAGCGCGGCTTCATAAAGCTGGCGCTCCGAGTAGGACTGCTCGCGCTGATCGTCGCTGCGGTGCAGGTCGCGCACCACTTCAGCGATCGCGAGCAGGTCGCCCGAATTGATTTTCTGTTCGTATTCCTGCGCACGGCGCGACCACATCGCCCGCTTGACCTTGGCCTTACCCTTGAGGGTCTCGAGGGCCTTGGTCACCATGTCGGGCGAAGACAGGCTGCGCATCCCGACTTCGGTCGCCTTGTGCGTCGGCACGCGGAGGGTCATCTTGTCCTTCTCGAAGGAGATCACGAAAAGCTCGAGCTTGAGCCCGGCGATTTCCTGTTCTTCGATGGACATGATCTTCCCTACGCCATGCGCCGGGTAGACGACGAAATCGTTGGGGCGGAATTCGGTCTTCTTGGTTTTGGTCATGCGGTTCGTTTCCTTGCAGCCGGTCACGAACCCCGGTATCCAGCGAGCATACGACGCCCACGGGGCTCTCTAGCTCCGCGTTCGTCAGTCAGTCACAAGATCTCTTTTGCGGGCGAGCGGGCGACGCAAAAGGTGGGGTCGAACTCATTTGTGACAGTAATATAGCAAGAATCGCATGAATTTCAAAGCGCGTAACTGTCGCGCATATGTAATATGATGCGTTTTCAAAGAGTTACGCAGGGGATTTTGACAAAATGCCGCAGCGTAAAGCGCCCCAATTCCCAGAGAATCGGGGAAAATTGGTCAGAATCACCGACCCGTCAGTCGCCTTCGCCAGGCGCCTCGGAGAAATACTTCTCCAGCTTGCCACTCTCGCCGTCGTATTTCTCGGCTTCTGGCATCGGATCTTTCTTCTGGGTGATCACCGGCCAGAGCTCGGAATACTTCCGGTTTAGTTCGACCCAGGATTCCATTCCCGGCTCGGTATCCGGACGGATCGCATCGGCGGGGCATTCGGGCTCGCAGACACCACAATCGATGCATTCGTCGGGATGGATCACCAACGTGTTCTCCCCCTCGTAGAAGCAATCCACCGGGCAGACCTCGACGCAGTCGGTATATTTGCAGTTGATGCAGTTATCGATGACGACGTAGGTCATTGGTGAAACCCCGATTGAACAGCTTCCTGCCCCGTCCTAGCGGGGGATGAACCCTCTTTCAAGAGAGAGGCCCGGCTTTTCGCTGCGGCATTGCGCACAGCCTATCCCTCCGGTTCGAGCAAGGTGTAAAGCGTCTGAGCCTCGACCGCGGGGCCGCGCCGTGTGCCGCATTCCAGTACCCGCAGCACACAGATTCGTGCGTCTTCGCCCTTGCCGAGCCGCAAGGTCAGCACATCGCCCGGGCCGATCGCCCGACCGGGCTTGTCGATGCGCTGACCGTTGACGCGCGCCTTGCCACCCTGCACCAGCTCCTGCGCGAGGCCGCGGGACTTGCAGAACCGCGCCTGCCAGAGCCATTTGTCGATGCGGATGCGCTCGGGCGCGTCAGCCATGGCGGGACGTTACTTCTTGTCCTTGAGGGCTGCCAGAACCGCGAAGGGGTTGTCCGGATCAACCGGCTTGTCCTTCTTCGGCGGACGAGCCTCGAAGTTGCGCGCGCCTTGCGGTTTGCCACCCTTTTTGCCTTTGCCGTCGCGCTTGCCATGCGGCTTGCCGCCACCCTTGCGCTCGCCACGTTCGCCACCGGGCTTGCCACCCTGCCCCTGATCGCGACGCGGCGGACGGTTGCCGCGCGGACGCGGCGCCCAAGTGAAGGTGTAGAAGACCTCGACCTCGTCGCTGGTCACGTCATCGGCTGCCACCATGTCGCCGCCGGCCTCGGCCGCAGCCTCCGCCTCGGGATGGGTCTCGGCAGGCTGCTCGCCGCCGCCAGCCTCGGCTTTCGCCTCGTCGGCCTGCTCGGTCTTGAGGGCCTCGGCACCGGCTTGCTCTTCGGCCTTCTCAAGATCGGCGGCTTTCACCTTCGCGCGCTCGCCTTTCTCGGCCTTGTAGCCCAGACCGCCCATCAGATCGGCGAACTGATCCAGCGTCATGCCGGTAATCGAGAGCATGTCCGGATTGGCTTCGAACCCGCCGCGGCTATCCTGCGTGCGCAGCAGATCGGCGAGACGTTCGAGCATGTCGATGCGGATCGCCCGCGCGCCGGAGGGGCGGTAGCCCGACAGGCGATAGGTCTCGGCATCGAACGCATCGATATTCGGGATCGTCACGAGGCCCGGAGGCGGGCTTTCGGGGAATTCATCCGCGCCCGACCAGAGCGAGGCCAGCACGAGGCGCAAACGCGTCGGCGCGGGCTTGAGAAGCGCGGGCATGAAGATCGTGTATTGGCCGAAGCGCACACCGTGCTTGCGCAGAGAACCGCGCGCGTCCTGATCGAGATCCTTCACCTCGGCGGCGACCTGCTCGCGCGGGATGATACCCAGCGATTCCACCATGCGGAACGCGAAGCCACGGGCGAGACCCGTCAGCTCTTCGTCGCGACTCATCGCCAGAAGCGGCTCGAACAGGGCAGCGACCTTGCGGTCGATGAAATGCTGTAGACGGCGCGTAACCTTCTCGGCCACATCCGCGCCTGCCTCGTCGTCGACGAAAGCCTGCACGGTCGGCTTCAGGACATCGGGCCCCTTTACCAGCTTGCCGACAGCGGTGTCGCCCCACATCAGGCCGCCCTGCTCGGTAAAATCCATCTCCGTATCGGGCGCATTGTAGAAGCGGTCCGCGCGCAGATTGAACTCGGGCGCGAGCGCCTCATACGCCGCGCGGGCAAGCATCTTCGCCTCGTCTGGCGAGCCGGTCTCGTCCTGCTTGAACCGGAATCCTTCCAGACGGCCCGCGAATTCGCCTTCCACCGTCACTTCGCCCTTGTCGTTCACCTCGGCCACGAGGGTCTCCTTCTGCTTGAGCCGGCGCATCAACACAGAGGTGCGCCGGTCCACAAATCTTTGCGTCAGCGCGCCATGAAGCGCGTCCGACAGGCGGTCTTCTACAGCGCGGGTCGCCTCGCGCCAATGGCTTTCATCATCGACCCACCCTTTGCGTTGCGCAACATAGGTCCATGTGCGGATGAAGGCGAGACGACGCGAGAGCGTGTCGATATCGCCGCCCGTCCTGTCGATACGCTCGATCTGGCGCGCGAGCCAGTCCGAGGGCACGCCCTTGCCCGATTGCAGGAACTCGAAGATGCGCGCCAGAAGCGTTGCATGTTCGGCCTCGGAAATCGAACGAAAATCGGGGATTCGACAGACATCCCAGAGAAGCTGCACGTCCTTTGGACTGGTGACGCGGTCGCGGATTGCCGGATCCTCGGCCAGCACCTTGAGCGCGCGCGCATCGTCGGCCTCGCGTCCCTTGGTCAGCCATTCGCCGCCATCGCGTTCGGCGGGCCGCGCGTCGAGCGATTGGATCAGCCGGTCCACGGTACCGAATTCGAGCCGCGCGTTGCGCCATTGCAGCCTCTGCAGCGGCGCGAAACGGTGGTTCTCGACCGCCTCGATCACCTCGGGCTGCAGCGGCCGCGCCTCGCCGGTCACCCCGAACGTGCCATCGGTGGTGTGGCGCCCGGCGCGACCTGCGATCTGCGCAAGTTCATGCGGGAAAAGCGGGCGCATCCGCCGCCCGTCGAATTTCGACGTGGCCGAAAACGCGACATGGTCGATATCGAGGTTGAGCCCCATCCCGATCGCATCGGTGGCGACCAGATAGTCGACGTCGCCATTTTGATACATCGCGACCTGCGCGTTGCGGGTGCGGGGCGAGAGCGCCCCCATCACCACCGCGCAGCCGCCCTTCTGGCGGCGTATCAGCTCCGCGATCGCATAGGTGTTCTCGACCGAAAACCCCACGATGGCCGAGCGCGGCTTCATCCGGGAGATTTTCTTCGAACCGGAATAGGTCAGCTCGGAAAACCGCTCGCGCTTGGTGAACTGCACCTTTGGCACCAGCGCCGCGATCGCCCCGCGCATCGTCTCGGAGCCGAGGAACAGCGTCTCGTGCAGCCCGCGCGCATGCAGCAGCCGATCGGTGAAGACATGGCCCCGCTCGGGATCGCCACATAGCTGGATTTCGTCGATGGCAAGGAAATCCGCGCCGATCCCCGTCGGCATCGCCTCGACCGTGCAGACCCAATATTGCGTCCGCTCGGGCACGATACGTTCTTCGCCGGTGACCAGCGCCACGACCGAGGGGCCGCGCTGCGCGACGATCCGGTCATAGACCTCGCGCGCCAAGAGCCGCAGCGGCAGTCCGATGACGCCGGTCCGATGCGCCAGCATCCTCTCGATTGCGTAATGGGTTTTGCCGGTATTGGTCGGCCCCAGAACGGCCGTGATCCGCCCGCCTTGCATCGCAGCTCCGTTCCAGCTCTCAGAGAGCCGTGCCCTGATGCGCCTCGTCGAGGCGCGCAATGGCGTCTTTCACATCCTGTTGATGCGGATTCAAGGCAAAAGACTTCTTATAGGCCTCAAGCGCGCGCTTGTCGTCGCCCATCTCCTCGAGGATCGCCCCCAGACCTGCAAGCGCGCCCCAATGTCGCGGCTCCAGCTTCAGGGTACGCGCAATATCCGCCGCCGACGGGCCATAGAGCCCGGCCATGAAATAGGCGGTCGCCCGCCCGTTCCAGCCAGCGGCGAAATCGGGCGCGTGATCGGTGAGCGCCGTGAAATGCTCGATCGCGGCCTCGGTATCGCCGGCGTCCAGCGCCTCTTCGCCGCGCTTCAGGAGCAGGTCCATCGCTGCGGATCCAGACCGCGACCACGCCCTGCGGATGTCCGCCTCGGCGCGCGACCAGCCCGGATCGTTGGGATCGGCCAACTCTTTGAAATACGGGTCCAGACCTGCGGTTTCGGCGCTGGCGGGGAATGCCGCCATTGTTCCCAGCATCGCCGAAAAGCAAAATGCCGTGACGACACATTTGTATCTGTCAAATCGCTGCCACATAAATCATGACTGTAATGCAATTGCCGGAGAATGCGAGAGCCCGGCCATCAAAATTGGAGGACGCGATGAGCGAGGTTATCGACAAGGCCGTTGAGGCGCTGCGGGCGAAACTGCCCGATGGGTTTTCTTCGACTGCAAAATTCGTGATCGAAGGCGAAGGCTCGATCATTGCCGACGAGAACGGCGTGCGTGAAGGCGACGACGACGCGGAAGTCGTTCTGACCGCCGATCGCGAGACCTTCGAAGGCATGCTCAACGGCGACGTGAACCCGACCGCGGCCTTCATGTCCGGCAAACTTTCGGTCGACGGCTCGATGGGCCTCGCCATGCAGCTGGGTGCGGCTCTGGCCTGATGGAACGCGCCCCGATTTTCGAAGAGATCGCGCGCGGCCCCGAGGGCGGCGCTGCCTATTGGCTGACGGCGGAAGATGGGGTGCGGATACGCTTCGCACATTGGCCAGCACCGCCCCAACCACGCGGCACGGTCTTTCTGGGATGCGGGCGCACCGAATATGTCGAAAAATACGGCCCTGCGGCCGCGGAATTCGCGGCCCGGGGCTATGCCATGCTCGCCATCGACTGGCGCGGGCAAGGCCTGGCCGACCGGCTTCTGCCCGACGCACCCGAGAAGGGCCATGTCGGCGGCTTGCAGGATTACCAGTGGGATCTGCATGCGGTGATCGACGCTGCGGACAAGCTCGGTCTGCCGCAACCCTATTACATCGTTGGCCATTCGATGGGCGGCGCAATCGCGCTGCGCGCGGTGATGCATGAACACCATCGCTTCAACGCGGTGGCTTTCTCCGCGCCGATGTGGGGGATCGCCACCTCGCCGCTGCTGCACCCGTTCCGCATCGTGCTGGCAAACCTTCTGGGCGACGGCTTCCTCGCGAACAACTATCCGCCCGGCATGAACGGCACCACCTATGTCTACCGCGACAGTTTCGAGGCGAACCGCCTGACCCGCGATCCCGGGATGTGGGCCTGGCTGCTCGAGCAGGCCGCGAAGCGCCCCGAACTGACGTTGGCCGGCCCGACGATCCACTGGGTCGCCGAGAGCCTGCTGGAATGCGAGGCGCTAGCGGCCCTGCCCTCCCCCGACCTGCCCTGCTATTGCGGCCTGGGCGGGGCGGAGAAGATCGTGCACACGCCCTCGGTCCATGACCGGATGGGGCGTTGGCCAAAAGGCACGCTGGACGTGATCCCCGACGCCGAGCACGAATTGATGATGGAAATCCCCGCAACGCGGAAACGCTTCTACGACGGCTGCACCGCGCTGTTCGACGCGGCGGGCGGGCTGGACGCCCGCGACCCGGTCAAAGCTGAATCTGCGTGAAGCTGTCGCGCAGCGCGTTCGACCAGGCTTCCGACATTTCCGCGAAATCATTGTCGCCCGCCTCGATGCGGCGCTGGCTGGAGATCCGGCACTCGTCCTTCTTGATCACCGCCAGATCGAGCGGCATCCCCACCGAGAGGTTCGAGCGCAGCGTCGAATCCATCGAAAGGAGTACCGCCTTCTGCGCATCGATCAGGTTTGTGTCCGGACGGACCACGCGATCGAGGATCGGCTTGCCGTATTTATGCTCGCCGATCTGCAGGAAGGGCGTGTCCTCGGTGGCTTCGATGAAGTTGCCCTCCGGGTAGATCAGGAACATCCGCATCTCACCGCCCGCGCGCTGGCCCGCGACGATCATCGAGGCCGAGGTCGAAACCCGCTCGGCATCCATCCGGCTGGTGATGTCCTTGCGCACGCCCGCCATCGTGTTGCCGATGATCTCGGCCACTTTCAGCATCGTCGGCGCTTCCATGATCGAGCTGTCGCCCGTCGCGTCGCTCGCATCCGCTGCCTCGCGCAACCGCGCCAGCGTCGTTTGCGTGACCGAGAGCGAGCCCGCGGTCATGATCGCGATCACACGTTCGCCCGGCTCTTCGAAGGTGAACATCTTGCGATAGGTCGCGATGTTGTCGAGCCCGCCATTGGTCCGCGTGTCCGACAGCAGCACCATCCCCTCGTTCAGCAAGAGGCCTACGCAATAAGTCATGTTCGTTCCTTGATCCCTGACAAGCGCGCAATCTATTGCTGGACTTGGTCCAAGGCAACTGTGACGTGCAGTCGCTCCTCGCCCGAGCCTTGGGTGATGCCACGGATCGGCGCGGCTTCGCGCGCATCGAGCCCGGAGCCGAGGCGGATATAGCGCTCGTCCGGGCAGCATTTGTTCGCCGGGTCGAAGCCGATCCAGCCGATGCCCGCGATCCATATTTCGGCCCAGGCATGGGCGGCCTCGTGCGGGGTGCCATCATCGGCCGCGAACAGGTAGCCCGAAACATAGCGCGCAGGCAGATCGGCACAGCGGGCTACCGCGACCAGCGCATGGGCATGGTCCTGACAGACCCCCTCGCCCTGCGCCAGCGCCTCGGCGGCTGTGGTGTGCGAATGGGTGGCGCCCGGCTTGTAGGCGATCGCTTCGGAGATCGCGGCACTGAGGCGATGCGCCCGATCGAGATTTTCCGTGGCCCCTGCAACGGCCTCTTCGGCCAGCGCCGCCAGACTGTCGTCGATCCATGTCGCGACGGTCTCGCGCAGGTACGCCATCGGATGCACCAGCTCGCGGTGACCGCGCAGCACGCCCGAGGTATCGAAAGTTTCGACCTGCCCCGTCACGGTGATCGCGACCTCGTCGACCGGTGGGCGGATCGACCAGCCCTCGATACGGTCACCGGCGCCGTCGCGGAACGACCCGCCCCGGAGACCGCCTTCGACCGAGACGTCCCATTCGATGACGCGCTGGCCCTCGAAGCGCGAGGGGAACATGCGCAGCGACTGCACCGCGGCCCCCATTGGCGCGTCGTAATCATAGGTGGTGACATGGTTGACGGTGAGGATCATCGCGCATCTCCCGACAGGTAGGTTTGCTGAACGAGCGCGGTAAGCTGCCCGATCTCGCCGATAAAACGGGTGAGGAACTCGTGCAGGCCTTCCTCGATAATTTCGGCGACTTGAGTCTGGTTCAGCTCGGTCATCAGCGCCTTGGCCCGCATCTGCGGCAGGCCGGTGCCCGGCTCGACCTCGTAGAAGCTTTCGAGATTGTCGAGGTGGTGCATCGCCTTGCGCGTCGCCGATATCAGCGAGCGCGGGCTGGCCGGGTTGAGGATCAGGAAATGCATGATCTTCGACGCCGTCAACTCGCCGCCATAGGCCCAGTGGAAGGCGCGATAGGATTGCAGCGCGCGCAGCAGCACCTGCCACTGGTAATTGTCGAGGCCAGAGCCCACCATCTCCACCGAGGGCAGGAGCACGAAATATTTCACGTCGATCAGACGCGCGGTGTTGTCGGCCCGCTCCAGCGCATAGCCGAGGTTCATGAAGAAGAACCCGTCATTGCGCAGCATCGTGCCGTCCATCGCCCCACGCAGCAGCGCCGATTGGCGGGCCACCCATTCGCACAGCTCTGTAATCTCCCATTCAGAGCGCGGCTGACGCTCGATCTGGCGGATCTCCTGGAACGCGGTGTTGAGCGTATCCCAGACCTGACCGGTGATCGCCGTACGCACGATGCGCGCGTTCTCCCGTGCACGCTCGACGCAGGATATCACCGAGGACGGGTTGTCGCGATCAAAGAACAGGTAGCTCTCGATGTTGCGCTGCACCGGATCGCCGTATTTCTCGGAGAAGCCATCGGCAGTGCCCGAGGCTTGCAGCAGGCTCTCCCATTCGGAACGGTAGCCATGACCGGTCGACGGCGTCAGCGCGATCCGCGCGCCGACCTCCAGAAGCCGTGCCATCGTCTCTGCGCGCTCCATGTAGCGCGCGACCCAGAACAGGTTTTCAGCGGTTCTACTCAGCATCCGATCACTCCGCCAAAACCCAGGTGTCTTTCACGCCCCCGCCCTGCGACGAGTTCACGACGAGCGACCCTTCAGTCAGCGCGACGCGGGTCAGCCCGCCGGGGACAAGCTCGATCTTCTCGCCGACGAGACAATAGGGCCGCAGATCGACATGGCGCGGAGCCACGCCCTCTTCCACGAAAGTCGGCGTGGTCGACAGCGCGAGCGTCGGCTGGGCGATGTAGTTCTCGGGATTGTCCTCGATCTTGTGGCGGAAATTCTCGATCTGCTCCTTCGTCGATTTCGGCCCGACGAGCATGCCGTAACCGCCGGAACCGTGAACCTCTTTCACCACCAGCTCGTCGAGATGTTCGAGCACGTATTTGCAATCGTCGGCCTTGGCGCATTGCCACGTCGGCACGTTTTCCAGAAGTGGTTCTTCGCCAAGATAGAAGCGCACCATTTCCGGCACGAAGGTGTAGATCGCCTTGTCGTCGGCGACGCCCGCGCCCGGTGCCGAGCAGATCGTCACACCGCCAGAGCGGTAGACATCCATCAGGCCGGGAATGCCCAGCATCGAATCCGGGCGGAAGCAGAGCGGATCGAGGAAAGCGTCGTCGATCCGGCGATAGATCACGTCGAGCTTCTTCGGACCTTCGGTCGTGCGCATCCAGCAAAAGCCGCCCTCGCAGAACAGGTCCGGCCCCTCCACCAGCTCGACGCCCATCAGGTCGGCGAGGAAGGAATGCTCGTAATAGGCCGAGTTGAAATGGCCCGGCGTCAGGATCGCGACCGTCGGCTCGCCCTCGCATTTCGCCGGTGCGACCGAGGCCAAGGTGCGGCGCAGCGCGTCCGAATATCCATCCACCGGTTCGATCCGGTTCTCGCGGAACAGCTGCGGGAACATCCGCATCATGATCTCGCGGTTCTCCAGCATATATGAGACGCCCGAGGGCGTGCGGCAGTTGTCCTCAAGCACGTAGAACTGATCCGGCCCCGTGCGCACCAGATCGACGCCGACGATATGGCTGTAGATGCCGCGCGGCGGGATGAAGCCCGAAACCGCGCGCTCGAACGCATCGTTCTGATAGACCAGCCGCGCCGGGATACGCCCCGCCCGCACGATCTCGCCACGCCCGTAGACATCCAGCAGGAAGGCGTTCAGCGCCCGGGTGCGCTGCTTGATTCCGCGCTCCAACTTACGCCATTCAGCCTGCGTGAAGACGCGTGGAAACATGTCGAAGGGAATCAGGCGGTCCGGGTCGCCGCCCTCGCCGTAGACCGCGAAGGTGATCCCGATCCGGCGAAACAGCGCCTCCGCCTCGGCCTGTTTCATCGCGCGCAGCTCGGAGGGCATTTCGCGCATCCAGCCATCGAGCCCGCTATAGGGCTGACGCACTTTGCCGCCGTCGAACATCTCGTTGAAATACTCTGTCATCGCGCCGGATATGCCCCCCTAGTCTTTTATTTAAGTCTAGGCCGTGTGCCTCGCGAGTAAAAGGCGATGCCCAAAGTTAAGCAACGCGGCGCGCCCGGGGATCGCTCATTTCGCGGCATCTGCCGAAAAATTGTGCAACACCCAGCGAGCCCGCGCCCTTGTCACGGCGGCGCCCCTGCCCCTATCTGGAAAACAACCAAACATACATGAGCCAGACATACATGAGGATGCCCATGACGCTGACACACCGCCGCCCCGTCTTCGATGCGAATGCCAATGCAGGGGCGTTCGGCGATCTGCCCGAATGGGATCTCAGCGACCTCTACCCCGCCCCCGACGCGCCGGAACTGAGCAAGGACATGGCGTGGCTGGAAAAAGCCTGCGCCGAGTTCGCCACCGATTACGAAGGCAAGCTGGCCGATCTCGACGCGGCGGGCATGGCAGAGTGCATCAAGCGCTACGAGGAAATCGACGAAAAAGCGGGCCGCGTGATGTCCTATGTCGGCCTGCGCTATTACCAGAACACGACCGACCCGGCACGGGTGAAGCTGCTGTCCGACGCGCAGGACAAGATCACCACCTACACCACGCCACTCGTCTTCTTCAGCCTTGAGTTCAACCGCATCCCGGACGCGACCTACGAGGCCGTCTTCGCCGATGAGCGCGTCGCCCGCTACAAGCCGGTGTTTGACCGCATGCGCGCGATGAAACCCTACCAGCTCTCCGACGAGCTGGAGAAATTCCTCCACGACCAATCGGTCGTCGGCGCTGCCGCGTGGAACCGCCTCTTCGACGAGACCACCGCGGCGCTGGAATTCGAGGTGCAGGGCGAGAAACTGTCGCTCGAGGCCACCACGACGCTCCTCTCCGACCACAATCGCGAAAAACGCGAAGCGGCGGCGAAGGAGCTGGCGAACGTGTTCGGCGAGAACATCCGCACCTTCTCGCGCATCCACAACACGCTGGCCAAGGAAAAGGAAATCGAGGACCGCTGGCGCAAGATGCCGACGCCGCAGACCGGTCGCCACCTGTCGAACGACGTGGAGCCGGAAGTGGTGCAGGCGCTGCGCGACGCCGTGGTCGCGGCCTACCCGCGTCTGTCGCATCGCTACTACAAGCTGAAGGCGAAATGGCTCGGCCTCGAGAAGCTGCAAATCTGGGACCGCAACGCGCCGCTGCCGACCGAAGCCCCGCGCGACATCATGTGGGACGAGGCGAAGGACACCGTGCTCGACGCCTATTCCGGCTTCGATCCGCGCATGGCCGATATCGCGCAGCCCTTCTTCGAGAAAGGCTGGATCGATGCGGGCGTGAAGCCGGGCAAGGCACCGGGCGCCTTCGCGCATCCGACCGTGACGACCGTCCACCCTTACGTGATGCTCAACTACCTCGGCAAACCGCGCGACGTGATGACGCTGGCGCATGAGCTGGGCCACGGCGTCCATCAGGTGCTGGCCGCGAAACAGGGCGAGATGCTGGCCAACACGCCGCTGACGCTGGCCGAGACGGCCTCCGTCTTCGGCGAGATGCTGACCTTCCGCAAACTCCTCGCTGCGGCGAAGACCCGCGAAGAGCGCAAGACGCTTCTGGCCGGCAAGGTCGAGGACATGATCAACACGGTCGTCCGCCAGATCGCCTTCTATGATTTCGAGTGCAAGCTGCATGCAGCCCGCGCCGAAGGGGAGTTGACGCCTGAGGACATCAACGCGCTATGGATGTCTGTGCAGGGCGAAAGCCTCGGCCCGGCATTCGAATTCATGGACGGCTACGAGACCTTCTGGTCCTACATCCCGCACTTCGTCCACTCGCCCTTCTACGTCTACGCCTATGCGTTCGGCGACGGGCTGGTGAACGCGCTCTACGCCGCCTACGAGGCCGCGCCCGAGGGCTTCCAGGACAAGTATTTCGCGATGCTGGAAGCGGGCGGCTCGATGCACCACAAAGAACTGCTCGCGCCCTTCGGCCTCGACGCCTCCGACCCGGCTTTCTGGGACAAGGGCCTGTCGATGATCGAAGGCTTCATCGACGAGCTGGAGGCGATGGAGGAGGCCTGAACTTCTCCTTGATTGAAATATCCCGGGGGGCGCGCAAGCGCGGGGGCAGAGCCCCCTCCCCGGCCCGCAACAAAAAACGCCGCGCGAGGTTCTCAACGCGCGGCGTTTTCCGTGACCGGCTCCCCACGAGCGCCGTCAACTCCGACCGGAGCCTTTACCCCTTGCAGGCCCTCGCTCAGATCAGCATGTCTTCCACCTCGAACCGGGTCAGCCGCGGTGCGGCGAGCGGGCCGAACTCGCGCAGCCTGTCCATCTGCGGAAACAGCGCGAGGAACAGTTCCGCCATCCGAGGATCGATCATCCGCTCGAAGCCTTCGCCTGGGTGGAAGCTCTCGACCTCCATGCCGCCAACCTTGAGCGAGCCGTGATGCTCCAGCACCAGGTGATAGGCGGAGACCGGCGAGATCGGCGCGACCTCGATCACGCTCACCCCGTCGACGAAAGCCGCAATCGGCGCATAGGCCGCCTCGATCCCCAGACGCGCGCGCAGCCGCGCGTCGCGCAGGCAAATCCGCGCATGCGGGCCCAACACCAGATCCTGCGACGGACGACCATGCCCGAATGCCTCGGCGGTGACGCGGATCATCCCCGCGGCCTTGTCCTTCGCGGCGGGGAACATCGTCATCGACCCTTTCCAGGTGACGGTCTCAACCCGCTCGTCGGCGGTCAGGACGCGCATCCCGGGCACCACATCCTCAATCGAGACGGGGCCCTCCTCGGTCGCGATCACAGCGCCGCGCGCCAAGGCAGAGAACGCCTCCTCGAACAACGGAATCGCCGGGGCGACGCGGGAGGTTTCCTCGATGAACCCATCTGCCTCCAGCCACCACGCGGCATAACGGCGCGTCATCGCGGAGGCGCGCAGGGCGCGTTTCGGCGCATTCGGGCTCGCACGCAAAGGGCGCGGCAGAGGCGGTTCGGAACTGTCGGGACGGAGCGCGGCCGCTGCCGTCCGGTGGGGTAGATTCATGCGATAGGCCTTTCGGTCTTCTCACGGCTGCATCGGCCCCCACCGGTTGCAGAGAGACGCTCACAACATGGCTAAAACCGGTGACCCCGTCAAATTTTTGATGCGATTGTCTCACGATCCCCGAGCAGTCGAGACCTGCCCTAACGGCAGGTTTCCCGGGCGCGCACAAACCGCCACAGTCTCACCACATTCAAAGCGAATCACCCGCCTCCAGAGGCACTGGAAGCGGGTGATGAAAATGGCCGGGCGTGGCAGCGCCCGGCCAACTCTCGCATTGCGATCCGCATGACCAATTGCGATCGCGTTGCGAGAAGGGAGATCATTGTGCGGCGCCGACCCTCCGCGGCGCGGCCGCCGCCGTGCGACGCGTCTGAGCGCTGCGCGCATCGCGCGCCCACGGCATCGGCGTGTCGCATTTACGTGCGGAGTCCAGCGCGGTTTTCATCCAGCGGCGGGTCGGTTGTTGCTTGTTCACGTTGTTGTCCCCTCGTCTCAGGATCGTCTTCGATCCGGTTCAGGACTGTTGTGACCGCGCAATGGGGCCAGCATGGGGCAAGAGTGGGAATTTTTCGCGCAAGGAAACGAACGAATGCGGCAAGGCCGATTGTTTCAGAGCTATCTCATGTGCGGGCGGCGCGCCGCCCGCGCCCCCAGATCGATCAGAGGCGGATCGCCGAGAGCAGGCGCCCGTAATCGGCCTCCCCCGCATGGGTCGCGCGGCGGTAGGAATAGAAGCGCTCGGGCTCCCGGTAGGTGCAGCGACGCATCCATTCCGCCTCACCGACGCCCGCCTCGCGCAGCCGGTGCAGCGAGAAGCTCGGCAGGTCGAAATGCGGCTTGCCCGAGGGTCCGGGCGAGAAGAACCGGCTGTAATCCATGTCTTCCATCAGGAACTGCTCCATGAAGTCCTCGCCGACCTCGTAGGAATGAACCGAGATACACGGCCCGATCACCGCGGTGATGTCCTCGCGATGCGCGCCCAGACGCTCCATCGCGTCGAGTGTGTTCTCCAGCACCCCCTCCATCGCGCCGCGCCAGCCCGCATGGGCCGCGCCGATAACGCCCGCTTTCGGGTCCGAGAACAGCACCGGCTGGCAGTCGGCGGTCAGGATCGAGATTGCGATGCCCGGCACCTTGGTCACCGCCGCATCGGCGCGCGGCGGCGGATCGGTGATTTCTTCGATCACTGCGACATCGGGCGAATGCACCTGATTGACGCCCTGCAGCGCGTTCAGCTCAACCCCCAACGCGTCTGCGGCGCGGGCCCGATTGGTACGCACCGCCTCGCTTTGGTCCGACGAACCGGGGCCGCAGTTGAGCCCGGCGAAAATGCCCGAGGACGCCCCGCCCTTGCGGGTGAAGAAGCCGTGCTTCACCGCCCCCAGGGCGGGTGAGGTCAGAATTTCGAGCATCGTCGACATCGTGCCCCCCAATGGCTCAGTCGGTGTTTGGGTCGAAGCCCGGCGGCAGCGGCGCATTCGGCGCCACCAGTGCGAGAGCTTGGAACAGGTGACCCATTTCCTCGGGATGGGTCAAGCGGCGATGCGCGGCGATATGGGTCTCGCGCGCGGCCCCGGATAACGCCTGCGCGAGGCGCTGCGCCCGCGCCGTGATGCCCAGCCGCTCCAGCAGAAGGCCCTGCGCGGTCATCGCCGACACCTTGGCCCCGACCCTGTGCGCCGCCTGCGCCAGAGGTTCGAAATCGACATGGGCGGTCAGGTCCGCCTCACCCGGTGTCGCGAAGGGATCGACGGGTTCATGCGCCTTGAGGGCCTGAAACGTGTCGCCCTTGGAATGCCAGTTGCCATAGTCGATCAGCAACGCCGCGCCGCCTTGGCGCGCGATCCGCGCTGCGAGCCTTTCAGTGAAACTCACCGCAGCGGCACAGGTCTCGACCACATTGCCCGGCACGGTGTCAGCCATGCGCGGCTCCAGAGCCTCGAATCGCGTGGGCGGGGCGAGGCCGGGGGTCAGCGCGCCCTCGTCGGACAATCCGATCTGCCGCTCGGCCCAGCCCTGCTCGACCCGTTGGAACTGCCGGATCGGCAGCGCGTCGAGAAACTCGTTCGCTACGAGGAACAGGGGGGTGTCTGGCAGGTCGTCGATGGTCTCATGCCACACCACCTGATGCGGCGCGAGCTTCTGCTTCTGAATCTCGCGCAGGGTCGGCGAGGCTTCGATCAGATGCACCTCTGCCGCGTCCACCATCCCGCGCACCGCCTTCATCGCGCGCAGCATATCGGCCATCAGCGTGCCGCGCCCCGGCCCAGCCTCGGCCAAGATGAACGGCGTAGGCCGCCCTTGATCGAGCCATGCTTGCGCCAGACACAGGCCCAGCATCTCGCCGAACATCTGTGAAATCTCCGGCGCGGTGATGAAATCGCCCGCGCGCCCGAACGGATCGCGGGTCGCGTAATAGCCATGTTCGGGATGCAGCAGGCAGACGCTCATATAGCGGTCGAGCCGCATAGGCCCCTCCGCCGCGATCTGCGCGGCAAGGATGTCGCCCAGCGGGGTCACGATGCTTTCGGCGCGCGCAGCGCGCGGATCACGAAATACAACCCCACCGCGATCATCGGCAGCGACAGCACCTGCCCCATCGTCAGCCCCCAACCGTCCGTGAAGCGGATCACGTGGCCATAGGGATTGCCGAGGGTCACGAACTGCGGATCGCCCTGCCGGAACAGCTCCACGAAGGCGCGCGCGGCTCCGTAGCCCATCAGGAAGACGCCGAGGCTCAGCCCGGGACGCTTCAGCGAACGACCGAACTTCACCAGCCCCCAGAGGATCAGTCCCAGCAGCAGCCCTTCGAGCCCCGCCTCGTAGAGCTGCGAGGGATGGCGCGCGCAAGACCCGTCCACCTGCCCCGCGATCCCGAGGCAGGTCTGCGCCAGTTCACCGGGGAAGATCACGCCCCACGGCACGTCCGTCGGACGCCCCCAAAGCTCCGGCTTGATGAAGTTGGCGATCCGTCCGAGAAACAGCCCGATCGGCGCCACCAACGCCATCGCGTCGGCGAGTTGCAGCTTCGGCACGTGGTGACGGCGCGCGAACCACCAGCCTGCGACCAGGGTGCCCAGGAAACCGCCATGGAAAGACATGCCGCCCTGCCAGACTTTCACGATGTCGAGCGGATGCGCCAGATACCATGCAGGCTCGTAGAACAGGATGAAACCGAGCCGCCCGCCCAGCACCACACCCACGATCACCGCCGTCAGCAGGTCCTCGACCTTGCCCGGCGCCATCGGCGCGCTGTTCGTCGGCCAGAGCGTATCGCGCTTCATCAGCGCCACGATGATCCGCCATCCCGCGATCAGCCCCGCGATATAGGCCAGCGCATACCAGCGGATCGGCAGGCCCAGACCGGGGATCGTAAGGGCGACCGGATCGAATTGCGGGAAGGGAATGGCCAGAGGCAGCAAGGCGGTCTCCTGTCAGAAATCGCCGCGAGAAAGCCCTGCGCGGGCCGGGAAGTCAACCTTGCCAGCGGCACCGACGCGGCCCATATAGTCAGGGAAGCAGAAATTGACCGCAAGGGGATGCCGATGCAGCCGCCCAACAAGATGTTCGACGAGATGTCCAAGCTGATGACCAACGCGATGGGCGTGGCCCAAGGCGCGAAGGACGAGGCCGAGACGGCGATGAAAAGCTGGATGGACCGGTGGCTCGCCGACCGCGACCTCGTGACCCGCGAGGAGTTCGACGCGGTCCGCACGATGGCGCAGAAAGCCCGCGAAGAGAACGCCGCGCTGAAGGCCCGCATCGAGGCGCTGGAAGGCAAGAAGGAAGACTGAGGTCTTCGCGATGGAATTTGAAAACGCCCGGTCCGAATGGCCGGGCGTTTTTCGTTGGCCCCGTACGGGGGCGACCGCCCCCCGGGGACGGCGCATTGGCGATATCCTCGCGCGTTCGGATATCATGCGGCCTTGCAAGACAAAGCGCCCTCTCGAGGGTCAAGCGCGGCCCTTTGTCAGATTTCCAGACACGTCACCACACAGCGAAATGCCCGCGCCGAGGCGCGGGCAAATCACTAATTCTTCGTTAAAGCCTCCCGGCTTCAGGTGCCTTCCGCCTGATCGTAGGCGTCGATGATCTTCGCGACCATCGGGTGACGCACCACGTCTTTCGCTGTGAAGTAGTTGAAGCTGATCCCCTCGACATGGCCGAGGATACGCTCGGCATCCTGCAGTCCCGAAGGCATCCCGCGCGGCAGGTCCACCTGCGATCGGTCGCCGGTAATAACCATCCGCGAGCCTTGGCCCAGGCGGGTCAGAAACATCTTCATCTGCATGGTCGAGGCGTTCTGCGCCTCGTCGAGCACCACGAAGGCGTTCGACAGCGTGCGCCCGCGCATGAAGGCGAGCGGCGCGATCTCGATCCGCTTCTCTTCCAGCAGCTTCGCGAGCTGCTTGGCGGGGAGGAAGTCGTTCAGCGCGTCGTAGAGCGGCTGCATGTAGGGATCGACCTTGTCCTTCATGTCGCCGGGCAGGAAGCCCAGACGCTCGCCCGCCTCGACGGCCGGACGCGACAGGATGATCTTGTCGACATGCCCGCCGATCAGCATGGTCACGCCCACAGCCACGGCGAGATAGGTCTTGCCGGTGCCCGCCGGCCCGATCCCGAAGGCCAGCTCGTGCTCGAAGAGGTGCTTCACATAGGCCTTCTGCGCCTCGGTGCGCGGCTCGACCTGCTTCTTGCGGGTGCGAATCTCGAACTTGCCCGCCTCGAACATCTCGAGCTGCTCGTCCACCGTGGTCCCGGTGCCACCCAGATCGGCCATGCGCAGTGCGGCATCCACCTCTTCGGCGTCGATCTGCTTGTTCTGTTCCAAGCGCTGATACAGCTGATGCAGCACGGCGGCGGCCTGCGATTGCGCCTCCGGCTCGCCCACCACGGCCAGCTGATTGCCGCGCCGGAGGATGTGAACCTGCAGCTTGTGCTCTATCTGGGCCAGATTGCGGTCGAATTCACCGCAAAGATCGATCAGCAGCCGGTTGTTGGGGAACTCAAGAAGCGTCTCGTGAGCATCCTGAGAGCGAGGCGGGGGTGTGATCGCGCTGAAGCCCAAATACAGAGTCTCCCTAGCTGGTTTGGTAAAGATATGGTGCCTGCCTTGGGGGATTCACGCAAGCACTGGTTTCCCGCCCTCCTAGGCGAGGTATCGAATTTCATCAAACTGAAACGAAAAAACTCAAGCGCGGTTCCGTCTGGTCACTTCGCCTGTTTTTTAGGCAAAGACGGGTCGATCTGGAACGCAAGTCGCTGAGCGGGTCGAACATCCGTGGCACGGTTGCCCCGCGCGACAACCCCGAATCGCCAAGCCGCCGAGGGCCCGTCAAAGACGCAGAATCGCGTAGGAAAAGGCAAGCTTTACACAACCTTAGCGGGAAAACTGTCGCGGAAGGCTAAACATCCTCCATGTTTTTCCCGCCATTGTTTTCACATGCCCGGCAAATATCGACAAACTCTCGCCAATTTGGATTCAATCTGGGCAAACTGCGGGCAGATGGTGCTCGGATCGGAAGGATCACGAGCACCTATGTTATTCCGCTGCCCGATCAGGAGAGTCTCTGAAGATGAAGACCATTGCAATCACCGCCGCCGCGCTGCTCACCGGTATGGCATTCGCTGGCGCCGCCCAGGCCGGTACGAGCTGCTACACCGGCCCGGTGGGGCGCGATCACGTCAACAACAAGACCGTCTGCGGCCCGACCCGCAAGCAACAGATTCATATCGACTGCTTCCGTGGCCCTTGGCGCGAGACGATCTGGGATCACCCGCAGGGCAGCTTCGTCGATGACCTTGTGGCGTTCGGCTACGATTACGGCGATGCGAACGGCCTCGCGACGCAAATCTGCAGAAACGAGAGCCTCGTGGGCAACCCGGAAGGTCTGCGCAAAGAGCTTCTGAAAGCGATCGCGAACGATCCGCCCGGCCCGAACTGATCGGCGAAGGCTTCCAACAAGAAAGGGCCGCGGATGACGCGGCCCTTTTCAATTGATGCAGTGACGCGTTGCGCGCTCAGATCAGCTCGCCCGCCAACGAATTTGGCGCCGTACCGGTTATCCGCACCTTCGCCAGGACGCCGGGACCGAGCCCCTCGCCCGAGACATGGACCGCCTGCAGGTAATCGGATTTGCCTACCCACTGGCCGTCAAGACGACCGGGCTTCTCGAAGAGCACGTTAACTTCGCGCCCGATCATGCTCTCCTGACAGGCCCGCTGTTGCGAGGTCAGAAGCGCCTGAAGCTCTTGCAGCCGCGCGTCCGCGACCTCGGCAGGCACCGCGCCTTTCGCGCCAGCCGCGGGCGTGCCCGGGCGCGGCGAGTATTTGAACGAATAGGCCATGCCGTAATTGACCTCCCGGATCAGCGACATCGTGTCCTCGAAATCCTGATCGGTCTCGCCGGGGAAGCCCACGATGAAATCGCCCGAGATCACGATGTCGGGGCGCGCGGCGCGGATACGCTCGATCAGGCGGATATAGCTCTCCGCCGTATGCTTGCGGTTCATCGCCTTGAGGATCTTGTCCGACCCAGATTGCACCGGCAGATGAAGATAGGGCATCAGCTTCGGCTCGTCGCCATGGGCCGCGATGAGATCGTCTTCCATGTCATTCGGGTGCGAAGTGGTGTAGCGGATACGCTCCAGCCCATCGATCTTGGCGAGCGACCGGGCAAGCCGCGCGAGCGACCAGTCACCGCCCTCTCCCTCGCCGTGATAGGCGTTGACGTTCTGACCCAAGAGCGTGATCTCGCGCACGCCTTTCTCGACCAGCGCCTGCGCCTCCCGCAGGATTTTCTCGGCAGGGCGCGAAACTTCGGCCCCCCGCGTATAGGGCACCACGCAGAAGGCGCAGAATTTGTCGCAACCTTCCTGCACAGTCAGAAACGCGGTCGGGCGCGCCTGCACGGGGCGCGCGGGCAGATGGTCGAACTTGTCTTCCAGCGGAAACTCGGTCTCGACGGGGCGCGCGCCATTGTCGGTGCGGGCGACCAGTGCGGGCAGCTTGTGATAGCTTTGCGAGCCCACGACCAGATCCACCAGATCCGAGCGCCGCAAAATCTCGTCGCCCTCGGCCTGCGCGACGCAGCCCGCGACACCGATCTTCAGGTCGGGCTTGGCCTCCTTGAACGGACGCAGGCGCCCCAGATCGGAATAGACCTTCTCGGCCGCTTTCTCGCGGATATGGCAGGTGTTGAGCAGCACCATATCCGCCGCGCCCACATCGTCGGTCAGCTCGTAGCCCTTGGCGCCCATGGCCTCGGCCATGCGCTCGCTGTCATAGACGTTCATCTGACAGCCATAGGTTTTGATATGCAGCTTTTTCGGAGCGTCGCTCATGCCAATCCTCGCGCGTCTTTCCAGCGCGCCTGATACAGCCAAACCGCCCTTTCCCGCAAGGTCGCGCATGGCGCGGGCCGTAAAGGCTTGATTTCATGCGGGCCTTCTCCGATCCTGCGCCCGAAGACCCCGCGAAAGGGCTAAATCGGGCATGAAATATTCCTCGCTGATCGATTTCCTCACCCGTCAGAGCGCAGCGCTATCCAAAGGTCCGGTCGGCGTGATCCTAGCCGAGGACGGGGTCGAGTTGGAGAGCACGATCCGCCACCATATCGACCTCGGCTTCCCGGTGCTGCTGGTTCTGGGCCATGCCGCGATGGATCTGCCGGACGATCTGGCCGCCGACAGCCCGACGAAAATCCACCGCATCGATTTCGAGCTGAACCGCCGCGACGCAGCCCCCCTCGCGATCAACCCGATCATCGCCGCAGTACCCGGGGGAACCTGGCTCTATTACTGCTTCAACGCGGAATACCTGTTCTTCCCCTTCTGCGAGAGCCGCACGATCGGCGAGGTGCTGAGCTTCCACACCGAAGAACGCCGCGCCTCGATGCTGAGCTATGTGATCGACCTCTATACCGGCGATCTGGAGGCGCATCCGAACGGCGTCGATACCGAGAACGCGATGTTCGACAAGGCGGGCTATTACGCGCTCGCCCGGCTCGATCCCGAGAACCACGACCACCCGAAGGAGCGGCAGCTCGATTTCTTCGGGGGGCTGCGCTGGCGTTTTGAGGAGCACGTCCCCGCCGAGCGCCGCAAGATCGACCGGATCGCCCTGTTCCGCGCCAAGCCCGGCCTGAAGCTGCGCCCCGATCACACGTTCAACGACGAGGAATACAACACCTATTCCTGCCCATGGCACCATAACCTGACCTGTGCGACCGCCTCGTTCCGGGTGGCGAAGGCGCTGAAGTTCAATCCCGGCTCGACCTATGACGTGCACAGCTTCACTTGGGTCAATTCCGAGCGCTTCAACTGGTCGAGTCAGCAACTCATGGATCTGGGTCTGATCGAACCAGGCCAGTGGTTCTGATCCGCCCCTCAAACTGATTCCGAACGGTTCCCCCGTTATCTCTGCGCGGGCGCAGAGCACCCTGCGCAATTCCCTAGTAAAAGAATCATCTTTACAATTCTGATAATTTCACTCAGGTTATTTCCATCAGCCAGTCGATCCCCGACGAGCCGCATATCGCGAGATGGAGACCGGAGATGAAACGCCCCTCTTCCCCCGGCCCCCGATACCGGGCCGACACGCATGTTGATACCGACCCGCCGCTGAGCCTGCGCGACATCGTCGAGGCGCTGTGCAGCGGTTTCCCCCCGGGCCAAAGCGCGCTCGAAGCGACGCTCGACCGGATCGAGGGAGGCCAGAGATGAGCATCAATGAAAGCTTCGCCAACGCCCTGCCCGTCCATGACGCGGAGGTGCTGACCGGCAAGGGCAACCTCGCCCATATCGTGCTGGACGGTCAGGTCTATACGCTACGCATCACCAAGGCGGGCAAGCTGATCCTGACCAAATGAGCGCAGCATTGCGCACCCCGCACATCCCGAACGTCTGAAGCCGCCCGATCGTCCCTCGGGCGGTTTTTTCGTCTCGAAGACGCGTATCACAGTGATCTTGGGGAAAATGGAGCGGGTGATGGGAATCGAACCCACGTCTTCAGCTTGGAAGGCTGCGGCTCTACCATTGAGCTACACCCGCACTCTGGCCTCTCCTTAGCGGTCCACGCCGCGCCATTCAAGCGGGATTGGCAAACGGTTCGCGTAAACCCGCCCCGGAGGCGCGGTTCGAGTTCACCTCTTGGCCCACGCGCCACGCCTGCAGGATGCCCTCGGGCCTGGGCTGCATCAGTGTCGCCGCGCCATGGCCCTCCTCGCCCAGCCATTTCGCCCAATCGGCTTGCTCGAGAACCAGCGGCTCGCGGTGATGGATCGGGGCCAGCGTCGGGCCTGCCGGCACCGTCACGATGGCGCAGGTCGTCAGCAACTCGCCGCCCTTCTCCCAGTCCTGCCAGAGCCCACCGAACACCATCGGCGCCCCGTCCCTGCGCGAAACGTAGAAAGGCAGCTTCGCCTCCCCCTCGCGATGCCATTCATAGAAGCCATCCGCCGGGATCAGGCAGCGCCGCGACCGGATCGCCGCCCGGAAGGCGGGCTTCTCCGCCACCGTCTCCGAGCGCGCATTGATCAGCAATGGCCCGTCGGTCGGCGTCTTGTACCAATGCGGGATGAAGCCCCAGCGCATCGCCCGCAACTGCCGCTGCCCCTCACCGGAGACGCAGACCGGCAGGCTCTGGGTCGGGCAGATGTTGAACCGCTCGCCATCGGGCACGTCATTGCCGGGCACCGCCTTGAACAGACGCGCCATCGCATCGACAGGAAGAGTGTTGGCCATACGTCCGCACATGGCACAAAGCTATGCCGCCACGCGCGCGGCACAAGCCCCACGCTTGACCGGACGGCGCGTTTTCGGGCAAGGGAAAGCCATGTTGATTTACAAAATCCTCCGTCGCCCCGAATGGGATGCATTTCGCGAAGCCGGGCACACGCTCGGCGCTCCGGTCGACCTCGCGGACGGCTATATCCATTTCTCCACCGCCGATCAGGTCGTCGAAACGGCTGCGAAACATTTCGCGGGCGAATCCGATCTGGTGCTGGTCGCCTTCGACTCCACCGCGATGGGCGCCGATCTGAAGTGGGAACCTTCGCGCCGCGATCAGCTCTTCCCGCATCTTTACCGCCCGCTGAATCTCAGCGAAGTCGTCTGGGACCACGCCCTGCCCCTGGGCGCTGCGGGCCATATCTTCCCGAAGGAAATGTCGTGACCACCCTGATCGAGCGTGCGGGCCTCGCGGTTTTTCACAAGATCGACCCGGAAAAGGCGCATGGCCTGTCGCTGCGCGCGTTGCGAATGGGGCTCGCGCCCCTGCCCGGCCCGATCACTTTGCCCCGGCTGAAAACCGATCTGGCGGGGATGTCGCTTCTGAACCCGGTGGGCCTTGCGGCCGGCTTCGACAAGAACGCCGAGGCCGTGCCGCAGCTGATGCGCGCGGGCTTCGGCTTCATCGAAGTCGGCGCCGCGACGCCGCGCGCGCAGGAAGGCAACTTGCCTCCGCGCCTCTGGCGGCTGCCCGCTGACCGCGCCGCGATCAATCGCTTCGGCTTCAACAATCAGGGCATGGAGCCGATCACCGAGCGGCTGGCAAAGCGCCCCCAGGGCATTCCGGTAGGCCTAAATCTCGGCGCCAACAAGGACGCCGCCGACCGCGCGAAAGATTTCGCGACCGTTCTGGCCCATGCCGGCCCGCATATCGATTTCGCAACGGTCAACGTCTCCTCGCCCAACACCGAGAAGCTGCGCGACCTGCAGGGCAAAGCCGCGCTGGCGGCTCTGCTGGCAGGCGTGATCGAGACCCGCGACGGCCTCGCGCGGCGTATCCCGGTCTTCCTGAAAATCGCCCCCGATCTGAGCGCCGAGGAACTGGCCGAGATCGCCGAGGTCGCGCTGGAAAGCGGGATCGACGGGATCATCGCGACCAATACGACGCTTTCGCGCGAGGGGCTGACCTCGCCCAACCCCTCCGATCAGGGCGGCATGTCCGGCGCACCGTTGTTTGAAAGATCGACCCGCGTTCTGGCCCAGCTCTCGCGGCATACTGCGGGCGCCCTGCCGCTGATCGGTGTTGGCGGCGTGGGCTCTGCCGAGCAGGCCTACGAGAAAATCCGCGCGGGCGCCTCGGCGGTGCAGCTCTACACCGCGATGGTGTTCTCCGGCCTCTCGCTCGCTGCAGATATCGCACGCGGCCTCGACGCCCTTCTGGAACGCGACGGCTTCGCCAGCGTTTCCGAGGCGATCGGCACCGGGAGAGACAAATGGCTGTAACGATCTGGCACAATCCGCGCTGCTCGAAATCGCGCGAGACGCTGAAACTTCTCGAAGCGCGCGGGATCGCGCCTGCGGTGCGCGACTACCAGAAAGAGCCGCCGACCATGGTCGAACTGCAGGACGCGCTGATGAAGCTCGGCCAGCCCGCCTCCGCCCTGATCCGCTGGAAGGATACCAACCTCTCCAAGGAGGCCGGCGAAAACGAAATCCTCTCGGCGCTCACCGCCAACCCGAAGCTGATCGAGCGCCCCTTGGTGCTGACCGAGACTGCGGCCCGCATCGGCCGCCCGCCGGAAACGGTTCTCGAGATTCTCTGACATCAGGGGCGCGGCCGCACTTCGCCTTGGCCCAAATATCCGGGGGCTCTCCGGAGGAGGTGGGGGCAGAGCCCCCTGTCTAATCGATAGTTGCCTCGTAGAGCTGAAAATATTGCCGATGCTCGGCGTAGCGCCACCTGCGGAAAGCAAAGCGCCGAGATCGGTGAGGATCTCGGCGGCAAGGGCATCTGGTGCGTCTGGGTCGGGTCTCAACTCGACCCGCCTTATTAGTTCTCGGAGGTGCTCGTTGGCCTGGTGAACGAGCTCGGGATCGGCGAGCAAAGTCTCGAGTTCCTGAACGGCACGTGCAAAGAGCGCGGCACTGTCGCTCGGAAGCTGCGGTAGGACCGCGCGGGTTTCCTGATGCTGAGCCAGTTCAGCTTCAAGATCGGCGATCTCGCGTTCGAGGTCTTCCGCGCGCGCTTTGTAAGCGCTGTAGGGTGCGCCTTGCTCGATCGCATCAAAGATCCGTTGGCGGCTCGTACGCGCTTTCTTAAGACGTCGCTCAAGCCGCGTTACGGTGTCTACGCCCTGATCGTTCGCCAGCGCCGTGTACTCCGCCTTCAGCGCGGCGTCGAAGCTCGCGGCCAATTCCGGCGTCAGAAAGGTGCCACGGAGCTTCGCGAAGACACGCGCCTCGATCCGGTCACGGTGGATGGTCGTCTTGTTGCTGCACGCGCCTTTGCGGGCTTCGCGGCAGCCGAAATGGGTTCGTCCGACTTTCACATAAGTCGCGCCGCAGCAGCCGCAGACCAGCAGACCGCTCAGAAGATGCTTGCTGCGCCGGGCCCCGACGGGATTACCCTTGCTTTTGGTCTTCGCGGCTTGGGTCGCAAGCTGCGTCTCCACGCGATCCCAGAGATCTTGATCGACGATCCGTAGCGCCGGAATCTCGATCTCCGCGGCGGCGCTTGGGGTTTCGTAGACTTCCTTGCTGCCGGTTTCCGGATGGTAGCGGCGTGACGTCTTCGCGACGCTTGCAACGCCGATGTAGAGACGATTGCGGAGCATGCCTTCAAACCGTGCAGGATTCCCGCGGATCGTGCTGATATCCCATGTGCCACCGCGCGGGGCCGGAATGCCATCTCCGTTCAGCCGCTTGACGATCGCCTGCGTCGAATGCCCGTCAGCGAACTCGCGAAAGATGCGGCGCACGATGTCCGCCTCCTCGGGATTGATCTCGCGGTTGAGGCCTTCGTCGCCGTCACGCTTGCGGTAGCCGTATGCGCTCGTGTGAAGCCGTTTCCGGGTGAGCCCTTGAACCATGCCACGGCGCGTGTGTTCGCCGATCATCTGCGCATAAAGCTGCGCGCCGAGCGCATTGATCAGCACTTTGAAGAAGTCCTGTTGACCCTCGGCAACCGAATAGAGCTCGGCCTGCTGAAACTGGAACAGCTCGTAGTGATTGAGAGCGTCCGCGATCTTGCGAGTTAGACGATCCACGGCTTCGATGACGATCGCATCAACCCGCCGCGCGTTGACCGCAGCGCACAGCGCCTGGAGACCCTCGCGGCGGGTGTTGCGTCCAGATTTCTCATAGTCGGTGAAACGATGTGTCACCACCCATCCGCGCTCGGCTGCAAAACGCTCCGCCATCGCGACCTGATCGTCGATCGACGTTTGCTTCTGGAGACCGGAGCTGTAGCGAGCATAGATTGCGACGCGTTTCGTCATTGTGCTTCTTCCTTCTTAGGCGCGGCGGGGCTGTTGGCGGGGATCGCATTCGCGAGATCCCGGACAACAGCGCGCGCGAGCAACCGTGCGATCGCGCTGCAGGCTGGTGGCACGATCGTCGCTTCATCGAGTATATTGTTCGCGGCGGTGATGGGGGTGGATGGCATGGCAAGCTCCTTAGTAGAGTGGTCCTACTAAGGAAGCTGGGTTCATCGGTCAGAGCGCGGAAACGCGATCACGAAAAAACTGAAATTCGCGATGCGAAAAGGTCAGCATGAAGCTCGAGTTCATTGCGAACGAAACCGACCTTCGCGCTCGCCTCACGGGCGGACACGCGCTCAATAGGGCGGAAAGCGGTCGCTGGCTGCGATCGCGAAGCACCATGTTTTACTTTCGCTGAACGGACGTTGCCCTTTTCCCAACGCTTCCCCTCCAGCTACTTTTCGACGTAGGGTTGTGGCGAGCTAGCAAGAGTAATTTTTGATGTACGATCCCACATTTGGCAACGCGGCACTTTCAAGGCACCTGAACAAAAGTGATTTTCTAAAGCAGCCTGCACTGAAGAGCGAGGCCCACAAGGAAGCTTTGGTTAATCAGGCAGTCACCACAGCACGAAATGGTTTTTCCTCTCTGCCATTGACGCCCAATAACTTGGCTGGCCGGACCATCTATCAGGTGAATGATTTGGCGAGCGATCTGGTGCTGCGAAAGGCTGCTCAGAACATTCGCAGAATCACAGCATCAAAACAGGGAAGTCGGATCGAGATAGCGCGTCGCCTAAAGTTGCTCTGCGAAGAAGGATTGCCGTTTACTGTTGCAAAGATGGATATCAAGAATTTTTATCCATCCGTTGATCAGGATTTTCTGTCAAGCCAACTCAGCAAAAGGCTCATGACTGCTCCAAGCACGAGGACTGTTGTAAGGTCGCTGATTGAGCAATGTAAACTCAACTCGGTGAACGGCTTGCCTCCAGGCTTGGCAATAAGCGCGGAACTCAGTGAATTCTATTTGCAAGATTTTGACCAAAGAATGCGGGAACAACTAAACGCACACTACTTTGCCCGGTATGTTGATGACATAGTTTTAATCCTACCAGAATTGAAAAATCCGAACTTGCTTAAGGTGCAAATCGAGGAAGCTTTGCCTCTGGGGCTGAAATTGAATTTCTCCAAATCGAAAGTCTACGTCTTCGGAAACACGAAGAAAAAGCCGACATCCGTTGAGCACAGCTTTGATTACCTAGGCTTTAAGTTTAACGTCTTCGAAACCGGGAAAGACCGCCCCTTCGTTCGCAGAGTTGAGTTGGATATCGCTTCGTCAAAGGTCAAAAAGAATAAGACGAGAATCGTGAAATCCCTTCTCCAGTATTTGGCTGACGGAAGCTTTGAAGACCTCATAGGTCGCGTCCGTATTTTGACCTGTGGCTATCAGTTCTTTGACGAAAGACAGCAAAAGAAGCGAAGCGCGGGTCTGCAGCACACGTACAGTCTCATCAACAGTAACGCACCTGCACTCGTTGAGCTTGATAAGTTTTTCTCGGGAATGGTTCTGTGCCGCTCAGGGACGATTGGAGGGAGGCTCGCGTTGGCTCTGACAAACCGTCAAAGAAAAGAGCTTCTCAAGTATTCATTCGTCAGCGGGTTCGCCAATCGCGTTCACTTCCGTTTCAGTGCTGATCGGTTGGCCGACCTAATGGAGTGCTGGAAGTATGTCTAGAAGGAGAAAGTCACGGGTCAACTTAAACCGAGCCGACAAGTGGCGTGTGGTACTCACAGACACGTCACCTTTCGAGGTGCCGATAATCGTAAGCAACGATGGTTTCTACAAGAACCTGCATGGGGTAGCCAAGAAATCGGCGCACTTCCAAGAATTGGTAAACGCCCTTTTGTTGATGGACGACGGCAAGAGCTACACCGTTCCGCTACGGTACAATATCGTCAAAGATTCTCGAAGCGTCAGAACCTTGAGCCTCCTGCATCCGAGGGGCCAGGTCATATTGACTGATTTCTATCAAAAATACGATGAGTTGATCTGCGAGTACTCCGGGCGCGGACCGTTCTCCATTCGTGCGCCGAAGAAAGTTGGGAGTTCCTTTTTTGTACCATCCACAGTGCAAGATAAGAACCAGTACAAGAACGCTACCGTTGATACAGCGGAATTGGACAAACTGGTGCGTAACCCGGCAAGCTATTTCGCATATGCAGGATTTGAGCGCCTCTACAAATTCTTCGCTTCGAGCGACCACATCCGCTTAGAAAAGAAATTTCGTTACCTGTTGTCTTTGGACATTAGTAAGTGTTTTGACAGCATTTACACGCACTCCATGGCTTGGGCCACAAAGAGCAAGGAGGAGGCGAAAGAAAATACGTTTGCGCATAGTTTTGGAAATCGATTCGATAAGGTAATGCAGAGGCTCAACCACAACGAAACGAGTGGAATCTGCATTGGCCCGGAGGCCAGTCGCATCTTTGCGGAAATCATTCTCGCCAAGGTAGATCAAAACGCACGCCGAAACCTTGAAGATAAAAGCCCTCCCATACGTGATGGCGTCGACTATGAGTGCAGGCGGTACGTGGACAACTACTATGTCTTTTCCAATGACCCAGCGATTGCGGAGCAGGTGGAGCACGAGCTATCAATCGCGTTGCGAGAGTACAATCTGCATCTGAATACTGGGAAAAGAGAGTTCGACAAGCGGCCATTCTACTCAAAAAAATCTCTGGTGATCGACGAGATAAATAAATCCCTTGGCGCTCATTGGGAAAAGCTCTTTGAAACTGTTACCCTGCCTGCGAGCGGCAAGAGGGCGTTACTCCCGAAGTATATTTACAAGTATCGATCATTGTTTGGAAAGTTCACCAGAGAGGTTAAGGCAGCATGCTTTTCCTCTGAGCTTGGTTACGACGCGGTAGCAAACTATGTAATTGGCGCGGTTCGTCGGAAAGCAATCGATATAGCTGACGGGTACGGTGATCTTGTTGCGTTGGAAGACAGTCCTGTTGTTGGTCGGGACTATCGGCAAATGTTCTTTTTCCTGCTCGATGTTGGGTTTTACTTCTTTACGCTTCACCCTACCGTCGCGTCATCGCTTCGCCTGTCTCACGCCATCGTGCGCGCTGCGCAGCATTTGCAGGAACATGACCCTGAAGGTTTTGACATTCTCAAAGAAGCCTCCCTTCGTTGGGCGTCACAATTGGCGAGGGCACCTAGCTTCGAAGGCTTGTTCTCGAAAAATTCTGTGATCCCAATCGAGATACTCAACATTCTGGTTAGTCTTCAACAATTTGGGGGCGATGGGCAACTGGAGCACGAGCTGATCTCACTCGCTAAGCTGGACAGGAAGAACCAAGGTTACTTCGAGTTGGTCGTAAAGCTATTCATCTATGGTGATCGACCAGAGTTCGCTGACCAGAGGAACGAAATTTGGGATCTCATCTGTAAGCGAGTTTCGTCCGAGAAGCACCTGAATAGGGATTCTGAAGCAGTGCATCTGTTGCTGGATTCCCTTGCTTGTCCCTATCTAGATAGGGCCAAGAGAGCTAAGTTGCTTCGGGCTTCATGGAACAGGATTGGCGCGAACCCCGGAAACATCACTGTTGCCGAGGCTGAAGCGCTAATCGACGAAATCCAACAGCAGCATTGGTTTGTGCGCTGGGATGGTATCGACCTATTGAACATGATCGAAAAGAAAGAATTGAGCAGCGTCTACGCCTAGGATACCGTGTAGTTGGGTGCCAGCCACGTTTTGCCGTAACTCGTTTTGCGGTACAGACGGGCGATCAAACTGCAGTGTTCAAACACCTATTGATCACATGGATCGTACAATCCGAGTAAGAGGTCGTCTTGAGCAGAAATGCACACACTTACTGTGGCTGGCATCCAAAACGTCAATCCTGTCAATGCCTGGCAAGTGGGCTGCAACCGCAGCATCCCGTCTCACAGATAAACGGCCGCTCTGGGCCGCTAGGGCCTAATTCTATGAGCCACACGCGCTGAGCATCGTGCAAACCAACAGTCTTGAACACACCGCGTCGCTCGAATGGAAGGAAAGTCGGGCGCGCCGGTTCCGGTTGAGTTTGGAGCATATGCGGAAAGGATTTGTTGGCGCGCCCAGGCGGATTACCACCGCCATCTCTTCGACGCCGTTCGGCGTCATATCTTCATCATGCGGCTCGCTGGATGCTGCTCGCGTGCTCGACGCCGAAAGCAACAGCCGTACGGAAGGAACCGTTGATAGCGTCCCGAAGTCGACGCATCGCATTGTCGAGCTTGCGCACAATCGTCTCGTCCGGCTCGATCCGTGCGAGGTGCCGCAGAAGATCGGCGCCCGCTTCGCGAAATTCGTCACCGAGCACCTCGCCCTTGATCACAAGTCGTTCGCAAAGATCGCGATCGCACTCTGCGCCGCGAAGAGCGTCAACCGGCAGCGCAACGAGAGCGTCGATCGCCTCGCGCGCCATGGTGTTCACATCGCCAATCCGGTTCGGTCGTTGAAACATCGGACATCCTCTCATTGCTGAACTGCGGGCGCTGCGGCCCTCATCGAGGGGCCGCAGCGGTGACGGTTCAGCCGATCCCATCAGGATCATTTCCGACCATCAGGGAATCAGGCATCGCAGCGCATCTCGCCAAGCGCATCGAGCGCCTTCTGCGCCCAATATGCTTGTCCTTCGAGCTGCGTGCGGATCCCTCTCAGATCGGTCGCGACGGCACGCATCGCGAGATGCGGCGGGGCCTCTTCGACGGAGAAACGCGGTCCGAGGCGCATGTATCCGTCTTCGAGATAGACCCACTCGAGATCGTCATCGAGCGCGATAAGTGCCCTCGTGATCAGCGTTCGGGTCCGGCCGTTGGCTTCCGTCAGGCGACCAAAGAGTGAGATGTCTTCGAAGCCAGTGAAAAGCATCCAGTCTTCGAGAAGCGGCGCGTTCTCGAGATCTTTTTGGGACGGCTTCGCGGTCGCTCCGTGAACGACGTTTGCGAGCACATTGCGCTCTTTGCGGCGTTCTTCGGCGGTGAGCTCGGAGGGGTGTTTATCGTGGGTCATGGGTAATCTTTCGAAGAAATTGGGGGTCAGGAGACGAAGCAGGGCTGCAAGATCCGCCCGCCTCAATGAGAAGGCGGACGGACGCTGCAGCCCCGATCGGGGGCGCGCTTTAAGGTCGGATGAGAGGTTTCGGGCGGTAGATCGCGACACGCGGCCTCAGTCGCGACCGGACTTCGCGCGGTGCGGTTGCGAGCAGCGTTTCGACAGCCTCGAATTGTTCGCGCTGCGCAGGGCCGAGACGCCCGATACGAGCATTGCGCTCGAACAAGTCGGACCCGGTTGCAATGAAGAGCCGATGCGATGCGCGAAACATCGTCGGACGATAGAGCCCGCAAGCAGCCGCTTGCTCGTCATCTGCAATGACGATGTCATCTTCGCGCAGCAGCCGGCCTTCCGGGCTGACACCCGGCGCGACGATGTTCATCGGTGCATCACCGATCAGTCCGCGCGAGAGGAGCAAGCAAGGACGCGTGCCGGGCGGGATATCGAACTCGCCGTCGCGCCTGCGGTCGGAGCCGTAGGGGAAGCGCATGAGGAAGATATCGCCGGGCTTGAGTTGGCCGCCCGGAAGCAGCCGAAGGTATCGATCGTGGAGCATGAGTGCCTCGTGTCGTTGAGAAGGAAAACGACGCGCGAAACCTCACCAACGAACCCCGATACGCGGCCTCGGAGCTTGGCTTGATTGCGTGCGTCAAAGACGCTGCACGCAAGCAAGACATGCGCCGAGGCCTGCCCTCCCGCGCCCCATTGATCGCTCGCCTGCGGGCAGATCGCGCGGGTACTGGGGAGAGCGTCGAGAGGGGTGACATCCCTCTCGACCCGCCGGGGGCGCCGGAAGAGTTCGGAGAGGGTGGCGAGCGCCTCTTCGATCCGTCGGAAGGACGCCGAGAGGGTCCGGGGAGATTGGCGAAAGTCTCCCCCGGTCCGCCGGACGGGCGCCTTAGGGTGCAGGGAAAGTGGCGAACGATCCCTGCCCTGGGGGTTTGGGGGATGTGGAACTTCCCCCATGCGGCGCGCAGCGGCGCCGGGTCTGGGGCTGTGCCCCAGCGAACGCACGGGACGCGCTATTGGCCGAAGGACGATTGCGCGGGCCGTCTAGTGAGTAGATGGCCCTACGCACCCGTTGAGCGATGGCTTCCGGAATTAGGGAGTGTCTAGGCCAGCTGCGTTTGGAGAGCGGGTGTAAAGACCAGTCGTTGGGAAGGAAGGTCGACGGAGACTGTCATCTGCATGAGACTCCGGCAATCGAAGGGTCACAGCCCAAAGTTGCCACCGGCGAGGGGCGCAGCGTGATTCCCCGCGCCGCTTGGGCGATCGAAACGTGAGTTTCGATCACTAACTTCACGGCCTCAATCTTGAACTCGCGGCTATGCTTCCATCCGATCATATTGTGTCACCAGTTCCTTGGTTACGGACTGATATCCGTGTCCAAGAAACAGGCAGCAGGCCTCATGTGCGATCTTCTGGATGGAGACGATTTCTCATTTTCCCCACTCTTCATGCATCTTGGCGTTGATTAAACCTCACCCTATCGGCTTGGCCGAGTTGAATTCAAACCAAACCCAAAGGGGATAGATATGTCGACGAAAAGTGACATGGACAACCACTCCAACCAACTGAACCCGAACAATGATGCCTACTGGGAGAGCCGGGGCTACGAAGATGGTCGGCCGGACGATTGGGAGGCTCACTCTTGCGACCCGCGAGAATGCTACCTGTTCTGATCTGAAGCCCGCGCAGGCATCGACCTCGGTTCCAAGATAGCTTGCAGCGCCACAAAATAATTATGATATAGCTGGCAGACGTCGAAACTCGAGGCGCCTGCCAGTTCCTCAAGTTTCCGACTAGATCGAGCTATAAATTGGGCGACCATAGCAAACATTCTCCAAGCCCGCCTATCGTCAGGATCCATATCGATACCGACATCCAGCGCATTCATGGTTTGAGCGTGGGAAGGAATTTCAGCTCCTGACAAGAATTTCTTCGCCTCCCGGACTCTAGTGCCCGAAGTGCCGAACGCTTTATGGATGAATTCAATTCTAGTTTCGCATTTGGCTTCTTGGCGAGCATACTCCAAAATGTTAGCCACTGACATTCTCGGATTCGCTTGTCCATCGGCATGGACAAAAAGCAGTTCGATTGCATTCTTAACAAGGACTTTTTGCCCTTTTTCATCTAAGTCTTGATTCCGGGCGCCTTCGGCAACCCAAACCAGTGCAAGCCCCAATACGCCCATCACACCGAGAGCCAGACAAACTTCCTCGGGGATCGAATTTTGTCCATGCAACCGTCGGGCCAAATACTCGAACCATGGACGCCAAATTTGATCATCTGCCGCCTCACATCGCTCCGCAAGGCAACCTAGCCCGCCCTTTTCGATCTCTCTCAGCGTGGCCTGAGAGGCCGCAAGTAAGCTGTACAGACGCTGCTTCGTTTGGGGAGATCGTGCCTCCGGTATCGACAGATATAATTGATACCAGAGCTCCAAACTCACCACTTGCCGCGACACTTGTATTGACGGAGCGTTTGACGCAATTGCCTCAAGTGATTGCCTCAGCACGTCCTCGCGAAGCGCCTCGTCATCTCGAAGCAGATTTCCAATTATCGCACTGGAAAGTTTGGCCATCCGGTTTGCCGATATGGGCTTCCCGTCACAGAGATCCCTCAAAGCCTTGTGGAGAGCCCCGTTCCCCCCCTTCACGCGCACTTCGCTAGGCAGAAGCACCTCTCCAAGAGAAGTAACCCCACAAAGTTTCGTAAATAAATTGATATCTGGGAGTAACATGCTGCCCGAAGCGCGCTCGTAAAGTGAAGAACGGAAACGGCGCTTCAATGCCAAGCAGCAGTTTCCGCATCATTTCTGATGATACTATGTAAAGACAACGCCCTCAGGTAGCAATCCGCCACGAGATCCGCTTTTCCGCCCGCTTGCCGTGGACCGACTACATCAATCGCACAAGGCGCGTTTCCCTAAGCGCACTGTCCGCAACCTGCGTATTGCTGTCGCTCGTCGAGACAGTAGCGAAGGGCCGCTCTCTGCCCTCAAATGCCAGGTTGCTCACGCCGTGGTGCAACTTAACGAGACTTAACATTCGTCGTATTTTTGGCTCTTGTGCGGATCGTGAATGGGAGTGAGATTGATCACAAGATGATCAATGACCATACAACGGTAAGTTTTGAACAGATGAAAGGGGCTATCGGCTCGCTGATCTTCTTATGGTCGCAGATCGAAAGAGAATTGGCAGTGTCCTTGGATGCATTGCAGATTAAAGGTTCAGGTTCATCAAAGCCCGCGCACGGGATCGCTCGGAAGCTCGACCTCTGGTCTGGCCAAATCCAGCCTCTCGACGGACAGCGTGAGCTGGCTTCAAGACTGACGGATGTTCTTGCTGCTCATCTCAGGGAAGCTCTATCCGTCAGGAACCTCGTCTGTCACGGTCTCATTGGGATCACCGCGAAGATCCATCCAGAAGGCAATGAGGCTTACCTCACTGTGGAGCTGGGTGACATCAGCAAAAGCCTGACCTGGACGGAGTTGCAGATAATGTTCGGGTGGATGTCGAGGGCGCACTGGTTAATTCGAGATTTGACGACTGCCTCACTTGAGCCAGACCACTTGCGTGCCGAAAACTTGCTTCGTGGATGGCAAGGATTTCCAGACCTCAACTGACGGCCCATTCCGGACCTTGGGACTTGGTTACCACGCCACGGCGCAGCTGCACCGAAGCGGTCATTCGTGCGCCGCGCAGCATTTTCCGACAGCCAAGGTCCGCTGAGCGGACCTTTCTGCCATTGGCCTTGCTGCCCGGGCCGAGTGCGAGCGGCCCAATACAGACTTCCGACTCAGAGTCTCCAAGTTGCGGTGCGACGTGTTGAACTTGTCGTCGCAGTTTTGCCGGACGCGTCCGCCAACTGGCCCCGAATCAGGATCGGTTGCGTTCGCGGTCGCTCCTCGGGAATTTTCTACCTAGATCCTCGATGAATGGATATACTGAGACCGATGTTGTGGGTGCCGCGATACCGCGCCCAAGATGTGCGAGTTTGACAACCCTGCGCTGCAGTGCATGCGTGGGTGCCGACGGCTGATTCATAGTATGCTTGGCGGAGGTTTCGATGGTGGAGGTTCTTTATGAAGATCGAGATGGAAATTGATGATGAATTCTTTGACGGCATCAATGCCGATCTAAAGGAGCAGATATTTGATGATGAAGCGAAGCGCCAACTTCTAATCAAACTTGCCGTCAGAGAAGTATCTGGCTGGATAAGTGGAAGGAATGTCTACCTGTCCCTGACCGAGCAGTACACCGAATGGCTCATGGAGCTGCTTCAAATTTTCTATCCAGACGACCCTCCGAGCGCGGAGCGGATTTTCAACAGTTTTTCGGTTCCTTATGGACGCGCTGCATACATTTCGCGAGTTCTTTTGGAGACACAGCAGACAACCTGGCGCGAAAAGGGACGCGATAACCTCGCAAGAGGCCTGCGAAACAAGCAGGCGGAAGCGCAAGATCACATCGATAATGGCGACCCGACCCAGTATGTTCCGGTGTCTCTCGACAAGATTTCCTATCGCGAACTGAGCGTGATTATCGACGAGTTGCTGGCCGAGGACGATACGCTTCCTACACCGGTCAACAAGAGCACGTCTCCGGGCCGAAAGACTGTGGATATTCCCTCCCAGCTATTCGCACTAATCATCGATAAGATTGAGGGCTGACAATGGATCAAGCGACGCTCACCTCTCTCGTCGGCTCACTCTTGAGCTTGTTCGGTATACTGATCAGCCTTTTCTCCGTCCATCTCGGTAATTGGTTGGCCAAGCTCCAGGCTATTCGCGCCAAATGGCAGACAAATCGGGGATCAAGCGCTGAGGCCAAGGCCGCCAAACGGGAATGCCGGTATGATTTCGCAGAGATCTATAATTGGCAGCCCTTCGTTATGACGGTCATACTTCTTGGCTTCGCCGCTGCGGTTCTCTGGTTTTTTTACGACGTACAGAGTTCCGAGGCGATCACTTTTCCAAGTATATTCGATTATGTGTTCTACGGTTTCTTTGCCGTCCTGATCGCGCTTTCGCTGTTTTTGCTCTGCAGCGGTTATAACGTTGGAGAGTATCTCAGGAAGGAAATCGAAAAAGAATTCCCGGCACCAGCGAAGAGTTCCTAGTGCCTGATTTGAACAGAGCGGCGCTGTCAGTTCCCGCTTTCCTAAAGAGAGCTCTCCGGGCGGGACACCACATTCAGCCCTATGATGCCCGGGCCTATCAGATCACGGCCGCCCGAAAGTGCGCGTCGGCCCTGCTCGACGGCCGTCATTCGGTCCTCACCTTGCCGACGGGCACAGGAAAAACCCTGATCTGCGGGATGGCAGCAGCGGTCTACCTGAGAGAGAACCCGGGCGAGAGGGTTGTCGTCACCGCGCCCCGTCGCGCTCTCATCAGCCAGCTAGCCACGCGATCACGATGGCTGAACCCGACATCGCCCACACGGGCCATCGGGACCGATCCAAGAGAGAATGATCAGCATGTGCGGGCGGCATTTGCCCACGCCGAGGTCATATTCTCAATGCCGGAGTTTCTTACGCGCCGTATCCGCCAGGATGTGATCCGTGAGGATAGAGTTGCGGACATCGGGCTTCTGATCGTCGATGAGTTTGATGCCTTCCTGACGCAGAGATATCTCGCCTCGGGCGTGCGGGTAAGCTTCCACGAGGCTTTCCAAAGCCTTCTCGATGCCGTGCCGGAGAGCTGCCGGATACTCATGGTCAGCGCGACCACACCTGAGAAGCCGAAACCCGCGATAAGGTCCGAAAAAAGTAATGACTATGAAAAACAGATGGACAACAGCATCCAGGCTGCCTTCCGGGGCTTTCTGGATACAGAATTCGATCCGAAATACGTGGAGATACAGGAACGATACTATCGGGATTTCATACCGCATGCTGAAATCCATGCCGTTCCCGTAACGGATCGGGAAGTCATTAAATTTGATGCAGCCGTCCGGAGTGAATTCGGCCTTCTCGTGAACTGGATCTCCGGCGCGCTGCAGACGCATATCGATCCAAACTATGTGCTCCCGAGGCTCGATAAGATTCTATCCGGCGAAATGAGCATTGCGCCCTTTGGTCCCCGACTCCGCAAGGGATCGAAGTCGGTCGTGGCTGGCCTTCTGTCACGCCTCCAGATGATTAATCACATCCCGGATTTCCTTTTCGAGGACATGTTCAGGGACTTCGCATACTACTCGGACGAGACGAGTAAGTATGACAACAGTCTCACGAAAAGGCTTCCAGTTTCAGCACTTCGGATCGAAGAGCCCGGACGTAGCCGGGACGGTCGCGTCGAGATGTGGCCCAGCCTTCGCGGAAAACGCGACGTCCTACTCAAGATCGTTCGCCATCATAAGGGCCAGAAGGGGGTTCTGTTCTTTCGCAACATAAGGGTCTTGAATGCAGTGAAGGACGAGCTGATCGCACTCGGATACCGCGTTGCAATTGTACACGGCAAAAACCGGCCTGATCTCAATGATCGTCGGCTCAACTTGTTTCGCCGTGAAGAAAACATTCTGCTACTGATCACCCGTGATACAGGAAAGCGCGGCCTGGACCTTCCGGAAGCTGACTATGCCATCTTCTACAGCCCGAAGGCCCGAGAAGACGTTACGTGGCAGGAAGTCAGCCGAATCCGAAGCACCGTCACGTCAAAGAAAGCATCTTACTTTCTCTTTTATGAGAGTACTTCTGAACAGGATAAGATGGCGGCAATGTTGGAAGCCTTGGAGCGCACCACACATTCGAAGAACATAGGGCTGTTGAACCCTTCTGCAATCGATCGGGAACCGTTCACTACCTAAGGATAAGGCTTCCGCATCCAGATCGAGGCTGCGCCCCAGGTCCATATCCTAGTCTGGCTGTTTGGCCTGCGTCTCCCTTATCCTGTCAAGCGTGGCCTCGATCGTAGGCGCAGTTTCACGCCAATACATCGAAGTGGTAGACCGACCATAACGCGGCCCGCCGCAACGCGTGCCTTGGAGAAACTGCAGCCTGATCCTAAACTGACCAGACCATGAACAGAGCTGACCTATATGCGAGGACATATCGGGGGCAGGGTCAGCAGGCACGGCGAAAGTCGCCTTTCCGCCCTTTATGGCCGAGCCTCCTCTGGTCGCTTTGGCATCCCCGACACCCGTCTCGCAGGCACCTCCACGGATGGATACCGGGGAAAATTCACAGCGATTTTTGCGCCAGATGACATGAACCCACCTCGATCTCACAAACACGGAGATCGACCATGTCATCAGCAACGAAAACCCACTACCCAATCGTCATGCGCATGCAAGGGATGCACCCTCGCAATCTTGCTGGCTACGAGAAGCACCGGATGCGCAGTGGGGGCGATCACGGCCATTGTGACAGCAGCCTCATGGCGCAAAACCGGCGCCTCATTGGTTCGAAAACCTGGGCAGAAGATGCTTGGGACGAGATTCAAGACATGCGCCACGCCAACCATCTTCTCGAACTGGAGCAGCTGCGCCGCCGGCGTCGGAAGACGGAACTTAAGAATGCACTTTTCCGTGGGCCGCGCGATCCCTGGCGGGCAACCCGAAACGGTCCGCTGCGCGAAATCATTATGACGGTAAACAAAGAATGGTTCGACAAAGACCTCACCAAGTTTTTTGGGGAGAGCGGACCGACGCGAGAAATGCAATTCGAGACTCGGGCTAAGGAGTGGCTCTTGACCAACTTCGGCGACGACTGCGTTCACGCACGCGCTGATCTCGACGAAACAGCATATCATATCCACGCCGTGATCGTTCCTCGTGCCGTAACCAAGGATGGTCGGCGAATGCTGCAGCCGGCGGTCCATCCGCTGATCCGCAATTATGAAAAAGCTCAAGATAGCGTTGGTGAATGGTTCGCAGGGATCGGGCTCCAGCGCGGCGAGCGTCGCAAGCAAGCCCTGAGGGAGGCTCTCAAGCACAACAGGAAAGTCCGCGATGCGCGCGCGAAAGGGGTGACCGATCCTGGAACCGAGATCGCGTTGCCGAAGCATCGCGAACACGTCAGCCCACGGAAATGGCGCGAGAGCCAGGAGATTGAACTCGCCACTCGCGACAAGGCGGTGAAGCAGTCCGAGAAAACCCTCGCTGCTGAAAAATCGGCGCTCGCAGATCAAGAGCGTACCGTCACGCAGCGGCAGCGAGAGGCTCAGTCCGTGCTCGATGTCGCGGCTGCGGTGGCTAAAGGCCGCGTGGATATTGTCTCCGACATGGACGAGACCGTGCGACAGGACGCTCTCGTCGATACGACATCGCCGGTGCGGGCGCTTTTTGGACGCGCTTTGGAAGTTCTCCGCCAACAGGCACGCAAAGAAGCGCGCGCGGAGCTCACTGATGAGTTCACGCAGATCGAGGCGGCGGACGCTGCGCTTCGCGAGATCGCGAAAACGCTGCCAGACAAAGCCCGGCATCGTCTCGCACAAGCGCGCAGATCGCTGTCATTGCCACTGAATGCGCTTCGGCGTCGTTTGACGCGCGCCCATTCGGACAACACCGATCGGGGCCCGGATGAGAAAACGTGAAAAAGTTCGCGAATTCGATTTCCGCGCGCAGCGCGATGAACCCACCTCATCATCAGCAACCAAGAAGCCTCGCGACAGGCGCGCGGCAGACGCTGCAAAGACCGCCAGAAAAGGATTAGACTACATGGCACAGAAAAACCGGCATCCCGTCATCGACTGGAACCGCATGACCGACCGCCAGCGCCAAATGAAAGCGCGCGCGGAGAACCTCACGGCGCAGATCGCTCTCGACCAGCACCGGGAGCACGACCGCGCGAACAAAGCCCTTTTCGCAAGCCTCGAGAGCGTCTTGGCCCGACTTGCGGGCACGCCCAAAGCGGAAGAGTTCTTCCGCCTGTTCAGCGAAACCGCCACGCAGGCAAACGCCAAGCGGATCGCCAATCATCCTGACTGCCCGGACGTCGTGCGCGACGAGATCGCGCAGCGGATCGAAAAGACTGGCGCCACCAATGGCAAAGAAGGCGTTGCACGCGCTGCGCTCGGGAAGCCGGACAACGCCAGCGAAGGCTGACGAGGCTTAGATCACGCAAAACGAACAGGAAAAGGGCGCGGTGTATTCCGCGCCCTTTCTCGTTATCACCGGCTGCTCAGTGGCTCGGCAGCCACGGACGCGGTCTGGTACGATTAGCCAGCTAAGCACTGCAGAGGCACTCCGCTGACAACTATCGGTCGGGCTAGGCCCCCTACCCGTTCAGATCCTTGATCAGTCGCCCGTGTTTGCGCAGCTCGGCCACCAATTCGCCGAAGGTCCGCAAGCCCCGCGCCTGCAGCGCCGGGAGCATCTTCAGGAAGGCATCCGCCGTCGCGACCGTGTCGCCGATCGCGGTGTGACGCGCCTCCTCGGGGATGGTGATGCCGAGGCGATGGGTTAGCGCGTCGAGCGTGTGGCTCTCGGATTGCCCGAACACCACCGCCGACAGCAGCACCGTGTCGAGGATCGGATGGTCGAACCGTTCGCCGATCGCCACCTCCTTGCGATGCAGGAATTCCATGTCGAAGGGCGCGTTATGCGCGATCAGCACCGCGCCCTCGGCGAAACGATGGAAGTCGCGCCCCACCTTGGCAATGTCGGGCGCGCCTTCGACCATCGCATTCGAGATGCCATGCACCTCGGTCGAGCCGGGCGGAATCGGGCGTTTGGGATCGACGAGCGTGTCGAAGACCTCGGTATCGATCCGCCGCCCGTTGACGATGCGCACAGCGGCGATCTGGACGATCTCATCGCCCTCGGTGGGCAGCAGGCCGGTCGTCTCGGTGTCGAACACGACATAGGTCAGATCGGTCAGTGGCGTGTCGGCGATCTCGGCGACGCGCTCGCGCGCAAGCAGGTCGAAATCGTAGACCACCGCGCGCGGCACCGGCTTCGGGCGTTTGGTGACATGGCGCGCCTCGCGGAGCGGGATACACAGGCGCGCACGCGTGTCGCCCAGCTTCTCGGGCCAGATTTCGGCGGCATGGGTGGTGAGCACCCGGTGCCCGGTCACATCTCCCAGCCCGGTGTCGAGCGGTTCGGCAAGCCAGCGCTCCAGCTCTCCGATCGGAAGCGGAGCGCCTTCCCATTCCAGCGCGATCAGCGCGCCGGGGCCGTCCTCTGTAATCTCCAGCCGGAAGTCGCGCCGGTCGGTCAGGCGACGCACCAGACCCGCCAGAAGCGCGACCATCTCGAAACCCTCGCAGCGCAGCATCAGCGCGGCCGTGACCGGGAGAATCGCTCCCCCTTCGGCGGCTACCCGCGCGGCCACCGCCTGCCCCAGATCGGAGGCGCGGATCATCGCGAGCGGCCACCAATCGGCGCGGTTCGCCTCGTGGCGCTCGAAAAATTCGTGGATCGCGGCGGAGAGGTGATGCGCCTCGGAATTGGCGGCCTCGCGAACCCGGTCCCGCTCCGGACCCGGGGCGGGCCCGTCGTCGGCGGTCAGGACCCCGATCAGCGATTGCAGCGCGGCGGCCGGGCGGCGGATGCGGTCGAACAGCTCATCCATCAACTGCTCGCGCTGCGCATGAGCGGCCATGTCGCCCGAGACGTCGCGCAGCGTCAGCACGTAGCCCGGGCGCGTCGAGACGTAGTGATCCTCACCCTCCGACAGCAGCCGCATCCGGGCGGCGAGCACGCGCCCCTCCGCCTTGGTCGAACACAGCAGATCCGAGGCCGCATCGGGGTCTTCCGTCGCCAGAAGACGCTCATAGGCATGGGCGATGGGCGGCTGGTTGAGGTAATCGAAAACGCGCCGATCGAGCCCCGGCGCATGGGCCGAGCCCAAGAGCTCCACCGCCTGCCCGTTATAGAAGGCCAGCTGATGATCGGCCGTGCAGAGCAACACGCCCACCGGCACATCCGACAGCAGCGTCTCGAGCCGCTCCTTCTCCTGCGCGAGCCGCGTCGTCTCGCGCTGCACGGCTTCGGTCAGGGCGTTGCGGGTCTCCGACAGATGACGCGTGACGGAGGCCGCGGCGGGAGCCAGATCGCCCAGATGGCGCGCGATATCGACATCCATCTCGCCCTCGATCTCGGCGGTGGTGCGGGCGCGCAGCATCCCCGAGAGCCGCTCGATCGGTTTGGCCACGTTCTCGTCGAACAGAAACCAGATCCAGGCGATCAGCCCAAGGATCGCGAAGCCCGCGACCGTGCCGCCGATCACCATAGCGTTCAGCAAATCGGGACCGCCAAGCCGGGTGAAGCCGAACCACAACCCCGCCACCAGCGCCGCGAGATTGCCGAGCGCGAGCGCGGCGAAGAACAGGAACACCCGGGTGCGCAGGGAGAGCCGGGTGAGATCCATCAGGCCGTCTCCCCGTCGAGAATACGGTGGACCTCCTCGCGCAATTCGCGCAGTTCGAAGGGTTTGGCGATGAACCCGTCAGCTCCGAGCGCGAGCCCCTTGCGGCGCTCCATCGCGGAGCCGCGCGCGGTCATCATCAGGATTTTCACATCGCCGAGGCCCTTGTCGGCGCGCACGCCTTCACAGATCTCGTAGCCCGACACTTCGGGCAGCATCACGTCGAGAAGGACCAGATCGGGGCGGGTCTCGCGGATCTTCTCCAGCGCGCCGCGCCCGGTGTCGATCCGGTCATGCTCGTAGCCCTCGCGACTCATCAGGTAGTCGAGCGCGATCGCGATATTGTCCTCGTCCTCCACGATCAGGACGCGATGTTTCCTCCCCCCCGGCATGGTTTCATCCTCCTGCGCATACCGCTTTCAGCCCCGGGTCGTCGGGCGTGAGCTTCAGCCAACCGCCGCCCGACAGCTCTCCGTCTTTCGACAGCGTGGCTCCGTTCACCAGATCGGCGCGGCTGTCGGTCTTGCAGTCATAGACCGTCGGCACGGTCTGCAAATTCTGCCAGCGTCCGATCAGCAGCAGATCGGTCTCGACGAGTTCCGGCTTGCCCACGACAGGATGTTCCACCTTGCCGCCATCAACCGCCATGAAACGCGTGACCATCGGCACAAGGTAGGTCCAGGGCCGCCACGGCACGCTTTCGTCGATCTTCTGCAGCACGACGACCGTGTCGGGCATCTCGGAGCGCATTTCGGGAAACCACGAATATTCGCTCCAGATCGTATAGCCGATCAGCGCCGCGCCAATTGCTGCCGGCATCACCCATTTCGGCAGCTTCTCGCCGCGGATCCGCTTGCTCAGATGCGACAGCAGAAAGACCACGAGGGCGGCCAGCAGGCCCGCGGCAATGGTCGAGATGAAATCGTTCGTCATTAGCTCTCCTCAGCTCATCGCGCCTTTGCCGTGACCGGCGGCCGATTGCATCGTTCGCACCACAACGAAAGCGTCGCGCAGATGCGAGCGTTCGAAATCGGACAGGTCCGAGGGTGCAAGATAATTGTCGGGCTTGCGCCCCGAGCGCGCGAGATGCGCCTGGTTCTCCAGTCGCATCGACGCGATCAGATCATAGGCCTCGACCAGATCGCGCGCGCCGGAATGGCTCAGCACGCCTGCATGTTCCGCCTCGATCAGGCGCGCGCGGGTGTTCACCTCCGGCAGGCGGCCCTGCAGCGCGTAGATGCGCGCCAGATCGGTCACTGGCACCACGCCGTTATGCTTCATGTCGATATGATTGCGATGCTCGCCCGAGCGGATCGTGGCGAAACCCCGGATCAGGCCCAGCGGCGGGTGATGCTTGAGGCTGTTGGCGATCATGTGCGCCACGAAGATCGAGTTCTTCGCCGCCTTCGCCAAGGTTTCTTCCTGCAGCTGCTGGAACAGCGTCGCCCCGTTGCCGCCGATCGCGCGCAGGTCGAACATCACCGAGGCGAGCATCTGCGCTTCGGGGTTGGGCTTGGCGATCCAGCCGTTGAAATAGTCGCGCCAGACGCGGACCGGCTGACACCAGCGCGGGTTCGTCGCCATCATGTCGCCCGGGCAATAGACGTAACCGCAGGCGTCCAGACCATCCGAGACGATCTTCGCGAACTGGCGGAAATACTCCATATCCGCTTCGGTCACGGCGTCGTCGAGGATCAGGCAGTTGTCCTGATCGGAGACGCCGGTCTGCTCCTGTCGGCCCTGCGATCCGCAGGCCATCCAGAGATAGGGCACAGGCGGCGGCCCCAGCGTCTCTTCGGCCATCTTCAGCAGCCGGCGCGTGACTGCATCGGCGATATCGGTGATCAGCCGCGTGATGACCTCATGGGCGTGATGCCCGCCCACGAGCTGCACCAGAAGCTGCGGGATGCGCGCGGTGACGGCGGCCATTTCGGCCACCGTTTCGGCGCCCGCCACATCGCGGATCAGCACGGCCGAACTTACGGCCTGAAAGCGGGTCAGATCGGTCTGGGTGATCATGCCCACGAAGCGCCCGCGATCGGTAATCGGCAGGTGCCCGACGCGCTTTTCCAGCATGACATGCAGAAGGTCCGTCCCCAGCCCGTCGGGCGTCAGCGTCACCGGATCGGGCGTCATCACCTCGCCTACCGGCGTGTCGGGTGCGCGCCCCTCGGCCAGAACCTTGTTCGACAGGTCGCGCACGGTGACGATCCCAACCAGCGCGCCATTCGCATCGGTTACGCCCAAAGAGGAGATATGTGCGTCGCGCATCTGCCGCGCGGCCTCGGTCACGGTGGTCTCCGGCGCGCAGCCCATCGGCTCCTGCGCCAGCAGATCAGCGATCTTCATCGTCGCGATGGAGTTGGTGCGGCTCTCGCCGCCGCGCACCCGGTTGAAGAACCGCGCGAAGGCGGGGGTGTTCTGCGACAGCTCCCGGAATTCGTCGACAGGCAGTTCCAGCAGCACGGTCTCGGCGGTCGTGCGCGCGGTGGTCGCGGCGAGCCCGTCGCGCATCAGTCCGCGCTCACCGAATGTGTTGCGCGCACCGAGGATCGAGACCAGTGCTCCGTTCTGGTCGGTCACTTCGACCGATCCGCGCTTGATCAGATAGATGCCCTTGAGCGGCTCGCGATAGGAATAGACGGTCTGCCCGGCGGGCAATTCCCTGCGACGGAAGGAACTGGCGACACGCTCCAGCTCGTTGCGCGGCAGATTGTCGTAAGGGTGGACGCCTTCGAGAAATGCGAGGATCGGGGTCAGATCGGCGGCCATGATCTTTTCCTTCGGGAAGTGGCGGCGCCCCCCCGGGGCGCCTGCCGGATTTTCGAGGGGCGGGACGAGGGTTCCCCCGTCCCGCGCCGCTGTCTCAGTGGTCGACTGCCGCACCGGCGCCTTTCGGCACGCGGATCGACTCGACGAGCTCCTGGATGTCTTCCGGGGTCTCTTTCGTCGCGTTCGAGACGAAGTAGGCGACGATGAAGTTCAGGACCGCACCGATCACGCCGAAGGACGTCGACTTGATCGAGAGGATCATCGGGTTCGCATCCGAGAACATGTTGGTGTCGGGGATGAAGAACCAGCCCTTGTGCAGGAAGATGTAGACCAGCGTGGTGATCAGGCCGGTCAGCATGCCCGCGACGGCACCGGTGTTGTTGATGCGCTTCGTGAAGATGCCCATCATCAGTGCCGGGAAGATCGACGACGCCGCCAGACCGAAGGCCAGAGCCACCGTCTGCGCCGCGAAGCCGGGCGGGTTCAGACCCAGATAGGTCGCGATCGCGATCGCAACGGCCATCGAGATACGGGCGGCCAGAAGCTCGCCTTTTTCCGAGATGCCCGGGTTGATCTGCGACTTGATCAGGTCATGCGAGACCGCCGACGAGATCGCCATCAGAAGGCCCGCAGCGGTCGACAGAGCCGCAGCCAGACCACCGGCCGCCACCAGCGCGATCACCCAACCCGGCAGGTTGGCGATCTCGGGGTTGGCGAGGGTGATGATGTCGCGGTTCACGGTCAGTTCGTTGGTGTCGCCCGCATTGTACTCGATGCGACCGTCGCCGTTCTTGTCGTCGAAGGACAGAAGACCGGTCGCGGCCCAGTTGCGCACCCACGACAGGTTCTGATCGTTCTCGATCGCGGTCATCTCCACCGCCGGCTCGTTCACGCCATTGGGGTAGAAGGTCGAGATCAGGTTCAGACGCGCCATCGCACCCACAGCCGGAGCGGTGAGATAGAGCAGCGCGATGAACACCAGCGCCCAACCCGCCGAGGAGCGCGCGTCGGCGACCTTCGGAACGGTGAAGAAGCGCACGATGACGTGGGGCAGACCGGCGGTGCCGACCATCAGCGTCATGGTGAACAGGAACATGTTGAGCATCGTGTCATGCTGGCCGGTATAGGACGCGAAGCCCAGATCGGAGACCAGACCGTTCAGCGTCGACAGGATCGGCTCGCCGGTGTTCACGTCGTTCGAGAACAGGCCCAGGCCCGGGATCGGGTTGCCGGTCAGCTGCAGCGAGATGAAGATCGCCGGGATCGTGTAGGCGATGATCAGCACGACGTACTGAGCCACCTGCGTGTAGGTGATGCCCTTCATGCCGCCCAGAACCGCGTAGAGGAACACGATCGCCGCGCCGATGAAGAGGCCGGTGGTGTTGTCGACTTCGAGGAAGCGCGAGAACGCGACGCCCACGCCGGTCATCTGACCGATAACGTAGGTGATCGACGCCACGATAAGGCAGACCACGGCCACGGTGCGCGCGGTTTGCGAGTAGAAACGGTCGCCGATGAATTCCGGCACGGTGAACTTGCCGAACTTGCGCAGGTAAGGCGCAAGCAGCATGGCCAGCAGCACGTAGCCGCCAGTCCAGCCCATCAGGTAGGCCGAGGTGTCGTAGCCGCCAAAGGCGATGATGCCCGCCATCGAGATGAACGACGCGGCCGACATCCAGTCAGCGCCCGTAGCCATGCCGTTGACGACCGGGTGAACGCCGCGACCGGCGGCGTAGAATTCCGACGTGGAACCCGCACGGGCCCAGATCGCGATGCCGATGTAGAGCACGAACGTCGCGCCAACCACCAGCAGGTTGAGGGTAAACTGATCCATATCCCTCTCTCCTCCCTGAGATTACTCTTCGACGCCGTGCTCGCGGTCCAGTTTGTTCATCCGCCACGCATAGGTGAAGATGAGCACCAGGAACACGAGGATCGAGCCTTGCTGGGCGAACCAGAAGCCGAGATCAGTGCCGCCGATCTTGATGCCTGCCAGCATCGGGCGCAGCAGGATGCCGAAGCCGAAGGACACGATGAACCAGATCACCAGAGATATCTGGATGGTCCGGATATTCGCCTTCCAATAGGCGTTGGACGAGGATTTGTCCGCCATGAGACTAACTCCCTTTAGTTTCTCTCCAGACGGGCCCCTCATGGGCCCGCCCCTCCCCAAAAATCAGGCCGAGACGCGCTCTACGATCGACCCAAGGCCCGAGGCGATCTCGTCGATGGAGCCCATCGCGTCGATTTCCTCGAGAACACCGAGCGCCTTGTAATGGGCGATCAGCGGTGCCGTTTGCGCGTGATAGGCCTCCAACCTGGCGCGCGCCGTCTCGGCATTGTCGTCGGCCCGGCGCTTGAATTCCGTGCCGCCGCATTTGTCGCAAACGCCCGCGACCGCGGGCTGTTTGAACTCGTCGTGATACCCCTCGCCGCATTTGGCGCAGGTGTAGCGGCCGGCGACGCGGGCGATCATCGCCTCGTCGTCGACCTCCAGGCTGATCGCCGCGGTCACCGACTGGCCGTTCTCCTCCAGAAGCCTGTCGAGCGCCGCAGCCTGCCCGGCGGTGCGCGGGAACCCGTCGAGGATCACCCCTTTAGCAACGTCCGGTTCCGCCATGCGATCTTGCAGGATCGCCAGAACGATCTCGTCCGAGACGAGACCGCCCTCCTCCATCACCGCTTTCGCGGCGAGGCCCGCCTCGGTGCCCTGCGACACCGCGGCCCGCAGAAGATCGCCCGTCGAGAGCTGCACGAGGCCGAACCTCTCTTCGAGCATCCGCGCTTGCGTGCCCTTGCCCGCGCCCGGCGGGCCGAGAAGGATCAGAACCGCAGGCTTGGTCCGCGTCATGGTCGTGCTGTCGGCCATCACTTGTTCCCGCGATTTTCGATCAACTCGTCGACGACCGACGGGTCGGCCAGCGTCGAGGTGTCACCCAGGCTGCCGAAATCGTTCTCGGCGATCTTGCGCAGGATGCGGCGCATGATCTTGCCCGAACGGGTCTTCGGCAGGCCCGGCGCCCATTGGATGATGTCCGGTTTCGCGATCGGGCCGATCTCGGTGCGGACCCACTTCTCGAGCTCCTTGCGCAGCTCGTCGGAAGGTTCGACATCGTTCATCAGCGTGACATAGGCGTAGATGCCCTGCCCTTTCAGCTCGTGCGGGTAGCCCACCACGGCAGCCTCGGCCACGGCCTGGTGCGCGACCAGCGCGGACTCGACTTCCGCCGTGCCCATGCGGTGGCCCGAGACGTTGATCACGTCGTCGACGCGGCCGGTGATCCAGTAGTAACCGTCGCTGTCGCGGCGGCAGCCGTCACCTGTGAAGTAATAGCCCTTGTACTGGCTGAAATAGGTTTCCTGGAAGCGCTCGTGATCGCCCCAGATGGTGCGCATCTGGCCCGGCCAGCTGTCCGAGATGCAGAGCACGCCTTCGGTCTCGGTCTCGTCCTGCTTCACCGCAGACTGCGGGTCGAGCACGACCGGCTTCACGCCGAAGAACGGACGGGTCGCCGAGCCGGGCTTGGTGGGCGTCGCGCCCGGAAGCGGGGTCAGCATGTGACCGCCGGTCTCGGTCTGCCAGAACGTGTCGACGATCGGGCATTTGCCCTTTCCGACATACTTGTCGTACCAGGCCCAGGCCTCGGGGTTGATCGGCTCGCCGACCGAGCCCAGCACCTTGAGCGCGGACAGATCGTATTTCTCGACCCATTCCGGCCCCTGCCCCATCAGCGAGCGGATCGCGGTGGGCGCGGTGTAGAACTGGTTGACCTTGTGTTTCTCGCACACGGCCCAGAAACGGCCCGCGTCCGGATAGGTCGGCACGCCTTCGAACATGACGGTCGTCGCACCATTCGCGAGCGGCCCGTAGACAATGTAGCTGTGACCGGTGACCCAGCCGACATCCGCGGTGCACCAGAATACGTCGCCGTCGTGATAGTCGAACGTGTATTGATGCGTCATCGCGGCATAGACCATGTAGCCGCCGGTCGTGTGCACGACGCCCTTCGGCTTGCCGGTCGAGCCCGAGGTGTAGAGGATGAAAAGCGGATCTTCCGCGTTCATCGGACGCGCCGGACAATCGGGCGAGACGTTCTCCATCATCGCCTTCACGTCGACATCGCGCCCGTCGATCCAGGTGGTCTGGTCGCCGGTATGCTTCACCACGAGGCAGCGCACCTTGTCCGAGCAGTGCAGCAGCGCGGCGTCGGCATTGGCCTTGAGCGGCGTGCGGCGACCACCGCGCGGCGCGGTGTCGGCGGTGATCACGACTTTCGCGCCCGAGTCATTGATGCGGTTCGCCAGCGCGTCGGGCGAGAAGCCCGCGAAGACGATCGAGTGGATCGCGCCGATGCGCGCGCAGGCGAGCATCGCGTAAGCCGCTTCGGGGATCATCGGCAGGTAGATCACGACGCGGTCGCCGCGCATCACGCCCTGGCTCGAAAGCACATTGGCGAAGCGGTTCACCTTCTCGCAAAGCTCCTTGTAGGTGATGTGCTGCGCCGGGGTTTCCGGATCGTCAGGCTCGAAGATGATCGCGGTCTGGTCGCCGCGCGTCGCAAGGTGGCGGTCGATGCAGTTCACGCTGGCGTTCAACACGCCGTCCTCGAACCACTTGATATCGACATGGCCGAAGGTGAAATCGGTGTTCTTCACCTTGGTATACGGCGTGATCCAGTCGAGGCGCTTGCCCTCGCGGCCCCAGAACTTCTCCGGGTCGGTGATCGATTCCTTGTACATCTCGCGATATTTCGCAGCGTCGGCATGGGCGTTCTCGAAGCCCGGCGGGACCTCTTTGACCTCTGGAACCTGAGTCACCTTGTCTTGCGCAGTCATGAGTTTCCTCCCAGCAATTTCGCCTTGCGGCACGGCGTGTCCGCATGTCGCCCGCGTCATGGTGCAGGCCCTCTACCCCGCGCCACTGTAACTCAAAGGTTAAGATTCATGTAACCCCCTTTATACGCTGAATTTTTTTGTAAACTTTTTGACACCGATTGCGCTAACGCTGTAAATGCACGGAAATGAGGCAGAAAATAGTCACGCTTAATCAAGCGCTTGCCTGTAGCGTTTCATGCGCGCGGAGCCCGCATCTGAAAATCGACCTCATGGTTAAAAGCGGGCGGCAACCAAGAAGAGGGAACATGGCACCACGGGGTGATTCGGCACGCAATCTGTCGTTACGTCATCCTAAAGCCGACGACGTCGATTGCGGACGGCGTGGCTGAGTCCTAGCATTAGGACGTCCGCGAGGAGTCGCCCATGCCGCAACCAACTCCAACGACCGACCCAATTCGCCCGACGGATGACGAGGCCCGCGCCTTGGCGCAACGCCTGATCCGCGAGGCCTGGTTCGGGGCGCTCGGCACGCTCGACCCGGATACGGGCGCGCCGGTCGTGACCCGCGTCGCCCTCGGGCCCGGCCCTCAGGGGGAACTGTTAATCTTCGTATCCAGCCTCGCGGCGCATACGACAGCCCTTCTGCGGGATCGCCGCGCGGGTCTGCTGTTGGGAGAGCCCGGCCCAAAAGGCGATCCGCTCACCCATCCGCGCCTCTCGCTGCAGGTCGAAGCCCATGCCGTCGAACGCAACAACCCCGCCTTCCCGACGATGCGCGACCGCTGGCTCGCCGATCATCCGAAATCGAAGCTTTATATCGACCTGCCCGATTTCTTTTTCTTCGATCTCCGCCCGACCTCGGCCAGCCTCAATGGCGGCTTCGGCCGCGCTTTTCGCCTGATGCCTGCGGACTTGACATGAAAACGGCGCGCAAGACTTTCATCCCACGCGCCGCATCGCCAATCCGTCCGCCCGGCCCGGATCGGCACAGCCCAAGCACCCCGTCAGATCGGGTTATCCATCCGCAGCGTGACTTGCAGCCGCCCCTTCGCCGCCTCCGGCCAGTTCACCGTGATCTGGTTCTTGGCCGCGCCCTGCTCCACCGCGACATAGGGCATTGCATCGATCCGCGCGCCCGAGCTATCTCGCACCATCCCCTCGGCGATCAGGCCTTGAACATTGCGCGCCCAGCCCGCGAAGGGCAGGTACTCGCTCGCATCCGCCGTCCAGACCGTTTGCGCAGCCGACTGGTTCACCTCGACCATCACCGGGTTCTGCGATATCTCTTTGATCCCGTTGAACATATTCCCTTCGAACACCACATTACGCACCCGCGAGCGGTCGATATCGGCAAAGCTCGTATCGATTTTCTCGATCCGGTCGACACTGCCGTTGAGCGACTTGAACACGTTGTTCGTCACGCTCAGCCCTTGGATGAAATGCCCCGGCCCATAGGGCTTTATCGAGAGCCACGTGAACCAAGGCGCGACGTTGATGCACACGCAGGTATTGCCCGTCACGGTCAGCCCGCCAAAGCTGTACTCGCTCGCGAAATCCGGCTCGGCATCGTGTTCATTCGTCCATTCGATGACCGAGTTATCGATGTAATTTCCGGTCACCGCCGATTGCACATTGGTCTGCGTGAAAACGAGCCCCGCAACGCGCACGCCGCTGGTTTCCTCGTCGCCCTGAAACCAGTGATTACCGACGATCAAATGCCCAGAGCCATTCAGCACGAAACTCGTTCCGAAGCGCACGAAGCGTGAGTCGCGGATCTTGCTGTCATTTGCGTTGACGTTCAGCACCATCGACTTGCGATCCTGCGCGGGCACCAGCATCTCGTCCGACAGGAACTGACAGCCATCGATCAGCAGGTCCTGGCACCCGCGCCCGATTGAGGTGATCGCGCGATCCTTGGGTCGCACCACATAGCTGTCGCGGATCTGGAACATCTGCCCGTCGGGCGCCAGCATGATGCAGCTCGCCGCGCCGTTGCAGAGGAATTCCACATTGGCGATGTTGAATCGGTCGAGCTTCTCCATCCCCGAGAAATCCAGCACATATTGGTGACGTTTGAAGGTATAGGTCCGCGTCCCAGACCCGCCATAAAGCGGCTGCGAGAGATACAGCGTCTGCGCGCCGTTATTCTTCGACCTCACATAGACTTCGCGCCCGACGCCGGTGCCGGTGATCCGCGCGCCAACGGGAATATTGGCGATATTGGCGACCGAGGTCAGCTGCATCGACTGGCTCACCGAATAGGTCGCCTGCGACGTCACCACATCATCGTCCCAACCAGATCCCGCGATCACGTTGATCTGCCCATTCTGCAGAACCCGACGGTTCGAAAAGCTCGACAGGTCCGGCGCGATCTCCTCGATGCGGATCGGTTCGGTCACCTCGACGCGACGCCCTTTCAGATCCAGCACGTTATGATCGGTATATCCGAACAGCGCCTGCAGCGCCTTCTTGAACCCAGCCAGCTCATCGCCGAACGCCGCCGCATAGGTCGGGAAGTCGAAAGACGACATCAGCGCCAGCTTCGCCGCCACCGGCATTACCAGCGTGCCCACGAACTCTACCGGCGACGAGATCGAGATCGAGCTGCCCAGATAATAATTCCCCGCCGAGACGAGAACCTTGCGCCCGTTCGCCGCCTGATCGGCCGCATTGAAGGCCGCGAAGTTGTCCGTGACGCCATCCCCGACCGCGCCGTAATCCTTCACATCGACCCAGCCCATCAGGTCACGCAGAAAGGCCTCGGTCACATCCTCGATCTCGATATCGTCGATGCGCACGACCCCGTCAGTCGCGCCCGTCAGGTCCAGCCCGAAATGCCCGTAAATCGCATCCAGCCCCCACGACATATCGACACCGTCGCGCGAGCCGGTGCCCACGATCGCAGAAACCTCGACCACCTCACCATAGCTTTGCAGCGCCACCGTCGGCCCCACCTCGACCACGCCGCTCACGTGGCTACCCGATCCCGTCACCGCATAGCCTGCAATCCTCACCTCAGGCAGGTTGCCGCTCACCGCCTTCACCCGCGCCCGGATGCGCAGATAGGCGCCCGGCAGGATCGGCGTGTCGCCCATGTAGCGCAGTTTCTGCACCGTCTGCATCTTGAGCATTTCCAGACAACCGCCGAAATCCGCATCCGCCGGAACCAGCACGGCATTGCCCGAGCTCTCATAGGTCGTGGAGCCCGGCGTGCCATCTTCACTCGACCATTGATCCAGCCCTTCGGCGAATGCGGGCGGGGTCAGCACCAGCCCTTCGGTAATCGCGACGTTCATCTGCAATCCTCTCGTCCATTTTCCACCCGCGCGCGCCCCGCGCATCGCTCCATGCGCCTTGGAACCCGCCGAAAGCGCCCGCGCTTCGGCCCGAAAAGAGCTAGAAGGAAAGATTAAAGAAGACCTGATACCTCCGCGCGCCGCGCCGCCTCTCCCGCTTCGCAGATGACAGCGTCATGCGCCTGTCATATCCTCGCGCCACATCGGGAGTGCAGCCGAGAGGAGCGCAGATGGTCTACGCCATATCCCCCGACGACAAGACCCCAACGAAAGCCCTTCGCCGCATCGCGCGCAGCGAGCTTGGGACGGCCATGAAACTGGCTGGGAAACCCGATCCTTCGGTTCACGCCCTGCGCAAGGCGATCAAGAAGACCCGCGGCCTGATCCGTCTTCTAGCGCCGCACTTCGCCGATTTTCACAAGGAAAACGAGGCCTTGTCCGAGGCTGCCCGCGGCATATCCGGCCTGCGAGACGACGAGGTGATGCGCGCCTCGTTGATCCGGCTGGGGCGCGAAGGGCCCGATCTTGATGGCGCCTCGGCGGCCCGCACCATGCTCGAAGCACTCCCCGCAACCCCGCCCCCGAAGGAAGGCGATATTTCGACATTCGTCAAACGCGTCACGGAAATCCGCAAACGCGCAAAGGATTGGGAGGTCAGCGCAAAGGGCTGGCCCGCCTATGAGACCGGATTGCACGAGACCCTGAAAGATTGCCGCAAGCGTCTGAAAACCGCCCAGAAATCACACGCTGGCGCAGACCTCCACCATTGGCGGACGCGGGTGAAGCAGCACTGGTATCACACCCGCCTGCTCGCCCCAATCTGGCCCGAGATGCTGCACCCACGCGAAGACGCGCTCGACACTCTGGGCGAGTTGATCGGAGATCATCACGACCTGCATGTGCTCGAGATGAGGGTGCCCGAGCATCTCGATCCCGAAAGGGCCGAGGCGTTGCTTGCATTGATCCGCACCGAATCTGCCCGGCTCGAGGCCGAAGCCTTCACTCTCGGCGCCAAGATATTCGCCGAGCCCCCCGAGCCGCTCTGCGACCGCTGGGGGGCTTGGTTCGAACTCTGGAAAGCCTAGGCGACCAGTTCGCCCGCCAGCGCCCGCTCGATCAGCGCGACGGTCTCATCGACACCGTAAAGCGCGATGAACCCGCCGAAGCGCGGCCCTTGGCTCTGACCCAGGAGTACCTCGTAGAGCGCCTTGAACCAATCGCGCAGGTTGGCGAATTCGTGGTTCTTGCCGACCGCGAAGACAACCGACTGCAGGAACTCGTCACTGTGGAAATCGGCCTCCGGCAGCGGCTCGTCGTTGCCTGCCGCCGCGTTCTTGCGCGCGATCTGATCGAGCGCCGCCTCTTCCGATTTCAGCGCCTTGGCCAGATCTTCCAGCGCCGCCCGCTCTTGCTCGGAGGGCGCGCGGAAGACCAGCGTGGGCTTCACGAAGTCCTCGAAATACTTCAGCGCGAAGCCTGCCGCCTGATCGAGGTCCGGATTGCCTTCCGGGCTCGCCTCGGGCGCATAGCGCTTGATGAAACCCCACAGCCCTTCCTTCTCGGTCGCGCCTGCGACGCTTGCGAGATTGAGCAACATCGCGAAAGGCACCACCATCCGGCTCTCGGGCGGATTGCCGCCATGGATGTGCCAGACCGGGTTGTTCACCTGCTGCTCGATCGGCTGATCGGGATAGGCCCGCAGCTGCTGGTGATATTCGTCCACCGCCTTCGGGATCACGTCGAAATGCATCCGCTTCGCGGTCTTCGGCTTGAGATACATGAAGTAGCTCAAGGACTCCGTCGCTGCATAGGTCAGCCACTCGTCGATCGAAAGGCCGTTGCCCTTCGACTTCGAGATTTTCTCGCCATTCGCGTCGAGGAACAGCTCGTAGGTGAAGTGCTCGGGCGCACGTCCGCCGAGGACGCGGCAGATACCGTCATAGATCGGCGTGTTGGTCGAGTGATCCTTGCCATACATCTCGAAATCGACCCCGAGCGCGGCCCAACGCATCCCGAAATCGGGTTTCCACTGCAGCTTCACGTTGCCACCGGTGACCGGCAGCGTCCATTCGCGCCCTTCCTCGTCGTCGAAGGTCACGGTGCCGTCGCGCGCGTTGACCTCCTTCATCGGAACATACAGCACACGGCCCGTCTCGGGATGGATCGGCAGGAAGCACGAATAGGTCTGCTGACGCTCTTCGCGAAGCGACTTCAGCATGATTTCCATGATCTGATCGTATTCGTGGGCCGATTTCATCAGCATCTCGTCGAACCGGCCCGACTTGTAGTAGTCGGTCGCGCTCGCGAATTCGTACTCGAAGCCGAACGTGTCGAGGAAACGGCGCAGCATCGCGTTGTTGTGGTTGCCGAAGCTGTCGAAATCGCCGAACGGATCGGGCACCGAGGTCAGCGGCTTCTGCTCGTGCTGGCGCAGCATGTCCTGATTGGGCACGTTGCTGGGCACCTTGCGCATCCCGTCCATATCGTCCGAGAAGCACAGAAGCTTCGTCGGGATATCCGAGATCACCTCGAAAGCGCGACGGATCATCGTCGTGCGCGCAACCTCCCCGAACGTGCCGATATGCGGCAGCCCCGACGGCCCGTAGCCCGTTTCGAACAGGACGTAGCCCTTCTCCGGATCGCGTTTCTCGTAACGCTTGAGCACCCGGCGGGCTTCCTCGAAGGGCCAGGCCTTGGATTTCATCGCAGCGTCACGCAAGCTCGTCATTGCATACCTCATGAAGGCGCCCCGTGCGCCCGGTCGCGCCTGACCTATTGAAGCGAAGGGGGACAGTCAATAATTAGCACTCGAACACCATCAAGGAGCTCCGACTTGCCAGACGTTCTCTCCTCGCTTTCGCCCCAAGACGCGCTCGTCGCCGTGATGGTCGCGGTGTCCGCCGCCGATGAGGACGTGCCGACCTCGGAACTCGTCGCCATCGAGCGGATCGTGAACCACATGCCGATCTTCGCGGGCTACGATTTCGACCGCGTCTCCCGGGTCTCGCGCTCTGTGTTCACACTGTTCGAAGAGGAAGACGGGCTCGAAGCGCTGTTCGGCCTGGTCCGCGATGCGCTGCCCGAGCATATCTTCGAGACCGCCTATGCGCTGGCCTGCGACGTAGCTGCGGCCGATGGCACGATCCGACAGGCCGAGTTGCGTCTGCTGGAGGAGATCCGCGGCGAGCTGGCGATCGACCGGCTGCACGCCGTCGCCATCGAATGGGGCGCGAAAGTGCGTCACGTCACGCTCTGATCCTCGGCGGCACTTCGGGCGGGAACGCGGCATGTTCACCGCCCGGATCGCGCCTCACCCGTAAATCCCGGCCCAACGTTCCAGTAGCTGGCTCTGCAGTATTTTCGACGCACGCACCCATTGCACCTGCCCCGGCGGGCGCGGTGCGGAGCCCGCGCGCCGGCGACGGTCGAGATCGGCGGTGAAGATCGCAAACACAAGCTCGGTGCCATCCGGCGCGGTCATGTAGCCCGCCAAGGTCGAGACGAAATTCAGCGTCCCGGTCTTGGCATCGACGCTGAACGGCTGCGATTTCGAGGCCCTACCCGTCGCATCGCGCAGCTTGAAAGGTTTCATCAAGCTGCGCAGCCCCATCGGTGCGCCAAGATTGCGCAGCGCCGCGACCATGTCCTGCGGCGAAATCTCGGCATCGGCGCGCAACCCGGAATGGTCGGTGAACCGGGCCGAGCGTGCGCCCGTGCGCTGCTGCAGCCATTGGGTCATGGCCTGCCCCGATTGCATCAGGGAACTACCCGCGCCCAGCCGTTTGCTGACCGTCATGCCCACCGCCTCGGCGGTGATATTGGTCGAGTATTTCATCATCGCGCGCAGCACTGGCACAAGCGGATCGCTGTCATGGCTTACCAGAACCGTGCCGCCGGGCAGATTGCGCGCCTCTTCCGGCGCGGGCAGCGGCGTGCCTTGTGCGCGGGCCAGCGTCTGGAACACGTCGCCCGCATAGGCCGCGGGATGGCGCACCGGCAACCAACGGCTTCCGCCACGCCCCAAAGCCGCCGAGGCGACCGTCCAATGCTCTACCCCGCCGCGATCCGAATAGGTGAACGTGGGTGAGGACCGCTTCGCGATCGAGGCTTTCGCTGTATAGGCCTGAGGCTGCACGTCGCGCCCACGCGCGTCCATGCTCAGCGCCCAGCCGCCCCCGGAGCGACGCCATTGGAAATGCACGCGATTGAAATTCAGCATCAGCCCGGAGATCGACGGGTTGTAGCCTGCGAAAATCGGCTGATCATTTGCGATCTCGCTTTTGTACGGAAGCGCGCCGGCCCAGGTCAGGAACCGCCCCGTGACGCCCTGCACCCCCTTGGCTGCGAGCGACTTCGCCATCGCATTGAGATCGTCGGTCGTCAGCGTGGGATCGCCACCGCCCGCGAGGATCAGATCGCCCTGAATCCGCCCGCCAGAAACTGGCCCCGTCGCGATCAACTGCGTACCGAAGCGGAAATCCCCGCCCAGTTGCTCCATCGCGTAAATCGAAGTGATCGATTTGAGCGCGGAGGCGGGCGGCATCGCTTGGCCGGGATTGCGCTGTTCAAGGATCTGGCCCGTTTTCAGATCTGCCACGACATAGCCGACATCGCCGCTCAGCCCCGCCATCCGAACCAGTTCGGCGGCTGCGGGCGCCTGACCCAAAACCGTTTTCGGAGTGACGAAAAGCGCGGCGCCACCCAGCAATGCAAAGCGACGCGATATCGTTAGCGGCATGGCGATTCCCCCCCGGCGTTAGCCCGAGCGTAGCGCGCCCTGCGCCGTCTTCAAGCAGGCGTCGATGCCCCCCAGCCGCCTTTCTCCCGAATTTCCGTGGAGGAAATCGACGACATCGGGATGTTTACGAAACACCAGCGTGGCGCTGGCCCGTCGAGCAGGCGCTGCGAGGCAACCGCGGGCAATTCGGCCTGCGCATAGATGCGCGCCGCGCGCGCCCAACGGCCCGGCATCCGCCAGCCCGGACGCGCCAGAACGCCGATCGACACGCTTTCTATGATCGTCCGCCAATGGTCCCAGCGATCGAGCTGTACGAGGTTATCCGCTCCCATCAGCCATGCGAAATTCACACCGGGATAGAGCGCACGCAGCGCGGTGATCGTGTCGGCGGTGTAGCGGGTACCGAGCCGCGCTTCTACATCTGTCACCACGACCCGAGGGTCTCCCCCGAGGATGGCCCGTGCACTCGCGATCCGCTGATCTAGCGGTGCAGGCCCATGCACCTTGAGCGGGTTGCCGGGGCTCACGACCCACCAGACCCGGTCGAGGTTGAAACGGCGCAGCGCCTCGCGCGTGATCAGCACGTGGCCTTCATGCGCAGGATCGAACGACCCGCCCAGAAGACCGATGCGCTGTCCGGCGCGGGCAAATGGGAAACCTTGTCTCATGCGCTGCCCTTACCCGAAGGCGACCGGTCAGGAAAAGAGCGTTTTATGTGTATCAGACGCCGAGTTAGGCGGTCGCGGGCGCCTGCGATCAACCTTTTCGGACGATCGCGACCCGAAACGAAGGCATCCGCGCCCTGCTGCCTTCGCCGCATAGGTTGCCCGGTCGACATCGCTCTGCAGCGCCCCGATCACAAGCTTCTCGTAGTCGCGTGACGAAACCGCGCCGACCGATCCGGACACCAGGCACTCCTGGCCCTGATACCATTTCGGTATCTCGATCTGTTCGATAATCCGCGCCGCAAGAGCCCTGACCTCCGCGTGACTCGGAGCGCCCCGCAACAGCACGAGAAATTCGTCGCCGCCCATGCGCGCAACAAGATCGTCCCCGCGAACGCTTTCGCACAGGTTGCGGGCCACAAGTTGCAACACGTAATCCCCTGCCGCATGGCCCCGACTGTCGTTGATCGCCTTGAAGTGGTCGAGGTCGATCTGCAGCAAAGCGAAATGCGCCGCGTCATTCGTCGCGTGATCGACTGCCTGCGCAAGCGCCTGCGCCATTGCGCGGCGGTTGGCGAGTTTCGTCAGCGGATCGCTCAGCGCCTGTTTCTCTGCAGCTTTGCGGGCCTGATCGAGCCGCCCGGTCAAGGCTCGCAATTCTTCCATCACGAGCGATTTGGCTTCTTCCAGGTAAAGCATTTCCATCGCGAGATCCGCGGCGGAGAAGTCGCGTTCTGTCAGGTCGAACTCCGCCACGAATTCACGCAGGTGAATACCGAAGCTGAAATTGAGGAGCATATCGCCCGCAGTCGCGCCTGCAGATGTCTGCGCAGATAGCCCCACGTGGCTGACGACCGCGCCACGCAGGCTCACCTTAGGATGCATGCGCAGGGTGACATGCAGTACCTCCTCCGCCATCAGCGCACCAAGCGAACGCCCGCAGCGACCGGCCTGACCATCGCAATCGCGTATCTCGCAATTCCTGCACAAGGTATCCGTGCAAAGACGACCTGTCGCCCCTCGTCGCGCGACCGCGAAAAATCGTGCGAACGGCGCGCCGAGGATCTGCGCCTCGGGCACACCGAGCACCTTGCGCAACGTGCGACCGACGCCAAGGATGCGCGCCCGCTCATCTATCCAGAGAAACATCGGCAAAAGCCCGGTCAGGAGGGGCAGCCAATAGGCCTGGCCGCCCCGGTCAGGCGGCGGCACAGTCGGTGCAGCCCTCGGGGCAACAGTGGTTTTGGCCGGTGCGCCCATCACACCTCTCCAGTCATGTGCGCTAGGGCGAATTGACGCGCCTCGGCATGGGCGGCGTCGAGCAGTTGGATTGTCACCACCTCTTCCGCCGGCTCGAATATCCGCGGGTCGCGGCCTGCCCTGCGCTGCGGCATTTCAATAAGCGCGAGGCTGCCATAGTCATCCGCCATCGCGCGCAGAATACCCGCCAGCACCGCCCCCCAGCCCGGCACGTCCCCGATGACGCGAAGACGAAACTGGCCCGACTCGGTCGCAACAAGATGAAGATGCGGGAGCTCGAGATCGGGTAACGCCATTCGCGCGCGGTCGTGCAACTCGTTCAGCGAATTCAGGAACCCGCGATAATCGCACCCGCCATAGCGCAACAGGCGCCGCACGGCTTCGCGCGTGCACAGATGCGCACCAAGGTCCTCGAGCAACTCGGACCGTTCACGCCCCAACGCGTCGCAAGCGGTATCAATCAGCCGCAAGGTTTGCGCATCGGCATATTGCAGCAGCGGTTCATAGCCTTCACTCGGCAGCTCCGCGCACCGCCTAACACGCGCGCAGAGCGCCGCCCCGTAGGTGTCGGTCAGGAAGTTTTCGATAGAGCGGTTAATCAAGCCGAGCATGTGCCCTCCTTCCCGCCACGCTAGCGACCAGAAGTTAACAAAGCTCCAAAATCGCTCGGCTCAGCGCGAGAGCGGCAACAGGCGCAGCCCACCGGCCTCGAGCGACATGATCCCGCTTGGGACGACTTTCATCTCGCCGCGCTTGATGGCGGCGATGACAGGTGCCAGATCGACGCGGAAGCGCGGTTCGCCCTGCGCGTCGACCACGCTACCCCACCCGATCGAATCCCAAGCGCCATCCGACTGGCGCAGAACGTAGATCGCATCGCGATCGGGCAGATGCAGCAGGACCATCGCCTCGTCGCCGGGTACATCTTTCAGGAAATCGGCCTCGATCAGGGCGCAGTTCGCCGCCGCGCCCTCGCCAGAGGCGCAAAGCCCCGACGCGACTTCCGGAGCCCGCGCGCGGATCGCATCGAGCAACGCATCCTCGGGCGGCGTTGCTCCGGGCGGCAGCACGAGATCCCGGCGCAACTGGGCGCGCGCCGCACTATCCCCTTCGCCCCCATCCGCCGACGGGCGCAGACGCGCCAAGGCGGTCGCGAGCGCTCGATCATCACCGGCTTGGGCCTCCAGCTCCGAGTAGGCCGACTGCCCGGCAAGCCCCCATTGGTTTTTCAAGGCGTAGAGCGGCAGGGCCCCCGCAGTGATCCGCCCGTCGCGATAGAGCGCCAGTTGCGAGCGCGCGGCGATGGCATTCGCATCCAGCACTGGCGTCAGCCACGCCAGAGCCGCGAGAAACAGCACGCCCGCCATCGCGATATTGATCCGCCGCAGGCGCGCCATCCAGCCGCGCCCCAGCAGGACAGAGCCGGCATATCCCAGTGCATATCCCGCGAGCAGCACGATCAGCACTGCCTGCGCCACGCGCCCTGGCGTCCAGCCCTGCGCCGTCACGCTTTGCCAGCCGGTCCAGGCCGCTGCGCCGACCAGCACGGGCAGCGCTAGCGCCAGCCCCTGAGCCGACAGCCGCAAAACCCGGGCCCGCACTGCGCTGTGATCGTCGCGCTCCACGCCGATCGAGATCAGCGTCACAGCGGCCACGGCCATCGCCAGCAGCGTCTCGATTTGCGAGAACCCGATCAGCGAGACCTGCCCGCGGCGCGCAATGAACCCGGCCACGAAGATCACGGCGACCAGCAGGACGGGCGGCAGCAACAGCCTGAGAAGCCGCAGTATGAGGGTAGGAGAGATCATCTCCTCCAACTCGGTCACCACCGCCAGCCCGAGCCCGAGAATGCCGCCCGACACGGAGAAGGCGAATAGTTTCTGGCGCAGAAGCTGACGCAGGAAATCGAGGTCCACGCTTTCGAGCAGGCGCGCCGAGAGATAGAGGACGAGCCAGACCATCCCGAGGAAAATACACGCGGCGGCATAGCGCACGACGATATTCCATGCATGAAGAAACAGCGCTGGATAGTCGTTCCAAGCGAGTCCGCCACCCCGCGCCACGGCCATCGCGAAGGGCATCGGCAGCGTCGCGAGAACCGCGAGCGCGAGCATCTCGAACGGCATGAATCCCGCCAGCGACTCGGTCGGAGAATAGCCGAGCGATGCCCACCAGCCGAGCAGCGCGACCGGAATCGCAATCAGCGCCGCCGCACCAAAGGCCTTGCGCCAGCCGATCTCGCCCAGCATCGCCAGCGCGGTCGCGAAGAACACCGTTCCCAGAACCGAGACGCCGAATTGCCCGTGGGCGTCGAGCGGCAGCGCCGTCTGCAACTCGCTATCGAGAGCCCAGAAGAACACGCCCGCCAGCAGCCCGAGCAGAATATGTTGCAAACGTAGTTGCATGCGTCCCTCTCCTGTCCTTGCGCGAGGCTCTCGCGCGCATCCGACGCGTCTCGTCAGCCCGCGCGCTGTGCGAGCCAGTCGGGAAGCCCCCCGATATGATCGAGCACGGCATCGGCCAGCGGAGCAAGATCGTCCCGCATCGCTGGCCCGCTCAATACGCCGATCGCGATCATCCCCGCCGCGCGCGCCGCGTGCAGATCATGCTGGCTGTCTCCGACCATCACCACCTCCGCCGGGTCCAGACCGAGCGAGTCCGCAAAGGCCAGAAGCGGGCTCGGCGTGGGTTTCGCGCCATGCCCGCTGTCATAGCCGATGATCAGGTCGAAAAGATCGGTGATGCCCGCCTGCGCCGCATGCGCGCGCGCCGAGGACTCGGCGTCGTTCGTGCAAATACCCAAATGCAACCCGCGCGCGCGCAGATCAGACAGAAGCTTGCTCAGCGGCACCGGCTCCACCAGCGGCACATCATGCGCTGCGCGCTCCAGCTCGATTACCAGGTCGTCGAGCGTGCGCCCCGGCAGATGCGGCAGCAACAATTCTGCCGCCTCCCGGACCGTGCCCGCGATCACCGGCGAGTGCGGCTCGAACTCCACCCGCTCGAGGTCGAACCCGATCGCCTCGGCAAGCCGCGCGGCCTGACTGGTGTCTTCGGCCAACGCCTCGATCTGCAGCTTCGCCCAAGCGCCCCATGTCGCGTCGAAATCGAAAAGCGTGCCATCCTTGTCGAACAGCACCGCCCGTATCTTGCCGCCTGCCATCTGCGATCCGCCCTCCCTTTGCGGGCAGATTGCCCAAAGCGGGGCGTCAGGTCCAGTGGCGCAGATCGCCGCGCCCGAGAACCGCGCGGGCCTGCATCAGCGCCTCGGGCTGCACGCCGAGGTCCTGCGCGCAATCCAGAACCACCTGATCGTCCTGCAGGACATGGTCGAGAACCCCTGCGAGGAAGTCCGGATCGCTCGCCTGCGCACGCAAATCATCCGCGCTCGCCCCGGAATTGGCGAGGAATGCACCGATCAACTCTTCACGGCTGACGAGCCAACCGAGGGTCTGCAATGCGAGCGTGTGAGCGTTTTCTTGCCGCATGGCGGATCCTTCTCTGTCAGGGGAAACGCTTTGTTAACCTATAGATCGCTAAGGTCAAGAAAAGGCGCGTCCAGAAGCTCGCGCATTCGCGATCGCCCTGCCGCAAACCGGAGGACGCAAGAGGTTGTAAGGAGTAGCCTGGAATGCCGGGAACGATCCTCATCGTTGATGACGTGGCGACCAATCGCATCGTGCTGAAGGCGAAGCTGACCGGTGCGCGCTACAACACGCTGCAAGCTGCGAGCGCAGCAGAGGCGCTCGCCCTCGCCACAACGGAACGGCCCCGCCTGATCCTGCTCGACATCACCCTGCCCGACATGACAGGGGAGGCTGTCATCAAACGGCTGCGGAACGATCCACAGACACGGCGCATCCCGATCATCGCGATGACGCAGCGCGACATTCCGGAGCTGCGCGTGGCGCTGCTGGCGGCCGGGGCGAACGATGTCCTCGTCAAACCTTTCGACGAACTCGTGCTGCTCGCACGTCTGCGCAGCCTGATCCGCGCCCATGCCGGTGACGAGGATTCGGCCCTGCGCGAACAAACCTGCCGGGCACTCGGTTTCGCCGAGGCCGCGAATGAATTCGCACCTCCCGCCCGGATCGCGATGATCGCCCCCGACCCGACCGAGGGGATGCGCTGGAAAGCCGCGCTCGCACCGCGGCTCGAGGCCAGTCGGATCCTGTTGACCAGTTACGAACAGCCCTGCGGCGGCGACCCCGCGCGCCGCCCCCCCGATCTCTTCGTGATCGGCGCGGATCTCGTGCATCGCGGGGACGGGCTGCGGCTGATGTCGGAATTGCGCTCGCATCCAGAAACGCGCCACGCAGCGATCCTGATCGCGTGCATGCCCGAAGCCTCGGAGACGCAAGCGAGCGCGCTCGATCTAGGGGCGGACGACCTTCTGCCCTCGGATATCTCCACGCCACTCGCAGCACAGGAAACGGCACTCCGGATCGGCGCGCAGCTGCGCCGCAAGCAGCTCTCCGATCAACTTCGCCTCTCGGTCGATGAAGGCTTGCGTCTCGCGCTGGTCGATCCGCTGACCGGGCTTCACAATCGCCGCTACGTCAATGCGCATCTGGCTCGCATGTCCGAACGCGCGCGCAGCACCGGTCGCGGCTACGCGGTGATGCTGCTCGATCTCGATCGCTTCAAATCGGTGAACGACACCTATGGCCACGGCGCGGGGGACGAGGTGCTGACCAATATCGCCCGCCATCTGCGCCGCAGCCTCCGCGACGTCGCCCTGATCGGTCGCATCGGCGGCGAGGAGTTTCTCGTGGCGCTGCCGGACAGCTCGCTCGATGAGAGCTATCGGATCGCGGAACGCCTCCGACGTGATATCGAGGAGACGACAATCACGCTTCCGGACGGAAGCAAAATGCAGGCCACGATCTCGATCGGCCTCGCATTCGGAGGCACCCGTCGCGACGACCCACAGCATCTTATCGACGAGGCCGATGCGGCCCTTCTCTGCGCCAAGGGAAGCGGCCGGAACCAGGTCTCACTCGCCCCTCACACGAACGCAGCGTGACGCCGGGAAACAGCATCACGCCACGCATGATGATGAGACGAGCCGAAAGTCTTCACTATTTCAGATAGCGGCCAACTCCGACGCGCCGGCCATCGCACCGGCCTCAAGGCTTGTCCTGACGATCCCTGTCGCGGTCTTTCTTGTGCCGGTCGAACCGCGCCGCACCCTCGCGCAGACGCTCGGCGAAGCTGTGACGGGCCGCCGGGCTCATTGCGTCGAGCCTGTCGAGGATCAGCCGCTCGCCGATATCGACCCGCTGCACGGTCCGCGCCTTGTGCCGCTCGAGCAGCTTGGCCACCTGATCGCGATCCCACGGCTCCGTGTCGATCGCGCTGATCAGCGCCGCCATATCGCTGCGCGCCTGCCGCCGCATGTCGCGGAATTCAGAGCCACGCGCCTGCGCCGCCTTGCGCAGCGCGTCGCGGTCTTCGGGGCTCAGAGCTCCGGTGAAGGCGCCAAGGCTGACATCGCCCACGACCGGGCGCGGCGGATGCCGCTCATGGCCAAGCCAGCCGCCGATGAAAAATCCCAGCAGCAGCAGGTTCAGCACCGCGGACGCTATCAGCGCCCAACGCAACCCCCGGCCGTTTCGCGTCTCGGCAATCGCCATCAGAACCCTCCTTCATCGACGAAGGCGAAGGTATCGCCTTCGGGTAGCAGGTTGACCGTGCCGAGGCTTTCGGTCGTGCTGCTGGCGTAAAACGGGCTGAGCGCGCCGATCTCGTCTGCGCCCACAAAGCCGATCCAGACCCCGGCCAGCGCCGCCGTGACGAGGCCGCCCACCGGGGCCCAGCCGGCGAACGCGCCGCGAAGCGCGTCCCAGATACCGGCTAGAACATCGGGTGCTTCGGACCCATCCGCTGGGGCCTGGCGCGCAAAGGCTGCTTGCTCCGCCTCGGCATCGGCCAAAACCCGGGCAAAGAAGCCCTCGCCTGGCTCGGCCCCGCCCGCCGCGCGCGCTTCGCTGAAAAGCTGCTCCAGCGCCGCGTCGTCGAATGCGTCCGTCTCGCGATCCATGCGTTTGTCAGTCATCGCCAAACCCCAATTTCTCTCGCTGCCCCCGAAGCAGCTTGCTCAAAGCGCGCTTTCCCCGCGCTGTCAGACTTTCTACGGCTTCGACGCCGGTTTCCATCGCGGCAGCGATCTCGGGATTGGACAAACCGTCGATATGTCGCAGTGTCACCGCGATCCGCTGTCGTTCCGGCAATTGCTCCAGCGCGGCTTCCAGCGCCGCCACGCGGTCGCGCGCGATCAACTCGTCCAGAGCGCTCGCCCGGTCATCGGCCACCTCGGGCGCCTCGTCCAACCCCACGCCGCGGCGCTTGCGCAGCCGGTCCGTCGCGAGATTGGCAACCACCCGGTAAAGCCATGTCGAGACCTTGGCCTCGCCGGCCCGCCATTCCGGCGCGATCTTCCAGAGCCGCAAAAGCCCCTCTTGCGCGACATCCTCGGCCTCGGCCGCGTCGCGAAGATAGCGATAAGCGAGCCGGTAGGCCAACGGCCCGAAGCGCAACGTCAAAGCCCGCGCTGCCGCCGGGTCGCCCTGCGCGTATAGCTCCAGCAGAGCCTCGTCCGAAGCCTCGTTCATCGCATCCAGTGCCATCGTCATTCCGTCAAAGGCCTAGCCTGCTTTCCCTACGCATGCAATTTGACATGCGACCGGGGCGCACTGCTGCGCCCCGGCTCTTTGTACTGCTCGAAACTCAGTTCGCGGATCGGCCCGAGCCGTCAGCCGGACCGTTGCCCGGCCCCTGACCTTGCCCTTGGCCAGCACCGCTGCCCGGTTGCATCGGCGGCGTGCCCTGAGGGCCTTGACCGTTCGGGCCCTGCCCCATCGGACCATCCCCTAGCATCATCCGGCCATAGCCGGGGCCATATTCGTCGCGGTCGTCGTCCCAGCCCATGCGGTCATGGCCGTAGCGATCCCCTTTGCCCATGCGGTCGTACCCATGGTGATCGCCCTTGCCCTTCCGGCCATGCTCGTAGCGGTCGTGCATCCGCTGCATGAACCTCTTGGCCATCTGCATCTCGTCGGCGCTGACCGCCCCGTCGCCGTTACGGTCCATACGCTCGAACATGCGCGTCGGCATCGGGTGGGCCATCAGTTCGGCGGCCGACAACTCGCCATCGCCATTGCTGTCCTGCGCAGCGAAACGCGCCTTCACGCGGGCCTCGATGCGGGTCTTGACCTTCGCCATCTCGAAATTGACGAGTTCTTCTTGCGAGACCATGCCGTCGCCATTCGCGTCGAGCGCCTGCGCGTCGGCGGCGCGCTTGGCTTGAATCTCGTCCATCGTCACCTGACCGTCGCCATTGCTGTCGAAACGGCTTATGTCGAAGCCGAAGCCGCGTCCGCCCCGACTATCCATCGCACCGGGCTGCATGGTCTGCCCCATACCGTTGACCGGGCCATTCCCTTGGCCAGCGCCGGGACCGTTACCCGGTCCGTTAGCTGGCCCCTTCCCCGGCATCGCCTGTTGCCCCTGCATCTGGTTGCCGGTCTGGTTCTGCGCCACCACCGGCATTGCGAGGGTGATCGCGCTCCCTGCGAGGATCGCCGCGACGAGGGTCTGCCTGTTCATGACTTTCATAAGAAACTCCTGTTCTCGCTCCCACGGCACGTCTCGCGCCGTCGATGTCTGTCCCAACGCGGCAGGCGCAGCATTCCGTCGCGAATCTCACACACCCGTGATAGACCCGCCGGACTTTCCATCCGCTCCGGCTGCCGCCATACTGCCCGGCAAACGGGCGGAGAGAGACCGCCACAAGGGAGAGCGCAATGCAGTCGCATGACGAATATCACGATGACCGCCCGCTGGGCCGCTCGATCGGGCGAGGCCTGCGCTGTCTCTGTCCGGCCTGCGGCAAGGGGCGGATCTTGCACAGCTATCTCAAGGTGCGCGACACTTGCCCGTCCTGCGGCGAGGACCTCTCGCACCAGCGCGCTGATGACGGCCCGGCCTATCTGACGATCCTGATCGTGGGCCATCTCGCGATCCCGATGATGGCGGCCTATTTCATCGCTTTCCGTCCCGGCCCGTGGGAGATGATCTGGATTTTCGGCATCGGGTCGATGGTGCTCTCGGCGATCCTGTTGCCGCTGATGAAAGGGATGCTGGTAGGCATCCAATGGTCGCGCCGGATGCATGGTTTCGGCGAGGGCGAGATCGTTCATGACTGACACCAAGCCCCCGGAGGACAAAACTGCGCTGCGCGATGCGGCGAGCGTGATCGTCCTGCGCCGTGACGGGACGACAGCTCCTCGTGTGCTAATGGGTCAGCGCGGCGCTGGGGCCGCGTTCATGCCTTCGAAATACGTCTTTCCGGGCGGTGCGCTCGACGCTACCGATTGGGAGGTGCCCTTCGCGTCTCCGCTGCCCGCGCCCGATCATACGCGGCTCGAGGCCGATGCGCCCAGGGGCATCGGTGCGGCCCTCGCCGCCGCCGCCCTCCGCGAGTTGTGGGAAGAGACCGGGCTCGTGCTGGGCGAGAAAAACGCCTGGCCCGGCGCGGTGCCCGCCGATTGGCAGGGCTTTGCCGATCTGGGCTTTCTGCCCTCGGCGGCCGATCTGCGTTTCGTGTTCCGCGCGATCACGCCGCCAGGCCGTCCGCGCCGCTTCGATGCACGTTTTTTCCTCATCGACGCGGACGCAATCCAAGGCGATCTCGACGATTTCTCGCGGGCCTGCGACGAGCTCTCGCATCTGCATTGGGTGCCCCTGCCGGAGGCGCGCGCGCTGAACCTACCGTTCATCACCGAAGTCGTGCTGGCCGAGATCGCGGCGCTGATCACCACCGATCACGCGCTTGGCGCGCCGCATTCGGTGCCGTTCTTCGATAATCGTGGACCGCGATCGGAGTTCCGGCGGATCGGGCTCTAACGCCCCGCCAGCACAATCACGATCAGCGACACCACGACGAGCGCGATGCCCGTTCCTTCGCGCTTGTGCAGCCGCTCGTGGAAGACCAGCGCCGAGGCAAGCAGCGTGAAGACGATCTCCACCTGTCCCAGCGCGCGCACGAAAGCCGCGTTTTGCAGCGAGAAGGCAGTGAACCAGCCCGCCGAGCCCAGAACGCCGGTGATCCCCACGAGCACCGTGCGCCGCCACGCGCCGAACACGCGGGTCAATTCGCCCGGCTCGCGCAACCGCAGATACAGCCCCATGCCGAGCGATTGCGCGAAGGTCGCGCAGGCCAGCGCGACGATGGCGCGGCCGAAAAAGTCGAGCGGCTCAAGCTCCAGCGTCGCGCCGCGATAGAAGATCGAGGACAGGCCGAAGAGCGCCCCTGCCCCCACGCCGTAAAGCGCCGCACGCGGGTTGAAGCCGCCTTCGGGCGGCTTGGTCAGGAACAGCACCCCCGCCAGCCCGATCGCAATTCCGATCCAGCCGATGGGTCCGACGAACTCGCCAAGGATGATCGCGGAGAACAGGGCGACCTGCACCGTTTCGGTCTTGGTGAAGGCCACGCCCACCGCGAAGTTGCGCAAGCCGAACAGCGCGACCGTCAGGAAGGTCGCCGCCACCTGCGCCGCGCCGCCCGCGATGACGAAGCCCCAGAAAGGGCCACTTAGATGCGGCCATGGCGTGGCGGTCGCCGCCAGAAAGCCCAGCGCCGTCACCGCCGCGAGCGGGAAGCCGAACAGGAAGCGTGAAAACGTCGCGCCGCCGACCGAGAGTTGCGCTCCCGCCAACAGCTTTTGCAGCATGAAGCGGATGGTCTGCACGGCGGCTGCGAACAGGGTCACCCAAACCCAGAGATGCGCCGGCGCGTCGGTCACTTGCCGACCCGCGTCATCTCATAGCCGTTGAAGTCCATGACGTCGCGCGCCGCCTTGATCAGATCGGGCCGGGGCGGGGTCTGCCGCGACAGGATCATCCCCCAACGGCCCGACGGCGTGCCGAGCACAGCCACCCGATAATCGAAATCGACCCAGAGCACCCAGATCGGCTCACCGCCGAACGCGTCCTTCGCCAGAAGCCGCCCGCCCGGCCCGGTCAGCGTGACCGTCTCGTCGACGGCAGCCGGTGTAATCGCGCAATTCGTGCCGCGCAGGCGATAGGCGCTCTTGCCGTCCCAAGCCCAGTTCTGCGTGCCAGTGCAACCCGGAACCCCGCTTTCGACCACATGCCATTCGCCGCCGAACCGCTCCGGATCGAACAGCGAGGCCGAAGAGATCAGCGCCCCCGGCTTGCGGAGCGAGGCGGTCTCCGGCTGAGGCCCACAGCCCGCGAGGGTCAGCGCGAGCATGCCGCCCAGCGCGGCGATCTTCGCCCAGCTCATTGCACGCATAGTTGCATCGGGTAGCCCGCCTCGCTCATCACGTCGTTACAGCCCAGAAGCGGTGTTACCGGAGCGCAGGTCTTGGAGCGCGCGAGGCATTCGCCCTCGCATTCGCTGCCCGCCTGGCAGCTCTTGCCGCTATCGGAGGTCATCTTCACGCAGATGAACGCCCCGTCGCGCGCGACCCAGTTGCCGCCGCGCGCGACGCATTCGAATTTACCGGCATCGATCTTTTCCTGCCCGACCAGCGGCAGTTGCTCTGCCGTATCGCCCCCGTCCGTGGTGCCGAAAGGCTTGCAGGCCGCGAGGGCGAGTGCAGCACCCAGAAGGATCGACGCCGCCCGCATCAATAGGGCATCGGGTAGTGCTTATGGAGCTCCGCGATCTTGTCGAGCAGCTCCTTCGGCAGTTCCACCCCTTCCGCGTCGAGGTTAGTTTTGAGCTGGTCGACCGAAGTCGCGCCGACGATCGGGATCACCGGGAAGGGACGGCTCATCACCCAGGCGATCGCCATCGTGACCGGGTGCAGGTCGAACTCCTTGGCGAGCGCCACATAGCGGTCCGCGATCTCGAAAGCGCGCGGATTGGCCCGCCCGCCGAGATTGTTGACCAGCGACCGACGAGTATTCTCGGGGATCACGTCGCCGGAATATTTGCCCGTCAGGATACCGGCCGCGAGCGGCGAATAGGCCAGCAGCGTCACCTTCTCCTGTTGGCCGAGCTCGCCGAGATCGAGATCATAATAGCGGCACATCAGCGAATACTCGTTCTGGATCGACTCGACGCGCGGCCCCTTACCCGCCGCGGCCAGTGCCAGCCATTGCGCGGTGCCCCAAGCGCTCTCGTTCGACAGACCGAATTCGCGGATCTTGCCTTCCTGGCGCAGCGCCTCGAGCGTCTCCAGACAGGCGCTCATATCGTCGAGCACCTCCTGCTTCGAGGGCTGCTTCGACGGATCGAAGCGCCACGTCTTGCGGAAGTGATAGGAGCCGCGGTTGGGCCAGTGGAACTGGTAGAGGTCGATGTAATCCGTCTGCAGCCGGGTCAGCGAGTCCGTCACAGCCTGCCGGATCCGTGTCGGGCTGATTACCGGGCCTCCCTCGATCGCGTGCGAGCCTTCGCCGGTGATCTTCGTCGCCACCACGAGATCGTCGCGCTTGCCGCGCTTGGCCAGATAAGTGCCCACGATCTGCTCGGTCCGGCCCAAAGTCTCGGCCTTGACCGGGTTCACCGGATACATTTCCGCAGTGTCGAGGAAATTGATCCCGCGGTCGAGCGCGAAGTCGATCTGATCGTGGCCCTCGGCCTCGGTGTTCTGGCTGCCCCAAGTCATCGTTCCGAGGCATATCTCGGACACCATGATCCCGCTTTGACCAAGTTCCAGCTTGCGCATTCCCGCGCCCCCTTTGTCATTTGATGTTGCGCGGACCCTGCCACCGGGCCGCGGGAAGGTAAAGACCCCTGACCCGGTGCTTATTCGACCCGGTCCATATACTCGCCGTAGCCCTCGGCCTCCATGTCTTCATAGGGCACGAAGCGCAGCGAGGCGGAGTTGATGCAATAGCGCAGACCGCCCTGATCGCGCGGGCCGTCGGGGAACACATGGCCCAAATGGCTATCGCCATGTTTCGAGCGCACCTCGACGCGCGTCATCCCGTGGCTGGTATCGGTCAGCTCCACGACATGATCGTCGATCAAGGGCTTGGTGAAGGACGGCCAGCCGCAGCCCGCGTTGTATTTGGTCGAGGAGGCGAAAAGCGGCTCGCCCGAGACCACGTCGACATAGATGCCCTTGGCGGAGTGGTCGTCATATTCGCCCGTGAAGGGGCGCTCGGTGCCATTTTGTTGCGTGACGCGGTATTGCTCGGGGGTGAGTTTCGCGATCGCGTCGTCGGATTTCTGCCATTTGCTCATGATGGGTCTCCCTTTCGCGCCTGATCTAGGCGGCGCAGGCGGCGAGAAAAGCCCTGCCGCCGCGTTTCACTCGCATGTTTTACGGCGCGCGCCTACCATCCGGATCAGGAGGAGTTTGCCATGACCACGCCCGATCCCCGCGCCGATCTGCCCACCCATCACGTCGAGAACCAGCCGCCCGCGCGCGGCGACGTCGATTTGTTCGGCGCGGATGCGCCTCTGCGCGAGGCCGTCGCGCGGGCGGGCGGTCAGACAGATACGCTGTCGGATTACGGCCGGACCCTCGGCACGATCGAGATGCGCGAGGCCGGGCGCGACGCGAACCGCTACCTGCCGGAGCTGCGCCTCTTCGATATGGGTGGACGACGGCTTGACGAAGTGCGCTTCCACCCCGCCTATCATCGCTTCATGGAGGCGGGAATCGGCGCGGGCTACGCCGCGCTGCCATGGGAGGGCGGCAAGGACGGCCACGCAACCCATGCCGCGATGGTCTATCTCGCAAGCCAGATCGAGCCCGGCAGCTGCTGTCCGATGACGATGACCTATGCCGCCGTGCCCGCGCTCGAGGCCACGCCCGAGATCGCCGCGATCTGGCGCCCGAAACTGACCGCGCGCAGCTACGATCCGCGCGTGCTGCCGGTGGGCGAGAAGACCGGAGCGACGCTCGGCATGGCGATGACCGAGAAGCAGGGCGGCTCGGACGTGCGCGCGAACACCACCCGCGCCGAGCGCGCGGACGGGCATTGGCGGCTGACCGGCCACAAGTGGTTCTGCTCCGCGCCGATGTCGGACGGGTTCCTGACGCTGGCGCAGACAGACGAGGGGCTGAGCTGTTTCCTCGTCCCGCGCTGGCTGGAAGGCGAGCGCAACGCGATCCGAATCCAGCGGCTGAAGGACAAGCTGGGCAATCGCTCCAACGCGTCCTCCGAGATCGAATATGAGGGCGCGTTGGCCCATCTTCTGGGCGAGGAAGGCAGGGGCGTCGCCACGATCATCGAGATGGTGCATCACACCCGACTCGACACCGCGCTCGCGCCTGCGGGGCTGATGCGCGCGGCGATCTCCGAGGCGCATCACTGGGCGACGCATCGCGCCGCCTTCCAGCGCCGACTGATCGACCAGCCGCTGATGCGCGCGGTGCTGGCCGATCTGACGCTGGATTGGGAAGGCGCGCTGACGCTGGGAATGCGGGTGGCGGAGGCCTTCGACAGCGCCCGCCCCGAGGATCGCGCCTTCGCCCGGATCGGCGTGGCGCTGGCGAAATACTACGGCAACAAACGCTGCCCCATGGTGACCTACGAGGCGATGGAGGTGCTGGGCGGCATCGGCTACGTCGAGGACACGCCGATGCCGATGCTCTACCGCGAGGCCCCGCTGAACGGCATCTGGGAAGGCTCGGGCAACGTGATCTGTCTCGACATCCTGCGAACCCTCGCGAAAGAGCCGCTGGCGGCGGAGATGCTGAGCGCGGAGCTGGACGCGGCGCGCGGCACCGATCCGCGCTATGACGCGGCGCTGGCCGATCACCTCGCCCGCTGGCCTGCGCTCCCACCCGAGGCCGAGGCGCGCTGGTTCGCGGAACGGCTCGCGCTGCTCCTGACCGCGTCGCTGCTGATCCGAAATGCACCTGCTGCGGTGAGTGACGCCTTCGTCGCGACGCGGCTTGCGGGCGAGGCGGGCCGGACCACCGGCGCGATGGCGGACAGCGATGTCTCTGCTATTCTGGACCGGATCGCTGGCTGAGACTGCGGAAGCCTCCGGCGGGGATATTTGGATCAAGGAGAAGGAGGGGCGCGATGAGCGAAGACCGATATCTGATCCGGGCCGATGAGATCGCGGCGATGGAGGGGCTGGCCAAGACGCATTTCCTCAACCCGAATGCTCGGCGGATCAACAAGAGCCTTGGCGATGCGACGGGGCTGACCGGGATCGGGGTGCATATCATCGAAGTGGAGCCCGGCTGCGAGACCACCGAGTTTCACCGCCACCACCACGAGGACGAGGCGATCTTCGTGCTCAGCGGCGAGGCGACCGCGCGGATCGGCGAAGAGCGTCACGCGATCGGGCCGGGCGATTTCATCGGCTACCGCGCGGGCGGCGCGGCCCATACGATCGAGAATACCGGATCGGAAATGTTGCGGCTGCTCGTGATGGGTCAGCGCCTACCCCATGACGTGGGCGACTATCCCGACAAGGCCAAGCGGCTCTACCGCAATGCGGGGATGCCGTGGCAGATCGTGGATGTCGACGCGATCACGGAGGTCAAGGCGGGGGCGAAGAAGTGACGCCCCCCGCCGAGGTTCACGCGTTGAACAGGAAGTGCAGGACGTCGCCGTCTTTGACTTCGTAGGTCTTGCCCTCGACGCGGAACTTGCCGGCCTCTTTCGCGCCCGCCTCGCCCTTGTTGGCGACGTAGTCGTCGTAGGAGACCGTCTCGGCGCGGATGAAGCCGCGTTCGAAATCGCCGTGGATGACGCCCGCCGCCGCCGGGGCCAGCGTGCCCTTGCGGATCGTCCAGGCGCGGGCCTCTTTCGGGCCGACGGTGAAATAGGTCTGCAGGCCCAGCAGGTCGTAGCCCGCACGGATCAGACGGTCGAGACCGGCCTCTTCCAGGCCCATCTCTTCGAGGAACATCTCGGCTTCCTCGGCGTCGAGCTGCGAGATTTCCTCTTCGATCTTGGCCGAGATCACCACGGTGCCCGCGCCCTGCTCTGCGGCCATCTTGGCGACCGCTTCGGATTTCGAGTTGCCGGTCGCGGCGGAGCCTTCCTCGACATTGCAGACATAGAGAACCGGCTTGGCGGTCAGCAGCTGCAGCATGTTCCACGCCTTGCGGTCGTCCTCGGAGACTTCGACGGTGCGCGCGGGGCGGCCAGCTTCCAGCGCCTCTTTCGCCTGCTCCAGAAGGCGCATCGCCTCCTTGGCTTCCTTGTCGCCGGATTTCACCTTGCGGGCGAGGTTCGCGATACGCTTCTCGAGGCTTTCGAGATCGGCGATCATCAGTTCTGTCTCGATGGTCTCGGCATCGGCCACCGGATCGACGCGGCCCTCCACATGAGTCACATCGCCATCTTCAAAGCAGCGCAGCACATGGGCGATGGCATCGACTTCGCGGATATTGGCGAGGAACTGGTTGCCCAGCCCCTCCCCTTTCGAGGCGCCTTTCACGAGGCCGGCGATATCGACGAAGGTCATACGGGTCGGGATGACCTCTTTCGAGCCTGCAATCTGGGCCAGCGTGTCGATCCGCTCATCGGGAACGGCCACTTCGCCGACATTCGGTTCGATCGTGCAGAAGGGAAAATTCGCCGCCTGCGCGGCCGCCGTCTTGGTCAGCGCGTTGAAGAGGGTGGATTTGCCCACGTTCGGCAGACCCACGATACCCATCTTGAAACCCATTTCGCCCTCCTGTTTGTGGCTGCGCGCTTCTTATTCATTGGCCGCCCCCGGTGCAAGCGCGCGCGAGGGCCGGAATCGTGATAGGCTGGCCTTCGTATTCAGGGAGGTGACGGCGATGAGTTTCGAACCCTACATCCACTTTCAAGGAAACTGCGAAGAGGCGATGCGTTTCTATGCCGACCTCTTCGGCACCGAGCCCCCCTTCCTCATGCGTTATGGCGACATGCCCGAGGCCAGCGAAGGCATGAGCGATAGCGGCAAGGTGCGGATCATGCATGCGCTGATCAAGCTCGGAGATGGCGCGCTGATGGCCTCGGATTGGCCCGAGGGGCGCGATCGTCCGCAAAGCTCGGTTTCGATCTCGCATGTCTCGGACAGCCGGGAGGCCGCGAAGGCGATCTTCGAGCGGCTGATGGATGGGGCCGAGGAGGTCATGATGCCTTTCGACGACACGTTCTGGGCCGACGGGTTCGGAATGCTGCGTGACCGCTTCGGAACGGCGTGGATGATCAACGGCCCCTCGAAGATGTAGGCGCGGTCCGTCGTGGCATTCGATCACGCGCGCGAGGCATTGATTTTCCCGCCCTCTTCGCGCAAACCGCTTCGGGACCAGCCGGAGGGACGCCATGACTCGCATCGACGCCAAATTCGCCAGCCTCAAGGAAGAGGGCAAGAAAGCCTTCGTCTCTTATATCATGGCGGGCGACCCGGATCTGGCAACCTCGCTCGAGGTGATGAAAGGCCTGCCGGCGGCAGGCGTCGACATCATCGAGCTGGGCGTACCCTTCACCGATCCGATGGCCGACGGTCCGACGATCCAGCTGGCGGGGCAACGCGCGCTCGACGGCGGGCAAACGCTCCAGAAGACGCTCGACATGGCGGCGGAATTCCGCAAGACCGACGACACCACGCCGATCGTGCTGATGGGCTATTACAACCCGATCTATTCGCGCGGCGTGGATCGCTTCCTCGAAGATGCGAAGGCCGCGGGCATCGACGGGCTGATCGTGGTCGACCTGCCGCCGGAAGAGGATGAGGAGCTTTGCATCCCCGCGCAGGCTGCCCGGATCAACTTCATCCGCCTAGCGACGCCGACGACCGACGACAAGCGCCTGCCCAAGGTTCTGCAGAACACGTCCGGTTTCGTCTATTACGTCTCGGTGACGGGGATTACCGGCTCTCAGGCCGCGCAGGCGACCGAGGTCGGCCCGGAAGTCGCACGGATCAAGGCCAAGACCGATCTGCCGGTGATCGTTGGTTTCGGCATCACGACGCCCGAGGCGGCCAAGACCATCGCGGGCGTGGCCGATGGCTGCGTCGTGGGCTCGGCCATCGTGAAAGAGATCGCCGAGGGCAAGCCGGTGGCCGAGGTTCTGGACTTCGTGAAAGGCCTCGCGGGCGGCGCGCACTCGGCGTAAGTCGCCGCGCCGCGACTGGCTCAGGGCTTCATGCGATAGCCAATGCGCAGCCAGTACCAGCCGAGTCCCAGAACCACGATCAGCGCCACGCCGATCACCGCCAGACCGTGCCACGGTGACGCATCGGACACACCGAGGAAGCCGAAGCGGGCCATGTCGATCAGGTAAAAGACCGGATTGTAATGGGTCAGGATCTGGAAGGCCGGCGGCAACGCCTTGGCCGAGTAGAAGGTTCCTGACAGGAACGACAGCGGCGTGATGATGAAGTTGGTGATCGCCGCCATCTGGTCGAACTTGTCGGCAAACACCGCCGCCAGAATGCCCAGCCCGCCAAGGAAGGCCGCGCCGAAGACGACTGCGGCCAGCGCCCAGAGCGGATGTGCGACACCCTGCCCCAGCACGACAAACAGCCCGATCCAGATCACGACCGCCACGATCAGCGCGCGCGCTACCGCCCCGGTCAGATACCCCACGAGGATTTCCCACGGCGCAAGCGGCGGCATCAGCGTGTCGACGATATTGCCCTGCACCTTCGCGATCACGATCGAGCTGGACGTATTGGCAAAGGCGTTTTGGATCACCGTCATCATCAGGATGCCCGGCGCAATGAAATGCAGAAAATCGACGCCGAGCACGTCGGCCCGATTGCGCCCGAAGGCCAGCGCGAAGACGGTCAGGAACAGCCCGGCGGTGATCAGCGGCGCCAACACCGTCTGCTGCCAGACCGCGAGAAAGCGGCGAATCTCGCGCCAGCCCAACATCCGCAGGCCCATCCAGTTTACCGCGCCAAAACGGCGCACACCGATCTCGTACATCCTGATACTCCCGTTGTTGACCGCTCCCTACACGCTCGCGGCCCGCAGCTCAACGCAGCGAGCGCACAGCCGGTTTCCCGCTTGCGCACGCGCCCGAACCGCCTCGTAGCCCTTGAAAAGCGGGCCCCGCGATTGTATCTCTGCGCTCTCCCGCTAAAATAGGGATTGAAACTGGAATGGCCTGCAAGACGGACTTGCAGGAAACCAAGGAAGGATGCCCATGTCCTGGACCGATGAACGCGTCGAATTGCTCAAGAAGATGTGGACCGAAGGCCAATCGGCCAGCCAGATCGCGAAAGAGCTGGGCGGTGTGACGCGCAACGCGGTGATCGGCAAGGTGCATCGCCTCGGCCTGTCGAACCGCACCGGCGGCGCAGCAGAGCCCGCGAAACCCGAGCCGAAAGCCAAGCCCGAGAAGGTCGAGGCGAAACCCGAGAAGCCCGCCGCGCAGCCCGCGGCCGAGGCGCCGGACCCCAAACCTGCCGCGAAACCGGCGAGCCCCGCGCCCGCTCAGGCCGCAGCCCCGTCGGCCGCGCCCGCACGCAAGGCGATCATCCCCGCCGGCCAGCCGCTGCCGCCGCAGCCGTCGGCCAACGAGATCGACCCCGCCGCGCTGGCCAAGGTCGGCGAGGTCGAGAAACACGCCAAGAAGCTTGGCCTGATGGAGCTGACCGAGCGCACATGCAAATGGCCGATCGGCGACCCTGCGACCGAGGAATTCTGGTTCTGCGGCCTGCCGAGCCAATCCGGTAAACCTTATTGCGAGGCCCATGTCGGCGTCGCCTTCCAGCCGATGAGCTCGCGCCGCGACCGTCGCCGCTGAGGCCGCTTCCCCCGAGATATCGAAGGGCGCCCCGCGAGGCGCCCTTTTCTTTTGAACCGGTCACACACGCCGCAATCCCGCCGCCCCAACCGACGCTGCCCCGATGCGAGGGGCTTTTCGGGGCGCCCTGCAAAGGCTATATCGCGCGCCATGAGCACGAACCCTCCGAACCTGCGTCCCGATCTCGCGCCCCGCGCGCGCATCACGGATGCCCCCCGCCCCGGTCAGCCGCTGATCGGGATGGTCTCGCTTGGCTGTCCGAAAGCGCTGGTCGACAGCGAACGCATCCTGACGCGACTGCGCGCCGAGGGCTACGCGATCTCGCCCGATTACGCGGGCGCGGATGCTGTCATCGTGAACACCTGCGGTTTTCTCGACAGCGCCAAGGCGGAAAGCCTCGAGGCCATTGGCGAGGCGTTGAACGAGAACGGTCGGGTCATCGTAACTGGCTGCCTCGGTGCCGAGCCCGAATATATCACCGGCGCGCACCCGTCCGTGCTCGCAGTGACCGGGCCGCATCAATACGAGCAGGTTCTCGACGCGGTCCATGCGGCCGTGCCACCCGATCCCGATCCCTTCGTCGACCTCCTGCCCGCCGCGGGCGTGAAGCTGACGCCGCGCCATTACAGCTACCTCAAGATTTCCGAGGGCTGTAACCACAAGTGCAAGTTCTGCATCATCCCTGACATGCGCGGCCGCCTCGTCAGTCGTCCGGCCCATGCGATCGTCCGCGAGGCCGAGAAGCTGGTCGGTGCGGGCGTGCGCGAATTGCTGGTGATCTCGCAGGACACCTCCGCTTACGGCGTCGATATCAAACATGCCGAAGAGCGGGGCCACCGCGCGCATATCACCGATCTCGCCCGCGATCTGGGGTCGCTCGGCGCATGGGTGCGGCTGCATTACGTCTATCCCTACCCGCATGTGCGCAATCTGATCCCGCTGATGGCGGAAGCACAGGAGAACGGTGGCGGCGTGCTGCCTTACCTCGACATCCCGTTCCAGCACGCCCATCCGGACGTGCTCAAACGGATGGCGCGGCCCGCGGCCTCGGCCAAGACGCTCGACGAGATCGCGGCATGGCGCGCGGCTTGCCCGGATATCACGCTGCGCTCGACCTTCATCGTCGGCTATCCCGGCGAGACCGAGGAGGAGTTCCAGTACCTGCTCGACTGGATGGACGAGGCGAAGCTCGATCGCGTCGGCTGCTTCCAGTACGAGAATGTCGAGGGCGCGCGCTCGAACAGCCTTCCAGATCATGTGCCCGACGAGGTCAAGCAGAATCGCTGGAACCGCTTCATGGAGAAGGCGCAGGCGATTTCCGAGGCGAAGCTGCAGGCCAAGGTGGGCTCCGTGCAGCAGGTGATCGTGGATGCGGTCGATGCGGAAGGCGCGACCTGCCGCACCAAGGCGGATGCTCCCGAGATCGACGGCAACCTCTTCATCGATGAGGATTTCGAGAATCTCAGCCCCGGTGATATCGTGACGGTCGAGGTCGACGAGGCCTCGGAATACGATCTCTGGGGACGACTCGTTTGATCCGCATTTTCGCCCTGTCCGCCTTGCTTCTCGGCCTGCTCCCGCTCGCGGCGCAGGCTGGCGAGTGCGCCATCGATGCCGCGCAGGGGCGAGAGATCGCGCTGGCAACCTCGCAACAGCGACAGGCGCAGGGCCTCAACGCGCTCGCGATGGACCCGCAATTGACACAGGCAGCCGCGGCACAGGGCTGCGACATGGCCCGGCGCGGCTTCTTTGCCCACACGGGCTCCGACGGGTCGACCCCACTCACGCGCGCGGAGCGCGCGGGTTTTCACGCCTGCCTGATCGCCGAGAATGTTGCGATGGGCCAGCGCGATCCGGGCGAGACCTTCGACGCCTGGATGAAGTCGTCCGGCCATCGCCGCAACATCCTGCTACGCGGCGTGACGCGGATCGGCGTGGCGGTCGTCCCCAAGCGCGACGACAAGGGCCCGTGGTACGTGATGGTGCTCGCCAAGCCCTGCTGAGGCACTCAGGTTATCCCTTCGGTGTCGATATGGATGACCTCGCCGCAATGCTTGCAATGGACCGCATCGGCATCGTGCAGTTTCAACCCGCAGGTCGGGCATTCGTGACGCACCTTCGTTGGCCGGAACAGAACCTGAGCGAGCCGCAGGAACAGCGTCACCCCGAAGATCATGATCGCGACCGAGATCATCCGCCCCCATTCGCCCTTGGGGGTGATGTCGCCGAAGCCCGTCGTCGTCAGCGTGGTGACGGTGAAATAGAGCGCGTCGGCGTAATTTTTGATCTCCGGGTTGATCCGCACCTGCGTCGAATAGATCAGCCCGGTCATGACGAAGAGGAAAACCAGAAGGTTGATCGCCGCGACGATGATCTCTTCGTGGTGCCGGAATAGAGAGAAATCCGCCCGCAGCCGCGCGAGCAATTGGTAGGTGTGCAACAGCCGCAGCGTCCGCAGGATTCGCAGAAAGCCCAACCCCTGCCCCGCGATCGGCGCAAGGAAGGAGCCGATCGCGATCAGGTCCGCCCAGGTCGGCGCGCGGGTCCAGAACCGCACCTTCTCGCCCGAGATCGCGTAACGGGCGAGGAAATCCGCCACGATCACGACGCCGATCACGGCATCGATCGCGCCTATGGTGCTGGAATGCGGAAAGAACGAGGTCACGATGACGAAGACGATCGTCAAGAGGTCGAAAATCAGAAGCCCATAGCGGAAGACATGCGCCCGGTGGCTCTCGCCCTCGTAATAATGCCTTAGCGTTTCGAGCATGTTCTCTCCCATAGGTCCCGCTCAGGGATACAGGCTTTGACCGCCCTGTCAAAGCGCATGAAAAAGGCGGCCCCGAAGGACCGCCCCTTTCGTCAAGTCAGGCGATGTCAGGTCAGGAAGCCTTCGGCGCGAAGTGCATCGTCGTGGGTTGCGACGAAGCGCCTTGGGTCACGATGAAATGGGCGTCGCCATAGTTGCCGCGCTGCACGTCATGCTGGATGCGCTGAAGCTGGGCAACGGTGTAGTTGTCGGGGTTGAGCCCAAGCTGCGAAGCCATCTGGGTCTTGCCCGGCGTGGTCCTGCCGAGGCCGGGACCGCCCGGTTGCCGGTCCGCGTGGCTGCGGTAGTAGGCCAGCTTGGCAGTATCGCCCTTGCGCGCTGCGTGGAGCATTTTCTGCAACTCTCCCACCGAATATTGCGTGGGATCGACATTGTTGAGACCGGCGAAGGTTTGCAGCTCTGCGGCAACTTGCGCTCTGCCCTGATTGGTCGCGTTGACGACCATCGATGACCCTTGGGTTTGCGGCGTCATCGAAGGCGCGATGACACCCAGGTCCGAATTATTGTCAGGCCCGTTATAGGTCGCGGCGGCCGAAGCGAGTCCGGCGGAGCCTGCCGTGAGGGCGAGCGCTGCGATAGCAGTAGTCAGAAGATTGCGGGTCATGATGAAATCCTTTCATCAGCAGGTTGATTTTCCGCGGCACCGTCTGGCGCCGATGACCCCGACTTATGAACCCAATCATCGCACAAAAGGCCGTTTCGGCCCGCTCCCATGTTTACTCAAACACATATACACAGGGAACTCTCGCCCGTTCCAGACGCCGTGAAGTATCTGGAATACATGTGAAAACCAATTTTATCGAAAGAAAATGACAGGTTCGCACAAATAGAAACGGCCCCCGCGAGGGAGCCGTTTTCGGTCAGAACACTGCGTCGACCTTACGCGTCACGGCCCATCACGGGCTGCGGCGCCACGTCGACCGGCTGACGGTTGGTGTGGTTGATGACGTATTTCGCCTCGTCGCGATTGCCGTTGCGCAGCGCGTTCTGGATGCGGAACAGCTCGGCGGTGGTGTATTCGGCCGGGTTCAGACCGAGTTGGGCCGCGATCTGGGCCTTGCCGGGGGTCACTTCGCCAACAGCCGAGCCTTTGCTGGCCGACGAGCTTTGCGACATCGAGGGCGCGATGGAGCCGTAGCCGTCACCGCCGGCAGCAGCCAGCGACGTGCTCAGGGCGAGGGCGAGGACGGAAGTCGTGATAAGCGTTTTCATGGTTACTCTCCTATACGAATACGCATGTTGTTCTTCTCACCGAGAGCGAAGCGACAGGGGGAAGCGTCTGTGCCCTCGGCGATGACGCTGATCTAGGATCGTTCGCATTCGCAGGAAACTGGCGATTTCAAACACAGTTCTGCGCATCTGCGCACCTTGAAAATTGACAGTTCCGCGACAGAAGCGGCAGGCTCGCCCGTAGGCTCCCGCCACGCCCCCTTTCCCTATCTCGGCTTTCCGCATAGAAGGCGCCCAAACCCCTTATTCCATACGAGGTCGACTATGGCGTCCTATCAATATGTCTATCACATGGATGGTGTCTCGAAGACCTATCCGGGTGGCAAGAAATGCTTCGAAAACATCCGCCTGAATTTCCTTCCCGGCGTGAAGATCGGCGTCGTGGGCGTAAACGGCGCGGGTAAGTCCACGCTGCTGCGCATCATGGCCGGCATCGACAAGGATTTCTCGGGCGAGGCCTGGGCCGCGAAAGGCGCGAAAGTCGGTTACCTTCCGCAGGAGCCCGATCTGGACCCGGCGCTGAACGTGCGCGGCAACGTCATGGAAGGCGTGGCCGCCAAGAAGGCCAAGCTGGAGCGCTTCAACGAGCTGGCAATGAACTACTCGGACGAGACCGCCGAGGAGATGGCCCAGCTGCAGGACGAGATCGACTCGGAGAACCTGTGGGATCTCGACAGCCAGGTCGACGTCGCGATGGAGGCCCTGCGCTGCCCGCCGGACGACGCCGACGTCGAAACCCTCTCGGGCGGTGAGCGCCGCCGGGTCGCGCTGTGCAAGCTGCTGCTCGAAGCGCCCGACATGCTGCTCTTGGACGAACCGACCAACCACCTCGACGCGGAAACCATCGCGTGGCTGCAAAAGCACCTGATCGAATACAAGGGCACGATCCTCTGCGTCACGCACGACCGTTACTTCCTCGACGACATCACCTCGTGGATCCTCGAACTCGAGCGCGGCCGCGGCATCCCCTATGAGGGCAACTACTCCGCATGGCTGGAGCAGAAAGCCAAGCGCCTCGAGCAGGAAGCCCGCGAGGACAAGGCCAAGCAGAAAGTCCTCGAGAAGGAACTTCAGTGGATCCGCGCCGGCGCGAAAGCCCGTCAGGCGAAGTCCAAAGCGCGTATCTCGGCCTATGAAAAGATGGCGGACCAGTCCGAGCGCGAGCGCGTCGGCAAGGCCCAGATCATCATCCCGAACGGCCCGCGTCTTGGCGGTAAGGTGATCGAAGTCGAGGGCATCTCGAAACACTACGGCGACAAGCAACTGATCGAGGATCTCTCCTTCTCGATCCCGCCGGGCGCCATCGTCGGCGTGATCGGCCCGAACGGCGCCGGTAAATCCACGCTGTTCCGCATGATCACCGGTCAGGACAAGCCCGACACCGGCGAGATCACCCTCGGCGAGACCGTCAAGCTCGCCTATGTCGACCAGTCGCGCGACGCGCTGGATGCGAACAAGACCGTCTGGGAGGAAATCTCCGGCGGGGCCGAACTCATCGAACTGGGCGACGCGCAGGTCAACAGCCGTGCCTATTGCGGCGCGTTCAACTTCAAGGGCGGCGACCAGCAGAAGAAGGTGGGTCTCCTCTCGGGTGGTGAGCGCAACCGCGTCCACATGGCCAAGCTGCTGAAAGAGGGCGGCAACGTGCTGCTGCTCGACGAACCGACCAACGATCTGGACGTCGAAACCCTGCAGGCGCTGGAAGCCGCGATCGAAGACTTCGCCGGCAACGCGATCATCATCTCGCACGACCGCTTCTTCCTCGACCGCCTCTGCACCCACATCCTCGCCTTCGAGGGCGACGCCCATGTGGAATTCTTCGAGGGCAACTTCGAGGATTACGAAGAAGACAAGATCCGTCGCCTCGGCCCCGATGCGGTCGAGCCGAAGCGGGTGAAGTATAAGAAGTTCAGCCGGTAAGTTCCGACACACACTTCGAACGAAAAGCGAAAGCGCAGAGCATAACCATGCTCTGCGCTTTTCTCTGTTGCTTAAACGCAGTGTTTCTAGGCCACGGCACCTCGCCCCTCGCGCGCCACCTTCCCCAGCTCCCTATTGCCATCTATAGTGTCTGGTAAGGGACAAGACACAAGACAAAGCGGGGATGGGACTTGGCGCATATCATCGTGATGGGCAACGAAAAGGGTGGGTCGGGGAAGTCCACCACCTCGATGCATGTGGCGACCGCCTTGTCGCGGATGGGATGGAAAGTCGGGGCGCTCGATCTCGATCTGCGGCAGCGCAGCTTCGGGCGCTATATCGAGAACCGGCTGGCCTATATGGATCGCGAGGGGCTCGACCTGCCCTGCCCCGATTATCGCGAACTGCCCGAGGTGGACGCCTCGACGCTGGGTCCGGGGGAGAACCCCTATGACCATCGTCTGTCTACCGCCGTGGCCGAGATGGAGCCGTCCTGCGACTTCATCCTAATCGACTGCCCCGGCTCGCATACGCGGCTGTCTCAGGTCGCGCATTCCCTGGCCGATACGCTGGTCACGCCGCTCAATGACAGTTTCATCGATTTCGACCTGCTGGCGCGGATCGATCCGGTGACGTCGAAGGTGATCGGCCCCTCGATCTATTCCGAGATGGTCTGGTCGGCGCGGCAGCTGCGCGCGAAGGCGGGTCTGAAGCCGATCGACTGGATCGTGCTGCGCAACCGCGTGGGCGCCCAGCAGATGCACAACAAGCGCAAGGTGGGCGCGGCGCTCGAACAGCTCTCGAAGCGCATCGGGTTCCGCGTCTCGCCCGGCTTCTCCGAACGGGTGATCTTCCGCGAGCTGTTCCCGCGCGGGCTGACGCTTCTGGACCTGAAGGACCTCGGCGTCGAGAGCCTCAACATCTCCAACGTGGCGGCCCGTCAGGAAGTGCGCGACCTGATGAAGGAGCTGGACCTGCCTGGCGTCGCGGTCGACTTCTGAGGCCCGCTCCCGGCGCGAAAAGCGGAAAAAACAAACGCCCGCTGGGAATGACCCTCGGGCGTTTCGTCACTGGCACTGGTCTTGCACTAAGGCGCGCGGCTCTTACTGAGGCTTCGGCATCTCGGCGAAGGGCGAGACGCGGCTGCGGCGGGGCGCGGGCATCGCGCCAAGGGCCTTCATCCTCACTTCGATACGGTCCTCCCGACGCTTGAAGAAGCTGAAAAGGGCAATCAGGCGGCTCATTCCGTGTCTCCTTTGCATCGACGCCGTTCTGGCGTCACCCTTTCAGATTTCCGCTCAATTGAGGCGCTTACGTGGCGGGCTGTGGATATGTCGGTGGCGTTGTCGGGACGCTTTCACGGCCTATTACGCGGCGGCAAAGCTGTCGCAATTTGCGACCGGGTCGCGCGCGCGCCGGCGACCGAGCCAGCCAAGCCCCACGAAAAGCCCCAGCCCAGCCAGCATCATCCAGACCGAGGCGGGCAGCGGCACCGTCGCGGGCGTCTCGACCATCATCGCGATCTCGTCCAGCGAGGCGTTCATATAGTAGTAATTCGTCTCGACATCGAACTGGATTCCCAGCGTCGAGCCCACCCCGGCCTGCAGGTAGCTGGTCAGGTCGTAGCTCAGCGCCGTCGCACCCTGTGTCGTCGCATCGCCCGGCTGCGTCGCGAAAATCTGCGAGATCACCGCCCCCGCGTTGTCGATCAGGCTCACGCGGAACTGCTGGTTCGGGTCATCGTAGCCCAGCAGGTAATGGTTCACGATCTGATAGGTGAAGTTGAAGCTGGCGCTGATCACCTGATCGGGCACCGCGAAGAATTGCGTCAACGTCGATACACCGTAGCCGGTCTGCTCGTTCATCACGTCGTAATTGCCCGAAATCGGATCGACGCGCCGCGTCGGCCCGCGCGGGTTGAACCGCCCGTTATTGATCTGGAAGTCATCGGCGAAGGCGGTGCTCGATGTGCTCCAGCCCGAGAGGTTACCGGTCTCGAAATCACCGTTCGTGATCAGGTCCACGGTCACCGCCTGCGCGGCGGAACTGTACAGAACGCTCGCCACAAAGAGGGCAAGGGCGCGTTTCACGAAACGGGCAATGGTAATCCGGAACATCGTTACACTCGATCTCAATGGTGCCGATCCGTCCTTGCGAATGCGGCTTCTTTAACTTTCTTTAACCATTGAAATCGGAACCTACTTGGGCCGGTCGGGGGCAATTTCGCGATGCACCGCCACGATGTCTCCATAATCGAAGCGCCGCCCCTGAGGGCGGCGCAATGCGTGGCAGCGATCTGAAGGGGCGCTTACTGTGCCCAGTCCCACGGCACGGTAAACTCGCCCAGCTTATGGGCCAGCGCGTCCTGATCGCAGTCGCCAGTGGTCGCGACATGCGCCACCAGACCGCGTTTCTTGTCCTCTGTGACCGAGATCACATGCGCCTTGATGCCGGCGTTTTCCAGCTCGCCATTGAGCACCCGCATGATCGCCTTCTTGCGTAGGTCGGGCTTGAAGATCTTGCCCACCGCCGTCTTCGGCAACTCGTCCATCACCTCCAGGTATTTGGGGATCGCGGCGCGCTCGTGTATATTCGCTTTCGCGTGCTCCATCAGCTCCTCGTTGGTCACTTCGGCATCCGCCACCAACTCGACATAGGCGCAGGGCAGCTCGCCCGCGAAACTGTCCGGCTGGCCGATCGCGCCCGCGAAAGCGACGGCCGGGTGGCTCAGCAGCGCGTCCTCGATCTCTGCCGGGTCGAGATTGTGCCCGCCCCGGATGATCAGATCCTTCGCGCGGCCCGTGATCCAGAGATAGCCGTCCTCGTCGATGCGGCCCAGATCGCCAGTACGCAGGAAACGCTCCTCGGCGAACAGATCGTGGTTCTTGTCCGGCTCGGTATAGGTCGAGCCCTCGAAGACGCCCGGATTGGCGACGCAGATCTCGCCGACCTCGTCACGTCCGCATTCGTCGAACGTGCCGTTGCGCTTCTTGAGGATGCGCACATGGGTGTAGGGCATCGGAATCCCGACGGAGCCCACCTTCTTCATCCCGTCCACCGGATTGACAGACACCAGGCAAGTCGCTTCGGTGAGGCCGTAGCCTTCCGCGATCTCGACCCCGGTCGCCGCCTTGAAGCGGTTATAAAGTTCGATCGGTAGCGGCGCAGAGCCCGAGAGCGCGGTCCGCAGCGAGGAGATATCGGCATCGACCTTGCGCTGCACCATCGCCGAGACCGCAGTGGGCACGGTGATGAGGAAGGTCACCTGCCAGCGCTCGATCAGCTTCCAGAAATTGTCGAACACCCCCTCCCCACGATAGCCCGCAGGGGTCGGGAAAATGACATGCGCGCCCGAGGCGATGGCCGACATCAGGATCGGATAGGCCGCGAAGACATGGAACAGCGGCAGCGGGCACATCATCACGTCGTCCTGCTTGAACAGGAGCCGACCACCGAGCCAGCCATTGTAGATCATGCCGGAATATTTGTGCTGCGCGACCTTGGGCATGCCGGTGGTGCCGCCAGTGTGGAAATAGGCCGCGACGCGATCCTCGTTGGGGTTGTCAAACATCAGCCTGTCACCGGGCATCTTCGCGGCTTCGCCGTTGAAGCTCATCACCTTCGCGTTGTGCTTCACCTCGGTCTTGGGACGCACGAAGGGCACGATCCAGCTTTTCGGCGGCGAGAGGTAGCGGTTGAGATCGACTTCGAGCACAGCCTCGACATTCGGCGCAAGCCGCACGGCTTCAGCCGCCTTCTGCGCCACGTCCGTCTTCGGGAACGCCTTCAGGGTGACGAGAACCTTCGCCTTGGTTTCGCGCAGGATCGCGCCGATCTGCTCGGGCTCGAGAAGTGGGTTGATCGGGTTCACGATCCCGGCCGTGGCCCCCGCAAGCAGCACCGTCGCGGTCTCCAGCGAATTCGGAAGCAGATAGGCCACCGTGTCGGTCGGCCCGACGCCCAGATGGCGCAGCAGGTTCGCGGCCTGCGTGACCTTGCCGTGCAGTTGCGACCATGTCAGCGTCTCCGCCTTGTCGGTCGGGCCGGACATGATCTGGAATGACAGGGCCGGACGATCGCCATGGGCCTTGGCGGTCTCGCTGAGAAAACCGTAAAGCGTTTCGGGGCGGTTGCGCGCCTCCCAGGGTTTCTCGGCCTCGACCGCATCACGGTCGGCAACTGTCGCGAATTTCTGCATTATTCTCCTCCCGGGGCCGCCGCGATCCTCCACTGACGGGCCACGCGCAGGATGCGGCAAAAGCGCCCGCCACGGCAAGAGTTACGCCGCCGCCAAAACGTCACGTCACGCAAAATCTGACGTGGGGAAACAAGCGTCCGGGTTCAAGGTGGAAAGGCGCGAACGCCTCTCACGCTCCTTCGGTGAATTGCAGCTTCGCCAGTTCCGCATAGAGACCACCCTCGGCCACGAGACTGTCATGCGTGCCTTGCGCGACGATCTTGCCTTCCTCGAAGACGACGATCCGATCGGCCTTTTTCACGGTGGCCAGACGGTGCGCCACGATCACCGTGGTGCGCGTCTTGGCCAGCTGATCGACCGCCGCCTGCACTTCGCGTTCCGAGGCTGCATCGAGCGCCGAGGTCGCCTCGTCCAGAAGCAGGATCGGTGCGTCGCGCAGGATCGCGCGAGCAATCGCGATACGCTGCTTCTGCCCGCCCGAAAGCATCACGCCGCGCTCGCCGACATAGGTGTCGAACCCGTCGGGTAGAGCCTCGAGGAAGTCATAGGCATGGGCCGCGCGCGCAGCCTCCTCGACCTCGCGGTCGGTCGCATCGGGACGCCCAAAGCGAATATTGTCGCGCGCCGAAGCCGCGAAGACGACCGGATCCTGCGGCACAAGCGCGATCGCCTGACGGAAATCATGCCGCGCCATGTCGCGCAGGTCATAGCCGTCGATCATGACTTTGCCGGTTTCGGGATCCCAGAACCGCTGGATCAACTGCACGACGGTCGTCTTGCCCGCGCCCGAGGGCCCGACCAGCGCGACCGTCTCGCCCGGCGCGATGTCGAGATCGACATGGTCGAGCGCGGAGGCCTGCGGCCGCGACGGGTAGTGGAAGCTCACATCCTCAAACCGGATCGCACCGGTCGCCGGCATCGGCAGCGGCACCGGATGCTCGGGGTCTTTCACCGAGTCCTCGCTTTGCAGCAGCTCCACCAGACGCTCGGTCGCGCCGGCCGCCCGCTGCAATTCGGACCAGATTTCCGACAGCGCTCCGACGGAACCCGCGACCATCACCGCGTAGATCACGAATTGCACCAGTTCGCCCACGCTCATCTCGCCCGCGCGCACGTCGCGCGCGCCGATCCAGAGCACGCCCACGACGCCGGCGAAGACAAGGAAAATCACGATCACGGTCATCACCGCCCGCGTGCCGATCCGTTTCTTGGCGGAGAGGTAGGCTTTCTCGGTGACGTCGGAGAATTTCTCGCGGGTGATCGCCTCATGGGTGAAGGCCTGCACGGTCTGCGCCGCCAAAAGCGACTCCGAGGCCGAGCCCGAGGAATTCGCGATCCAGTCCTGGTTCTCGCGGCCCAGCACCCGCAGGCGGCGGCCCAGAACCACGATCGGAACAACGACCACCGGCACGACCAGCAGCACCAGCCCGGTCAGCTTGGCCGAGGTGAAGAGCAGCATGATCAACCCGCCGATCAGGATCAGCACGTTGCGCAGCGCGACCGAGACGGACGAGCCGATCACCGAGAGGATCAGCGTGGTGTCGGTGGTGATGCGCGAGATGATTTCGCCGGTCAGGATGCGCTCGAAGAAGGCGGGGCTCATCGAGATCACCCGGTCGAACACCGCCTTGCGGATATCGGCCACGACCCGTTCGCCGAAGCGCGTCACGAGGTAGTAGCGCAGCCCCGTCCCGATCGCGAGCAGACCCGCGATGACCAGCGCGGCGAAGAAATACTGATCCAGCAGCGCCGCGCCCTTCTGGAATCCGTCCACCACGCGGCGCACCGCGAGCGGCAGGATCAGCGAGATCGTGGCGGTGGCGATCAGCGCCAAGAGCGCCCCGAAGGCCAGCCCCTTGTAAGGTGCGATGAAGGGGCCGAGCCCCTTGAGCGCGCCGATCTTCTTCGTCTTGGGCCGGTCATCGGCCGGTCCCGTCGGTCTGCGAGCCATGAATTCCCCCTTGCTTGACGACGGGTTTAGGCGGCGGGGGCATTGCGGGCAAGCCTCGATTGGCAAAGCCTGCGGCACGCGCATGCCCGGACGGCCTCACGATAGCTCACATTTTCGCAGGAAGGCTACGGGCGGCCGGACTCGAACCGGCACGGGCAATGCCCAAGGGATTTTAAGTCCCGTGTGTCTACCATTCCACCACGCCCGCAGCGCGCTCTGGCTAGCGCGGGCGCGGCGGCTTGGCAAGGCCGCTGGGCGCTCAACGCCCCTCGAATTTCGGCGCGCGCTTCTCGAGGAACGCCGTCACGCCTTCGCGGAAATCGTGGCTCTGACCGAGGCTACCCTGCAGCTCCGCTTCCAGTTCCAGCTGGGTCGACAGATCATTGCTGTAACCTTCGCGCAGCGAGCGCTTCACCGCGCGATAGGCCGCCGTCGGACCATTGGCCAGATGCGCCGCCCGGGTGCGCCAGTGGTGGTCGAAATCGACCTCGGGGATGGCCTCCCAGATCATGCCCCAATCGGCCGCCTGCCGCGCCGTGATCTTGTCGGCAAACAGAGCCATGCCCATTGCGCGGGCAAAGCCCACCTGACGCGGCAGCCAATAGGTGCCGCCCGCATCAGGCATCAGCCCGATCCGCGTGAAGGCCTGAATGAAGCTCGCCGCTTCCGAGGCGATCACCACGTCCGCGGCCAGCGCAATATTCGCACCCGCCCCTGCCGCAGGCCCGTTCACCGCGGAGACCACCGGCAGCGGGCTCTCGTAGATCGCCTTGAGCATCGGCTCGTACTCGTCGCGCAGCACCCGCTCCAGATCGAGCCCGGCCGCCGAGACGCCATCGCCCAGATCCTGCCCCGAGCAGAAGGCGCGGCCCGCGCCGGTCAGCACGATCACCCGTGCCTCATCCTCGGCGCGTTTCACCGCCTCGAGGATTTCCGCGCGCATCTGCGCGTTAAGCGCGTTCATCACATCGGGCCGGTTGAGCGTGATCACCGCGACCTGCTCTTCGACCTCGTAACGGATAACCTTGAACACCATCTGGAAAACGCGCCTCCCTCTTTGTCGCGCGCCCACGATAACGCGGGTCACGCGAAGGGAAAGCGGAACGGGGCGTCACACGCGCAACGCCCACACCGATTTATTCAGAAGATCTCGAACAGGCCCGCAGCCCCCTGCCCGCCGCCGATGCACATCGACACGACGCCGTAGCGCGCACCGCGGCGCTTGCCTTCCAGCAGGATATGGCCCGCCATGCGCGCGCCCGACATGCCATAGGGATGGCCGATCGAGATCGCGCCGCCATTGACGTTGAGCTTATCGTCGGGAATGCCCAGCCGGTCGCGGCAATAGAGAAGCTGCGAAGCGAAGGCCTCGTTGATCTCCCACAGGTCGATATCGTCGATGGAGAGCCCCGCACGCTCCAGCAGGCGCGGAATCGCGAAGACCGGACCGATGCCCATCTCGTCAGGCGCACAGCCCGCAACCGCCATGCCCCGGAACGCGCCCAGCGGCTCCAGCCCACGCCGCGCGGCTTCGTCGGCGGACATCACGACGCAGGCAGACGCGCCGTCGGAGAGCTGGCTCGCATTGCCTGCGGTCACGCACTTGTCGGGGCCCAGCACCGGCTTGAGCCCTTGAAGCCCCTCCAGCGTGGTCTGCGGACGGTTGCATTCGTCGCGTTCCAGCCGCACCGACTGCTCCGAGACGTCGCCCGTGGCCTTGTCCTTCACCAGCTTCACCGCCTCGACCGGCACGATCTCGGCGTCGAAGCGACCGGCCTTCTGCGCGGCGGCGGTGCGCGTCTGGCTTTGCAGCGCATAGGCATCCTGCGCCTCGCGGGTTACGCCATAGCGTTCGGCCACGACCTCCGCCGTCTCGATCATCGACATGTAATAGGCGTCGGGCACGCCGGGGCTGCGGTAGCGATAGCCGTTCCAATGCTCGTTCTGCACCAGCGAGATCGAGTCGAGCCCGCCCGCAAGCGCCACGTCCATCTCGCCCGTCATCACGCCATGAGCCGCCGCCGCGATCGCGTTGAGGCCCGAGGCGCATTGCCGGTCCAGCGTGACGCCCGCCACGGAGTCGGGCAGGCCCGACGCCTGCGCGATATGGCGCGCCACGTTGACGCCGGTGGAGCCCTGCGTGAGGGCCGAGCCGAAGATCGCATCGGCGATCTCGCCGCCCTCAAGGCCTGCACGGGAGACGGCCGCGCGCACGGCATGGGCGGCCAGCGCCGGACCTTCGAGATTGTTGAACGCGCCGCGATAGGCCTTGCCGATGGGCGTGCGGGCGGTGGAGACGATGACAGCGTCGCGCATGGGTATCCTCAGATGGTTTCGAGCCCGCACCAGTCCGCGATGAACAGGGCGGTGCTCTGGGTGATGCGACGGATGCTTTCCAGCTCGACGCGCTCGTTGAAGCCGTGGATCGCCTCGGCGCGCGGCCCGTAGACCAGCGCGGGCGTGTCGGCATAGAGCCCGAAGAAACGGGCATCGGTGGTCGCGGTGATCGCCACGCGGTCGAGATCGCTCTCGTTGACGCTGCGATGCGCCCCTTCGAGAGCACCAATCGCAGCCGTCGCCGTGGCGGAGTGGTCGTCGGAAAGCGCATAGCCCTCGGCCATGAAGCCGTGCCAGACGATCTCGGGCAGCGAGTTCTTCAGGAAAGCGTTATTGCGCGCGGCGTCCATGATGGTCTCGGTGATCTCGGCACGCGCGGCGGCGATATCCTGCCCCGGATAGATCGCGATGCGCATGTCGAAGATGCACCAGGCCGGGACGGAGGACGCCCAGTCACCGCCCTGGATCTTGCCGATATTGAGGTTGATCGGATGATGGACGTGGGCGAAATCCCCGTGCCGACACCCCGGCGCGTTCCAGCGCTCCTCCAGCCCGTGCAGCGCCTCGATCAGCGGGATTGCGGCCTCGATCGCATTGGCGCCGGTGCCAGCATAGGCCACATGTGTGGGCAGCCCCTTCAGGTGCACCTGCGCCCAGACCACGCCGAGCTGCGCGTCGACCAGCTTTTCCTCGAACGGTTCGGGGATCAGCGCGGCGTCGGCGCGGTAACCGCGCTCAAGGCAGGCCAGCGCGCCGTTGCCGGTGCACTCCTCTTCCACGACGGATTGGAAGAACACATCCGCCCCGGGGGCGAAACCCGCCTTGCGCAGCGCATCGAGCGCGAAGAGGTTCGACACCAACCCCGCCTTCATGTCCCCCGCGCCGCGCCCATAGAGCCAGCCATCGGCGACATGCGGCTCGAACGGCGGCGCGTCCCACATGTCCAGAGGCCCCGCAGGCACCACGTCGATATGGCCGTTGAGGATCAGCGAGCGCCCCTTCCGCGATTGGCTGCGATGGGTGCCCACCACATTCACCGCGTCCTCGTAATCGCCCATCACCGGCGAGAAACCCGGCATGTCGCGGATTTTCTCGACGTCGATCTGCCAGCGATCCACCTCGTAGCCGCGCTCATCGAGGGCAGCGGCCATGAAGTCCTGCGCGCTCTGCTCCTGCCCACGGGTGGACGGGTGCGCGGTCAGCTCGGAGAGAAACGCGGTCTCGTCATCGAATGCGGCGTCGACCGCCGAGAGGATGCGGGTTTTAAGCTCGGTATCCATGTCATGCCTCAGAATCTGGGAATGTCGCCTTGCGGCAGCGCGAGGGGCGCGCCGGTCGCCTCGCGGATCTCCGCCTCGGAAATGCCCGCGGCCAGTTCGACCAGCGCGAAGCCTTGATCGGTCACGTCCACCACCGCCAAGTCGGTGTAGATCCGCGCCACCCGTCCCTTCGCGGTGAGCGGCAGAGAGCAGGTCTCGAGCAGCTTCGGATTGCCCTTGCGGTCGCAATGCGTGGTCATCACGACGACACGGCGCGCTTTCTGCGCCAGCTCGATCGCGCCGCCCGCGCCGGGGGAGAACTTGCCCGGGATCTTCCAGTTCGCCAGATCGCCGTTCTGCGCGACCTCGAAGGCACCGAGCAGCGTCAGGTCGAGCCGTCCCGAGCGCACCAGCGCGAAGCTCACTGCACTGTCGAAAAAGGCCGAGCCGGGGATCGTCGAGACATAGGCCCCGCCCGCGTCGATCAGGTTCCGGTCGGCGCGTTCCGGCGACAGCGTCGGCCCGATCCCGGTCAGCCCGTTTTCCGAATGCAGGCAGACGGGGAAGTCGGAAGGCAGGTGGTTGACCACCTTGGTGGGCAAGCCGATGCCAAGGTTCACGACCATGCCGGGCGCGATTTCGCGCGCGGCGCGGGCCACCATGCGAGCTCTAGCGTCTGACAATGCCATACTCCTCGGAAATCGCGTCGAGTTTCACGACGTGGTCGACGAAGGCGCCGGGGCTTTCGACCGCGTCCGGATCGAGCCCGCCCAGCGGTAGCAGCTCTTCGGTCTCCGCGATCACGCGGCTCGCGGCCATCGCCATGAGCGGGTTGAAATTGCGGGCGGTCGCGGCATAGGCGAGATTGCCGAAGCAATCGGCGCGCGCGGCATGAACCAGCGCCACGTCGCCCCGCAGAGCGGACTCGACCAGCATCGGACGACCGTTCATCTCGACGATCTGCTTGCCCTGCGCCAATTCCGTATCGATGCCGATATCGGTGAGGATGGCACCGAGTCCGGCACCTCCGGCCCGGATACGTTCGGCGAGGATGCCTTGCGCGCAGAACTCGACCTCCATCCGGCCCTCGTTCATCGCCGCGATGGCGTTGGCGTTAAGGCCGAGATGGGTGACGATCAGCTTGCGCACCTGTCCACCCGCGATCAGGTGGTCGATGCCCATGCCCGCCTCGTTGGCATCGTTCTTGACCAGAACAAGGTCGCGCTGCCCCTGACGCGCCAACTCGCGCAGGAGCGCGAAGGGGGTACCGGGCACACCGAAGCCGCCCACCAGCACCGTGGCGCCGTCGGGGATCTGCGCCACCACCTCTTCCATCGCGATGGATTTGTCGGGCAGCTTCATGCGCTGACCTCCTCGACCACCGGCAGGTCGTGATTGGCGGCAAAGGCTTCGAGCGCGTCGGTGAGGATCGCGATGATCTCGTCGATCTGCGCCTCGGTCACGATCAGCGGCGGGCATACGAGGAAATGGTCGCCCTCATAGCCGCTTCGCGTGCGACGCGAATAGATGATGAGGCCGCGCTCATAGGCCAGCTCGACGAGCTCGACATGCGCGTTCCACTCTTTCGGCAGAACCTTCATCGTCTCGCGGTCCGAGACCAGTTCGAACGCCAGCAGCAGGCCCTTGCCGCGCACGTCGCCGATGAAGGGGTAGCGATCCATGAGCGCGGTCAGCCGCGCCTTGAGAACATCGCCCATCCGCGCGGCGTTGCCGATCAGATCCTGCTCTTCCATCTCGTCAAGCACCGCGAGACCCGCCGCGCAGGCCAGAGGGTTGCCCGCATAGGTGAAGCCGTGCAGGAAGCCGCCCGCGTCGAGGAGCGTCTCGACAATGTCGTGACGTGCGACCACGGCACCCAGAGGCGCGTAGCCCGCGCCGAAGCCTTTCGACATCGCGACGATATCGGGGGTGATCCCCCAATGCTCGGCGGCGAGGAACTTGCCGGTGCGCCCTGCCCCGGTCATCACCTCGTCATAGATCAGCAGGATGCCGTATTCTTCGCAGATCTCGGCCACGCGGGTATAGTAGCTGTCAGGCGCCACCAGCGCGCCGGTCGAAGCCCCGCCCACTGGCTCCATCAAAAAGGCGAGTACCGTCTCGGGGCCCTCGGCCTCGATCTTCTCGCGCAGCATCTCGGCATATTTGATGCCGCGCTCTTCCTCGGTAAGGTTGTCGCGATCGAGATAGCAGGTCGGTGCCGGAACCTTCGGCATCTCCGTGAACATCGGCGCGAACTTCCCGGTGAAGATCGGGCTGCCCGTGACGCCGAGCGAGCCCATCGTCGCGCCGTGGTAGGATGGCAGCCGCGAGATCACCTTGTAGCGGCTCTCCTCGCCCTGCGTGACCGCGTATTGCCGTGCGAGCTTGATCGCGGTTTCGACCGCCTCGGAGCCGCCGGACACGAAGAACACCTTGTCGAGCCCTTCCGGCATCCGCGCGGCGACGCGTGCGGCGAGATCCTCGGACGGGTGCGTGCGGAAATGCAGCCGGTAGCCGAAGGTCGAACGGTCCATCTGCGCCTTCATCTTCTCCAGCACGCGCGGGTTGGAATGGCCGATATTCGAGACCATCGCCCCCGAAGAGCCGTCGATATAGCGTTTTCCGTTCTCGTCGTAGTGGTAGATCCCCTCGGAGCGTTCGAGGAAAGGCCGCGGCTGGCGCGACTGATAGAACAGGTGAGACTTTTCAGTCGTCATTTTGCACCTTCGAGATGTTTGCGCAGGAAATTCCGAGTCCGTTCCTGGGTCGGGTTCTTGAAGACCTGCTCGGGCGGGCCCTCCTCGACCACGACGCCCTTGTCCATGAACAGCACGCGGTCGCAGACGGAGGCGGCGAAATCCATCTCGTGGGTGACGATGATCATGGTCATGTGCTCTTGGGCGAGCTTCTTCATGACCAGGTTCACCTCTTCCACCAGCTCGGGATCGAGCGCCGAGGTGGCTTCGTCGAACAGCATCAGCTTCGGCCGCATCGCCAGCGCGCGGGCGATCGCCACACGCTGCTTCTGACCGCCCGAAAGCTGCGCAGGGTAATAGTCGATCCGCTCCAGCATGCCGACGTGATCGAGCTGCTCCTCGGCGAGCTTGTCGGCCTCCTTGTCGGAGATCTTCTTGAGCAGCTTCGGCGCCATCGTGACGTTGTCCCGAACGCTCAGATGCGGGAACAGGTTGAAGTGCTGGAACACCATGCCGATGTCCTGGCGCATCTTGTTTATGTGCTTCTCGTACTGGTTATGCGGCAGGGACTTGTTCACCTGCACCCCGTCGAGCCAGACCTCGCCGCCGGTCAGCGGATCGAGATCGTTGATGGCGCGCAGCAGCGTGGATTTGCCCGAGCCCGAAGGGCCGATGATCGCGACGATCTGGCCGCGCTCCAGGTTGAGCGAGATATCCTTGAGCACTTCCAGCGAGCCGTAGGATTTCTGGGCGTGGCGGATCTCGACGAAGGATTGCGTCTCGGTCATGTCGATATCTCCCGGATCAGCGATAGAGGCGGTTGCGGTTCTCGAACCAGCGGATCACCGCCTCCATGCCGAGATTGATGATGTAGTAGAGAACGGCCGCAGCCGCGTAGAACTCGAAGGCGCGGTAGGTCTGGCCGATGGCGCGCTGCGCCGAGAGCGTCAGTTCCGACACCCCGATCACCGAGACCAGCGCCGAGTCTTTCAGCAGCGCGATCATGTTGTTGCCGATCGGCGGCAGCACGTCGCGCACCGCCTGCGGCACCACCACCTTGACGAGCGCTTGCCTGCGCGACAGGCCCAGCGTGCGTGCGGCCTCCATCTGGCCCTTGTCCACCGCGACCATCGCAGTCTGGATCAGTTCGGAATTATAGACTGCGAAGTGGAAGCCGAGGCCGATCACGCCCGCCACGAAGGCCGGAAGGTCGATGCCGATCTGCACGAGCCCGAAATAGATCAGGAAGAGTTGAAGCAGCAGCGGCGTGCCCATGAAAAGCCAGGCGATGAAGCGCACCGGCAGGCGGATGATGGCAGGTGCATAGAGCGCGATCACCGCGAGCAGGATGCCCCCGAAGAAACTCAGCAGCGCCGAGGCGGCGGTGATGGCAATGGTCCACAGGACACCCAGCAAGAGCGTGCCGTAGAAAGGCGGGATGACGGAGAAATCGAGACCCATGGCTCACTCCTTCTCGTGCGGGCGGGAAAGGGGGGCGGATGCGCGGATCATTGGATGCGCACCCTGCGGTCGAGGAAGGCGATACCCTTGCCCACCGCCGTGATGATGACGAGGTAGAGTATCCCCGCCAGGAAGAACATCTCGAACGGCTTGTAAGTCGAACCGATGTAGCGCTGCGCGGTGTAGGTCAGCTCCACCACCGAGATCGCGGAGACCAGCGCCGTGCCCTTGATCTGAGCGTTGATGTTGACGCCGAGCGGCCGGATCATCAGGCGCAGCGCCTGCGGCAGCGTCACCTTGCGGAAGGCCTGCGCCTTCGACAGGCCCAGCGTGCGCGCGGCCTCGGTCTGCCCGCGGTCCACCGCGACGATGGCGCCCCGCATCGTCTCGGTCATGTAGGCCCCGATATTGACGCCCAGCCCGATCACACCGGCCTGAAACGCATCGAGCTGGATGCCGACCTGCGGGCCGCCGAAATACAGCAGGAACAGCTGAATCAGCGCGGGCGTGCCGCGAAAGAAGCTGACATAGGCGCCGCCTATGAAGCGCAAGAGGAAGAAGCGCGACAGCCGGAACGCTGCGCCAATTGCGCCGCAAATGAGCCCCAGCACGATGGTCAGGACCGACAGTTCGACCGTGATCACGGCGGCTTTCAGGAAGTACGGATAGACCTTGAGGATTAGTTCGATATCCACGGCATTCCCCTCAATGATGATCGCGGCGTGGTAGGATCGGCAGCGCGCGTATCTCGCGAACGAGCGCTGTCGTCTCCTCGATCGCCGCTTCCAGGAACGCCTTGCCGGTCTCGGCATCGGCGACGGTCGGATCGCCCATGGTTCCATCGGGCGAGACCGAGGACCACCAGCGCATCAGCATCGCCTTGCCGCCACCGGCCGCCAAATCGAGATTGAAGAACTTGGTGTCGGGATCGTGCAGGTTCTGGCTTTCGGCCTTGTCGAGATCGACCAGATCGGGATGCAGATGCTTGTACATCGCAGCTTCGAATTCCCCGGCATGGGCGATGCCGCCCACTTCGGATTTGCGCAGGCCCTGAATACGGTCGCTGCACAGGTTCCAATACGATGCCGAGACGCAGATGATGCCGGTGCGGATGACCGTCTTGCGCGCCGCGAGATCGAGGATCGGGTGGTTCGACCCGTGCGAGTTCAGCAGCAGGATCCGGCGGAAGCCGTGATGCGCGAGCGACTCGGTCACATCGCAGACGAAGTTGATCAGCGTCTCCGGCTGGATCCAGATGACACCCGGAAAGTCCTTGTGATGCTCGTTGAAGCCATAGGGGATCGCGGGCATCACGAATACTTCGTCGGGCGCGGCTTCGGCAACGCCATTGGCCACCGCCATCCCCAGAACCGTGTCCGTATCGAGCGGCATATGCGGCCCGTGATCTTCCGTCGCGGAGACATTCAGGATCACCACACGATCCTTGTCCGCGTCGCGGACCTGCTCCCAGGTCAGCTTTCCATATTCGGCGGTCATCCGTTCCGTGTCCTTTCGGGAATCCATCGAAGATTGCGGGAGGCAGGGCAGCCGTCAGAAGACGGGCTGCCCACCATTCCTTGGGACGCGCCGATCAGCGGATGTCAGCGCCGATCCACTTCATCGCGATCTTCTCGTAGGTGCCGTCTTCCATCATGGAATCGAGCGCCTTCTGCATCGCGTCTTTCAACTCGGGATTGCCCTTGCGGATCGCGATGCCAGCACCGATCGCGTCGGTCTTCAGATCGTCGAGGATGCGGTATTTGTAGTCGTTCTTCTTCATCGCGAGGATCGCCGCGATCGAGTCGTTGATGATCGCGTCGACACGACCGTTCTGAAGCTCGAGGATCAGCTCGGGCAGACCCTTGTAGGTCTTCACGTTATAGCCTTGCTGACGCGCCCACTCTTCGTGCGTTTCACCAAGGGTCACACCGACTGTCACGTCCTTCAGATCGGCAACCGACTTGATCGGGCTGTCGGGCAGGACGAAGATCGCGCGTTTCGTCGTGTAATACGGACCGACGAAATCGACGACCTTCTCGCGCTCGGGGGTGATCGACATCGAGCCGACGATGGCGTCGTACTTGTTGGCCAGCAGACCGCCGATGATCCCGTCCCACGCGGTCGTCACGATCTCGGTCTTCAGGCCCATGCGCTTGGCGATCTCCTCACCGATGGCCGGATCGAAGCCCACGACCTCATTCGAATCGTTGATGAAGTTGAAGGGCGGGTAGGCGCCCGACATGGCGATCCGGATCACGCCCTTTTCCTTGAGGCTTTCGAGCTCGTCAGCCGCGGCGAGGCTGGGCAGCGAAATGCCGGTGGCGGCGAGCGTGCTGGCCCCGAGGAGGGTCTTGAGAACGGTTCTGCGGTTGGTCATGGATCTCTCCTGTTGGTCATGACTGCGGGCGGCCTTGTTTCCGGCGCGTCCCGCCACGGCGAGCGCCCCATCCGGAGCCTCGTTGACGGGAACGCTTGCATGGCGACCGCCATTGCGCAAATAAATAATTGAAATCTTCACTATAGATCTGAGCTATGGTCAAACCCTACGAACAACGTTTCCCCTGGCATCTCGACTGGAACCTGCTGCGGACTTTCATGGTCGTGGTGGAGCAGCGGGGCATCTCGCGTGCGGCCTATCTGCTGGGTCTGAAGCAGCCCACGATCTCGGCCGCGCTCAAGCGGCTGGAGGAACGTACCGGCCATGAGCTGATCATCCGAAAACCGAATGAATTCAAGATCACTAGGGCGGGAAACCTGCTCTATCAGGAATGCGCGCAGATCTTCGGCGCCGTGTCGCAGATCCCCTCCCTGCTGGAGACCGGCGCAGAGGAGTTGCGGGGCCATATCGCGATCACCACGACGTCACATGTCATCTCCGATCACTACGACGCGGTGTTGCATGATTTCGCCACCGAACATCCCAAGGTGACCTTCTCGATGACCGTGGCCGAGAGCGAGGAAGTGGTGAATCGGGTGCAACAGAATCGGGCGAGCCTCGGGATTTGCCTGCTTCACAAGACACCCGAGAACCTGCGCGCACAGGTGCTCTACCGCGAATATTTCGGCCTTTTCTGCGGCAAGCGGCACCCGCTTTTCGAGCGCGAGAACATTTCGCTCGCGGAGATCGAGGGCGAGACCTCGGTGTCGTTCCAGACCGAGACCGAGGACGGCCCGCTTCACCCCGTCTCACTGCTCCGCGCGCGGGCCAAGCTCGCGCCGAGCTGGCGCGGGGTGTCGTCGAACCTTCACGAGCTGCGTCGAATGATCGTGGCAGGTGTCGGGATCGGTGCGCTGCCGCTGCATGTCGCGCATCGCGATGTCGAGGCCGGGCGGCTGCGCCAGTTGCCGCCCTATGACGGGTTGCCGATGGTGAATATCTACCTGCTCACCAACCCGCAGCGGAAGCAGTCGAGCGCGGAAACCGCGTTCCTCGCGGCCTGTGATGCGATGATGGCCGAGAGTGATCTGGAAGAGCGCACCTATTATTGAGCGCGCGTCTCAGAAGGTGGGCGGTGTCGCGGCCGAGACCACCACGCAGCGCGCCTTGGCCACGTTGCGGAAACGGTGCGGCAGGCGGCTGTCGAACAGGTAGGCATCGCCCGCGCGCAGCAGCTCGGTGGTCTCGCCCACCGTCAGCAGCAACTCACCTTCGATGACAAACCCGCCCTCCTCGCCCTCGTGGGCATAGGCCTCCGCCCCGGTATCGGCGCCGGGCTCATAGGTCTCGTAAAGCAGCAGAAGGTTGGTCTGCCCCGACTTGCCCGCGCGTTTCAGCGAAAGCGCATCGAGCGCCGCGCCGCCCGAGCGGTAGATCCGGCCAGGGTTGATCTCGGTCAGCTCGGAGTGCCGGAAGACGAACTTGCCTGGCTCGGACGGCGTGTCGCTGTCGAAGAACTCCGCCAGCGTCATTTCGAGGATTTCGAGGATCTTGCGCAGCGAGGTGATCGAGGGAGAGGTCTTGTTGCGCTCGATCAGCGAGACAAGCCCGTTGGTCACGCCCGACCGCTGTGCCAGCTCGCGCTGCGACAATCCCTTGTCCTCGCGGATCGCCCGAAGCCGTCCGCCCACGTCGAATTCGCTCACCGCAAGCCTCCTGTCCTTTGCCTGTTCTAGAGTGCGGGCGGGCGGATTTCCAGCGCGCGCGCCGTCGCCGTACGTTTAACAAACTAAACATTGAACAGCTATTCGTTAAACACTAGCGTCACATCATTCCGTGATTCTCCAGCACCTGAGGAGTACCCATGTCCAGCAATGCCGACCTCGAAACCCGCCGCGCCGCCGCCCTTGCCCGGGGCGTGGGGGTGCAGACCCAGAACTTCGCCGTCTCCGCCGAGAACGCCACCGTCACCGATGCCGATGGCCGCGAACTAATCGATTTCGCCGCCGGGATCGCGGTGGTGAACACTGGCCACCGCCACCCGAAAGTCATCGAGGCGGTGAAAGCCCAGCTCGATGCCTTCACCCATACCTGCCATCAGGTGATGCCCTACGAACCCTATGTGCGCCTTGCCGAACGCCTCAACGAGAAGGTGCCGGGGGATTTCGACAAGAAGTCGATCTTCGTCACCACCGGGGCCGAGTCGGTCGAGAACGCGATCAAGATCGCCCGCTCCTATACCGGCCGTAACGCGATCATCGCTTTCGGCGGTGGCTTCCACGGCCGGACCTTCATGACGATGACGCTCACCGGCAAGGTCGCGCCTTACAAGGCGGGCTTCGGTGCGATGATGCCCGACGTGTTCCACGTCCCCTTCCCGAACGCGCTGCATGGCGTGTCGACCGATGACAGCTTCGCTGCGATGGAGAGCCTGTTCAAAACCGATCTCGATCCCACGCGCCTCGCTGCGGTGATCTTTGAGCCGGTGCAGGGCGAAGGCGGCTTCAACCCAGCCCCGCATGATTTCGTCAAACGGCTGCGCACCTTCTGCGACAAGCATGGCATCGTAATGATCGCCGACGAGGTGCAGACCGGCTTCGCGCGCACCGGCACGATGTTCGCGATGGACGCCTATGGCGTGGCCGCGGACATCACGACCATGGCGAAGGGTCTGGGCGGCGGCCTTCCGATCGCGGCGGTGACCGGTCGCGCCGAAATCATGGACGCGGCGAACCCGGGCGGGCTGGGCGGCACCTATGGTGGCAACCCGCTGGGCGTCGCAGCCGGGAACGCGGTGCTCGACGTGATCGAGGAGGAAGACCTCTGCGCCCGCGCCAATGAGCTTGGCTCGCGCCTCAAGCAACGACTGGAGGCGATCCGCGCCAACATGCCGGAGATCGCCGAGATCCGTGGCCCCGGCTTCATGGTCGCGGTCGAGCTGATGACGGACGGCAAGCCCGACGCCGCGCTGACCCAGCGCATCCGTGTCGAAGCGCTCAACCGGGGCCTGCTGCTGCTGACCTGCGGCGTCTATGGCAACGTGATCCGCTTCCTCGCGCCGATCACCATCCCCGACGAGCAGATGGCCAAGGCGCTCGACATCCTCGAAGAGGCGATGACCGCCGCGAAGGAGGGCTGACATGCTCAAACTGAACGACCCGAGCCTGCTGGAAACCCGCGCCTATGTGAACGGCGAGTGGATCGAAACGGGCAAGACGTTTGACGTGACCGACCCAGCCACAGGAGAACTGGTGGCCAAGGTCGCCGATCTCGACGTGGACGCCACGCGCGCCGCGATCGAGGCCGCCCATGCCGCGAAACCGGACTGGGCCGCGCTCACCGGCAAGGAGCGCGCGGGCTACCTGCGGCGCTTCCACGACCTGATGATGGAAAATCAGGACGACCTCGCCGCGATCCTGACCGCCGAGATGGGCAAACCGCTCGCCGAGGCCAAGGGGGAAATCGCCTATGGCGCAAGCTTCCTCGAATGGTTCGCCGAAGAGGCCAAGCGCGTCTATGGCGACGTGATACCCGGCCACCAGCGCGACAAGCGCATCCTCGTGATCCGCCAGCCCGTGGGCGTGGTGAGCTCGATCACGCCGTGGAACTTCCCCAACGCAATGATCGCGCGCAAGCTGGCCCCGGCGCTGGCGGCGGGCTGCACCTTCGTTGGGCGCCCCTCCGAGCTGACGCCGCTTTCGGCCCTTGCGATGGCCGTTCTGGCCGAGCGCGCGGGCATCCCGGCGGGTGTCTTCAACATCATCCCCGGCGTCGATGCGGCGGGCATGGGCGAAGAGCTCTGCGCCAATCCCAAGGTCGCCAAGATTACCTTCACGGGCTCGACCCGCGTGGGCAAGATCCTGATGCGCCAAGGGGCGGAGACGGTGAAGAAGATCAGCCTGGAACTGGGCGGCAACGCGCCATTCCTCGTCTTCGACGACGCCGATCTCGATGCGGCGGTCGATGGCGCGATGATCGCGAAGTTCCGCAATAACGGACAGACCTGCGTCTGCGCGAACCGGATCTACGTGCAGGCCGGCGTCTATGACGCCTTCGCCGAGAAGCTGACCGCGCGGCTTGCGACCCTGCGACCGGGCAACGGGTTCGCGCCGGGCGTAACCACCGGGCCGCTCATCAACGCGGACGCGCTCGCCAAAGTCGAGGCGCATATCGCGGACGCGACCGAGAAAGGTGCGCAGGTAGCTGCTGGCGGGCACCGCTCGAACCTGGGGCGCACCTTCTTCGAGCCGACGCTGCTGACCGGCGTGACGCAACAGATGCGGGTCGCGCGCGAGGAGACCTTCGGCCCGCTCGCCCCGCTGATCCGCTTCGAGACCGAGGCCGAGGCGATCGAGATGGCCAACGCGACCGAATTCGGGCTGGCGGGCTATTTCTACGCCCGTGACCTCGCCCGCGTCTGGCGTGTGGCCGAAGCGATGGAGACCGGGATCGTCGGCGTGAATACCGGGCTGATCTCGACCGAGGTAGCCCCGTTCGGCGGCATCAAGCAATCCGGTCTGGGTCGCGAGGGCTCGAAATACGGCATCGAAGATTTCACCGAGCTGAAATACATGTGCCTCGGCGGGATCGAGTGACCGCTGCAAATGAGACATCAGGGTGAGAATAGAGAAGCGGCGGGCTTTCCCGCCGCTTCTTTCATTTTAAAACGCGGACTGAAGAGCGCCTGCGCCCGGAGCGCGCCGAAGGCGCAGGGCGCGCGGCGGCCCGTCCCGACGGGCTGGCGCATTGGTGACCGCGCGCGACGCTCATTCGATGGAGGGGCGTGGCTGGCACAAAGCGCCTGCCGTCCAAGGTCGCGATGCGCCACCCCACGGGCCGCCGCGCGCCCTGCTCCCCTACTCGCCCATCAGCTCCTCAAGGCGCTTGCGCTCTTCATCGGAGAGATCGGGCTGGGCCGGCCCCTCGGACGCCCCGCGGCGCGAGCGGACATAGAAGAACCCGCCAATCAGCGCCACGATCAACGCCGCCGGACCGAGATACCACAGCAGCAGGTTCGCCCCGCGCTTTTCGGGCTCGAACAGCACATACTCGCCATAGCGAGCGGTGATGTAATCGATCACCTGGCTATTCGTGTCGCCCGCCTTGAGCCGCTCGCGCACCAGCAGCCGCAGATCGCGCGATACCTCGGCGTTGGAATCGTCGATATTCTCGCCCTGACAGACCGGGCAGCGCAGCACCTTGGAGATTTCGCGTGCCCGCGCCTCAAGCGCCGGGTCCTTCATGATCTCGTCAGGCTGCACCGCCAGTGCAGGCCCGAGCGAGATCAGCGCCGAGAGAACCAGCGTCACGACAAGAAGGGTTTTCCTGAGCATCGTTCACTCCGCCGGAGAAGCGTGCGCCGAGGTCGCACGCGATTTGCGCGCCCCCGCCGCAACACGGTAACGACGGTCCGACAGGCTCAGAAGCCCGCCCAACGCCATGATGATCGCGCCTGCCCAGATCCAGTCCGCGAAGGGCTTGATATAGGTGCGCACCGCGTAGCCGCCCTGATCCTGCGGATCGCCGATCACGAGGTAGATGTCGCGCAGCGGCGTGGTGTGTATCGCGGCCTCGGTCGTGGGCATCCGCTGCACCGGGTAGATGCGCTTCTCGGGATGCATCGTCGCGATCTTCTTGCCGTCCTTCTCGACCAGCATCGTCGCCATCTGCGAGGTATAGTTCGGCCCCTTCTCCTTATGCACTTCGGTCAGCGTGATCTGGTAGCCGCCGACGGTGAAAGGCTCGTCAATCTTGGCGACACGGATATCCTCGAGCTGGCCGGCGGTCAGCAGGCCGATGCCGATGAAGGTGATGCCAAGGCCGGAATGGGCCGTGGCCTTGCCCCAGTCGGCGCGCGGCAGGCGTTTGAGGCGCCCGAAATTGCGGGCCGAACGCTGCCACAACTCGGTCATGGCGCCGAAGACCAGCCAACTGCCGAGGAACACCGCGACGAGGGCAAGAAGCGAATTGCCGCTCTCGACGGCCCAGGCAAGCCCGCCCAGGGCCAGCGCCAGCACGAAGGCCGGGACCAGGGGTTTCACCACGCGGCCGAGACGCGCGCGTTTCCACGGCATCATCGCGCCGATCGGCAGGATCAGGGCGAGGATCACCATGAAGGGGGTGAAGGCCTGATCGAAGAACGGCGCGCCGACCGAAAGTTTGCGCCCGAAGAACATCTCCGCGACCAGCGGCCAGACCGTGCCAACGAAGACGACGAGGGCTGCGACGGCCAGCAGGATGTTGTTGATCACCAGCGCGGTTTCCCGCGACAGCATGGAGAACACGCCCTTTGCCTGCATCGAACTCGCACGGAACGCATAGAGCGTCAGCGCCCCGCCCACGAAGAGGGCGAGAATGCCGAGGATGAAGATGCCGCGTTGCGGGTCGGAGGCGAAGCTATGCACCGAGGTGATCACGCCCGAACGCACGATGAAGGTGCCGATCAGCGAGAAGCCGAAAGCCATGATCGCCAGAAGGATCGTCCACGATTTCAGCGCTTCGCGCTTCTCGACCACGATGGCCGAGTGCAGCAGCGCGGCGGCCAGAAGCCACGGCATGAACGAGGCGTTCTCCACCGGGTCCCAGAACCAGAAGCCGCCCCAGCCAAGCTCGTAATAAGCCCACCAAGAGCCCAGCGCGATGCCGATGGTCAGGAATATCCACGCCGCCAGCGTCCACGGCCGCACCCAGCGCGCCCAGGTCGCGTCCACCCGGCCTTCGATCAGCGCCGCCACCGCGAAGGAGAACGACATCGAGAGGCCGACATAGCCGAGATAGAGGAACGGCGGATGGAAGGCCAAACCCGGATCCTGCAGCAGCGGGTTCATCCCCTCGCCGTTGAAAGGCGGCTCCGCGAGACGCAGGAACGGGTTGGAGGTGAAGATGATGAAGCCGAGGAACGCGACGCCAATCCACGCCTGAACGCTCAGCACACGCGCCCGCAGCCGCGGTGGCAGAGCGCCACCGAACACGGCCGCCGCCGCCCCGAAGAGCGACAGGATCAACACCCAAAGGAGCATCGAGCCCTCGTGGTTCCCCCAAACGCCGGTGATCTTGTAGAGCATCGGCTTGTCGGTATGGGAATTCGCCCAGACCAGCTTCAGCGAGAAGTCCGACACGACAAACGCATGGGTCAGCGCCGCAAAGCTCACCGCGATGAGCAAAAACTGCGCCGTCGCTGCGGGCTCGCCCACCGCCATCCAGCCGCGCCAGCCTTTCTGCGCGCCGACGATCGGCACGATGGCCTGCACGATGGCCACCGCAAAGGCGAGAATCAGGGCAAAATGCCCGAGTTCGTTGATCATGGGACTCCTCCTGTCGCGGGGCGAGAGCATAGAGATATACGGCCTTCGGGCCAAGGAGGATGCGCGCCGATGTCGCAACTTTCCCACGCGGGATCACGGGGCCGTGAATGGCGCACCCCATCCCCAAGGTCTAAGCAAGGCGGGTGAGAGCAAGAGGGAAGCTAAATATGCGTGCGATCGTGATCGGGCCGCTGCTGGCCTTGGGGCTGGTGACGGGATGCCAGTCGGAGCCGGGCGACCCTCTTGAGGCGATCGCACCGAACGCGATCTGGGAAGTGGTGTCGATTGACGGCAAACCGATCCCCAATGGCGTGGAGGTCACCCTCACCCACCCCGAAAAGGGTTTGGTCGCGGGCAAGGCCGGCTGCAATCACTACAACGGCCGGATCTCGGAGAAGGACGGCCGAGTGCGAGTCGGCGAACTGGCGGGCACGCGGATGATGTGCCCCGAGCCCGCAATGGGTGTCGAGAAGGCCTTCCACTCGGCCATGGCCCGAGTCGATACGGTGAAACTGTCGCAGGACCGGCTGGAGTTGATCGCGCAGGGCGAGACGGTGATCGAAGCCACGCAATAAGCGCCTTGACCGAGGGCCCTGCGCGTGGCCCTCTCGGGCGATGTTCCCGATCCGCGATCACAATCCTTCGTACAATACCCCGTGGGTCACATGGGCCCTGATCGCGATCAATATCGTGGTTTATGTCATGACCGCGCCATGGGGCGGCGATCTGCGGGAACTCTGGCTCGACAACGCGCTCTGGCCTGCCGCCGTGACCCATGGCGTCGCGTGGCACGGGCTCATTACACACATGTTCCTGCATGCCGGCATCCTGCATCTGGCGGGCAACATGCTGTTTCTCTGGGTCTTCGGCGACAACCTCGAAGATCGGATGGGCCGCATCGCCTTCCTGCTGTTCTACTTCGCCTGCGGGTTGGCCGCCGCCTTCGCGCAGATCGCAGCGAACCCCGATGCGACCGTGCCGATGGTGGGCGCCTCGGGCGCGATCGCAGGCGTGATGGGAGGCTATCTGCTGCTCTATCCGAAAGCGCGGATCGACGTGCTGTTCTACTTCCTCGTCTTCTTCAAGATCTGGGCCACGCCCGCTTGGCTGGTTCTGGGTCTCTGGTTCACGCTGCAACTGTTCAACGAGCTGACCTCGAGCGCCTCGGGCGGGGTGGCTCATATGGCCCATATCGGCGGCTTCGTGGCGGGCGTGCTTCTGATCCTGCCGCTATGGCTCCGGCTCGGCGGGCCGCTCTTCTGGCGGCTCACCCATGGCCACCCGCCTTTCCCAGAGGCGCGCGAGAGCCAGACCAATATTCCCACAGTCACACGGAGACGCTGATGCTGCCCGAAATCCAGTCGCCCCACCGCCTGATCTGCCATTGCGGCGCGGTGGAGATGGAAGTGACGCTTTCCGACGGGCTCAACACCAAGCGGCGCTGCGATTGCTCTTTCTGCCGTCGGCGCGGGGCGGTGGCGGTTTCGGCCCCGCTCTCGGGCATCCGCATCTTAAAGGGCGAGGACAACCTGACGCTCTATCAATTCGGCACAATGACCGCGAAGCATTACTTCTGCAAAACCTGCGGCGTCTACACCCATCACCAGCGCCGCTCGAACCCGAACCAATACGGCGTGAATGCCGCCTGTCTGGAAGGGGTGAACCCGCGCGATCTGGGCCCGGTGCCGTGGAACGACGGCGTCAATCACCCGACCGATCGCGCCGACTGATCCCCTCGGATGAACGCGGCCGCGCGCTCGGCGATCATGATCGTCGGCGCGTTGGTATTGCCCGAAATCAGCCGCGGCATCACCGAGGCATCGACAACGCGCAGCCCGTCGATCCCGCGCACCCGCAGCTGAGGATCGACCACCGACATGTCGCCCTGCCCCATCGCGCATGTGCCGACCGGATGGTAGATCGTATCCGCCCGCGCCCGGATATCGGCCATCAGCCCTTCATCCGTTCCGTCATGCGGATAGAACCTGCGCCCCCGCCACGGACGAAGCGGCTCCGCCTCGGCGATCCGGTCCAATAGCCGTGCGCCCTTCAGCAGTAGCTCTGCGTCGCGCGGATCAGAGAGATATTCGGGGTCGATCAAGGGCGCCGCGCGCGGATCGCTCGAGGCCAGCCGCAGCGTGCCGCGCGACTGAGGCCGCAGCGGGCAGATATGAGCCGACCAGCCATCGGCCAGATGCGGCTTGCGCATGTGCTGATCGACGATACCGACGACGAAATGGATTTGCAGATCGGGTCGGGTGAGGCTCGGATCGCTCCGCAGGAACGCTCCGCCCTCGGCCATGGGCGAGGCGAACAGCCCCTCGCCATGCTTGCGCCACGCGCCCGCCGCCCGCGCCAGCCGCAGCAGGCCGCGCGGGTTGAGGCCTACGACATCGCGCCGGGGCGAGGTGTAGCTGATGACGTAATCCAGATGATCCTGAAGGTTTGCCCCCACGCCCGGCAGATCGAGACGCGGCTCGATCCCGACCTCACGCAGATGATCCTCAGGCCCGATCCCCGACAGCATCAGCAGTTGCGGCGAGCCGAACGCCCCTGCCGAGACGATTACCTCGCGCGCCGCCTCGATCTTCATCCGCTTGCGGCCTTGCCGGACGATTGCCCCCGTCGCACGGCCCTCCGCAATCTCAATCTTCTCAGCGCGCGCACGTGTCAGCACGGTCAGGTTCGGCCGATCCATCACCGGATGCAGATAGGCTGCCGCCGCCGAACAGCGTTCGCCCTTGCGCGGACCGTCCCAGAACTGCGTGACCTGATAAAGCCCCGCCCCCTCCTGTCGCGGCCCGTTGAAATCCTCGTTCGGCGGGCATTGCACCGCGCCGCACGCCTCGATGAAAGCGCGGCTGATCGCCCGAGGCCGCCGCTGATCGCCGACCTGCAATGGCCCTGCCGTACCATGCCAGTCCGACGCCCCGCGCGCATTCCGCTCGGAGGCGAGGAACCATGGCTTCACGGTTTCCCAGTCCCAGCCCTCGGCGCCCGCCTCGGCCCAACCGTCGTAATCCTCGGGCTGGCCGCGCGCATAGAGCATCGCGTTGATCGCCGACGACCCGCCAAGCCCCCGGCCCCGCGGCTGGAACCCGCGCCGCCCGTTGAGCCCCGGTTGCGGAGTGGTGCGCAGCGCCCAGTTGTGGATCGGCGGTCGCCCCGCCACCATCGCAGCGACCAACGCAGGCGCGCGCACGAAGATATCGCGCGCCTCGCGCCCTGCCTCGACGAGACAGACGGTCACCGCGGCGTCCTCCGACAGCCGCGCCGCCAGCACTGCGCCTGCCGAGCCGCCGCCCAGAATGAGATAATCGAACCGCAAGGGCTCCTCCTTCCCTCGTTCGCGAAAAGCCTAACGGGTTTCGGAAGATAAGGAAGCGTGACGCAGGGTCGGACGGGTTAGGGACGCGCCCGAGCCTCGGGCGAGAACGACTGGAATTGAATGCCCGGATCAGCCGCGTCAGCGGCCAAGGCAGCGCCCGACCGCCCCCTCGGGCGGGCGCTTTTATGACGGCAGCGCGCGGTTCGAGGTCGCCCGGATGTGACGGGGATAAGGTGCCGACCTCCGAGGGCAATGCGCCCACCCGGCGGTCGGGCCCCGCCCTCCGCTGCACGCAAAAGAAAACGCCCGGTCTCTCCGACCGGGCGCTCCAAACTTTCTCGAGGACAACCTTAGCTGCGCAGCGTGCCGCCGGTAGCCTTGCTCACCTTCTCGACGATCTTCTTGCTCACCGCGTCGATCTCGGCATCGGTCAGCGTCTTGTCGGCGGGCTGCATCCGCACCGTCAGCGCGATCGACTTCTTGCCCGCGCCCATCTGTTCCTCGGCCTTGGCGCCGGTGAACTGGTCGAAGACATTCACGCTCTCGATCAGCTTCTTGTCCGCGCCCATCGCCGCGTTCACCGCCGTCAGCGCCTCGACATCCGCATCCACCACGAAGGCGAAATCGCGCTCGACCGCCTGCAGGTCGGAAATCTGCAGCGCGGGCCGCGTCGCGCCTTTCTTCTTCGGGAAGGGGATGTTCGCCAGACGGATCGTGAAGGCGACCGCCGGGCCTTTCACGCCCAGCTCGCGCAGCACCTTGGGATGCACCTCGCCAAAGGTCGCCAGCAGGTTCGGACCGAGCGCGACATTGCCCGCGCGGCCCGGATGCCACCACGCATCGAGCTTGCGGTTGATCTGCGCGCGCGCCGGCGCGCCGACCGCGGCCAACACGGCCTCGGCATCGGCCTTCGCATCATAGAGGTCCACCGGACGGCGCGAGCCGAAGGGATCGCGCGGCGCGGAGTGACCGACCAGAAGCCCCGTCGCCTGCAGAACCTGCTCCCCCGGCTCGCCGCCGTTGAACGCAGGGCCGACCTCGAACAAGGCCAGATCGGCGATGCCGCGCGCCTGATTGCGGGCGGCCGCCTGCAGCAGACCCGGCAGCAGGTCGGGACGCATATGCGTCATCTCCGAGCTGATCGGGTTCTCCAGCTTGGTCGCATCCGCGCCACCGCCGAACAGCTTGGCGGAGGCCTCGTCGATGAAGCTGTAGGTCACGCACTCGTTGTAACCCAAAGCCGCCGTGGTGCGCCGCGCCATCCGCTCGCGCTGCTGCATCGGGGTGAGGATCGCGCCGGGCACGCCGGTCGTCTCGCGGCCCATCGGCTTGCCTTCGAGCTTGGTCAGAGAAGCGATCCGCGCCACTTCCTCGACCAGATCGGCCGAGCCCAGCACGTCCGGGCGCCAAGTCGGCGGCGTCGCCATGTCACCCTCCAGCGTGAAGCCCAGAGCTTCCAGCGTTTCGCGCTGCGTGGCCTCGGGAATATCCATGCCGACGAGCGAAATCACCCGCGCCGGGTACAGCTTGTAAGCGCGGCTGACATCCGGCACCGCGCCGTCCATCACCAGCTCCGACACTTCGCCACCGCACAGATCGACGACCATCTTCGCTGCCAGATCCAGCCCCGGCAGCGTGAAGGCCGGATCGACGCCGCGCTCGAACCGATACCGCGCATCCGAGTTGATCTTCAGCGCACGGCCCGTGGCCGCGATGGTGATCGGGTCCCAGTAAGCGCTCTCGAGGAACACGTCGACCGTGTCCTCATCCGCGCCGGACTCCTCGCCCCCCATGATCCCGGCAAGGCTCTCGACCCCCTTGTCGTCGCAGATCACCATGTCGCCTGCCCGCACGGTGTAGGTCTTCTCGTCGAGCGCGAGGAATTCCTCGCCGCCCTCGGCCGGCTTGATCACCAGATTGCCCGTCACCTTCTTCATGTCAAAGACGTGGAGCGGCCGGTTCAGGTCATAGGTGAAGTAGTTGGTGATATCGACCAGCGTCGAGATCGGACGCAAACCGATCGCGCGCAGCCGCTTTTGCAGCCAGTCGGGCGACGGCCCGTTCTTCACACCGCGGATCACGCGACCAGCAAACAGCGGGCAGCCCTTGTCCTTCAGCGCCGGGTCGATCGTCACCGAGATCGGCGCATCGAACGCAACCTCGACCTTCGGCACGTCGAGCGGCTTGAGCTTGCCCAGCCCCCGCGCTGCCAGATCGCGCGCAATCCCGCGCACGCCAAGCGCATCGGGGCGGTTGGGCGTGATCGCGATCTCGATCACCGGATCGACCGCCTCGGGACGGTTCTGAGCCAGCCAGTCGGTGAACTTCTGGCCCACCTCGCCCGACGGCAGTTCGATGATACCGCTATGCTCGTCCGACAGTTCCAACTCGCGTTCGGAGGCCATCATGCCGTGGCTTTCCACACCGCGGATATTGCCCACCGACAGCGTCAGGTCGATGCCGGGCACGTAATCGCCGGGCTTGGCCAGCACGACCGTAATCCCGGCCCGCGCATTCGGCGCACCGCAGACGATCTGCTTCACCCCCTCGTTGGTCTCGACCATGCAGACCCGGAGACGATCGGCGTCGGGGTGCTGCTCGGCGGATTGCACCTTGGCCAGCGTGAAGGTCTCGAGCTTCGCCGCCGGATCGACGACCTCCTCGACTTCGAGACCCAGATCGGTGAGCGCCTCGGCGATCTGATCGACGGTGGCCTCGGTCTCGAGATGATCCTTGAGCCAGGACAGGGTGAATTTCATCGGACTTCCCTCAGGATTTTCTGCGCAGAGCGAGGTCCTTGTAATCCCCCATCTCAAGGAGTTTCAACTCCCGCCAGAGCCGGATCGAGGGTTTTGCCGCGAAAAGGATGGACCCGATCAGGAACAACCACGTCCCCGGGACCATCAGGCTGTCGTAGAAGAAGAAGATCGACCCCACGACGAAACAGAAGGCCGCGCCGAAATCCACGACCGTATAGGCGATCTCGGTGATGGCGACGAAGCGGCGCTGCTCGGGGGTCTGTTCATGCTTCGGGGTGTCGAAGAGGCGTTTGTTCTGTGACATTTGAGGCTCCTTGATAGTCCTCTATCAAGCGAAACCGCTCGCAGACCAGTTCCATCTCAGGGTTAAAACCTCCGTTACGCTCGAAATAGGCCTGATGATCGCGCCGCCAGCCCTCGAGCGTCTCGTTCTCCCCCTCGGCCAGCGCGAAGTCTTCATCGACATCGCAAAACCGCCGGATCGTGACCTCGACCGTCTCGATCATCACCGCCGGTTTGCCGTCCCAATCGAGCGCTATATCGCGGCGACCGACCACCGGCATATCCTCGCCCCCTTCGGTGAAATAGGTGAGCGCGCCGCAGGTGGCGGTCTTCTTGCCCTGGCGGATCAGGGCGAGGAGCTGGTCGCAGAGTTCGCGGCTGTCGCCGAAGGTGAAGGTGATGGGGTCGGGCATGGGGGCTTCCTTTTGGGGTTGGGGAAGCAGCACGCGTGCTAGAACGCTAAATGCTTTTGAAGAGATCGTTCTTAACGACTTTGTTGATCGATACAGGGTGTGAGTATGCCAGCAAGGGCTTTCGGTAAAATTGGGCAGTACGCTTGGGGAGAAATATTGTCAGCCATGAAACCCGCGACAAAAGAGAAGGCTGCTATCGCCAAAGCCGCTGCCCCTTTGGTGAGTTTTCCGCCCTTAGCGACTTTTCTCCGTAATCGACCACTAGGGTGATCTAGAAGTTCTAGACCAAACGCGGTCAGGCATACCTCTCCACGACGAAAATCGACGATCCGTTTCGCTTCAAGTTTACGAATTGCGTCTAATATCGCAGCGCCAGAGGTAAAGCCCTTGAGTTCACCCGCAGTCCAGCATCCGTCTGGCTGCTCCGCGAGCTTCTCAAGGATTTTATCCTCCGGCGGCTCGAGGATCACCGGCTCAACCCACCAGCCACCGTCGGCAGATCCAGCGCGCTGAACCCGTAATGCTTCAGCCAGCGCAGGTCGCTCTCGAAGAACGCCCGCAGGTCCGGGATGCCGTATTTCAGCATCGCGAGGCGGTCGATCCCGATGCCGAAGGCGAAGCCCTGCCATTCGCTCGGGTCGATCCCGGCGGATTCGAGCACTTTCGGATGCACCATCCCCGAGCCGAGGATCTCCATCCAGTCGTCGCCCTCACCAATCTTGAGCGAACCGCCCTCCCACGAGCAGCGGATATCGACCTCGGCCGAGGGCTCCGTGAAGGGGAAATGCGAGGCGCGGAAACGCAGCTCGACGCCGTCCACCTCGAAAAAGGCCTTGCAGAACTCTTCCAGCACCCATTTCAGGTTCGCCATCGAGATGTCCTTGCCGATCGCCAGACCTTCGACCTGATGGAACATCGGCGTGTGGGTCTGGTCCATGTCCATGCGGTAGACGCGACCCGGCGCGATCACGCGGATCGGCGCGCCCTGCTCCAGCATCGCGCGAATCTGCACCGGCGAGGTATGGGTGCGCAGCACATGCGGCGGGCGGTCGTCACCCTCGTCGCGATGCATGAAGAACGTGTCATGCTCCTGCCGCGCGGGGTGTTCGGGCGCGATGTTGAGCGCGTCGAAATTGTGCCAGTCGTCTTCGATCTGCGGACCTTCGGCGACCGCAAAGCCCATATCGGCGAAGATCGCGGTGACCTCGTCCATCACCTGAGAGACCGGGTGAATCGTGCCCTGCCGCCGCGGACGGCCCGGCAGCGTCACATCGAGCCATTCCTCGCGCAGCCGCGCATCGAGCGCCGCATCCGCCAGCGCCGCCTTCTTCGCGCGCAGCGCCGCGTCGATCTCGTCCTTCAACACGTTGAGCGCCTTGCCCGTGGTCTGGCGCTCCTCCGGGGTCATCTTGCCCAGCTCACGCATCTTCAGGCTGATCTCGCCCTTCTTGCCCAAGGCGGCCAGACGAATCTCTTCCAGCACGGCCTCGTCGGTCACATCGGCCACGGCGTTCAGGTATTTATCGCGAAGCTCTTGCATATCATTCCCCGGGAATTTGCCTCGGTGACGGGTTAGCCGCGCCGGCGCGCCTTTGCAACCTCGCGCTTGCAGGCAAAGGGCGGATGGGGGCGCTGCCCCCTCTGGCTTCGCCATTCACCCCCGGGATATTTCCATCAAGAGGAAGGTTAGCGGTTCATTAACTGGAATCGCGTTCACTCGGAGATGCGGTACAGGCGGGGACGCCGATGACCGCTCAAGGGGAAGCGCCCGGCCTGCCGCCCGATGATGGGTCCGAGCCGGGCGTTTTTCTTCCTCTTGATCCAAATATCCCGGGGGGCTCCGAAGGAGCGGGGGGCAGAGCCCCTCCCCGACCGGTCATCCACTCGAAACGAAAAAGGCCGCCCCAAACGGAGCGGCCCTTCCCGAACTCTATCGTCAGCCGATTACGCGGCGGCGGCGGCTTTCGCCTGCTCGACGATCGCGCCGAAAGCTTCCGGCTCGTGCACGGCGAGATCGGCGAGAACCTTGCGGTCCACTTCGATCCCGGCCTTGCTCAGACCGAAGATGAACTTCGAGTAGCTCAGATCGGCATCGACGGCGCGCACGGCGGCGTTGATACGCTGGATCCAGAGCGCGCGGAAATTGCGCTTACGGGCTTTACGGTCGCGGGTCGCGTATTGGTTCGCCTTGTCGACCGCCTGGGTCGCAGTGCGGAAGTTGCGCGAGCGCGAGGAATAGTAACCTTTCGCCTTCTTGAGCACTTTCTTGTGCGCGGCGTGGGTGACCTTACCGGATTTGACGCGTGCCATTGTTCAAGTCTCCCGAATTCAGCGGTTGTAGGGCATGTATTTCTTGACGATCTTCGTATCCGGCTCGCTGAGCACCATGGTGCCCGAGGTTTCGCGGATGAATTTCGTCGAGCGTTTGATCATGCCGTGACGCTTGCCGGCCGGACCGACCTTGACCTTGCCGGTCGCGGTGAACTTGAACCGCTTCTTGGCAGCGGATTTCGTCTTCATCTTGGGCATTTACAGCTCCTTTGCAGGGTGTGGAAGCGCGACTCGGCATGCCACATAGGCCGGCCGCGCGGGTTCAGAGAGGGCCTGTTAGACGCCGCAGGGCGGTTTGGCAAGGGAAAAATCCGGATCGGTCGAAGGCACCGGGGACCGTATTAGCGATTGACCACGCGGGCCAATGTACGCGCCACCGCTTCGGGCACCATCCTGAGCGTGTAGCCACCCGGACGGGCGTAGAAGGCGATCACGATCAGCGCGCCCGCCACCACGATTCCGACGGTGGCCGCCCGCGGGGGGCGGCCATCGGAGAAGGCGGAGATCGCGGCCGGGATCGCGAAGATCGCGATCGCCAGCCCGATCGTCAGCAGGAGATCGGTATCGATCGAAGAAAGATCCATCGCCTGTGCCCTTGTAACCACCCCTTTCGGGAAAGGTTACTCAGGGTCGGTGCGGTAAATCAATCGCTCATCACAGGGCGCGACACGCAGGATGTTCGTGGTGCCCTGCACGTTGAAGGGCACACCGGCGGTGACCACGATCTGCTGGGTCTCGTCGGCGAAGCCGAAATCGCGCGCGGCACGGGCCGCGTTGACCACGGCCTGCTTGAACCGCTCCAGCTCGCCACACGGCACGGCATGCACGCCCCAAGTCAGCGAGACCCGGCGCAGCGTCGCCTCGATCGGCGACAGCGCGATGATCGGCACACGCGGACGCTCCCGCGCGATCAGCCCGACGGTCTGGCCCGATTGCGTATAGGCGCAGATCGCGGCGATATCCGTGGTTTCCGCGATCTCGCGGGCGGCGGCCACGATCCCGTCCGCGACGGTCTGGCGGGCCGCATGGCGCGACGCTTCGATCACCTCGCGATAGGTCGGGTCCTTCTCGACCGAGATCGCGACGTTGTTCATCGTCTCGACCGCTTCGACCGGGTAGTTGCCTGCAGCGGATTCCGCGCTGAGCATCACAGCATCCGCGCCCTCGTAGATCGCGGTCGCGACGTCAGAGACCTCCGCGCGGGTCGGCATCGGGCTCTCGATCATCGATTCCAGCATCTGCGTCGCCACGATCACCGGCTTCGCCCAGGTGCGACACTTGCGGATCAGCTGCTTCTGGATCGGCGGAACGGCCTGCACCGGAAGCTCCACGCCCAGATCGCCGCGCGCCACCATGATCCCGTCGGAGACCTTGAGGATATCGTCGAAGCAGCGGACCGCCGAAGGCTTCTCGATCTTCGACAGGATCGCTGCACGGCCCTTGGCCAGTTCGCGCGCTTCTTGCACGTCCTCGGGACGCTGCACGAAGCTCAGCGCGAGCCAGTCGACACCCATCTCGCAAGCGAATTCCAGATCCTTGCGATCCTTCTCCGAGAGCGCGGCCAGCGGCAGCACCACGTCGGGGACGTTCACGCCCTTGCGGTCCGAAATCGTGCCGCCCACGGTGACGGTGCAATTGGCGAAATCATCGCCGCATTCGTCGACCACGAGGCGGATCTTGCCGTCATTCACCAGCAGTTCCGAGCCCGGCTCGAGCGCCTGAAAAATCTCGGGGTGCGGGAGGCAAACGCGGTGCGTCGCGCCAGGCGTCTCGTCGAGATCGAAGCGGAACTTGTCGCCGTCCTCTAGCTCGGCGCCATGCGCGGCGAAAGTGCCGACGCGCAGTTTCGGGCCCTGCAGATCCGCGAGGATCGCGATCGGGCGGCCGAACTCTGCTTCGAGTTGGCGGATGATGGCGTGGCGGGCGCGATGTTCCTCGTGGCTGCCGTGGCTCATGTTCAGGCGGAACACGTCCGCGCCTGCAACGAACAGAGCTTTGATGCTGTCATAATCCGACGAAGAAGGGCCCAGCGTAGCCACGATCTTCACGTTGCGAAGGCGTCTCATGCGTCCTCGTTTTCCGTTCAAATTGATGTCATTTCGTGGGCCAAGTAAGCGTATGGCGCAATTTGCCCCGGGCCGCAACTGGCGTGGCGCAATCTTTCCCGTTATCTGAGCCATATCGAGCAAGCGTGAAGAGAAGATGAACGAAAAACAGCCCTATTCGATCACGGGAGAGGCACGCACTGGACGCTGGCTGGTCACGTGCGATCATGCGCGCAACACCGTGCCCGGCTGGGTGGGCGGTGGCGACCTGGGCATCGACGCCGAGGATATGGCGCGACACATAGCCTATGACGTCGGCGCGCTGGGGCTGTCGGAGGCACTGGCGGAGCGGCTCGACTCGCCGATGATTGCCAGCGACTTCTCGCGGCTGGTGATCGACCCGAACCGCGGCGAAGACGACCCCACGCTGGTGATGAAGCTTTATGACGGCACGATCGTCCCCGCGAACCGCCATGCCGACGCGGCGGAGGTCGAGCGGCGACTGGACTGGCTCTACCGTCCTTATCATGCGGAATATGCCCGGCTCGCGGCGCGGCGCGAGGATACGGTGATCTGTGCCGTCCACTCCTTCACCCCTCGCCTGCGCGGGCGCCCGCCCCGGCCGTGGGATGTCGGCATCCTGCACGCTCCGGCCGATCCGCGCCTCGCCTATGAGATGATCGCGGCCCTCGAGGCCGAGGGTGATCTCTGCGTGGGCGACAACCAGCCCTATCTTGGGCATCTGGAGGGTGACTCGATCGACCGTCACGCGCTGGCGCATCGCCGCCCGAACGTTTTGATCGAGCTGCGCAACGACCTGATCGCGACGCCGGAGCAGCAGGCGGCGTGGGCGGACCGCCTTGCGCCGATTCTGACCCGCGTCCTGGCGCAGAGCGGACTGTAATCGGCGACAGCGACGACTGCGGGCGCACGTCGTTTCCGCCAGACGCATGCGCAGCCACATTCTGATCACATTCCATCGACGCTTTCGTGAGTGCCAGGGCGACGACACGCTGCGCGGCAACCTCGGCGCTGACTACCTCTTCGATGCGGAAGGGGCTAACGCGCTTTATGGCGGCTATGGCGATGACGAACTCTATGCCAGCGATCTGGACGGTGCCCCCGACCTGCTCGATGGCGGCGCCAACAACGACTACCTGAACGGCGATGACGGCGACACGATGACCGGGGGCACCGGGTCGGATTGGTTCGGGGTCGACTGGAACGAGGGCGATGCGCCGGTGACGGTGACCGATTTCGGACAGACCGACCCGATCCCGGCCGCACCCGGCGAGTATCTCGGCATCGAGGTCGACGACCTCGCGCAGATCTCCGACTTCACCGTCTCGCAAAGCGGCACCGATTCCATCGTCTCGATCAACGGCCAGACGGTCGCGACGCTCAAGGATGTCGAATATGCCGCGCTGAAGGCGGCGGGCGGCGCGATCTACGCCACCGACGGGATCAATTACGGCCAGCCGAGCTACGCCTGACCGCCACTCGAATCGTATCGGAGGCCGCCAACCGCACGGCCTCTTTCCGTTTTGGTAAGGCGCCCGAAATCCGACCGTCCCGGGACACGGCACCAATCCGCGCCATGCCGGCCGATGGTTAACGACATCTGAACAATGGAGCGGTTTCGGCGTCACAAAGCTTTTGCGCAAGCGATCAAATATCGCGACGATCAGGGCAAGTTCAGGAGAAACCATGCTCGCCTTGTTCATCGCCACCACCATCGCGTTATGCCTTCTCGGCTGGGCCGAGGGTCTGCCGCGCCAGCGTCAGGTTCGCGTCGCCTCTGCCGCTGCAGCGATCGCCGCTGACCCGTCGCATGGCGCCCGGTCGGACCAGACGCCCGAAGCGTCGGACGCCTCGGAAGACCTCGACGCTGCCGTGATGTCGCGCATTGAAACCCTGCTGGCGCATTCGAACCAACAGGCCGGCACCAACGCAAAAGAAAACCCTGCGCCTGCCGCGGGTCCCGAACCGCTCCCGCGGATCGACGGGTTCGAGCCGGGAGACGCGATCGCCCTCGACTTCACCGGCGCTGCGCCGCGCCACGACGACATCACCTTCCGCACCTGCGCCGAAGGCACGCTGGTCGTGATCGACGGCCGGGCCGAGCTCGTCATCACCGGCGTCGCGCCAGAGCAACTCGCGCCCGACGCCTTCCAATTCCGCGCTCATGCGGCGGCCTGAGAGACACCGCCCGCATGACAGGAAAAGACCCCGGTTGGGCTGGCCGGGGTCTTTTCTTTTTAACTACAGGATGTTGCGCCTCGGCGCGGATCAGATCGCGGCCTTGCGGCTCTCGTCGAGATAGATCTCGCGCAGTCGCACCGCGACCGGACCGACCACGCCCTCGCCCACCGTCTCGCCGTCGATCTCGACCACCGGCATCACGAAGGCCGAAGCCGAGGTGAAGAAGGCTTCGTCCGCCGCCTGCGCTTCCTCGATGGTGAACGGGCGTTCCTCGATCTCCATCTGCGCTTCGGCGGCGTATTTCAGCAGCGAGGCGCGGGTGATCCCGTGCAGGATGTCGTGGCTCAGGTGCCGCGTGATGATCTTGTTGTCCTTGACGATATAGACGTTGTTCGACGAGCCTTCGGTGACGAAGCCATCTTCCACGAACCACGCATCATTCTTGCCCGCCTTCTCGGCCGCCATCTTCGCCATGGAAGGGTAAAGAAGCTGCACCGTCTTGATGTCGCGGCGATGCCAGCGTAGGTCGGGCAGCGAGATCACCTTGATGCCCTCTTTCGCCTTGGGATCGTCGGCGAGGTTCGGCTTCGACTGCGTGTACAGCACCACGGTCGGGGGCGTGCCCTCTGGCGGGTAGTGGAAATCGCGATCGCCCGCATTGCCGCGGCTGACCTGGAGGTAGATCATCCCTTCTTCGAGATCGTTACGCTTGACCAGTTCGCGATGGATCTCGATCCATTCGTCGCGGGTCAGATCGCACGTCATTTCCAGCTCCGCCAACGAGCGGGCGAGCCGGTTCATGTGACCTTCGAATTCGAGGATCTTGCCATCCAGAACGGAGGTCACTTCATAGACCGCATCGCCCATGACGAAGCCACGATCGAAGACCGAAACCTTGGCCTCTTCCTCGGGCAAATACTCTCCGTTGAGATAGACGATCCGGCTCATGTTCTCGCTCCTTGCAAACTCAGCCCCAGAGTTCCGGCTCCGGCGGCTCGACCACGCTGCCCTTGTAACGCAGCGGCACGTCGCGGTCTTCGGCCAGAAGCAGCGGGCCGTCAAGATCGACGTAATCCGCGCCCTGCGCGACCAGCATCGCCGGAGCCATCGCGAGGCTCGACCCGACCATGCAGCCCACCATGACCTTGAACCCCTCGGCGCGGGCCAGCGCCCGCAACCGAAGCGCCTCGGTCAGCCCGCCGGTCTTGTCGAGCTTGATGTTGATGACGTCATACTTACCGCGGAGGTTGAGAAGCCCGTCGCGCGTGTGGCAGCTCTCATCCGCACAGATCGGCACCAGCCGCTCGATTTCCGAGAGCGCCTCGTCCCCCGCCGCGGGCAGAGGTTGCTCCACAAGCGCGACACCCAGCTTTTTCAACTCGCCCTGAATGTCGAGGAAGGTTTCCATCTCCCAGCCCTCGTTCGCGTCGACGATGATCTTCGCCTCCGGGGCGCCCTCGCGTACCGCGCGCAGACGCGGCATATCCTCGGGAGTGCCGAGCTTGATCTTCAACAGCGGACGATGCGCATGTTCGGCCGCCGCCGCGCGCATCTTGTCGGGCGTGTCGAGCGAGAGCGTGTAGGCCGTGACCTGCGGTTCTGGCTTTTCCAGCCCCGCAAGCTCCCAGACCGGCACGCCCTTCTTCTTGGCTTCCCAGTCCCACAGCGCGCAATCCACCGCGTTGCGCGCGGCACCGGCGGGCAGCGCATCCTGCAACTCGGCGCGGCTGATCCCCTCGGGCAGGCTCTCGATCTGCGCCGTCACACTGTCGAGACTTTCGCCGTAGCGCGCATAGGGCACGCATTCGCCGCGCCCGATCTTGCCGTCGCGCTCTATGGTCACGCTCAGTACATGCGCCTCGGTGCGCGAGCCGCGCGCGATAGTGAAGACCTGCGCCAGCTTGAACGTATCATGGCTTACCCGGATCATCCGCGCCCCCTTCGACTTGGTCAGAATATCCCCGCCGGAGGCATCCGACGGGTGTCACAGGCGAGACAATCAGATCGCGGCGAGCGCGTCCACCAGCTTGCCCGCGCCGAAGCGGAACGGGTCGGTCGCGGGCAGGCCCATTTCCTCCTCGACTTTGGCCAGATAGGCCTTGGCCTCGTCTTCCCCCATCTTCTGGGTATTGACCGAGATGCCGACCACCTGACAGGCGGGATTGGCGACCTTCGCCAGCGCGAGCGCCATGTCGCTGAGCTCTTGCAGCGAGGGCAGCTTGTAGCCCGGCAGCCCGCGCATATGGGTGCGCGTCGGCTCGTGGGCGAGGATCAGCGCATCGGGCTGACCGCCATGGATCAGCGCCATCGTCACGCCCGAATAGGAGACGTGGAACAGGCTCCCCTGCCCTTCGATCAAGTCCCAATGGTCGGGATCGTTGTCAGGTGTCAGGTATTCGACCGAGCCAGCCATGAAATCCGCGATCACCGCATCGAGGGGCACCCCGTCGCCGGTGATCAGGATTCCGGTCTGCCCGGTCGCGCGGAAGCTGGCCTTCATGCCGCGGTCGCGCATCTCGCGCTCCATGCAAAGCGCGGTATACATCTTGCCCGCCGAGCAATCGGTGCCCACGGCGAGGCAGCGTTTGCCGGTGCGCTTCTCGCCGTTCGCGATCGGATATTTCACCGCCGGAATGCGCACGTCATGCAACTGACGCCCGCAGGCATCGGCCACGGCGACCAGATCGGGTTCGTCGCGCAGCAGGTTGTGCAGCCCCGACGCGAGGTCGAGCCCTTCCTCCAGCGCCTCGACGAGCACTTTCTTCCAGGCCTGCGAAATCACGCCGCCGCGGTTGGCAACGCCGATCACCAGCGTCTTGCAACCCTTCGCGACCGCCTCTTTGATATCCAGATCGGGGATGCCCATGTCGGCTTGGCATCCCTCCATCCGGTACTGGCCGATGGCGTATTCAGGCCGCCAGTCCTTGATCCCCTGCGCCACCTTCGCGGCCAATGGATCGTGGGCATCGCCCAGAAACAGCAGATAAGGGGTGTCGATCAGCGACATGCGGGTCTCCCTGTGTTTTGTCTTTGTTTGTCGATGATATTAGGACGCGACGCAAAAATTTCTTGGGGATTTCCATGCAATATTCACGCAAAAACGGAAGATCCTTCGGTAAAAGCGCCATCGCGACGCAATTTCGTGCATCACGCGGATTTCGAGGTGCGTCTGATGCTGCAGTGCGGCCTCGATTCTGCGCCTGCAAAATCGCCTTGCATGCGTCCGCGCAACAATATACCCAATCTGCAATAAAAAACGTAACTTCATTGCGAAAGGCCGCTTCATGAGCTTCCGCGTTCAACCTACGCCCCCTGCCCGCCCGAACCGCTGCCAGCTCTTCGGCCCCGGCTCGAACACCAAGCTCTTCCCGAAAATGGCCGGTTCCGCCGCCGATGTGATCAATCTCGATCTCGAGGATTCGGTCGCCCCAGATGACAAGGCGCAGGCGCGGCGCAACATCATTCAGGCCAGCCACGAGATCGACTGGGGCAACAAGTACCTTTCGGTGCGCATCAACGGTCTCGACACCCCCTACTGGTATCGCGACGTGGTCGAATTGCTCGAAGAAGGTTCCGAGCGCATAGACCAGATCATGATCCCGAAAGTCGGCTGTGCGGCGGATGTCTATGCGGTCGATGCGCTGGTCACGGCGATCGAAACCGCGAAGGGCCGCAGCAAGAAAATCTCGCTCGAAGTCATCATCGAAAGCGCCGCCGGTCTCGCGCATGTCGAGGAAATCGCTGCATCTTCTTCGCGTCTGCAGGCGATGAGCCTCGGCGCGGCCGACTTCGCCGCCTCGATGGGCATGCAGACCACCGGCATCGGCGGGACGCAGGAAAACTACTACATGCTGCGCAACGGCGAGAAGCATTGGTCCGACCCGTGGCACTGGGCACAGGCCGCGATTGTCGCCGCCTGCCGCACGCACGGGATTCTGCCCGTCGATGGCCCGTTTGGCGATTTTTCCGACGATGACGGGTTCCGCGCGCAGGCGCTCCGCTCGGCGACTCTGGGCATGGTCGGCAAATGGGCGATCCACCCCAAACAAATTTCCCTTGCAAATGAGGTCTTTACGCCGTCAGATGAGGCGGTCACCGAGGCGCGCGAAATCCTCGCAGCGATGGAAGAAGCCAAGGCACGCGGGGAAGGCGCGACGGTTTACAAAGGCCGTCTCGTTGACATAGCGTCGATCAAACAAGCTGAAGTGATTGTAAGACAAGCTGAAATGATTAAAGATTAAGCCGCGCGCGAACGAATCGCGATATAGTTATCGAATCCCGGAGCGGTTGGGAGGGGAGGCCCGGCCGCATGAGGGAAAAGGAGCGCCCTGGCCCCGTGCCGGGGCGTTTCCGTTTTCTGGAATCGGGCACTCTCGCCGCGTAACCTTTCTTAACAGCCCCGTGCGACCGCCCCGTGACAGACCGCCACCGCTCAGTCCTTGAGCGGCAAACGAATCTCCGTCAGCAGATTTCCGGGCTTCGGCTCGAAGGGATCGTTCAGATAGACCTCGTAACGATCGAGACCGCGCGGCGCTTCGCCCGACGCGGGATACCACTCCTGCGCCAGCCAGCGATACGCCTCGGGCAACTGTTCATAGGGCCCTGCGATCGTCAGGGTCGCATATCTCCCTGCGGGATAGCGGATTTCCTCGAGAGGCGGGAAGATCACGAACCCCTCGCCCACTATGAAACAGGCATGCGAACGCAGATCCTCCGCCGGGACCGTGCGCGGATTGTCATGCCCGATCATCGCCGGATGCTCGACCTCCGCCCGAGACGGTTCGGGAATCAGCGAAACGAGCCTCTGGAACACTGGCGCCACCGCAGGATAGGGCCCGGTATGCGCCAAACCCGCCAACCGCACCGGCGGCAGCCTCCGTATCTCGACCTCGTAGGCCATCGCACCCTCCATTGAAAGCTAACCGAGCCTCGCCCCGAGCAGTTTAGCGCTCCGCGCGGCCCCGCCTATCTAGCAGGCTCCCGCCACCCGCACATCTGCGATAGGCTGCCCATGCGCCACCCAGTTGCAATTCCCGAGCGTTGAAGACATTAAGGGCCCGAGTTTCCGGATGCGGAGTGATCCATGACCTATCTCGAATTCGAAAAGCCGCTGGCAGAAATCGAAGGCAAAGCCGAAGAGCTGCGCGCGCTGGCCCGGCAAAGCGAAGAGATGGATGTCGACAAGGAAGCGTCGGCCCTCGACAAGAAGGCCGAGACGATGCTGCGCGATCTCTACAAGGATCTGTCGCCCTGGCGGAAATGCCAGGTCGCGCGCCATCCCGACCGGCCGCATTGCAAGGACTATATCGACCAGCTCTTCACCGAATACACGCCGCTCGCAGGCGATCGCAACTTCGCCGACGACCATGCGGTGATGGGCGGCCTTGCGCGTCTCGGCGACAAGCCGGTGATGGTGATCGGCCACGAGAAGGGCAACGACACCGCGAGCCGCATCGAGCGCAACTTCGGCATGGCCCGCCCCGAGGGCTACCGCAAGGCGATCCGCCTGATGGACATGGCCGCCCGCTTCGGACTGCCCGTCGTCGCCCTGATTGACACGCCCGGCGCCTATCCCGGCAAGGGCGCGGAAGAGCGCGGCCAGTCCGAAGCCATCGCCCGCTCGACCGAGAAATGCCTGCAGATCGGGGTTCCGCTGATCTCGGTCATCATCGGCGAGGGCGGCTCGGGCGGCGCCGTGGCCTTCGCCACCGGCGACCGTGTCGCGATGCTGGAACATTCCGTCTATTCGGTGATCTCGCCGGAGGGCTGCGCCTCGATCCTCTGGAAGGATGCCGAGAAGATGCGCGAAGCCGCCGAGGCGCTGCGCCTGACCGCGCAAGATCTCAAGAAGCTCGGCGTGATCGACCGCATCATCTCGGAGCCGATGGGCGGCGCACAGCGCGACCCCAAGGCGACCATCGCTTCGGTCGGCTCTGAAATCTCGCTGATGCTGGCCGAGCTGGAGGGCAAGAAGCCCGCCGATCTCATCAAGGCCCGGCGCAAGAAGTTCCTCGACATGGGCGCGAAGGGGCTTTCGGCCTAAACCGAAACTCCTCCCGAAACGCGAAGACCAGCGCCGGCCTCACGCCGGCTCCGCCTGCCTGCGCATCAGCCCCGCCCCGAGCGCGAGCGCGATTATGACCGCGCCATAAATCTCGGTCGTCAGCCGCAGTCCCAGTTCCGGCACCGCCAGCCCTGCGAGCACCGCAGGCACCCCGAAGGCCGAATATGCCAGTGTGAACAGTGCCGCGAACAGGCCGCCACGCTCATCCGGCGCAGCCAGCGGCGCAAGCGAACGTAACACCCCCGCGAAGCAGGTGCCGAAGCCGATCCCCGCGAGAATGACGCTCGCGATATAGAGCGGAAAACTCTCCGTCATCAGCGCCGCCAGCGAAAGCAGCGTGCCCAGCACCAACCCGTCCGTGCCCAGAAGCGCAATCCGGCGTGGCGCCAGATTGCGCGTCGCATAGCACGAGGCCGCTCCGGTCGCCGCCAAAAGCGCCACGATCGCGCCCTGCGCCAGCGCTGTGTGAACCTCGAAGACCCGGGCCACGATGGGCGCGCCCAGCGACAGGAACAGCGAGCCGGTCCCCCACCCCGCCACGACGGCAGGCGCGCCCCGCCGGAACGCTGCGCGAATATGCGGCGGGACCGAGACCTGCGGGCGCAGCGAGGCGAGCGTCCCCGCATGGCGCGGCGCGGTCTCCGGCGGCAGCCAGACCAGCAGCGCCAGCACGGCATAGACCAGAGCAAGTCCAAGGAAGGTCACCAAACGCGGCGCGGGCACATAGGCCAGCAATGCCCCACCCGCGAGCGCGCCGAGTGCCAGCCCCGCCAAGGGCGCAACTGCATTCCAGACCGCCGCCAGTCCGGGCCGCGCCGGCGGCTCGTGATCGGTCGAACTCGCGCTCAGCGTCGAGATCAGCAGACCGCTCGCCAATCCTTGCAACACCCGCGCCATTAGCAGCGTCGTGGCCGTATCGGCTCGGAGGAATTCGAGCATCCCGACCGCCAACAGAACGAACCCCACTGAAAGGACGGGCCGCCGCCCGAGGTGGTCGGAGAGCCGCCCGAAGACCAGCAAGGTCACCAGAAGAGCCCCGGCATAGATCGCGAAGATTCCCGTCATCATCGCCGAGGAAAAGCCGATCTGCGCCTGCAGCACCGGGTAGAAGGGCGACGGCGCACTGGCCCCGGCCAGCATCAGCACGAGCCCTGCAAGGGCCAGAACGAAGCCCGCGCGGCTCCGCGTTGGCGGATTTGGAGAGGTGGGGCGCGGGCCGGGACGGGTCTCATCGGTCATCGCTGTCTCCTGATGCGATAGGTTCGAAAATTGTTGAACCTCCACATACTCGACACAGCCGATGGTTCAAGTATTGTCGAACCATGAGCACGCCCCCCGAACTTCCTCACCCGCCCGCAGACTCGCTGTCGCTGTCGCAAGTGCTCTTCGCGCTCAGTGATCCGGCGCGGCGCGAAATCGCCCGCAACCTGCGCGAGGGCCCGCTTGAAGCCGCCGCCTGCAGCTCTGCGGGCGCGGGCGTTCCGAAATCTACGAAATCCCATATTCTCAAGGTCTTGCGGGAATCCGGCGTAATACGGAACGAGCCGAATCCGAACGGCCGCGGCCGCCTTCTCACCCTGCGCCGGGACGATCTCGAAGCGCGCTTCCCCGGCCTGATCGACCCGATCCTCGACGCTGATCTACGCGAGGGATGATCACGCCAACGTGTTCCGCGCCGCGCTTCGCGGCGCCGCCGCACCTCTTCCTCTTGGCTAAAATATCCCCGCCGGAGGCTCCCTCCCCCGCCATCCACTCAGGGCTTCGGCAGCTCGAACCCGGCCTCCGCCATGAGCGCATCGGAGCGCGGCTCCACCACCGCTTCGACCGCCGCCAACGTCTGTGGTGCCGAGCCAGCCGCGTCGATCACCGGCAGGAACTCGGTCACCGCCACGCCCGAGCGAATCGGCCAGCCTCGCTTGTTCCAGAACAGCCCGGCATTGGTCGCGGCGGGCACGACCGGCAGTTTCGTGGCCTCCGCCACCACCCCCACGCCCTGCTTGTAACGGCGTTTCTCGCCCGGCGGCACGCGCGTGCCCTCGGGATAGATGATCAGTTGGCCCAGCCCATGCGTCGCACGCGCCTCTTCGACCGCCCCAAGCATCACCTTCATCGCCTCCGACCCCTTGGAGCGATCGATCGGAATGCACCCCGCCTTGTGCGCGAACCAGCCCATCACCGGCACGTTCAACAGCGCCTTCTTCATCACGAAAGCCCGGCGCGGCAGGTGATTGGCGAGGATAAGAATGTCGAAAAAGCTCTGATGCTTGGCCGCGATGATGCAGTCGCCCTGCGGCGGCGTGCCGCGCAACTCGTAGCGCAAACCCAGATAGACGCGCGCCATCGTCAACAGATGCTGCGTCCAGATCCCGGCCACGCGATGCACCCCGTCCCGCCCCTTTGGCAGCACCTGAAACACAAGGCCCCACGCCCCGATCAGCACCGTCGCGAGCGCAATGTGGACGTAGTAAATTCCGGTCATCACATGGGTCAGCGGCGTGACCTTTCCGGGTCGGTGCGAAGGATCGGACATCAGCGAAGTCTCCTGAGCATACGCAGCGCGGCGAAACGCGTGGCGGCAAAGGCCACGATCGCGGCGATCGGCGGAATGATCAATGGCCAGAGCCATGCGGCCCCGGAAAAGCCCAGGCCGGTGAGGAAACCGCCCGCGGCCTCGGTCGAGGGGAGCAGCGCCACCGCGAGCATCCCCAGCACCGTGCCCGCCACCGCACCGATCAGCCCGCGCGTGGTGAACCGGCGCACGAAGGCCCGCGCGATGAAGGCGTCGCGCGCGCCCACAAGCCGGAGCGTCGCGATCACCTGACCATTCGCGGCCAGCGCGGCCTGCGCGGCCAGCGTGATCATCCCCGCCATCGCGCCGAAGATCAGCAGCAGCGAGAGCAGCCCCAGCGTCCGAATCCGCTGCGCGGCGGCCACCAGCGGGCGCCGCCAGCGGGTATGGTCGTCGAAGATCGCGCCGGGCGCTTCAGCCTGCAGCCGCAGCCGCAGCCCCTCGGCATCGACGCCCGCGCCGGTCTCGGTCACCGCGATCAGCTTCGGCAACGGCAACGCATCCACCGGCAGATCGGGACCGAACCACGGCTTCAGCAGCCCCTTCATCTCGTCATCGCCCAACACCCGCGACGAGGCGACACCCGGCGTCGTCTTCAGCACCTCCTGCACGGCGGCGACCTGCGCATCCATCTGCTCGGGCGGGGCGGAGATGCGGATCGTGGCGGACCGCGCGAGGCTATCCGCCCAGCGATCGGCAAGCCGCCCGGTCGCCAGCGACAGAGCGAGCGCAAAAACCGCCAGAAACGCCATCGCGGCGGCCGTGAACAGGGTCAGCCGCACGGTAAACCCGGTCGGCGGCACGACACGATCCGGCCCCGTGGTCTCGGATGCGAATGTCAGCATGGTCAGCTTCACAGATCGGCCCCCGCCGTATGCAGATGGCGCTTCGCGATCCGCAGCACCCGCGCCGAGACCTGCGGCTTCGCCTGCCGGATCAGGTTCAGATCGTGGGTCGCGATCACCACCGTCTTGCCCATCTTGTTCAGCTCGACCAGCAAAGACAGCAGCCGCAGCGACATCTCCCAATCGAGGTTCCCCGTCGGCTCGTCCGCAAGGATCACGTCGGGCGACATGATGACGGCCCGCGCCAATGCGACCCGTTGGCGCTCCCCGCCCGACAGCTGCGGCGGCAGCGCATTCGCCTGCCGCTTCAGCCCGACCCACGCCAGCAATTCGCGCAGCTGGGTCATGTCGGGGGTGCGGCGATTGACCGTCATCGGCAGCGCCACGTTTTCCTCCACCGAGAGGTGATCGAGGAACTGGCAGTCCTGGTGCACGACACCGATACGCTGGCGCAGCCCCGCGATTTCGTCGCGGCTCATCGTGCGCACATCCTTGCCGAACAGAGACAAATGACCCGCCGTCGGCAGCAGCTCCGCGTAGCACAATTTGAGAAATGTGGTCTTCCCCGCGCCCGACGGCCCGGTGAGAAAATGAAATGACCCTGGGGCAAGCGTCAGGGACATATCGCTCAATAGCTCCGCCCCGCTATAGCTCATCGCCACATTTTGCAGCTCGATCACTGCCAGCCCCTCTATTTGGTGCGCGTTTCGCGAATTAAGCGGCCCAAATCATTTGGACATTCCGCCCGCGCTTGCTACAACATAAGACAGTGGTTGGCCAGAACGGCAAAACGCCAACACGGGCAGGGATGGGACAATATGCGGTTGGTTTGCCCCAATTGCGGTGCGCAATACGAAGTGGATGACGCCGTCATCCCAGACGGCGGACGGGATGTGCAATGCTCCAATTGCGGGCATGGCTGGTTCCAGCCGAGCAAGGATATGCTCTCTGCCGACAGCGACCCGACAGGCCCTGCGGCCCCGCCGGCAGGCTGGGATCCGGATCCCGACACCGAAACGGCCTCAGAACCTGAAACCTCCCGAGCCGAGACAGAGGCGCCCGTTGCCTCAAAGGCGACCGAGGAGCCGTCCGCGCCCGCGCCGATGCCGGAGCCCGAACAGCAACCCAGCCACGACACGGCGACCCATCTGCCCGAGCCCGAGCCGGTGGTGACGCAGCAAAGCGACGATGATACCGATGCAGCCGTCGCGGCGATGGTCGCGGCGCCGGAGGCCGAGGAAGATGACGAGGACGAGCCGGGCCTAGGCCCCGCCCCGCGCGTCGGGGCCAAACCGCGCAAACCACTCGATGACGGGCTCCTGTCGATCCTGCGCGAAGAGGCCGAGCGCGAAGCCGCGCAGCGCCGCGCCGAAGGCTCGAGCGAATTGCAGACGCAAGAGGAGCTGAACCTCGAAGAACGCGAAACCAGCGAAGATGCTGAACGCGCCGCAGAGGCCGCCGCCGCCGATCTGGCGCGCCGTCGCAAACGCGCACAGGATTTTTCCGACCTCCGCGATCCCGACGCCGAGCGCGAAGAAGATCGCGTGGCCGACCTGCTCGGCGAGGACGATGAGGACCTGCAGACGATCCGCGGGCGCGAACGCCTGCCCGATATCGACGAGATCAATTCGACCCTCACCGCGACCTCCGATCGCGAAGGCGACAGCGTCGCCGAATTCTCGCCGGAGATGGCGCGCCGCCGTCGCTCTGGCTTCAGCCGGGGCTTCATCTTCGTGATGGCCGTGACTGCGGTCTTGGCGCTGCTCTATGCTTTCGCGCCGGACATCGCAGCGAAGGTCCCGGCGCTGAAATCGCCGCTGACGCAATATGTCGTCGCGGTGGACGAGGGGCGCATCTGGCTCGACGACCAGCTCCAAATCCTCACCCATCGCCTCTCGCCCGAGACGGCCTCGGACAGCTTCACCGAATAAGTTTTCCTAATATTTCGACGCCCCGCATAAGTTGAACTTATGCGCGCCCGGCATCAGCCCGAATTCGAGAACTGATCGAGCAGCCGCTTGAGGTAATCCAGTTCTTCCTCGGGGCGCAGACGATCGGCCGAGCGGCGCCGGATTTCATCGAGCAGGTCCTGCGCCCGGCGATAGACATCCTCGCCGTTGAGCATCTGACGATCCGTGCCGAGCTGGTTGCCCTCGCCCTGCGCCCGACCCAGCGGATCGCGTGGCATCTCGCGCCCACCGAGTTGTCCAGGTTGGCCCGCCTGCTGATTGCCCTGCTGGCCGGGCTGCTGACCGTCGCGGCGCGCCTGTTCGTTGCGCATCGCCTCGCCCAACGCGCGCATCCCTTCGCGCAGCGCCTCGATCGCGTCGGCCTGACGGTCGATCGCCGCCGAATTGTCGCCCTGGCGCAGGGCCTGCTCGGCCTGATCCATCGCGCGCCCGGCGTCGTCGAAACGCTTCTCGGCCTGCTGGCCCGCCTCGTTGCCAAAGCCCGGCAGCAGCCCGCGCTGGCGGTCGAGTTCGCGGCGGAGCGCACGTTGGCGATCCGCGAGGCTCTGGCCGTCCACACCGCCCTGCCCGCCGTTCATGCCGGGCTGGTCGCCCTGCCCCTGACCGTCGCGCTGCGCTTGTCCGTCCTGGCCTTGGCCGGGCTGGTTGCCGGGCTGCTGGCCCTGACCTTGTCGGCCTTGCTCACCCTGCTGGCCTTGTTGCCCCTGCTGACCTTGCTGCTGACCCTGTTGCCCTTGCTGACCTTGCTGGCCCTGCTGACCGTTCTCGGCCTGCTGCTGGCGCTCCTCGGGCGTCATGAACTGGTCCTGCAGGTTGCGGAACGCGTCGTCCGAAAGCTCCTGCTGCTTGCGCAAGGTGTCCTGCATGTCGCGCATCGCCTGACCGCCGGGCATGTCGCCCTGACCGTTCTGGCCCTGCTGGACCTTGAGGTTCTCCATCATCCGCGAGAGCTGATCGAGCAATTCCTGCGCCTCGGCCATCCGGCCTTCCTCCATCAGCTTCTGGATCTGGTCCATCATCTGCTGGATCTGGTCGCCGGTTATCTGCTGGCCCTGCTGCGGCTGCTGCCCAAATTGCGGACCCTGATCCTGCTGTTGCGAGCGTTCGGCGAGCATGCGGATGTAATTGTCGGTGGCCTGTTTCAGCTCCTGCATGAGCTTGGCGATTTCGTCCTTGGAGGCCCCGTTGCGGATCGCTTCGGAAAGCTTCTCCTGCGCCTTCTGCATCGCGGCCAACGCATCGGCCAAGCCGCCATCTTCGACAAGCTCCGCCATCTTCCACAGCGCCTCGGCGATCTCGTCGCGGGCCTCGGGGGACAGGTCGGGATCGTCGAGCCGCCCGATCACGAGGCGGATCATCAGATACACCTCCTCGCGCTTGATGAAGCCCTCGTGCCGGTTCGAGATCGCGCGGAGAAGCTGATCGGCATAGCCGCGGTTGTCGCGCGACCACAGCAGATCGCGGCGCACCTCAATCAGCGCGGCGGCGAGCGGGTCGAAGAAGCGCTTGCCGGGCAGGATGATTTCCTTCGTGCCGGAGGTGCCGGTCTGGCCGCGCCCGTCCTCGACATCGAGCGTAAGCTTCACCGGCAGGTTCGCCCAAGGATGCTTCGCGGCATCCTCGACAAGGCTCTCGGTGAAATCGGCGCGCGAGCCGGAAATCGGCAGCGGCAGATCATAGATCAGATCGTCTCGCGGCTCGGGCGGGATCTCCAGGCCGTAACGGCGATCGACCTTCGCCAGATCGAGCGAGATCACCGCATGGCCCTTGGTCACGGCGTAGTCGTCCTGCGCGGTGAAGGGCAGGCTCAGCTTACCATCGGCGCGGCGGTCGGGGGTACCGGCCAGCGCGACCGAGGGCGCCTCGTCGGGGCGCACCACCACGTTGAAGCGGCGCGCGGCGGGGCCCCTGAACTCCAAAAGCCCGTCGCGGACCGCTTCGAATTCGTGGGTCTCGATGCCGCTGGCGGTCTGCGCCGCGCCCTGTTCGGGCAGCGCGGCCGGATTCGAAACGCTCTCGGAAAAGCCGATCGCGCCGGACGAGCCGTACAGCCGGATCGAGAAACGGGTGCCCTCGGGCACGATCAGTTCGTCGCCCTCGACCTTGTTCAGATAGAGCCCCGGCTTGCCGGTATAGCGCGGCGGCGCGGCCCAGCCTTCCCAGCTCGGTCCCATCGCGGCCTCGGCAGAGCCTGCAGGCGTCGGCAGGCCCTCGGTCGGATGCAACAGACGCTGCGGCACCCCGAAGATCACCGCGACGACCAAGGCCGTGAGCGCAGTCAAACGCAGCGCATAAGGATCACGGCGGGCGAGATCGGGTTTCGGTCGCGGCGCGCGGGCGGCCTGCGCGGCTTTCGCCATGCGCCGCAGATGCGCCATCCAGAGCGCGCGGGCTGCGGGATCGTTCTGCCCCAGCGCCATTTCGTCGGTCAGCGCGGAAAGTGGGTGGCCCGGCAACGTCGCATCGAGACGCGCGATCGCATCGGTCCGGCGCGGCCAACGCATCCGCCACGCGCCCCAGCCCAAAGCCACGAGCGACGCGATCAGCGCGACCAGCCAGAACCAGCGCCCGCCCGGCCCCAGATAGGCGGGCAGCGCGAAGGCGATGGCGGTGGCGATCAGCGCGAGAACGGAGAGAAGCGGCCAGAAGGCGGCCAGCCCTCGCTCGAGGATCATCCCGGCATGGGTCAGCAAAATAGGCCGGGCGAGCGGGGCCAGAGCGGCCTGCCCGTCCTCCTTCGTCGCGGTATCGCGCGAAGCTTTGCTGAACCAGTTCCTGACCGGCATTCTCTCCCTATCCGTCGGCCCTGATTCCCTTCCTACGGATCAGAGCCACTCCGGGATCGTATCGCGGGAGAGCATTTCCTCAAAGCTCGGTCTTGCCCGAATGAGAGCGAATTCGCCCCCCCGCACCAGAACCTCGGGGATCAGCGGGCGGGAATTGTATTCCGACGACATGACCGCGCCGTAGGCCCCCGCCGAGCGGAAGGCGACCAGATCGCCCGGGCCCAGCGGCGTCAGGTTGCGCGCCTTGGCGAAGGTGTCGCCGGTCTCGCATACCGGGCCGACGATGTCGTAAGGCGCGGAGTCGGTGCCCGGCTCTGGTTCGAGCACCGGGACAATATCGTGATAGGCGCCATACATCGAGGGCCGCACGAGGTCGTTCATCGCTGCGTCGAGAATGAGGAAATCGCGTCCCTCGCCCTCTTTCAGCCAGATCACCGAGGAGACCAGCAGCCCGGCATTGCCCGAGATCAGGCGGCCCGGTTCGATTTCGATCTCGCAGCCCAGATCGCCCACGGTGCGCTGGATCACCTGCCCGTATTCGATGGGCAGCGGCGGCGCGGAGTTAGAGCGCTCATAGGGAATGCCCAAGCCGCCACCGAGGTCCAGCCGACGGATATCATGGCCATCCGCGCGCAACGTCTCGGTCAGTTCGCGGACCTTCAGAAAAGCCGCCTCGAACGGCTCCAGATCGGTCAGCTGCGAGCCGATATGCACATCGATGCCGACGACATCGATGCCCGGCAGCTTCGCAGCCTCGGCATAGACCGCGCGCGCCTTGGCGATCGGGATGCCGAACTTGTTCTCGGATTTCCCGGTCGCGATCTTCTCATGGGTCTTCGCGTCGACATCCGGGTTCACCCGCAGCGCGATCGGCGCGGTCACGCCCATCGACGCGGCAATCTCGGAAATCGCCAGTAGCTCCGGCTCGGATTCGACATTGAACTGGCGGATGCCGTTTTCGAGAACGTAGGCGATCTCCTCGCGGGTCTTGCCCACGCCCGAGAACACCACCCGCTCGCCCGGCACGCCAGCCGCCCGCGCACGGCGATATTCACCGCCCGAAACCACGTCCATCCCCGCGCCGAGATCGCCCAGCACCTTCAGTACGGCGAGGTTCGAGTTCGACTTGATCGCGAAGCAGATCAGGTGTTCGGTCCAGCCAAGCGCCTCTTCGAACAGCTTGAAATGCCTCTCCAGCGTGGCGGTCGAATAGACGTAGAACGGCGTGCCCACGGCCGCCGCAATCTCGGGGATCGGCACATCCTCTGCATGAAGGACGCCGTCGCGATAAAGGAAATGATCCATGAGAGGTCTCGATTACTGGGCCGAAGCCTGCTGGGATTGCGCGCTGTCCGCCTCGGACGGAGGAACGGGCGGGCCGTCGACACCGCAGGCAGCGAGCGAAAGAAGAAGCGTCAGGGCGAGGGTCAGGGTCTTGGTCATGGAGTCACCGACAGGGTCATGATGCCGACACGCGCCGTCGCGGCGGGATAGACTTTGATGCCGTCACGATTGATGCCGACATGCGTATGCAAGGCCGGGTCGGCGGCGCAGCCGCCAAGAAGGCCGATCAGCACGAAAGGGACCGCGAAGTTCATCCAAGCAGTTCCTTCCAGCGGGCGACCTGCGCGCGCACCTGATCGGGCGCGGTGCCCCCGTAAGACTGACGCGAGGCGACCGAGTTGTGAACCCCGAGCACATCGAACACGCTCTCGGTGATCGCCGGGTTGACCGATTGCATCTGCTCGAGGCTCAGATCGGGCAGATCGCAGCCCTGCTCCTCGGCCATCGCGACGAGCGAACCAGTGACATGGTGAGCGTCACGGAACGGTAGCCCCGCCTCGCGCACCAGCCAGTCGGCCAGATCAGTCGCGGTGGAGAACCCGCCCGAGGCCGCGGCCTCCAGCTTGTCGGCATTGACGGTCATGTCGCCGATCATCCCGGCCATCGCGGCGAGCGCGAGCATCAGGTTGTCGGCGGCGTCGAAGACCTGTTCCTTGTCTTCCTGCATATCCTTGGAATAGGCGAGCGGCAGCCCTTTCATCACGGTGAACAGCGCAACCGACGCCCCGAGGATGCGTCCGATTTTGGCGCGGATCAGTTCTGCCGCGTCCGGGTTGCGTTTCTGCGGCATGATCGACGAGCCCGTCGACCACTTGTCCGACATCGCGACGAAACGGAACTGCGCGGAGGACCAGATCACCAGTTCTTCGGCAAGGCGCGACATGTGCACCGCGCAAATCGCAGAGGCCGACAGGAACTCCAGCGCGAAATCGCGATCCGACACCGCGTCGAGCGAATTCGCCATCGGCCGATCGAAACCGAGCGCCTCGGCCGTGGCATGACGGTCGATCGGGAAACCTGTGCCAGCAAGCGCCGCCGCCCCTAGAGGAGATTCGTTCATCCGTTTGCGCGCATCAATGAACCGGGATTTGTCGCGCGCGAACATCTCGACATAGGCCATCATGTGGTGGCCGAAAGTCACCGGCTGCGCGGTCTGCAGATGGGTGAAGCCGGGCATGACCCAATCGGCGCCTTCCTCGGCCCGGGTCAGCGCGGCGCGGATCAGCGTGTCGAGACCCGAGATCGCGGCGTCGCATTGTTCGCGCACCCAGAGGCGGAAATCGGTCGCGACCTGATCGTTGCGCGACCGCGCCGTGTGCAGCCGCCCCGCCGGTTCGCCAATGACCTCTTTCAGCCGCGCCTCGACATTCATGTGGATGTCTTCGAGCGCGGTAGAGAACGGAAAGCCGCCCGCTTCGATCTCGGACAAGACAGTGAGCAAACCTTCCCCGATCGCCTCGGCATCCTTTTCGCTGATGATGCCCTGCGCAGCGAGCATCGCGGCGTGGGCCCGGCTGCCGCGAATGTCCTGCGTGTAGAGCCGCTGATCATACCCGATCGAGGCGTTGATCGCCTCCATGATCGCATCAGGTCCCGCGGCGAAACGCCCGCCCCACATCGCGTTGGAGGACTTGTTCTCGTCGGTCTGATCGGTCATGGTCGAAGGCCCTTGCTAGGAGGCTATATGTTACGGTTTCTCGTCCTTTATACGGCGCTGGCGCTGGGTGCAAATGTTGCGCAGGCCGCGGATCTCGATGCGGTGAAATCGGGGCAGATGGAATCCCTCGTTACCTATGACGAACCGCTGCCGCTGCCGCCCTTCACGGTGACCGATGAAGGCGGCGACGAGCATTCGATGAAAGATTTCGAAGGCAAGGTTGTGCTGATCAATTTCTGGGCGACGTGGTGTCCGCCCTGCCGCGAGGAGATGCCTTCGCTGAATGCGCTGCAAAAAGAGTTCGGCGAAGATGGGTTTCAGGTGATGACGATCGCCACGGGCGGATCGAACTCGCCCGAGAAAGTCGCCGCCTTCTTCGACAAGGAAGGCATAGACGTCTTGCCCCGTTTCCACGACGACGCCAATTTCGCCGCCCGCGCGATGGGGGTGCTGGGCCTGCCAGTTTCAGTCCTGGTCGACAAGAACGGCCACGAGGTTGCACGAATGATCGGCGGGGCGGAATGGAATTCGCCCGAGGCGAAGAAGGTCATTCAGGCATTGATCGACGAGGATTGAGGCGCGATGACGCCGTGACGCGTGTGGTTTAAGGCCAACCGCTGCGCCATCGCGGTATTCTCGTAGATGCTGTGCTGCGCATTTATACAGTACTTCGCATTCCACTTCATATGGCGCATGCGTTCGGACACCCGATGGCGCCCCATGGGCTCCGCGCTTCGCGAAACCTCGCGTATTTTCTTTGAGCGATGTGGCACTGCTAGTGCCACAAGGCTCTGGGCGCCTCATGGCCGTGATGGCACAGCCATAAGCCCTGAGACACGCTCATGCCGCGGTTCTTTCGGCTCGGAGGTAGCGCCCTAGCCAATGCTCGATCTCTTCGGATAGAGAAAGGATAGCCTCGAGCCGTCCCTTGATGTCGTCATGGAAGCTGTCGAGCTGGTCTATTGTGGCCGCGAGCCCACCGTTGGTATCCCGCATACGCCCGCACTCGACCCGCCCGAGAACCCGGATCGTGTCGAGCCCGAGCAACTGGCGACGAAGATCTCGACTTTGGTCCATCATATCGTCAGCGAGTTCTGCCGCTTGGCGCATCGCGGCATTCGCATCGGCAGTGCCCCTGACGACGACAGACTGAAGCAATGTGCGCTCCTCGTCTCGGGTATGACCGTCGCTAGGTTGGCTAGGCTGCGCCTCTTCGCCCATGAAATTTTCGCTCATCTCGTTGAGGACACGAGCGCATCCTAGTTGGAACACGGCGCGCGCAACCTGGTAGGCCATCTGGCCACAAAGATTGTCGCGGCCGGCGACGAATTTGCGCAGCCGTTCCGATATAACGGCAGACGAGGCTTTGTAATTTTCCGAGATTGCGGACACAGGCCCCCCGGATGGTTCCAACCGCGAAGCGACAATCCGCATATTGTTGGGCACGGATTGCAGCGCCTCGAAACTGCGCAAAAGTCCGAATTGTTCCTTCGTTAGCCGTCCCATCGCGGTGTTCAACTCGGCCAGCATCCGCGTATTCTCATCGGCAGTTCGACCGAGGCGGCGATCCCGTTCGGTCAGTTCAAGCGCCAGGGCATAGGCCATGAAGGCCGTGTAGTTGGAGTAGCCGCCACGCTCTGCGAAATCGCGCAGCAGACCCGCGCTCTCCCCCGGGTCGAGGGCCTCTGCCCGCTCGCGCGCAGAGAGCTCGCGATAGAATGAATGAATCCGATCGGAGAGGTCGCTCGTCGGCTTCAGCCGGACGGAAACATAACCGCTCTCGATTGGCATGACGACCGCGAACACCCAGTACCAACCGCCACCTTTCGCCCTGTTTTTCACATAGGCGCCCATGGGATAGCCCTCTTTGATCGCATCCCACAGCACCCGGAACACCGCGCGCGGCGTATCGGGGTGGCGCACGATCTTATGCGGGGCACCGATCATCTCGGACCACTCGAAGCCCGCGGTGCGTCGAAAAATTTCGTTACCCGATTGGATCACACCGCGCGTGTCGGTGCGCGAGTAGAACAATTCTTCCAGCGCGAAAGGCACCTCGCTGGTGCCGCGCATTTCCGGCTGCCCCATTGTCGTTATCGCCCATTCTGTTCCATCAGGACTCACCCTAGGCAACCGGCGGTTACGAACGGCTTAACGCTGCAGAAGAATTTTTTGTTAACCACGAGTCCGATGCCTTTCCCTCTCTTTACCGCTTCTTAGGCGCTTGCGGGGATGCTTGTTGCGAAGGTGAAGGAGGGGCACATGACGATTCGAAACGCGAAAGCCATGCCCGTGCATCGTGACGAAGACAGCCCACTGAGCTTCGCGGCTGCGGAGCAAAGACGACAGTCCATTGCCATGGTGCACGCGGCGATCGATAGGCACGACGTCATGCTGGCCTTTCAACCCGTAATCCAAACCTGTCGTCCCGACCGTCCTGCCTTCTATGAAGGGCTGATCCGTGTGCTCGACGACCGCGGGCGGATTATCCCGGCCAAAGATTTCATGGAGGCGATCGAACGCACGGAGGTCGGGCGAAAGCTCGACTGCCTCTCGCTCGAACTCGGTTTGAAAGCGCTTCTCGGGCAACCGGATCTGCGCCTTTCGGTCAACATGTCGGCGCGCTCTATCGGCTACGCGCCCTGGACCAAGGTGCTTAATCGCTGCCTCGCAATCGATGAAACGGTCGCCGATCGCCTCATACTCGAAATTACCGAAAGCTCGGCCATGGAAATGCCTGAGCTGGTCAGCATCTTCATGGAGGACCTGCAGGCCCGAGGTGTCAGTTTCGCGCTCGACGATTTCGGGGCGGGCTACACCTCCTTCCGCTACCTTAGGGATTTCTACTTCGACATCATCAAGGTCGACGGTCAGTTCATTCGCGGCATCTCCCACGATCCGGACAATCAGGCGTTGACGAAATCGCTGCTCGATGTAGCGCGCCATTTTGAGATGTTCACGATCGCCGAAGCGGTCGAGTCGCTGGAGGATGCCGAATATCTGGCGAGCCTCGGCATCGATTGCATGCAGGGCTATTACTTTGGCGCGCCGACGATCCACCCTCCGTGGAGCCAGACGCCCGAGCCGCAGAGGAGGCGCGCATGACCCCGGCGAAAGCGCAATAAACTTGCGCTAACAATTTCCCGAGCGACGGGATTAAGCTTGACCTCTCGCCTCCATCCGCCATGCTGCGCAGCAGCAGAACGGACGCGCTTTCGCGCCCGCTTAAGTGATGAGGAGGATCCCATGACCAATGTCGTCATCGTCTCGGCCGCGCGCACGCCCGTCGGCTCGTTTTTGGGCGCGTTCGCCAATACGCCCGCACATGACCTCGGCGCCGCCGTGATCGAGGCCGTCGTCGCCCGCGCCGGGATCGAGAAGTCCGATGTGTCCGAAACGATCCTCGGTCAGGTGCTGACCGCGGGCCAAGGCCAGAACCCCGCCCGCCAAGCCCATATCAACGCGGGCCTGCCGATCGAAAGCGCCGCCTGGTCCATCAACCAGGTCTGCGGCTCGGGCCTGCGCACCGTTGCGCTCGGCGCCCAGCATATCATGTGCGGCGATGCCGATATCGTCGTAGCCGGCGGTCAGGAAAGCATGTCGCTCAGCCCCCATGTCGCGCATCTGCGCGCGGGCCAGAAGATGGGCGACATGAAGATGATCGACTCGATGATCAAGGACGGGCTGTGGGACGCGTTCAACGGCTACCACATGGGCCAGACCGCCGAGAATGTCGCGACCCAGTGGCAGATTTCGCGCGAGCAGCAGGACGAATTCGCGCTCGCCTCGCAGAACAAGGCGGAAGCCGCGCAGAAGGCGGGTAAGTTCGCCGACGAGATCGCACCCTTCACCGTGAAGACGCGCAAGGGCGACATCGTCGTGGATCAGGACGAATATATCCGCCACGGCGCGACCATCGAGAACATGCAGAAGCTGCGCCCCGCCTTCACCAAGGACGGCTCGGTGACCGCGGGCAACGCGAGCGGCATCAACGACGGCGCGGCAGCAGTGCTGTTGATGTCGGAAGAAGAGGCCGAGAAGCGCGGCCTCACGCCGCTGGCCCGCATCGCGTCCTACGCGACCGCCGGCCTCGACCCGTCGATCATGGGCTGCGGTCCGATCCCCTCCTCTCGCAAAGCGCTGGAAAAAGCGGGCTGGAAAGCCTCCGATCTCGACCTGATCGAGGCAAACGAAGCCTTCGCGGCGCAGGCTTGCGCCGTGAACAAGGATATGGGCTGGGATGTCAGCAAGGTGAACGTCAACGGCGGCGCCATCGCCATCGGCCACCCGATCGGCGCAAGCGGCGCGCGAATCCTCAACACCCTGCTCTTCGAGATGAAGCGCCAAGGCGCGAAAAAAGGCCTCGCCACGCTCTGCATTGGCGGCGGCATGGGCGTCGCAATGTGTATTGAAGGCCTCTAACGGCAAAAAAATGCTGCATCTGCAAAAAGAGCGCGCAACTTTGTTGCGCGCTCTTGTCATTTTCGGTAACAGCGTTTCAAGGGGCAATCCATTGGAGGAGGAATCATGTCGAGAGTTGCATTGGTCACCGGCGGATCGCGCGGCATTGGCGCGGCGATCTCGAAGGCGCTTCAGGCGGCGGGCTACACGGTCGTCGCGAACTATGCCGGCAATGACGAGGCTGCGGCCAAGTTCACCGAGGAAACGGGGATCAAGACCTACAAGTGGTCGGTCGCCGATTACGACGCCTGCGCGGCGGGCATCGAGCAGATCGAATCCGAAGTCGGCCCGATCGACGTTTTGATCAACAACGCCGGCATCACGCGTGACGCGCCCTTCCACAAGATGACCCGCGAGCAGTGGAGCGAGGTGATCGACACCAACCTCAGCGGCATCTTCAACATGACCCATCCGCTCTGGACGAAGATGCGCGAGCGCAAGTTTGGCCGCGTCGTGAACATCTCCTCGATCAACGGCCAGAAGGGCCAGTTCGCGCAGGCGAACTACTCGGCAGCGAAGGCGGGCGATCTGGGTTTCACCAAAGCTCTGGCGCAGGAAGGCGCCCGCGCGGGCATCACGGTGAACGCGATCTGCCCCGGCTATATCGCAACCGAAATGGTCATGGCGGTGCCGGAGAAGGTGCGTGAGTCGATCATCGGCCAGATCCCGGTCGGGCGTCTGGGCGAGCCCGAAGAGATCGCGCGCTGCGTGGTCTTCCTCGTCTCCGACGATGCGGGCTTCATCACCGGCTCGACGATCACCGCGAATGGCGGTCAGTATTTCATCTGATTTCGCCTCTTGGCATTCTCGACGGGGGCCCGCATTTTGCGGGCCTCTTTGTTTTGGCGGGGGCAGGATGACGCGCGGCAAGGCCACTTCGATCGGGTTCACGGCAGTGTTGCTGTGGGCGCTTCTGGCGCTGTTCACCGTGGGATCGGATCCGGTGCCGCCCCTGATGCTGAACGCGCTGTGCTTCGCCCTTGGCGGCGCGGTGGGCATAATCTGGCTGTTCGCGACCGGCGCGCTAGGGCAACTGCGGCATGTCTCGTGGAAGGTCTATCTCGCCGGAACCGCGGGGCTTTTCGGATATCATTTCCTGTATTTCTCGGCGCTACGTCTCGCGCCTCCGGCCGAGGCCGGGCTAATTGCCTATCTCTGGCCGTTGCTGATCGTGCTGTTTTCCGGGCTGCTGCCCGGCGAGCGGCTGACCCTTTGGCATGTCGCGGGCGCGATACTGGCCTTCGGGGGCGCCGCGCTGATCCTGGGAGGCGGGATCTCCGCCGATCCGGAGGCGCTGCCCGGCTATGGGCTGGCGCTGATTTGCGCGCTGACATGGTCGAGCTATTCGCTGCTGTCGCGGCGCTTCGGCGCGGTGCCGACGGCGGCGGTCGCGGTCTATTGTCTGGCGAGCGCAGCGCTGTCCGCCGTCGCCCATCTGGCGCTGGAGCCAACGATCTGGCCACAAAGCGCGGTCGGCTGGGCCTCGGTGATCGGCTTGGGACTGGGGCCCGTCGGGCTCGCTTTCTACACATGGGATCTTGGCGTGAAGCGCGGCGATATTCAGCTGCTAGGCACGGCCTCCTATGCGGCACCGCTGGTCTCGACGCTGGTGCTGGTCGCCGTAGGGATCGCGAGCGCGCGCCCGACCCTGCTGATTGCGGCAGCGATGATCACCGGGGGCGCGGGGCTGGCGGCGCTTGGCGGTCGGGGTCGGCGCGCCTCGCCCCCTCCGCCGGACATGACCGGGCAAGAGATACCGCGGAAAGGTTCGGCCTGAGTAGGCGCCCTCTCGAACGGCCCCGTTATAATGACACGGGCCGCCCAAAGGACGGCCCGGTTAAACTCGTGGGAGGGCCCTCAGGCCGTTTCGAGGCGGCGGATTTCCTCTTTCAGCCGAAGTTTTTGCCTTTTCATCTGAGCGATTTCAAGATCGTCGACGCCGGGTCTGCGCGCAGCGCGCTCTACCTCCATCGACAGAGCCTCATGTTTCTTGCGAAGTTCGGTGATATGCGAACCAAGCGACATGGCAGTCTCCTCTCCAGTTGTCAGCCCGTCGATTGCAGCACAGCTTTTGAGTCGTGTCACGGAAATGTCGTATAGTGACGGGGCATCTCCATCATTTTCGCGAAATCTTGCGAAAGCACTAACGAGGAATAGGCAATTTTTGACCTTCGCGCAGAATTTCGCGCGCAATATCCGTCAAATCCTCCGCATCGTGTGAATGCATCGGCGCCGCGTGCAAGATCAGCGGCGCGAGAAGCTGCAGCGGCGTTCGCACCCCCTTGCGCGCCGTCACGATCACCCGCCGCGCCGGGCGCCCCAACCGCGGCGCGATCGGCAGGACGGTGATCGCGCCCGCGCGCCCCTGGAGCCCCGCCAGAAGGTCTGCCAGCCGGTCGGCCTGCTGGATGAGCGTGATCCGCCCCTCGGGCTTGAGCCGCCGCAGCCCCGCATCGAGCCATGCGCTGATCGGCGTCGCCTCCCGCTGCGCGCGCTCGCGACCGGGATCGGCGGCGGGCGTCCCGTCTTCGGGGCTGAAATAGGGCGGATTGGCGATGACGTGATCGAAACTGCGCGCCCGCAATTCGGCGGGCATCTGCGCCAGATCGCCTTCGATCACCTCGAGCGCGATCCCGTTATCCGCCGCGTTGCGCCGGGCGAGATCGGCATAGGCGGGCTGCAGTTCCAGCCCGCTTTGCGCAAGCCCCGGCACCCGCCAGCCAAGACACAGGCTCGCCACCCCTGCCCCGCAGCCGAGCTCGAGAACCGACTGACTCGCTTGCGCTGGACAGGCCGCCGCCAGCAGGACCGGGTCCATCGCGGCGCGGTAGCCCGCGCGCGGCTGGGCGATCCGCAACCGCCCGCCGAGAAAGCCATCGACTGTCAGATCTTCGGGCGCGAACCGATCCATGCGCTCAATCCGATTTTATCTCGTTATCGCGCAGCACCGCCTGCGCCATGAACATGTCGCTGTCGCGCACCATCAGGCGGCGCGGGAGAATCCCAAGCGAGCCTTCCAGCACGCTCGTATGGACGTCGAGTTGAAACGTGCTTATACCCTCGCCCTCGAGAAGGGCGGTCGCCATGGCCAGTTTCACCGGGTCCGTGCTGCGCAGTAGCTCTTTCATATCCCTCACTTACGGCCCCTTGCGAGGGCTGTCGAGATGAGGCAGATCGAAGGGATGAACATGAGCCTCGACGACAAGCCCGACAACACAGCGAAACCGCACGACCGGCTCGCGGAAGCCTTGGCCGACGACATGGCGGCGGTGGATGCGCTGATCGCCGAGCGCATGGCCTCGGAGAACGCGCCGCGCATCCCCGAAGTGACCGCCCATCTGGTCGGCGCGGGCGGCAAGCGGCTGCGGCCGATGCTAACGGTGGCGGCGGCACGGCTGTGCGGCTACGAGGGCAATCTGCACCATAACCTCGCCGCGGCGGTCGAATTCATCCATACCGCAACGCTGCTGCATGACGATGTGGTCGACGAGAGCAAGCAGCGCCGGGGCCGCCCGACCGCGAACCTGCTCTGGGACAACAAGTCGAGCGTGCTGGTTGGCGATTACCTCTTCGCGCGGTCGTTCCAGCTGATGACGGATACAGACAACCTGCGGGTTCTGTCTATCCTGTCGAACGCCTCCGCCGTCATCACCGAAGGCGAGGTGCTGCAGCTCTCGGCGGCCGAAGACCTGAACACGACCGAGGACACCTATTACAAGGTGGTGCGCGGCAAGACGGCGGCTCTGTTCTCGGCGGCGACCGAGGCGGGCGCGGTTCTGGCCGGCGCGCCGGAGGAACAGATCGCGGCGCTGCACGATTACGGCGAGAGCCTCGGGATCGCCTTCCAGGTGGTCGACGATCTGCTGGATTATCTCAGCGATGCCAAGACGATGGGCAAGAACGTGGGCGACGATTTCCGCGAGCGCAAGCTGACGCTGCCGCTGATCAAGGCGCTGGCCAAGGCCGACGGCGAGGCCCGCGCTTTCTGGACCCGCACCATCGACAAGGGCGATCAGCGCGAGGGCGATCTGGAGCATGCGTTGGAGTTGCTGAAGGCGACCGGGGCGCTGGAAGAGACCCGCGCCGCAGCCCTCGAGTGGGCCGATCGCGGGCGCGAGCGCCTGCAGATCCTGCCGGAAAGTGAGCTGCGGCAGATGCTGGACGATCTGGCCGATTACGTGGTGGCGCGGTTGCGCTGAGGGGGCACTACCCCCCGCCCTGCGGGCTCCCCACGGGATATTTGGGTCAAGAAGAAGAGGCGCGGCTATGGGGCTGCGCCTTTTGCGTCTGATCGCCGAGCATGCCGGAGGCCCGCCACCAGCGAGGGCGGCGCTGAGCCAGCGTGGCTTCCGCAGCCTGCGCGGCGTCCAGCGTCTCGAACAGCGCGAAACAGGTCGCACCAGAGCCCGACATGCGCGCGAGACGACAGCCGGGGAGCGTCATGAGCGCGTCCAGCACCTCCCCGATCACGGGGGCCGAGGCGATGGCAGGCGCCTGCAGATCGTTACGCTGCGTGGCCAGCCAGTCGATGCAGTCAGGCGCGCCAGTAAATGTCGGCAGCACGTCGGGCATCGGGGGATTGTCCTTCGAATCTAGCCCCTTGAAGATCGCAGGCGTCGGCACCTCCACACGCGGATTCACCAGTAGCGCGGGCAGCGGCGGCAGCGACACGAGGTCGAGCGCCTCACCAATGCCGCGCACGCGCTGGGGGCGTGGCGTCAGGCACATCGGCACGTCTGCCCCAAGTTGTGCGGTCTCCGCCGGAAGCGGATGGTCCCAAAGCGCAGCCAGCGCCCGCAGCGCAGCCGCCGCGTCTGACGATCCACCGCCGATGCCCGAGGCGGGCGGCAGATATTTGTCGAGATGGATTTCCGCCCCCTGCCCCGCCGGGCGCGACAGGAGGGACGCGGCTTTCAGCACGAGGTTCGACGGATCGGCAGGCACGCCCGCCGCCTCGGGGCCTGCCACGCTGAGCGACAGCGCGTCGCTCTCGCGCAGCACCAACCGGTCGCCCATCGGCCCGAAAGCCACGAGACTGTCGAGCAGGTGATAGCCATCGGCCCTCTGGCCGATGACATGCAGCGTCAGGTTGATCTTCGCAGGCGCGAAAGCGTCAATTATTCGCATCGCTCGCGGGCGTTTCGGGGGCGGCCTTGGGGCTATCCTTGCTCGGGCCCTTATCCTCGAGTGGCGGCAGACCCTGCTCCTTGCGCTGCTGGTCCAGACCTACCTCGATCTTGCGGCGGATCGCATCGGGATCGAGTTCCTCGGTGGTCTCCGCGTCGTCGGTCGCGAAGGACAATGCGCGGCGCCACTGGAATTTCGCCTCGCGCTGGCGGCCCACGGCCCAGAGCACATCGCCCAAGTGGTCGTTGAGCAGCGGATCGCGCGGCTCGAGCTCCACGGCTCGCTCCATCTTCTGGGCCGCCTCTTGGTAATGGCCAAGCTTGAACAGCGCCCAGCCGAGGCTGTCGATGATGAAGCCCGCATCGGGACGCTCGGCGGCGGCCTTGCGGATCATGTCGAGCGCCTCGTCGAGGTTCTCGCCCTTGTCCACGTAGGAATAGCCCAGATAGTTCAGCACAGAGGGCTGATCGGGCGAAAGGCGCAGCGCCTCGCGGAAACCCTTCTCGGCCTCGTCCCAATTGCCCGAGCGTTCCTGCGCGATGGCGCGCGAATACCAGACGAACCAGTCCTTCGGCTCGGGTTGGCCGAGCAGGTCGATCGCCTTGTCATAGGCTTTCGCAGCCTCGGCAAAGCGGCTCTCGCGGCGCAGCGTATCGCCCAGAGCGGTCCAGACGCCGACGAGGTTGGGTCGGCTGCGCGACAGGTTCTCGAGCACTTCGATCGCCGCATCGTTGCGGCCCGCGCGCACCATCGATTCCGCGCGCCCGATTTCGGCGGCGTGGTAGATCGGGCTGTCGGGCTTGATATCGGCATAGGCTTCGATGGCCAGATCGTATTGGCCCTGCTGGTCGAGCATCGACGCGGTCAGCAGAGTGGCGTCATCCATGTCGGGCCGGATCATGTTGGCCAGCCGCGAATGCACCAGCGTGAACGTGTCGGGCGCATCGCCGATCAGCGCCTGCGCGACCGAGTAATAGACCTCCGCAACGCCGTCGGACGCATTGCGCACGACGTCGAAGGGCAGCGTGTCGCCCGCCTCCAGCTTGGAGCGGATATCTTTAAGCTGCGGGTCGAGATCCTTGCCGAAGCGATCCTCGATCAGCTTCAGCGCCTCCTTGTTCTTCTCGAGTTGCGAGAGCACCTCGACATGGGCCAGAACGCCGCGACGGGTCGAGGTGATCTTCTCGCCATCTTCGCCCGAGAGGATCGCATCAGCCCCCTCGTAATCGCCGACGAGCGCGAGTGCGAGCGCCTTGTGGAAACCCGCGAAGGCTGCGAGGCCCTGCTGCTTGCCGACCTCGTCGAAGGCAGCGGAGGCGTCGGACATCTTGCCGTCGCCCGCAAGCACCCAGGCCTTAGTCAGCCCGCCCACGAGCGGCCCCGGATCGGCATCGCTGTCGAGCAACTTGAGCGCGGCGCTCCAGTTCTTGTCATGCGCGTCCGCAGCGAGCACGGTCAGCGCCGCGATCTGGCTTCCAGTGCCGGCCTCGACCATCTGCTGCGCAAGCGGCTTGGCACGGTCGAAATCGGCGATCGCGATCTCTGAGACGAGCGTGGCCTCTGCCGTCGTGCCACTGGTATCGCCGCTGGCCATCAACTGGCGGTAGTAATGCGCGGCTTCGGCGAAGTCGAATTGCTGCGACGCGATGCGCGCGGCGAGATAGGCTCCCGCCTCCGCAGGGCTCGGGTCATTCGCGGTGTCGCCTGCATCGCCTTCGGCAGCAGCAGTATCGGCAGCCTGCGCGGCATCCTCGGCGCTGCCGGCCGTCGGCGCATCCTGAGCGAACAGCGGCAGGGGCGCGGTGGAGCCCATCAAGAGGGCGAAGAGCGCAAGGCGCAGCGGGGTCTTAAAACTCGGCACGAAACGGTCCTCTCATTCGGGTCGAAATCGAGCGTAACGGGGCGCTGCGGGCATTACAATGAGCCGAACCACCGCACGCGGGAAGCCGCCGTCACAGACACGGCGTTGTGATGGGGGCGAGGAGGGGTGGAAACGAAAAAGGGGCCCGCAGGCCCCTTTCGCGATCACATGTTCGGGTAGTTCGGCCCGTCGCCGCCTTGCGGGGTGGTCCAGTTGATGTTCTGGCTCGGATCCTTGATGTCGCAGGTCTTGCAGTGGACGCAGTTCTGGAAATTGATCTGGAACTTCGCGTCGTCGCCCTCGCCGACCACCTCGTAGACGCCCGCCGGGCAATAGCGCTGAGCGGGCTCGTCATATTTCGGCAGGTTCACCGAGATCGGGACCGACGCGTCCTTCAGCTTCAGGTGGCAGGGCTGGCTCTCTTCGTGGTTGGTGAAGGAGAAGCTGACATTGGTCAGGCGGTCGAAGCTCAGCTTGCCGTCGGGCTTGGGATAGTCGATCGGCTTGAAGTTTTTCGCCTCGCCGGTCGCTCTCGCATCCGACTTGCCATGCTTGAGCGTGCCGAAGAGCGAGAAGCCGAAGAGATCGTTGGTCCACATGTCGAGCCCGCCGAGGACGAGCGAGGGGACCATCCCCCATTTCGACCACATCGGCTTCACGTTGCGGACCTTCTTGAGGTCTTCCGCGATCGGACCGGAGCGCAGATCGGCCTCGTACTCGGTCAGCTCGTCGCCCGAACGCCCGCCCTTGATCGCGGCTGCCGCGGCTTCCGCCGCCGCGATGCCGGAGAGCATCGCGTTATGGTTGCCCTTGATGCGCGGCACATTCACGAGCCCCGCCGAACAGCCCAGCAGCACCCCGCCCGGTACGGTCAGTTTCGGGATCGACTGCCAGCCGCCTTCCGAGATCGCCCGCGCGCCGTAAGCCACGCGCTTACCGCCCTCCAGCAGCTCCGCAACCATCGGGTGATGCTTGAAGCGCTGGAACTCCATATAGGGGTAGAGATGCGGATTCTCGTAGTTCAGGTGCACGACGAAGCCGACATAGACCTGATTGTTGTCGAGGTGATAGATGAACGACCCGCCGCCCGCATTGCCGCCCAAAGGCCAGCCCATCGTATGGGTCACGGTGCCCTCGCGGTGCTTCTCGGGGTCGATCTCCCAGATTTCCTTCATGCCGAGGCCGAATTTCTGCGGGCAGTGACCGTCGGAGAGGTTGTGCTTCTCCATCACCACCTTGGCGAGCGAGCCGCGCACGCCCTCGGCGATCATCACGTATTTGCCGCGCAGCTCCATGCCCGGCTCGTAGCCTGGACCCTCGGTTCCATCAGGGTTCTTGCCGAATTCGCCCGCGACGACACCGGCCACCCGGTCTCCATCCCAGACGATTTCCGACGCGGCCATGCCCGGGAAAATCTCGACGCCGAGGGCTTCAGCCTGCTCGGCCATCCAGCGGCAGACATTGCCCATCGAGACGATGTATTTGCCATGGTTCGACATCAGGCGCGGCATCGGCCAGTTCGGAATGCGCATCGCTCCGGCCTCTCCGAGGACATAGAAATTGTCCTTCTTGACCGGCACGGTGATCGGCGCGCCCTTGTCCTTCCAGTCGGGGATCAGCTGATCCAACCCGCTGGTGTCGAGCACCGCGCCCGACAGGATATGCGCGCCCACTTCCGAGCCCTTCTCGAGCACGACGACCTCGAGCTCCGGGTCGATCTGTTTGAGGCGGATCGCCGCCGAAAGCCCTGCAGGCCCCGCGCCCACGATCACCACATCATATTCCATCGACTCGCGCGTCACGTCGGTCATGTCTGTCGAACCCCTTGCTGGTCGTCCTAGCTGGCGTCCTGCCTAGCCTACCTCGCGTAACGAGGCAATTGTTACGCTGCGATGCCGCGCAACAATCTTGCGCCAAATTACGCCACCTTCCCGAACTGACGAGATCGGCAATTCGCCGCGAAAATCGCGCTGTCCTCTTGACTTCCGGGGGTGAGAGCAGATTTAGATGCCCTGAATTGGGGACAGTTCCGAGTTCGGGAGCCTTCCATGGACAAACAACCGATGACGCGCGCAGGTTTTGACGCGCTCAATACAGAATTGAAAAAGCTCAAGTCCGAAGAGCGTCCCGCGATCATTGCCGCGATCGCGGAAGCGCGGGAACTGGGCGACCTCTCGGAGAATGCCGAATACCATTCGGCACGCGAGAAGCAGGGCTTTATCGAAGGCCGGATCAAGGAGCTCGAAGGGCTTCTGGGCCGAGCCGAGGTGATCGACCCGTCGAAGATGTCAGGCGCCGTGAAATTCGGCGCGACAGTGACCATCGTCGACGAGGACACTGACGAAGAGAAGACCTACCAGATCGTCGGCGAACCCGAAGCCGATCTGGAGAAGGGCAAGCTCAACATGAAGTCGCCTCTGGCGCGCGCGCTGATCGGCAAGGACGAGGGCGACTCTGTCGAGGTTCGCACGCCGGGTGGCGACAAGGCTTACGAAATCCTCAAGATCGTTTTCGCCTGACACGGACGCCCCTGCGCGGCTGCCTCTGAGCATGTGCCCGTGCGCCACTGACGGAGAGCCTGAATGGAAGGACCCGCAGAGCAGGACAAGGATCGGTTCGCCATGCCCGGCGGATCGCACCCGCCTGCCGGTCGTCCACGCCTCAAGACACGCTTTCCCGGCGCGCCGGAATGGATCGCGCTGGGGCTGAGCATCCTGTGGGTCTTCCTGGTCGCGGCCTTCTGGTTCTTCGCACCCGGGATCGCGCGCGCCGCGTCGCTGTTTGCCACCGTCAGCCTCGTCGTGGGGATGGCGGTGCCGATCGTGATGGTCTGGGTCGCCGCCGTGACCGCGCGCGCTACCCGCGAGATGCGCGCCGAAACCGCCGCGCTGCGACAATCGATCGAGGCGATGCGTACCGCCTGGCTCAATCAGCAGGCGATGCGTACCGATCAGAATGTCGAGAAGAAGCTCGACGAGATCGCTGCCGTCGCCCGTCAGGCGGAGACCACGATCGCGACCTTCGCCTCGCGCCGCGACGTGCAGGCAAGCCAGCCCTCCGCCGACCGCAAGGCGGCGCTGGTCGCCCCGCCCCCGCCCCGACCCGATGACAGCGAACCGATGCTGGCGCTCGGCACCCCGGCGGAGGACCTCCGCGCGCCGCTCTCGGTCGCGGATTTCGTCCGCGCGCTGAACTTCCCGGATTCGCCCGACGATACCGAGGGCTTCCGCGCGCTACGCCGCGCGCTCGAAGACCGTTCGACGGCAAAGCTGCTGCGCTCGGCGCAGGATGTGCTGAACCTGCTCGCGCAGGACGGCATCTACATGGACGACCTCAAGCCCGACCGCGCCCGGCCCGAACTATGGCGCCGTTTTGCGCAAGGCGAGCGCGGCCGCGAGATCACCAGCCTCGGCGGCATTCGCGATCGCTCGTCGCTGGCGCTCAGCGCGGGCCGGATGCGCGGCGATACGATCTTCCGCGACGTGGCGCATCACTTCCTGCGCCAGTTCGACCGGACCTTCGCCGAGTTCGAGAAGAACGCCTCCGATCAGGACATCGCCGAGATGGCCGAAACCCGCACCGCCCGCGCCTTCATGCTGCTGGGGCGCGTCACCGGCAGTTTCGACTGACGGGCCAGCCCCTCGGGCTTCGCCCTCGCCCCCCCGGGGATATTTGAGCCACTACGAAAGGGCGCGGCGGAGCCTTCAGAGCGCGCGGCGCATCAGTTGCACCGAACGGAAATCGAAGACCAGCCGCGTCAGTCGCGAACTGCGCCGCCCCGTCACCTCGAAGCCCAGCCGTTGGTACAAGGCGCGTGCGCGCAGGTTCTCGTCGATCACGTCGAGACAGAGCGCCCGGTAGCCACGCCTGCGCGCCTCGTGGGACAGCGCCTCGATCAGCGCGCGCCCGATGCCTGCGCCGCGCAGTTCCGGGTGGACGGCGATCCCGTCGATCATCATTCCGCCTTCGGGCAAATCGTGGGCCAGAAGATGCAGGCAGGCGCCGCGCCAGAGCCCGCCACCGCGCCCGTAATGGCTGCGCAGATCGGCCCAGCTACCGCCGACGAAGGAGCCGCGCAGCGTGCGAAACCCGACCACCCCGACCAGCGCGCCATCGCCATCGAGCGCCGAGAGCGCGTGGCTCGGATCGATCACCTCGGCGATGAAGCCCAAGGCGCGCTGCTCCGGCCCCATCACGCGGCCGAGCTTGCCGCCGAAGGCCTGCCAGTAAAGCTCCGCCGCCGCTGCGCGATGCTCGCGTGCGAGCCCGTGCCGGATCGACACCTGGGTCACCGGGTCGCCTCAGCCAGATGCGCGGCCGCCGTGGCGAGATCCTCGGGCGTGTTGAGATTGGTGAACGGGTCTGGGCTGCCCTCGAACGCCACCCGCGTCGCCTCCGGGAAGGCCGCACGCAATCGGCGTTCGCCCGAGGCGAACAGCTCGGCTATCCGCGCCCGCTCCATGACCGGGCACAGCGCGACGCTCGGGTGGTCGCGACCGGCCGAGGCGGCGTAAGCCGCGCCGCCGGGAGCGCCCAGCCGGGCAACGAGGTCGCGGGGCAGGAAAGGTGTATCGACGGGAACGCTGAGCAGCATATCCGCGCCCTGCTCCGCCGCCCAGTCCAGCGCGCTCAGGAGCCCCGCCAGGGGGCCCTCGCCCTGCCTTTGGGGCGGATCGGGTAGAACGGGGATCGGAGCGAATCGAACCGCCGCACCATTGGCGGAGATCGCGAGCCCTGCCACCTGCGGGCCGATCCGTGCTGCGACATGGGCAAATAGCGGGCGTCCAGCGAGCATCACCATCGCCTTGTCGACGCCGCCCATGCGCCGGCCCTGCCCGCCCGCAAGGATCACCGCGACCACGCGCGGCTCGACTTCTTCGCCAGCGGTCAAGATGATTGCCTCCAATACAATCGCGCGCTTTGCCTTTGCCCGCATCCTTCCCTATCTGTCCCGCAACTGAGAACGGGAGACAAGCATCATGTCGGACATGACTGTGAACGGGACGGCCCCGAAAGGCGCGGTGCGGGCCGCCTATTGGCGCGGATTTCGGCATGGCCTGCCGTTCCTTCTGGTCATCGTGCCTTTCGGCCTCCTGTTCGGCGTGGCCGCAACCAGTGCGGGGCTCGATCTGGTACAGGTGATGGGCTTCTCGGTAATGGTCATCGCGGGCGCCGCGCAGTTCACCGCATTGCAACTGATGGGCGATCACGCGCCGGTCGTGCTGATCCTCGCAGCCTCGCTTGCGGTCAATCTGCGCATGGCGATGTATTCGGCGGCCCTCACCCCGCATTTCGGCAAGGCGAAGACGTGGCAGAAAGCGTTGGTGGCCTATTTCATGGTCGATCAGGCCTATGCGATGGCGGCCAATGAATACGAGGCCGAGCCCGACATGAGCCGCGCCGAGAAGCTGGCCTATTACGCGGGCGTCTGCTCCCCGGTCTGCCCGAACTGGTATGTCGCGACCCTTGTCGGCGCATTGGTCGGCGCGCAGATCCCGCCGGAATTCGCGCTCGATTTCGCGGTGCCGATCACCTTTCTTGCGATGATCGGGCCGGCGCTGCGCACGTTGGCCCATGTCGCCGCGGCGGCCGTCTCGGTCGTGGGCGCACTGGCGCTCAGCTTCCTGCCCTCAGGCGTTGGGCTGATGATCGCCGCCGTCGCCGCGATGGTGACAGGCGCGCAGGTCGAGCTTTGGGTCGCGCGTAGAAAGGCGGTGCGGGAATGAACGGCTATTCGGACGCTTTGGTCTGGGGAATCATCGTCGCACTGGGGATCGGCACCTACTTCCTGCGCTATTCCTTCATGGGGTTTCTCGGCGACCGGCAATTGCCCGAATGGGCGCTGCGCTACCTGCGCTACACGCCGGTTGCGGTGCTGCCGGGACTCGTGGCCCCGCTGGTGCTGTGGCCCGCAGGTACCGGCGGTGAGACCGACCCCGCGCGGATGATCGCGGCCTTCGCGACGCTCGGCGTCGGGATCGCGACGCGCAACACGCTGTGGGCGATTCTGAGCGGGCTCGCAGCGCTTTACCTCTCGCTGTGGCTGGTGTGAGCCGCGGCCTGCGCTGAAGGCGCAGATCGGGGGCTCCAGAGAAGCCACCGAAGCGGCGAACGCGGATTGCGCGAGCAATGACCCGGGGAACCCCCGGTAACTCCATCTTGAGCTTCCAGAGGGCCGCGCCCGACCTCAGGTGGGTGCTTTCCCCGCCTGTGGCAGGGTGCTTTATCTCGCAAGCCCGCAAGACACATATACCCGCGACGACATCGCCAATGCGCCCTCCCCGGGGGAGGTCGGGCGCGGCCCGGGCCGCTTCGCGGCTGACCCGGGCAGCCAGCTTCCAATTCCAATACAAAAAGAAAAAGGCCGTGCCCGGAGGCACGGCCTTCTAACCGTCAAGGTCAGGCGATCTTACTTGATCTTGCCTTCCTTGTATTCGACGTGCTTGCGCGCGACCGGATCGTATTTGTTCACGGTCATCTTTTCGGTCATGGTGCGGGCGTTCTTCTTGGTCACATAGAAGTGCCCGGTGCCCGCCGTCGAGTTCAGACGGATCTTGATCGTCGTCGGCTTCGCCATTGTCTATCTCCTAGCTCCGGGCATCGAAAAAACTACGCACCCGCGGAATCCTTGAAGCCCGCCTTTTAGCGATGCGCGATGCGGAGTCAACCGGCAAACCGGGCCGCAAGCTGAAAATTCTTCGCCCGCGCCCCATAAAGCCGGAAGGCTCTCTCCGCTCAGATCAGCGGCTTGCCCATCGTCTCGTGGATCTGGGCAACTTTCTCCGTCTCAAGGCCCAGCGCGGCAGCCAGATTCGCCAGATATTGCTTCTCCGCCTCGGTATCGACTGTAATCGGAAGAAGCGCTGCGGAATAGACCTGCGACTTCATGTGATCCGAGGTGGCATTGGCCAGAGCGGTGATGTCGATCGGGCCGTCGAGTTCGGCCTTCACGAAGGCGATTTCCTCATCGGAGGCATCGGACAGGTGATCGAGAATGGTCTGCCGCTCTTTGTCGTCGATCTCGCCATCGGCTTTCGCGGCCTGAATCATTGCGCGGATCATCAGCTTGGCCTGATCTTCCATCATCGCGTTGACCGGCGTGCCGGAGGTCACGGCGCCGAGCATTTCCGAGATATTGCCCGCGCCCGTCTTCGCAGCGCCGGTCATGGCGCCGATCAGCGCGCCCAGTCCCGCCTCGGTCGCAGCCGTCGCGGAGGCCGCCTGAGAGCCGAACTGGCCGAACAGACCGCGCACGGTCTCCTTGCCGCCGGGCATGCCCATCTTCTCGGCCCACTCGCCCATCTGGTCACCCATACCGCCGGGTTCGCCCGCCTTGCCGAGCGCGTCCTTCATGCCGTCGAGACCGCCCATCTTGTTGAAACGCTCCACGCCCTTGGCAGCGGCGAAGCCCACCGCGAGCGTGGCCAATGTCTTCACGAAGCTCATATCATTCCCCCGAAATTCGGTTTCCTGTTGCGACAGCTTCGCGCGCGTCGGCGCGCTTGGCTAGAAAAAACTCGTGCGGCCTACAGTTTGGCGATCACGTCGGCGAGCATCTGGCGCACCTGGCTGGCGACTTCCACGAGATCGTCGTTCTCGACCGCCAGCATCGAAGCCACCGGGTCGACCGCGCTGACCTCGATCCCGTTTTCGACCTCGCGCAGGACCACGTTGCAGGGCAGCATCGCCCCGATCCGCGGCGCGAAGCCGATCGCCTCGTAGGCCAACTTCGGGTTGCAGGCACCGAGGATTTTGTAGCGCGGCATGTCCTTGTCGAGCTTGGCCTTCATCGTGGCCGAGACGTTGATCTCGGTCAGCACGCCGAAGCCCGCATCAGCCAATCCCTCGCGCACTTTCGCCTCGACCTCGTCGAATGCCCCGGTCATCACCTTGTCGATCGTATAGCCCATGGCAATCTCTCTCCCCTGTTCGTCTCAGCTTTGTTTGCCTTTGCTTCGAGCGTGGTTAATTCGGTCCGAAACGCAAGTCACGATCATGGCGAGGCCTGTGCTTCAACGCGCGCTCGCTGTGCCGCAATGGCGGGAACCCGTGCGGGTGGGAGCTTGTTCCATGCCCGCGTTTTCTGGCGATACTGGAAGCGGAATTTGCGCGGACGGCCTGTAAGCCGGATTTTGTCCCGAGGGCTCGCGCCCCCGTGGATGACCATTCCTCTCGCCCTGCGATTGCTCGCAGGGTCCAGCCGCCAACCCGGATCGCTCGGGGCGAAGCTCCCCTGCTATCACCGCAAGCGGCGCAGCACACGATCCCTATTCGGCGTTGCTCCCGGTGGGGCTTGCCGTGCCGGTCCTGTTGCCAGTCCCGCGGTGGGCTCTTACCCCACCGTTTCACCCTGACCCCGGCCGAAACCGGGGCGGTCTGTTTTCTGTGGCGCTTTCCGTCGAGTTTCCCCGCCCGGGCGTTACCCGGCACCGTTGCTTCATGGAGTCCGGACTTTCCTCGGGCACCCGGCTGCCCGCATTGCGCGGGGCTACGGGCGCTCGCGGCCATCCAGCCATCCGCGCAAGGCAGCAGATAGACATTCGCACTCATGCGGTCAATCGCCCGGATGGGCGCACCGCGCGCGCCCGTAGCCGGGCCGAGAGCGCCAGCCATCCATCACGAGGACGTGAAATTTGCGGAGCGATCCGTGCAATCGCTTGCTTTTCGACCCCGGCACGTCGAGGCTGAGCTTCCATTGAAGTGAAAGGGAGATCACGATGGACAAGGGAGGACTGCGCCTCGGGCTCGCGCTCGCGGCGATGGTTTGGGCGTTGCCCGCGATGGCGAACGAGAAGATCGCGATTCAGGTCAACAGCGCCGACCCACAAGTGATGAACATGGCGCTCAACAACGCGCTCAACATGATCCAATACTACAAGGACCAGGGCGAAGACGTGCAGATCGAGCTGGTCACCTACGGGCCCGGTCTCAACATGCTGCGCGCCGATACCTCGCCGGTGAAAGCCCGGATCGAGGAAATGGCGATGCTGGGCCAGCCGATCCATTTCCGCGCCTGCGCCAACACGCTCGCCGGTATGACGAAGAAGCTCGGCAAGGAGCCTCCGATGGTCGAAGAGGCGGAGATCGTCCCGTCCGGCGCGGCCTACCTCGTCGATCTGCAGCGCGACGGTTACGCCTATCTGCGCCCCTGACGGACGAGAGCGCGGGCAGCACCACGCATCCCGCGCACTCCACTCTGAATTGCGCCCCAGATCGCCCCGCTCGGCCTTCCGTGCGGGGCGGCTTACGTTGCAGGCAGGGCTGATTGATTGACCCCCCGGCAGGATCGGCTATCCTCTTGACAAACAAGAGCAGTAACGGGCCCGCATGACCGCCCTTTCCGAATATGAGCGCCTCGAGGCGATCGGCATATGGCGTCCCGATGCGGACGCACAACGCCGCGAGGTGATCCTCTCGCTGGGCGACGCGACGCTTGTGCTGTCGGAGGTGCGCTCCGGCACGGCACTCGCACATTGGTCGCTGCCCGCGATGCACCGGCGCAATCCCGGCAAGCGCCCCGCGATCTTCGCCCCATCCGAGGAGCCGGGCGAAGAGCTCGAGGTCGAAGACGAAACGATGATCGCCGCGATCGAGAAGGTTCACGCGATGATCGCCGCACAGCGCCCGCATCCGGGGCGGCTGCGCGGCGTGCTCATCGGGGCTGTTCTGCTGGCAGTCGGCGCGGTGGCGCTGTTCTGGCTACCCTCGGCGCTGGTCGATCATGCCGCGCGCGTCGCACCCCAGGCAAAACGCGTCGAGATCGGGCGTAAGCTGCTGTCGGAGATGGTAAAGATGACGGGCGCTGCCTGTCACAGCCCCGGCGGCGATCGCGCGCTCTCGGCCCTCGCCGAGCGACTGCCCGGACAATCGGCGATCGCGGTCCTGCCGCAGGCGCTCGAAGGGGCGCGGCTGTTGCCCGGCGGGATGACCGTGGTCGGTCGCGACACGATCAACGGGCCGGACACGCCCGAGGTCGTCGCGGGCTACATCATCGCCGCGCAGAACAGCGCCGCCGGAGAACGCCCGCTGCACCGGATGCTCGACCGTCTCGGGCCCGCGGCGGCGCTGCGGCTGCTGACGACGGGCGACCTTCCCGAGAGCGGACTGGCCGAATATGCGCAGGACCTGTTGCAGCGTCCGCCTGCTCGCGCCGATGGCGACACGCTTCTGCGCGCCTTCCGCGAGGCCGGGGTCAGCGCGACGCCCTACGCCTACGCGCTCGACCCGACCGGAGAGTCCGTTCTGGGCCTGATCGAGGCCGATCCGTTCAAGGGCCAGCCCGCGCCGAAGCCGGTTCTCGAAGATGCGCAATGGGTGGCCCTGCAGGATATCTGCTCAGCGCAATGAAAAACGGCCCCGAAGCGCCGCTCGATCTTGCTTCGGTCGTCATACTTCCTCAGCGCACGAGCGCATCGGGAAAGCCCGCTCGACGCGCCGAGGCCAGCGCCGAGTTCAGCTTCGCGGTATCGTAGAACGGCCCGGCATAGACCACAGTCAGCTCCTGCGTCTTGGACGTCGCGACCGGCAGGCCCAGCGCCTGCAGACGCTTCGTCGCGGTCGCAACATTCGCGACATTGGCGAAGCTGCCGACCTGCACATATTGCTTGCCGTTCGAGCCGACCGGCGCGACCGATTTGTTCGACACAGTGACGGTCGGCACCACCACGATCCGGGTTCTTGGCACCGGCGGGTGAGAGCTTTCGACATAGACCTGATCGGGCGTCGCGGTGGGCCGTAGCTGCATCGGCGTCTCCTCGGTCCAGCGTGCCCGCATCTGTTCGTTGCCCTGGACGGTGCGTGGACCGCGATAGGGGTTGAGGCGCCCGTCCTCGAAGGCATTCGTCCAGCCGTTCTCCGGCTGGGGCGCGCGGGTTACGATCGGCGCGAGCCCACCGACGCTCACCCTGTGCGACACGCGCGCGCTGTCGCGCGGCGCGGGCGGGGACGCAGGGGTCGGCGAATAGGGAGCGCGCGTTGCCACCTTCGCCCGGGTGGCAGGTTTCGCAGTTGCGGGCTTCGCCGCCAGCGTCATCGTAGGCTTATAGCCGCAGACGATGCCGCGGTCGCTATTCATTCGTGGCACCCAGCGCACGGCGCCACCATAGTCGGCGCGCACGAAGACGCAGCCCTCGCTGTCGACATATTGCGGCTCGGTATAGCTTGCCGGGGGCATCTCGGCGGGCGCATATTGCTGCGCCCGCAATTCCGATGCGAAGCCTCCCAGCCCCAGCGTGAGAATTGCGGCCAGACCGACCGCTGCTCCTGCGTTCAATCGCATATACAACCCCTAAACTATCTAGGGGGAGGATAGCCGGGTTTTCCTTTGAGTAAAGGACGTTGCCCTTACTTCGTCCCGAACATCCGGTCGCCCGCGTCGCCCAGACCCGGCACGATATAGGCGTGCTCGTTTAGCTTCTCATCGAGCGCGGCGGTCACGATCGGCACGTCCGGGTGCGCCTCTTTCATGCGCGCGACGCCCTCGGGGGCGGCCAGCAGGCACATGAAGCGGATGTTCTTCGCGCCCTTTTCCTTGATCAGGTCGATCGCCGCGACCGAGGAGTTGCCGGTGGCCAGCATCGGGTCGACCACGATGGTCAGACGATCTTCGAGCTCGCTCGGCAGCTTGCAGTAATACTCGACCGGCTTCAGCGTCTCGGGGTCCCGGTAGAGACCGACGAACCCCACGCGCGCCGCCGGCACCAGTTCCAGCACCCCATCCAGCAGACCGTTGCCCGCCCGCAGGATCGAGACCAGCGCGAGCTTCTTGCCCGCGAGGATCGGCGCGTCCATTTCCTGAAGCGGCGTCTCGATGTTCTTCGAGGTCAGTTCCAACTCCGACGTGATCTCGTAGGCCAGCAGCAGGCTGATCTCGCGCAGCAGACGACGGAAGGACGCGGTCGAGGTGTCCTTCTCGCGCATCAGGGTCAGTTTGTGCTGCACCAGCGGATGTTTGACGACGGTCAGATGGTCACTCATGGTCTTGTCCCTCACAGAAAGCTTTTGCCCGGCCCTTGCGCCGGAATGTTCAGATGCGTGGCGAGCGAGGCCGCTAGGTCGACATAGCCCACATTCCCCACGCTGCGCGACCCGATACCCGGGCCCGCGCCCAGAACAGGCACGCGTTCGCGGGTGTGATCGGTGCCGCGCCAACTTGGATCATTGCCGTGATCGGCGGTGAAGATCGCCAGATCGCCCGGTTGCAGGCGGTCGAGAAATTGCTCCGCCACCGTGTCGAACCATTCCAGCGCGCGGGCATAACCCGAGATGTCGCGGCGATGGCCGTAGAGGCTGTCGAACTCGACGAAATTGGCGAAGGTGATCGAGCCCTCCTCAGCCTCACCCGTCAGCCGGATCAGGTGATCGGCCAGATCGGCATCGCCCTTGCCCTTGTGCAGATGGGTGATACCGCGATGCGAGAAGATATCCCCGATCTTGCCGATCGCATGTGTCACGCGGCCCGCGTCATAGGCCCAGTCCAGCAGCGTCGGAGACGGTGCCGGGATCGCGTAATCGCGGCGGTTCGGCGTGCGGGCGAACTCGCCATTATCGCCGATGAACGGCCGCGCAATCACACGCCCCACCTTCATCGCATGCAGCGTCGGCGCGAGCCCCTCGCAGAGCTTCAGAAGGCGGTCGAGGCCGAAATGCTCTTCATGGGCTGCAATCTGGAACACGCTATCGGCAGAGGTGTAACAGATCGGCCAGCCGGTGCGGATATGCTCGTCGCCCAGTTCCTCGATGATGTTCGTGCCCGAGGCGTGGCAATTGCCGAGGATGCCGTCGGTCCCAGCGATCTCGCAGGCTTTCGCGACGAGATCCGGCGGGAAGCTGTTAACCTTGTCCGGGAAGTAATGCCATTCCCACGGCACCGGCACACCTGCCAGTTCCCAATGGCCCGAGGGCGTGTCCTTGCCGGGAGAGACCTCGGTGGCCGCGCCCCAGAGCCCGACAGGTTCAGCCATCAGCCCCGGCGCATCCTCGCCCGAGGCGAGCTTCACCGCAGCGCCCAGCCCCAGACCGGCCAAAGTCGGCATCTTCAGCGGCCCCGAGCGGCCCTCCTCTGCCCGTCCTTCGGCGCAGGCCTGCGCGATATGGCCCACGGTATTCGCGCCCGTATCCGGCGCGCCGTCGTTGAAGAAACGATCCGCATCGGGCGCGCCGCCGATCCCGACGCTGTCCATGACGATCAGAAAGGCGCGGCTCATTGCACATCCTCCGGGCCGATACGTTCGTGGATCAGGGGCGGCTCTTCGGGGGCCTCGTCGCTCAGCTCGATCGCAGCCAGAAGGGCCGCTTCGGCGGCATCGGCGTCGCGATCATTCGCGGCATGGATCGTCACCAGCGGTTCGCCCGATGTCACGTCGTCGCCCAGCGAGACGATCTCCCACAGCCCGACCGAGGGATTGATCCTGTCGGTGCCGACCAGACGCCCGCCGCCCAGATGCACCACCGCTTCGCCCACCGCGCGGGTGTCGATGCGGCTGACGAAGCCTGCGCGCGGGGCCTCCACGGCGCGGATCACCGGGGCGGAGGGCAGTCGGTCGGGGAAACGTTCGACGAAATCGCTCGGGCCACCCAACGCGGCGACCATCTTGCCGAACACCTCGACCGCGCGCCCGTTGCTGAGCACCTCGTCGATCCGCGCCGTGCCGTCGACCGCGTCCTTGGCCAACCCCGCGAGAACCAACGCCTCGCCGCCCAGAGCCGCGGTCACGTCCCAAAGCGCCTCGTTCACACCGGTGCCGGTCAGCGTCTCCATCACCTCGATCACTTCCAGCGCATTGCCCGCCGAATGACCCAGCGGCTGGTCCATGTCGGTGATCAGCGCCGTGGTCTTGCAGCCCGCACCGTTCGCGGTGGCGACGAGGCTCTGCGCAAGCGCCTTCGCATCCTCGGGTCGCGCCATGAACGCGCCCGAGCCGACCTTGACGTCGAGGATCAGCCCTTCGAGCCCGGCGGCCAGCTTCTTCGACAGGATGGAGGCGGTTATCAGGTCGATGCTCTCGACCGTGCCCGAGATGTCTCGGATCCCGTAGAGGCGCTTGTCGGCCGGGGCGATCTCGCCCGTGGCGCCGACGATCGCGCAACCGACTTCGCCCACCACCTTGCGCAAAGCGCCGATGCCGGGCGTCGCATCATAGCCGGGGATCGCTTCCATCTTGTCGAGCGTGCCGCCGGTATGGCCCAAGCCCCGTCCCGAGATCATCGGAACGTAGCAGCCACAGGCCGCCAGCGCGGGTGCAAGCAGCAGCGAGACGGAATCCCCTACCCCGCCGGTCGAGTGTTTGTCGATGACCGGGCCGGGCATATCCCAGCGCAGCACCTCGCCGGAATCGCGCATCGCCTGCGTCAGCGCCACACGACCGTCGGTGCCGATACCTTTCAGCAGGACGGCCATCGCGAAGGCCCCCGCCTGCGCATCGGAGACCGAGCCGTCGGCCAGACCGCGCGCGAACCATTGGGCTTGATCTGCGCTCAAGCTTTTGCCGTCGCGCACCGATTGGATAATGCCGCGGGCATCCATCAGGTGTTTTCCATATGGCTCATATCGAAGCGACCGGGCAGCAGATCGCCCACCGTCGTATCGAGTCGCTCGCCCTCGGTCGTGGCCAGCGTCACCGGCGTGTCGTGACGCGCGAATTCCGCCAGCTTCTGACGGCAGCCGCCACAGGGCGGGACCGGCGTCGGGCTGTCGGCAATCACGGCGACCTCGGTGATCTCGGTCTCGCCCGCGGCCACCATCGCGGCAATCGCACCGGCCTCGGCACAGGTGCCTTCCGGATAGGCCACGTTCTCGACATTCACGCCGCTATAGATGGTGCCGGACGCCCCGCGCACCGCCGCACCGACCTTGAATTTCGAATAGGGCGCATAGGCGTTTTCGCGCACCTGACGGGCAGAATCGAGCAGCGACATCGGCGGTCTCCGGTCCGTGGCCGGAGCGTAAAATTTGTCCAGCCGGTTGAGTTCTCCCGATCCTGCGCCGCACCTGCTCCGGATGCAAGCGCTCACCTCGCGCCACCCGTCCACCTCGCGCGGAGTTCATGCCGCAACGTAATTCGCAGGGGTTGCAATCACTCCCTTCGTGCTATCTAGAACCACGGGAGAATCGCGCGCGAAAAATTAGTTTAGCGCTAAACCAGTTCGGGGAGGATCTCATGGAAGAGGCGCGTCAGGACACCCTGCGTCAGTCGGCACTGGAATATCACGCCAAGCCGAAACCCGGAAAACTGGAAATTCGTGCGACGAAGCCGCTCGCGAACGGCCGCGATCTGGCCCGCGCCTATTCGCCCGGCGTGGCCGAGGCGAGCCTCGCCATCAAGGAAGATCCCGACACCGCGCATGACTACACCGCGCGGGGCAACCTGGTGGCTGTCGTCACCAACGGCTCGGCGGTGCTGGGCCTGGGCAACATCGGCCCGCTCGCCGCGAAACCGGTGATGGAAGGCAAAGCGGTTCTGTTCAAGAAATTCGCCAATATCGACGCGTTCGACATCGAGGTGAACCAGAACGACCCCGAGAAGCTGGCCGAGATCGTCTGCGCGCTCGAGCCCTCTTTCGGCGCGATCAACCTTGAAGACATCAAGGCGCCCGACTGCTTCATCGTGGAGAAAATCTGCCGCGAGAAGATGAACATCCCGGTCTTCCACGACGACCAGCATGGCACCGCGATCGTTGTGGGGGCAGCCGCGACCAACGCGCTGCGCATCGCGAAGAAGAACTTCGAGGACATCAAGATCGTCTCGACCGGCGGCGGGGCGGCGGGCATCGCCTGTCTCAACATGCTGCTGAAGCTGGGCGTGAAGCGCGAGAACGTCTGGCTCTGCGATATCGAAGGGCTGGTCTACAAGGGCCGCGAAGCCGACATGACGCCGCAGAAGGCCGAATTCGCACAGGACAGCGATCTGCGCACGCTCGACGAGGTGATCGAAGGCGCGGACATGTTCCTCGGCCTTTCCGGTCCCGGCGTGCTGAAGCCCGAAATGGTGCAGAAGATGGCCAAGCAGCCGATCATCTTCGCGCTGGCGAACCCGAACCCGGAAATCCTGCCCGATCTCGCCCGCGAGGTCGCCCCCGACGCGCTCATCGCGACCGGGCGCAGCGATTTCCCGAACCAGGTCAACAACGTGCTGTGCTTCCCGTTCATCTTCCGGGGCGCGCTGGATGTGGGCGCGACGACGATCAACGACGAGATGCAGATCGCCTGCGTCGAAGGGATTGCCAAACTCGCGCGGCAGACCACCTCCGCCGAAGCCGCCGCCGCTTATCGCGGAGAGAAACTCACCTTCGGCGTGGACTACCTGATCCCCAAGCCGTTCGACCCCCGGCTGATCGGCATCGTCGCCTCCGCTGTGGCGAGAGCCGCGATGGAGACCGGCGTGGCGACCCGCCCGCTGGAAGATCTCGATGCCTACAAGGTCCAGCTCGACAGTTCGGTATTCAAATCGGCCCTGCTGATGCGTCCTGTCTTCGACGCCGCTGCGACTGTGAGCCGCCGTATCGTTTTCGCCGAGGGCGAGGACGAGCGAGTGCTGCGCGCCGCCAACGCGATGATCGAGGAAACCACCGACACGCCGATCCTGATCGGTCGTCCCGACGTGATCGAGATGCGCTGCGAACGGGCCGGCCTGCCGCTCGATCTCGGCGCGGTCGAGATCGTGAACCCGGAGAACGACCCGCGTTACCGCGACTATTGGGGCACCTATCACGAGCTGATGGCCCGCCGCGGTGTCACGCCCGACCTCGCGCGTGCGATCATGCGCACCAACTCCACCGCGATTGCCGGCGTTATGGTCCATCGCGAGGAAGCGGATTCGCTGATCTGCGGCACATTCGGGCAGTATCTGTGGCACCTGAAATATGTGCGCGAAATCCTTGCCCGCGACGGGCTCCATCCCCAGGGCGCGCTGAGCCTGATGATCCTGGAGGACGGCCCGCTTTTCGTGGCCGACACCCACGTCCATCACGCGCCGACGCCGGAGCAGATCATGGAAACGGTCTGCGGCGCGGCGCGGCACGTCTCGCGCTTCGGGCTGAAGCCGAAGATCGCGCTGTGTTCGCATAGCCAGTTCGGCAATCTCGACAGCGACTCGGGCGAGCGGATGCGCGCCGCGATGAATCTGCTGATCCAGCGCGAGGTGAATTTCGACTTCGAAGGCGAAATGCATGTCGACGCGGCGCTCGACCCCGACACCCGCGCCCGCCTGATGCCGAATTCGCGCTTCGAGGGGGCGGCCAACGTGCTGGTCTTCGCCAATACCGATGCGGCGTCGGGCGTGCGCAACATCCTCAAGATGAAAGCGGGCGGTCTGGAAGTCGGGCCGATCCTGATGGGGATGGGCAACAAGGCGCATATCGTCACGCCCTCGATCACCTCGCGCGGCCTGCTGAACATGTCCGCCATCGCAGGCACGCCGGTGGCGCATTACAGCTGAGTCGCACTCGCCAGCGAAATTTGCAAACCCCCACGAGGGTGCAAATAACCTGAAAACTCGCCCGCAGTTTGCAAAAGTTTGCGGGCGATTTGTCGCGGTTTCTGCAAATTTTTTGGCAGGGCAACCGATTGTGCGCGGTAACATTCTTGCGTCAGCCGTTTCCGCTCCGTAACACATCTCCAAATTCCTGAGGAGGAGATGTTCGCATGGGCTACAAAGAGGTCTATTCCGCCTGGCAGGCCGATCCCGAGAAATTCTGGATGGACGCCGCCGAGAAGATCGACTGGGACGAGAAGCCCTCGAAGGCCCTGTTTGACGGGAACGCGCCGCTCTACGAGTGGTTCTCGGACGGGATGGTCAATACCTGCTGGAACGCGGTCGACCGCCATGTCGAGGAAGGACGTGGCGATCAGATCGCGATCATGCATGAAAGCCCGATCACCCACTCGACCAAGGGCATCACCTACAAGGAATTGCAGACCCGCGTTGCCTCGCTGGCGGGCGCGCTGAAGATGCGCGGCGTCGAGAAGGGCGATCGCGTCATCATCTACATGCCGATGATCCCCGAGGCGCTGGAGGCGATGCTCGCCTGCGCCCGGATCGGCGCGGTCCATTCGGTCGTGTTCGGCGGTTTCGCGGCGCATGAACTCGCGGTGCGGATCGACGACTGCACCCCCAAGGCGATCATCGCGGCCAGCTGCGGTCTCGAGCCGGGCCGCACGGTGCATTACAAGCCGCTTCTCGACGAGGCGATCGAGCAGGCCGAGCACAAGCCGGAATTCTGCGTCATCTTCCAGCGCGAACAGGAAGTGGCGAAGCTGATCGAGGGGCGCGACTTCTCGTGGCACGGTTTCCAATATGGCGTGAAGCCCGCAGACTGCGTGCCGGTCGAAGGCAACCACCCGGCCTATATCCTCTACACCTCGGGCACGACCGGACAGCCGAAGGGCGTCGTGCGCCATACCGGCGGCCATCTCGTCGCGCTGCAATGGTCGATGAAGAACATCTACAATATCGAGGCGGGCGACCGTTTCTGGGCGGCGTCCGATGTCGGCTGGGTCGTGGGTCACTCCTACATCTGCTACGGCCCGCTGATCGCAGGCGCCACCACGGTGGTGTTCGAAGGCAAGCCGATCGGCACGCCGCATCCGGGCGTATTCTGGCGGATTATTCAGAACAACCGCATCAAGAGCTTCTTCACCGCCCCCACGGCGCTGCGTGCGATCAAACGCGAAGACCCGAATGGCGAATGGATCAAGCGCTATGCGCTGCACGACCTGCAGGCACTCTACCTCGCAGGCGAACGGGCCGATCCCGCGACCGTCGAATGGGCGCAGAAACATCTTGGCGTACCGGTGGTCGATCACTGGTGGCAGACCGAGACCGGCTGGGCCATCGCCGCAAACCCGATCGGGATCGAGGAACTGCCGACCAAGGTGGGCAGCCCCTCGGTGCCGATGCCGGGCTATGACATTCAGGTACTCGACGAGGGCGGCCACCCGGTCGAGGCGGGCCAGCTCGGCGCCATCGCGATCAAGCTGCCGCTGCCTCCGGGCACGCTGCCGACGCTGTGGAATGCCGAGGCACGCTTCAAGAAGGCGTATCTCGAACAGTTCCCCGGCTATTACGAGACGGGCGACGCGGGCTATGTCGACGAAGATGGCTATCTCTACATCATGGCGCGCACCGATGACGTGATCAACGTCGCCGGTCACCGCCTCTCGACCGGCGCGATGGAGGAGGTTCTCGCAGGGCATCCCGACGTCGCCGAATGCGCCGTGATCGGCGTGGCGGACGAGCTTAAGGGGCAGACGCCGCTGGGCTTCCTGTGCCTCAGTTCTGGCTGCAACCGCCCGCATGAAGAGATCGTCAAGGAATGCGTGAGCCGCGTGCGCGAACAGATAGGTCCGGTCGCGGCCTTCAAGCTCGCCACTGTGGTGGATCGGCTGCCAAAGACCCGCTCTGGCAAGATCCTTCGCGCGACGATGGTGAAGATCGCGGACGGGCAGGAGTGGAAAATGCCTGCCACCATCGACGATCCGGCGATCCTCGACGAGATAACCGAGGCGCTCAAGGGGCTCGGTTATCCCCGAAAGTAAGGCAAGCTTATAATAAGCGTCGCTGATTGTGAGAGACGCGAATAGGCACCACTTTAGAAGTTTACGCGAAAGTTAAGAAGCCGCATCCACAATGGGTGCGGCTTTACGTTATTGTTTATGCTATCAAAGATTGATTTGAGAACCGCACCCCGGAATCATCCATCGAGGGGTTATTTTGATGAACCGAGAGCTACCAGACCCCGCTGACCAAGCCCCTCTCGCGACATCGCGATGCGATCGGGGGCCTTTATGGCAGCACGATCTGCGCGCCGCGCTTGCCGATGTGATGTGCGGATTGGACGCGGCGCTCGCCGATCCCGGCGGGCGAGGCATGCATGGGCAACTCCAACGCGCACGCGAAGCGGCGAACGATCTCGCTCAGCTGATCGATCTGGACGACGCGGTGGCGGGTGCGCCCGTGGTCCAGAGCGATGACGCAGCCGATCGGGGCACCCCCTCCGAGACACCGCCCTTGGTCATCGCCGATGCGCTTGAACGTGTGCGCCGTCGCTGGACCAGCGCAGCCTCCGTTCGCGGCATGGCGCTCGCAGTTCATACGTCCCCCGATATTCCGCCGGTGCTGGCGATCGACCGCGTGCCGCTCACCCGCATCTTCGCCAACCTGATGCGCAACGCACTGTGCTATGCGCAGCGTGGCACGATCCATCTGTCGCTTGACTTCGACCAAGCCGAGGGGCTTTTGCTGACCGTGCGGGACGAGGGGGATGGCTTTCCCGCCGAACGCCTCAGCGATCCGGCATGCGCGGGGCAACGCAGCGAGACCGCGACGCTCCGCAGTCCAGAAGGGCAAGGCCTGGGGCTCGCGATCTGCCACGCGCTGGTGGCGGAGGCCGGCGGCCGGATCGAACTCGCCAACGCACCGGAAGGCGGCGCCGAAATTCGCGTGTCGCTTCCCGCCCGTCCCGTCGATATCGGCTCCACGATGCCAGACGCTCCGCTGCCCGATCTCAGCGGATGGAACGTGCTCGTCGCGGACGACAGCGAGACGAGCCGCGCCTTGCTCGAACAGTTCCTGAGCGCGTTGGGCGCGCAAGTGACAGGGTTGAGCAACGGCGGCACCGCCGCTGCCCAGTTATTGACCGAACGGTTCGATCTCGCGGTGCTGGACATCGAGATGCCGGGTCTCCGCGGCACCGAGGTGATTGCGGCTATTCGCCGCTCCGGGCTGCCTTGGGCGGACCTTCCGATCATTCAGTGTAGCGGCCATCGCGGAGCTCAGATGGGTGGGGCCGATGCCTGCCTCCTCAAGCCGATGCTGGGTCTGCAGCCGATCCTGCGCGCTCTGGAAGACGCCGGCTGCACGACGACGGTGCCGCGGGTGACCACACCGCCGCGCGGTCTGCTCGCGCACCTGCGCCTGACCGAGAAGGCGCTGCCGGAAGGGCTCGGGCGCGAGTTGATCGCCGATCTCGAGACGGTACGTCACGGACTCTCGCTCGCGTTGCCCCCTTTCGACCTCTGCGCCCTGCAATTACTTAGTCATAAGCTCAGTGCCGTGGCTGGAGCCGCCGGTGACACACCCCTGTCGCGGCAAGCACGGGCGCTTGACAGCGCTACCCGTCACGGGACTTATGAAGATATTCAAACCCTTGGCCGTGTCGCCCTCATTTTCATCGACCGGCTGATCGCCACCACTCGAAATAATTTGAACACGAAGACTGATTTACAGCATGAGACCCAGTGACTCCGATACGAAGACCCCGGACAGCGAGACGCACGGGGGGACGGACGACCAGCCTTACGCGTCAGGCCGACGCGCGCGGGACGGCGAAGACGCAGAAGCCGATCATTTCCTTCTGATCGAAGATGTCGGATCGCTGCGCGCGATCTACGACGCTTATCTGCGCAATGCCGGCTTCGTCACCCATCTCGCGGCAAGCGCCGAGGAAGGGATGCGCATCTTCCGCGAGAACCCGATCCGCATGGTTCTGCTCGATCTGATGCTGCCCGACCGCGATGGCGATGAGTTGATCGCGGAGATGCTGGCCCTGCGCCCCTACACGGCGATTATCGCGGTCACCGCCGACCGGTCGATCGATCGCGCGGTGCGAGCGATGCAGGAGGGCGCGATCGACTTTCTCGTCAAACCGATCGACGAACCGCGCTTCCGAAGCGCCATCGAGAGCGCGCGCAGCCTGTCGCTGCGAGCGGATGCCAACGATGCGAACGCGGTCGAAGGGACGGTCGGGGAGTTCATCGGCAGCGCGCCGAAGATGCGCGCGCTCTATGCCCGGACGCGCGCCGCCGCCCGCTCGACCGCGCCGGTCTATATCTGGGGCGAGAGCGGCACCGGCAAGGAACTCTGCGCCCATGCGGTTCACAGCACGAGCCCCCGCGCCGACGGCCCCTTCGTCGCGCTTGATTGCGGCGCCCTGCCCGCGGAACGGATCGACAGCGAGCTGTTCGGTCACAGCCGCGGCGCCTTCCCCGGCGCCTTGGAAGACAAACCCGGTGCGCTCCATGACGCAGATGGTGGCACTCTGTTGCTCGACAATATCGGCGAGCTCGCCCCCACCGCGCAGATCAAGCTGCTGCGGTTTTTGCAAAGCGGCCAGATCAAACCGCTCGGTGCCAGCCAGGCGATTGACGTCAACGTGCGTATCGTCTGCGCCGCCACCAGTTCGCCGACGGCACTGCTGCAAAGCGGCGCGATCCGCGAAGACCTCTATTACCGGCTGGTGGTGCTCGCGATTGAGATGCCGCCGCTGAGGATGCACCGGCAGGATATCGGCCCTCTGGCGCGGATGGCGCTGGAGCGGTTCGCCTCCGAGGAAGATCGCTGCTTCAGCGAGATCGAGCCCGAAGCGATCGCCCGTCTTGAAGACCGCCCCTGGCCCGGCAACGTGCGCGAACTCATGAACGTGATCCGCGCGACGATCGTCATGCATGAGGGGCCGGTGCTGCGCGCCCATATGCTTCCGGAGTTCGACCCGGCGATGGCCGCCGCCGCCGCGCCCGCCGCGCAAGCCGCCGATCCCTTCGCGAACCGCACCCTGGCAGAGATCGAGCGCGCCGCGATCGAAGCCGCGATAGACCGCCATGACGGATCTATCCCGCGGGCAGCGCTGGAACTGGGGGTCGCGCCCTCTACGATCTATCGAAAGCGCGATGCGTGGCTGTCGAAGGACTGAGCGTCAGGCGAATTGCTCGCGCATCAATCGCTCTTCGAGACCGTGGCCGGGATCGAAGAGGATGCAATGCTCGATCTCCGGCTCGGAGCGCACCTCGACCCATTTGACCGGCTTGACCGATCGGCTGTCCGCATCGGCCATGACCGGTCGCTTGTCGGATTCCAGAATGTCGAAGCGCACGAGCGCGGAGGATGGCAGGATCGCGCCCTGCCAGCGACGTGGCCGGAAGCTCGCGATGCCGGTCAGCGCCAGCACGTCGGAGCCGATCGGCAGGATCGGCCCGTGGGCGGAGAAGTTGTAGGCGGTCGATCCGGCCGGGGTGGAGACGATCGCGCCGTCGCAGACCAGTTCTTCCATCCGCACCTTGCCGTTGATCGAGATCTTCAGCTTCGCGGCCTGCGGACCGGCGCGCAGCAGCGAGACCTCGTTGATGGCGAGCGCCTCATGCAGCATCCCGTCTTCGGTCTCGGCTTTCATCGACAGCGGATTGATCACCGCCTGCTCCGCCGCCTCCAGCCGCTCTGGCAGATCGTCGGCGACATAGTCGTTCATCAGGAAGCCGACCGAGCCGCGGTTCATCCCGTAGACCGGCAACCCCGTGCCCTCGTGGAGGCATTGCAGCATGAACCCGTCACCGCCAAGTGCCACGATCACATCGGCCGCATAGCGCGGCACCTGCCCGTAACGCGCCACCAGATCCTCGAGCGCCTTCTGCGCCGTCTCGGCATGGGAGGCTGCGAAATGGATATGGGTAAATTGCTTCGCCACCGCGCCGTCCTCCTGCTTGTCCAAGGTGTTGCAAGGGCTTGGACGAAAGACAAGCGTCAATCCGGCGCGGAAATGACCGATTTGGTCGTTTGTCTGCTTTCAGCCCTGCGAAATCTGCGCTAAACGGTCGGCGACCGGATCTTTGCGAGGAATGGCCATGAAAGACCAACGCGATGCGGGCTTCTTCACCGAAAGCCTCTCCAGCCGTGACCCCGAACTGTTCAAGTCGATCACCGATGAACTCGGTCGCCAGCGCGACGAGATCGAACTGATCGCCTCGGAAAACATCGTCTCGAAGGCGGTGATGGAGGCGCAGGGTTCGGTGATGACGAACAAATACGCCGAGGGGTACCCGGGCAAGCGCTACTACGGCGGTTGTCAATATGTCGACGTCGCGGAGAACCTCGCGATCGACCGCGCCAAGCAGCTCTTCGGCTGCGAATTCGCGAACGTCCAGCCGAACTCGGGCAGCCAGGCGAACCAGGGCGTGTTCACCGCGCTTCTGAAACCCGGCGACACCATCCTCGGCATGAGCCTCGATGCGGGCGGCCACCTGACCCACGGCGCCAAGCCGAACCAGTCGGGCAAGTGGTTCAACGCGATCCAGTACGGCGTGCGCAAGCAAGACAGCCTGCTGGACTACGAGCAGGTCCGTGAACTCGCGCTGGAGCACAAGCCGAAGCTTATCATCGCCGGTGGCTCGGCCATCCCGCGCCAGATCGACTTCGCCAAGTTCCGCGAAATCGCGGACGAGGTCGGCGCCTACCTGATGGTCGACATGGCCCACTTCGCGGGCCTCGTGGCGGGCGGTCAGCACCCCTCGCCCTTCCCCTATGCCGATGTCGCGACCACCACGACGCACAAGACGTTGCGCGGTCCGCGTGGCGGCATGATCCTCACCAACAACGAGGAGATTGCGAAGAAGGTGAACTCTGCGATCTTCCCGGGCATTCAGGGCGGTCCGCTGATGCATGTCATCGCCGGCAAGGCCGTGGCCTTCGGCGAAGCGCTGCGCCCCGAGTTCAAGAACTACGCAGCCCAGGTCGTGAAGAACGCTCAGGCGCTGGCCGACGAGCTGATGAAGGGTGGCCTCGACATCGTCACCGGCGGCACCGACACCCACGTGATGCTGGTCGACCTGCGCCCGAAAGGCGTGAAGGGCAACGCGACCGAGAAGGCTCTGGGCCGCGCGCACATCACCTGCAACAAGAACGGCATCCCGTTCGACCCGGAAAAGCCGATGGTCACCTCGGGCATCCGTCTGGGCACCCCGGCGGGCACGACCCGTGGCTTCGGCGAAGAAGAGTTCCGCGAGATCGCACGCCTGATCGTCGAAGTGGTCGACGGGCTCGCAGCGAATGGCGAAGAAGGCAATTGCGAGGTCGAAGCGGCCGTGAAGGCCAAGGTCTCGACCCTGCTGAGCGGCTTCCCGATCTACCCCGAACTCTGATCCGGATCCGAGATCACGACGAAGGCCCCCGCGTTCCGGGGGCCTTTTTCATGTGGGAGATTGCGGGCGGATCAGATCGCCCCGGTCCAGACCATCGCCGCCAGCAAGGTGCCGCCCACGATCACCACGATCACCGCGATCGACGTGGCGAGGCCAAGCGCCGCAGAGCGCAACCGCTCTGCCGCGCCCAGCGGTTCGAGATAATCGCGGCAGGTCGCGAAGGCCGCCTCCACCCGGCGGGCATCCAGTTGTCGGGCGATCTTGGGGGCCTGCATCTTTCGCTCGGCATCGATCAGCACCAGCGCCGCCTTGCGCACCTTGCGCGGCAGCGCCCGGGCCCGCGAGGCGACCCGCGCCTCGAGCGTCGGCCCCTTAGCGCCCAGCCGCTGCGCCAGAAGCCGCGAGACCTGCCGCACCATCTCGTTTATCTTCTCCGGTCCCATGCGACCCTCTCCCCTACGCGGCGTTCGGCACGACCGCACCGGACGCTAGCCGCCGCGCGAGATCAGCGCAACAGCGCGCATGGCCGCAGTTTTTTTTCGCATCCGCTCTGGAAGCGCCTGGAAGAGCGATCTAGCTTAGGCCCCATGTTGAACACGACCCTCTACTCCTCCGACAGCAATCCCGGCGCGCGGCCCCTGATCATCGCGCCCGGCCTTTTCGGATCGGCCCGGAACTGGACCGCGATCGCCAAACGGCTGAGCGCGGACCGGCCCGTGATCGCGCTCGACATGCGCAATCACGGCGACAGCTTCTGGGACGACGATCACAGCTATGAGGCGATGGCGGGGGATATCGCCGAGGTGATCGAGGCGAATGGTGGGGTCGCGGACGTTCTGGGCCATTCGATGGGCGGCAAGGCGGCGATGACGCTCGCCCTGACGCGGCCGGAACGTGTCGAGCATCTCATCGTCGCGGATATCGCGCCCGAGAACTACGACCACGGCGACAACCACACTGCGCTGATCGAAGCGATGCAGGAGATGGATATCAGCGATCTGACCTCGCGTTCCACCGCGGACGAGCGGCTGGGCGAGCAGGTCTTCGATCCGGGCACCCGCGCCTTTCTGCTACAATCGCTGGTGCTTCGCGACGGCCCGCCGCGCTGGAAGTTCAACCTTGCGGCGCTGAAGGCGAATATGGACGGCATTCTCGGCTGGCCCGAGACACTCGAGGGCAAACAGTTCGACGGACCGACGCTGTTCCTGTCCGGCGCGGACTCGCATTATGTCCAGCCGGAGATGCATGAGCGTATCCGCGGCTTCTTCCCGCAGGCTCGCTTCGAGGAAGTCGATAACGCGGGCCACTGGCTACACGCCGAGAAACCCCGCGAATTCGAAGCCGACGTGGCGCGTTTCCTCAACTCCGCGAGCTGAGGAAACCGCGTCCCTTCGTTCAGGCGCCCGGCTTCATCATCCGGCGGAGCAGATGATCGCGCTTGACGTATTGGTGGTAGAGCGCGGCCGCCACATGCAGACCGGCGAGCCACAGGAGGGCCGTCGTCAGAATCGAGTGCGTCTCGGCCGCCCATCCCAGCTGCCCGTAATAGGCCACGAGCCCCGCAATCGGGATCAGGAAGAGCAGCACGTAAAGGAGCCAGTGGATTGCCGCTGCGCCGAACCGCAGAATGGCAGGATCGTTCTCCGGCGGCTCGGGCGTTCCATGGCCTGCGCGCAGCGCCAAGCGCCAGATCGCAAGTACGAGCACAGTAATGCCGATGACGATGTGACCATAGGTCAGAAACCCGGCATCGGCCGATCCGTTCTTCATCAGGTCATGGAAAGTGTGGCCCATCTCGTCATTGAACAGGTACTGGACGATGAGCAGCAGGACGACGGCCCAGTGAAGCCATATCTGCGTTTTCGAATAACCGGGGGCGTAGGACATGTTACCTCTTCAAAATTGGCGAAACGGCTCTGCGCTTCGCCAGACTAGCGCGAGGAAGGCGCAGAGGTTCCGCCCCGTCACGAAGTTGGGATTCCCCCGCGACGACGGCTCGCGCGAATGCGATCAGGCGTTTTCGCGGATCGCCTTGGCGACGAACCACGCGATCGGAAGGGCCACGAGGAAGCCGAGTACTGCCGAAACGATGATCGCGTTGGTCGTGACCATATTCATCGTCAATACGGCGATAATGAGGATGCCCGCAAGGGTCGGTCCGGCGAGGGCGTAGATGATACCGAAGAGGCGCATATCTGATCTCCAGTGAGAACACATTTCGGACGTCATATTGGCCACGATCACGGCGATGTTACCTTGATCCGCATCAAATCCGCCTTCTCGACGCTGCGGCAGGGCGTCGCATCAGCAATCGAGCTGGAAGCGCGCTTCGCCCGTATCGCCGGGCAGCGAGGGCGACCGATAGAGCCCGCCCGCCGAACCCGTGACCTTGCAGCCAGATACCTGTTCCGCCGCGCGGATCAACAGGGGCGGCACGCGGCCCCTCTCTGCCCTGCGCAGATAGCCCATTCGCACGACCTCCGCCCGGTCCCCCTTGAGGAAGACGACGAAATCGATGCCGTCGAGCCTCACCTTGTGCCGCGACGCACCGAGGAACTGCGGCGCCGGGGAAGCGCAGCTCGTGAGGAGGCAAAGAGCGAGGAAAAACGAGGCTCTAGACATGGAAAGGCTCCGGGGAGGGACAACCCGGAGCCTTTCAGAGCTTGATTAACAATAAGTTAACCAGCTCGGGCGGAGTGTGCGGCCCCCGCGAGGGACATAGCAGGGGCCGCAAGACCGTTCTGACAGGGATCATGCCTGGCGGGGCGGCCAGAACGGGTCATTCCTTTTGTTACGCCGCTCGGACCGGAGTCCGGCGAAAATTCGGTCCGGGAGGGCGACGACGAATAGGCGCAGAGGCGTCTTTCTTCGGGCTCTCCCTTATGTGTTCGAGGGCAAAACGCCGCTTCTTGCCTACAGTTCCACGGAACCGTAAATTTTTTCGTACGTTGGCCGACAATGGCTTAATAGGAGAGCGTAAGAGATGACGAAATCGGTTCAAATGGCAGCAATGACCGTGATTCTTCTGGGCCTCGCGGCCTGCAACACGGTGCAAGGCGCGGGTCAGGATCTGTCCGTCGCGGGCAGCACGATTGCGGGTGAAGCCCGTCAGGCGCGCTAAGCACGACCGAAGCTTGCCAAAAACATCAAAGGCCCCGGAAATTTCCGGGGCCTTTGCATTTCGAACTTCGGATCGATGCCGTCAGAGATGCGTCCGGCTCAGTATTTCACATGGGCGACGCGATCTTTCATCGACTCGCCCGGGTCCGACGACAGAAGGATTTTCGCGCCCGCCACCAAGGCATTGCCGCTGTCCCAGATCTCGGCCGCATCCGCATCGAAGCGCAACAGCACCAGCTTCGGGTCGTCCTTGCCGTCATACCAGGCGCTGACAAAGGGGTTCCACAGACGCTCGACGATCTCCGGGTCGGTGTTCTCCGTCAGACTGCCGGTGACGGTCGCGAAGACATCATGCCCCTTGTCGACGAAGGTGAACATCGCACCGGCGCCGGGGGCCAGCCCGTCCATCAATTCCGTGTCGCGCGCGGTGAAGAACCAGACGGGGCCGGGTTTTTCCTCGACGATCGCCGTCATCGGACGCGGCGCCGCCGTATCGACGCCGGCCCGCGCCAACATCACTGTGCGATCCGAGTCGAGGGCGTCCCAGAAGTCTTTCTCGATCTTGGCTTGGTCGGTCATGTCGTTTCCTCCTGAAATAGGTCTGGGAGGAGAACGTGAGCCCGCCTTCCCATGTTCCTCAGAAAGGCCGCCGCCCTGCGCCGCCAGAAACGAAAAGGCCCGGCGCAATCGCCGGGCCTTCAATCAGGAAATTTCGAAGAGGATCACTCGTCCATCTTCAGCGCCGCGATGAACGCGCTTTGCGGGATCTCGACCTTCCCGAACTGGCGCATCTTCTTCTTACCGGCCTTCTGCTTCTCCAGAAGCTTCTTCTTCCGGCTCGCGTCGCCGCCATAGCATTTCGCGGTCACGTCCTTGCGCATCGCCGACAGGGTTTCGCGCGCGATCACGCGGCCACCGATGGCGGCCTGGATCGGGATCTTGAACATGTGGCGCGGGATCAGGTCCTTGAGCTTTTCGCACATCGCGCGGCCGCGGGCCTCGGCACGGTCGCGGTGGACCATGATCGAGAGCGCGTCGACCGGCTCGTCATTCACCAGAATCGACATCTTCACGAGGTAGTCCTCGCGATATTCGGTGATCTGGTAATCGAAGCTGGCGTACCCCTTCGTGACCGACTTCAGCCGGTCGTAGAAGTCGAACACGACCTCGGCCAGCGGCAGGTCATAGACCACCATCGCGCGGCCACCGACATAGGTCAGGTCCTGCTGGATACCGCGGCGGTCCTGACAGAGCTTGAGCACATCGCCCAGATATTCGTCCGGCACGAGGATCGTCGCCTTGATGCGCGGCTCCTCGATATGGTCGACATAGGTCAGGTCGGGCATGTCGGCGGGGTTGTGAAGCTCGATCACCTCCCCGTCCTTCATGTGAACCTTGAACACCACCGAGGGCGCGGTGGTGATCAGGTCGAGATCGTATTCCCGCTCCAGACGGTCGCGCACCACTTCAAGGTGCAACAGCCCGAGGAAGCCGCAGCGGAAGCCGAAGCCGAGCGCTGCCGAGGTTTCCATCTCCGCCGAGAAGCTCGCATCGTTCAGCTGCAGTTTCTCGATCGCGTCGCGCAGCGCCTCGAAATCGTTCGCATCGACCGGGAAGAGGCCGCAGAACACGACCGGGATCGAGGGTTTGAAGCCCGGCAGCGCGTTGGCGCAGGGCTTCTTTTCATGGGTGATCGTGTCGCCGACCTTGGTGTCGCGCACCTGCTTGATCGAGGCGGTGAAGACACCGATTTCGCCGGGGCCCAGCTCGTCGATATTCACCATCGCGGGTTTCAGAACGGCGAGACGGTCGAGCTTGTAGGTCGCCCCCGTCTTCATCATCTTGATCTGGTCGCCCTTCTTGATCACGCCATCCATGACGCGGATGAGAACCACGACGCCCAGATAGGGGTCATACCACGAATCCACGAGCATCGCTTTCAGCGGCGCGTCACGGTCGCCCTGCGGGGCGGGCAGACGATGGACGATAGCTTCCAGAACATCCGGGATGCCCAGGCCGGTCTTCGCGGAAATCTCGACCGCCTCGGAGGCGTCGATCCCGATCACATCCTCGATCTGCTCCTTCACGCGCTCCGGCTCTGCCGCCGGAAGGTCGATCTTGTTCAGGACCGGGACGATCTCGTGATCCGCGTCGATCGCCTGATAGACGTTGGCCAGCGTCTGCGCCTCGACGCCCTGCGAGGCGTCGACAACCAGCAGCGATCCCTCGACCGCCTGCATCGAGCGCGAAACTTCATAGGCGAAGTCGACGTGGCCGGGGGTGTCGATCAGGTTCAGCACATAGGTTTTGCCATCCTTGGCGGGATAGTCGATCCGCACCGAGTTGGCCTTGATCGTGATGCCTCGCTCACGCTCGATATCCATCGCGTCGAGGAGCTGGTCCTTCATATCGCGTTCGGCCACGGTACCGGTCAGCTGGATCAGCCGGTCGGCAAGCGTGGATTTACCGTGGTCGATATGCGCCACGATGGAGAAATTGCGGATGCGATCAAGATCAGTCATGGGCGCGCGTATACAGGGGAAAAAGCGGGCCGGGAAGAGGGATTGAACGCCATCTGCCATTGACCTCGGCCCGGTCGCGTCCGACATATCCCTGAGACACGAAACACGGGAGACGCAAGATGATCTATTCCGTTCCGAACATGACCTGCGGGCATTGCAAAGCCTCGGTCGAAGCCGCGATCGAAGAGGTGGGCGGCAAGGCCGATGTCTATCTGGAAGATCGCGAGATCGAGGTGGAAGGGCTGCCCGAATCCACCGTGATCAGCGCGTTGAAAGGCGCGGGCTACGAGGCCACCCCGGTCGAAGAATGATCTGGAGGGGCGTCGCGGTCCAGATGTAGTAGGCCCAGCGCCGCGCAACGCGACGGTTAGAAATCGGGTTCCCTGCCCTGCCCGGGACAAGCGAAATCCTGCCTGTTTTATTGCCTGCTTTTTGAAATTTGTTTAGAATCGCGGACAAATGAGCAGGCAGGATCGGCAAATACATGCCGGCCGCAACGACAAAAGGGGCAGTAGATGACTTTCAAGACGACACTCGGACTCTGCGCATTCTCGGGCGCCGTGGCGCTCGCTTCGATGGCCTCGGCCGGGCCCATCGACAACGCCTGCCTGAAGGCGGGGCGCGCCAGCAATCCCGGCACCTGTGGGTGCATCCAGCAAGTCGCCGACATGACGCTGAGCCACCGCGACCAGCGCCGCGCCGCCAGCTTCTTCCACGATCCCGACCGCGCGCAGGAAGTGCGGATGTCGGATCGCAAGTCGGATTCGGACTTCTGGGACCGCTACAAGAACTTCGCCTCCACCGCGGAAGGCTTCTGCAAGTAAGCGGTCAGTCTGCGGCGCGCGGTCTACTGCCCGCGCCGCTTTTCTTCCTCATCGGCCAGCAAATCGGCGATCAGCTGATCCGCACCCGCCTCGATCATGTCGAGGGCTCCCTCGAAATTGCGGGTAAAATAAGGATCGGGCACATCGCGCGGTCCTTCCGGCCCGTCGATGAACATCTGCACCTGCGCGCGCATCTCGCGCGGCGCCCCGTCCAGCGCATCGCGCAGGTTATTTTCATCCATCGCCAGGATCACATCGAACGCGTCGTAATCGGCGAGCTCGATTTTCCGTGCGCGCAGAGCGCGCATGTCATAGCCGCGCGCCTCCGCCGCCGCGATCATCGGTTCGTAGGGCGGTTCTCCCAGATGCCAGCTACCGGTGCCGGCGCTGTCGAACTCGATATCGAGGCCGGCCGCGGCGGCCTTGTGACGGGTCACCGCTTCGGCGGCGGGCGAGCGGCAGATATTGCCAAGGCAGAGAAAGAGGATACGCATAGGAGGAGTGATAACGGAGGGCAGCGCGATGACCAAGGTCGTGATTCTGACTGGCGCCGGTATTTCCGCCGAAAGTGGTCTCAAGACGTTTCGGGCGAGTGACGGCCTTTGGGAAGAGCATCGCATCATGGACGTGGCGACGCCTGAGGGTTTTGCGCGCGACCCCGAATTGGTGCATCGCTTCTACAATGCGCGCCGGGCGGCGGCGCGCGCGGCACAGCCAAATCCTGCCCATGTCGCGTTGGCGGAACTCGAGGCCGATCCGGGCCACGAGGTTCTGGTGGTGACGCAGAATGTCGATGACCTGCACGAGCGCGCTGGCTCTCGGAACGTGATCCACATGCACGGCACGCTGTTTGGAGCCTTGTGCCACGCATGCGGCCATCGCTGGCCCGCGCCGGAAGCGATGAAGCCGCGTGACACCTGCCCCGAGTGCGGGCGAAAAGCCACGCGGCCCGACATCGTCTGGTTCAACGAGATGCCCTACCAGATGGACCGGATAATCCGCGAGCTGGAAGCCGCGGACCTCTTCGTCTCGATCGGCACCAGCGGCAACGTCTATCCGGCGGCAGGCTTCGTACAGGATGCCGCGATGGCCGGTGTCGAGACGCTGGAGCTGAACCTCGACCGCTCGGCGGGCAGCGAGATGTTCGACATCTCGCGCCAGGGACCGGCGAGCGTGCTCGTCCCGCAATGGGTGCGCGAGCGGCTGGGATAGAGCGGCGGGGCGGCTAACCGCCCTGCCCTGTCCGTTAGTAGCTGTATTCGGCGTAAATCTTGCTCAGATCGCCATTCCACTCGCCGTGATATTTCTCGAGGAGTTCGTCGGCAGGCACGCGGCCGGTCTCGACGCTCTCTTCCAGCGCGTTGAGGAAATGGGTCTCGTCGGGGATCATTCCGCCTGCGCCGGGCTTCGCCCGTGCCGCCAGACCGGATTTCGCGATCGCCACCGTTTCGCGTGCGAGGTCATGCAGCTTCACGCCGTTGAACTCGCCCTGCAGCGCATCGACCGCCGCCGCACGGCGCAGACCTTCGCGGGTCTCGTGATCGAAGCCCTTCACCAGATCCCAAGCCGCATCGAGCGCGGTCTGGTCATAGCACAGGCCGACCCACAGCGCGGGCAGCGCACACAAACGCCGCCAGGGCCCGCCATCGGCACCGCGCATCTCGATGAATTTTTTCGCCCGCGCCTCGGGGAAGACGGTCGTCAGGTGATCGGCCCAGTCACTCAGCGTCGGCTTCTCGCCGGGCAGCGCGGGCAGCTCGCCCTTGAGGAAGTCGCGGAACGACTGGCCCAGAGCATTGATATATTTGCCGTCGCGATAGACGAAATACATCGGCACATCGAGAACGTAGTTCGCGTAGGCCTCGTAGCCCGCGCCCTCTTCGAACATGAAGGGCAGCATGCCCGTGCGCGCATCGTCGAGGTTCTGCCAGATATGGCTGCGCCACGATTTCATGCCGTTGGGCTTGCCATCGAGGAAGGGCGAGTTCGCGAACAGCGCCGTCGCGACCGGCTGCAGCGCGAGCGCCACGCGCATCTTCTGCACCATGTCGGCCTCGGACGCGAAGTCGAGATTCACCTGCACGGTGCAGGTGCGATACATCATCTGCGTTCCGAGTTCGCCGACGCGGCCCATGTAATCGGTCATCAGCCGGTAGCGCCCCTTGGGCATCATCGGCATCTGCTCCTGCGACCAGATCGGAGCCGCGCCAAGGCCGATGAACCTTACGCCGAGATCGTCGGCGACCGACTGCACTTCGCGCAGGTGGAGGTTCACCTCGTCGCAGGTCTGGTGGATCGTCTCGAGCGGCGCGCCCGACAGTTCCAGCTGCCCCCCGGGCTCGAGGCTCACATTCGCGCCGTTCAGCTCCAGCCCGATGATGTTGCCCTGCTCTTCCACCGGCTGCCAGCCAAAGCGGTCGCGCAGACCTTCCAGCATCGCCTTGATCGACCGCGGGCCATCATAGGGCAGCGGCAATTGCTTGTCCGCGCAATAGCCGAATTTCTCGTGTTCGGTGCCGATGCGCCAATCGTCGCGCGGCTTCTCACCTTCGGCCAGATATTCGGCCAGTTGCTCGAAGCGCTCGATCGGGCCACCGCCCTGCTGCGGAATGGACATGTCTTTTCTCGCGTCGCTTTATGGAGCGCCACAGGTGGCGCGGGGGCTAGCTCAAGTCAAGCGTGAAACCTGTTTACGGATCCAGAGGCTCTGTGCGGTGGTCTGCTGGTCGAGCGCGGCGGAGATTTTCCCCATATCGACCCCCGGCAAGCTCGCGAAGGCATCGTAGAGCGCATCCGCCCCCGCCGCGTCGAGCGGGATCAGAAGCGCCTCGCCCGAGAGGCTGCGCAGCCGCCAATATTGCTGGCCCTGCAGCGTCAGCAGTCGGATTTCCGCCAGTTCGCGCAGCGGCAATTCGCCGCCCATCCCGAGCGCCGAGACATTGCTGCCCGGCCCCGCAATGGCGCGCGCCCGGCTGGCTGCGAAATAGGAGATACGGCCCTCGTCGATCTCGACCAGACCCGGCGCATTTGTTTCACGCGCGAAGCGCAACCGACGCCAGCCGATCAGCGCCCAGCCGAGGCCGAGCACGACCGCGACCAGTCCCAGCGGCATCAGGATCAATCCGCCGAGCCAGACTAACCACGCACCGAACGCCACCACGACGCCCGCCGCGATCACCTCGCTCCAGCGCTTGAACCCGTCTGCGACCTCGGGACGGATCACCGCCAGTCTCCCAGCGCCGATTGCCACAATGTAATCGCCGCGCAGACCGCCGTATCGGCGCGCAGGATGCGCGGGCCGAGGCTGACGGGGGTCACGAAATCGCGACTGCGAAGCATCTCGCGCTCGGCCTCCGAGAACCCGCCTTCTGGCCCGATCAGGATCGCCCAAGGTCCCGGCTCCAACCCCGCGAGCGTCTCTGCGGGGCCAACCAAAGCCTCGTCGGCCCAGAGGATGCGACGGCTCGGATCCCAGCCATCCAGCAGCTTCTTGAGCCCCTGCAAATCCTCGACCGGGGGCACATAGGTGCCCAGACATTGCTCCGCCGCTTCCTTGGCATGGGCCTGCAAGCGGTCCTGCCGGATGCGCGCGGAATTGGTGAACTCGGTCTGCACCGGCAGCACCTTGGCGCAGCCCAGTTCGGTCGCCTTCTCTACGATGAAATCGGTGCGCTCTTTCTTGATCGGCGCGAAGATCAGCCAGAGATCGGGCGGCGCGAGCTGCGGTGCGGCCTGCTCGACGCAGGCCAGAATACCGCGCTTCTTGTGAGCCTCGACGACCTCCGCCGTCCACTCGCCATCGCGCCCGTTGAACAGCGCGACACGGGCGCCCACGGCCAGCCGCATCACCGCGAAGAGGTAATGCGCTTCGTCCTGAGTCAGAGGCACGGCTTGCCCCGCGCCCAGCGGGTGCTCTACACAGAGCCTGATCTTGGCACGTTCCATGAGGCGGACTTTATGAGCGGAAAACCCGAAACGCCAGAGGCGGCGGAAGACGCAAACGGCACGGTCGCGGATGCTTATCGCGGCAACTGGGTCGACCGGCTGGCCCCGGCATGGACGCGGCCCTATCTGCGCCTGAGCCGCGCCGACCGGCCTATCGGGACGTGGCTGCTGCTGCTGCCCTGCTACTGGTCGATCGCGCTGGCGGCGTCCTCGACGGGCGGCTTCATCTGGTGGGATCTGTGGCTGGCCATCGGCGCCTCCGTCGGAGCCTTCCTGATGCGCGGCGCGGGCTGCACCTGGAACGACATCACCGACCGCGACATCGACGCCGGCGTGGCCCGCACCCGCTCGCGCCCGATCCCCTCGGGGCAGGTTTCGACGAAACAGGCGCTGGCTTGGGCTGTGATCCAGTCGCTGATCTCCTTCGCGATCCTGCTGACCTTCAACACCCCCGCGATCATTCTCGGGATTGTCTCACTCGGCCCGGTCGCGATCTACCCCTTCGCCAAGCGCTTCACCTGGTGGCCGCAGATCTTCCTCGGGATCGCGTTCAACTGGGGCGCGCTGCTGCTGTGGGTCGCGCATACCGGAAGCCTCAGCTGGCCGCCCGTCGTGCTTTATTTCGCGGGCATGGCCTGGACGTTGTTCTACGACACGATCTACGCGCATCAGGACAAGGAAGACGACGCGCTGATCGGCGTGAAATCCACCGCGCGGCTCTTCGGGGACGACAGCGCGAAATGGCTGGGCGGCTTCCTGATGACCTCCGTCGCGCTGATGACCATCGCCGTGATGGGCGCACTGTTGCCCGGCGCGCCGCCGCTGCGCCTCGCGCTCTCGTTGCTCGCGCCCTGGGCGATGGGGTGGCACATGCTCTGGCAGATGCGTCAGCTCGATATCGACGACCCGGACACCTGTCTGAAACTGTTCCGCGCGAACCGCGATACGGGCCTGATCGCTGCGCTGTTTCTCGCCGTTGGCGCAATCGTGTAACGGCGTATCGATTGATCCCCGCGCCCCTGCACCTTAAGGAAACGGGATAAAGATTCCCCTGGGGAGGGCCTGAGACCGATGCGCAGCCGCGCCACCTTGTTGACGATCGCCGCCTTTGTCCTCGCACTCGTCGTCTCCGCAGTCATCGCGGGCGGCGCGGCGACAATTGTCGAAAAATCCACGAAACAAGAAGTGCGCGTCGCGATGGAGGCGCAGGGCTACGGCTGGATGCGTATCCATACCGATGGGCTGCAGGTGATCCTCTCCGGCACCGCCCCGACCGAGGCCGAGCGGTTCCGCGCGGTCTCCGAGGTCGACAAATACGTCGACAGCTCGCGGGTCGTCGACAATACCGACACCCAGATCACGAAGCCGATCACGCCACCCGCCTTCTCGCTGGAAATGCTGCGCAACGAGAACGGCATCTCGCTGATCGGGCTGGTGCCATCCTCGATCGACCGCGAGGCGATCGTGGAGAAGCTCTCGAAAGTCGCAGGCGAGGATGGCGTCACCGACATGCTGGAGAGCGCCGATTACCCGGTGCCCGGCGGTTGGGACGAAGCGATGAAATTCGCGATGACGACGCTCGAGACGCTGCCGCGCTCGAAAGTGTCGGTCAGCGCGGGCAAAGTCTCGGTGGAGGCGATCACCGACAGCCCCGCCGAGAAGGGGCGAGTGGAGACTTCGCTGGCGCGCCGCCGCCCCTCCGATCTCAAGCTCAGCTTCGACATCTCCGCACCGCGCCCCGTGATCACCCCCTTCACGCTGCGCTTCCTCATCGACAAGGCGGAAGGCCCGCATTTCGACGCCTGCTCCGCCGATAACGAACGTGCGCGCGACCGCATCCTGACTGCGGCCCGCGCGGCGGGCGCGAAAGGCACGCTGAGCTGCACGATCGGGATGGGCACGCCTTCGCCCGACTGGTCCAAGGCCGCGCAGATGGCGATCAAGGCGCTCGGCGATCTCGGCGCGGGCTCGGTGACCTTCTCGGATGCCGATATCGCGCTGGATGTGCCTTCGACCGTCGATCAGCAGCAATTCGACGATGTCGTGGGTGAGCTGGAATCGAACCTGCCCGGGGTGTTTTCGCTCAAGGCCAAGCGCGAGCCCGCCCCCGATGCGAAAGCCGGCGAGGCGAGCTTCACCGCCACCCGCGACGGCAACGGCCATGTCGACCTGAAGGGCCGCGTGACCGATGCGCGTGAGCGCCAGACCGTCGAGAGCTACGCACGCGCCAAGCTCGGCCATGCCAATGTCCATGGCGCGACCCGCGTCGACAAGGAGCTTCCCGCCGGTTGGCCGGTACGCACGCTGGCCGCCCTCGACGCCCTGTCGGTGCTGCACGAAGGCAAGGTCACCGTGACCCCCGACGGCATCTCGGTCAGCGGCGTCTCGGGCGATCCGCAGGCCTCCGACACGATCTCGCGCATTCTGACGAGCGAGCTTGGCGAAGATGCGCAGATCGACCTGAGCGTGAAATACGACAAGCGCCTCGATGAGCAGCTCGCCCTGCCGACCGGCAAGGAGTGCGTGGCCCGCCTGAACGACACGCTGAAGAAGAAGAAGGTCGATTTCGATCCGGGTTCGGCGCAGGTCGCTGCGGAAAGCCTCGACGCGCTCGACGCGTTGGCCAAGGCAATGAAGAACTGCACCGACTTCAAGATGGAAGTGGCCGGCTATACCGACAATCAGGGCCGCGAGGAAATGAACCTGCAGCTCTCGCAACAGCGCGCGCAGGCGGTGATCCGCGGGCTTCTGGACCGTGGCGTGCTGATCGGCAACCTGGAGGCAAAAGGCTACGGCGAAGCCCAGCCCATCGCCTCGAACGACACCGAAGCCGGCCGCGAGCAGAACCGCAGGATCGAGTTCGTGCTGCTGGACGAGGCGCCGGTGGGTGACGAGGCGCTGCCCGATGCCACGGCAGACGCCACGGCAGGCGCTGACGAGGGGACTGGGGATGGCGCTGGCGAGCCGCACTGGAACGGCGCCGTGACCGATGACGGCGCCCCCGCCACCGAGAACGGCGCGCAGGACAAATCCGGCGATGGGGACACCGCCGCAGAACCGGGGCAACAGACCCCGCAACAAGAAGAAATTCCGGTCGAGACGCCCGGCGAGAAGACGCCGCGCCCGCAATCCCGGCCGGAGGACCTGTCGAAGGGCTGAAGGGACGCCATATGAACAGAGACGAATTCATCATAGCCACAGCGATCATCCTTTTCGTGGCTTTCGCGCTTGGCTGGTTCGCAAGCTGGCTGATCCACCGCCTCACCCGTGTGAGCCAGGCCGATATGGGCGAGCTGGAGCAGATGGCGCAGGCTTTGCATGAAGCCGAGGAGACCCGCGATCAGGCACTCGTCTATGTCGAGCAGCGCGAGGCGGAACTGGCCAATCAGCTCAGCCAGACCGAGGCCGAGCTGCGCGCGGCGATGGATGGATTGCGCGACGCGCGTCACGAGGCCGAGGAATTGCGCGCCTATTTAGAGCGTACGAAAGAGGCCTGATCTCTCGCGGCTCCCCGCCCGATATTGCCGCAGATTCTCCAAACGCTCATGTCAGGCGGCAGACGCCCGTGGCGCTTTGGCCCGCGCCCCGAAGTTGGTATCGAGTCCCGCCCGCCATGCGCGGCCGATCTGCAAGCCAATAGCTGCGCCATGCTCCAGACCTTTCCCGTGGCGCCCTCCCCTGCCGCACCGCCAGCATATGCGCCGAGCCCATGCCCCATATCGCAAGCCGCAGCCTGCCCGATGCGATCTGGCCGCTGAGCATCGTCGCCTATGTCGTGATCCAGACCCTCTACCGCACCGCGCTCGGCGGTGCGCTCGGGATTGACGAGGCGCAGATGATATGTCCGGGGCAGGTCTTCCGCGCGCGACCTATCCAGACCATCCCGACTGGACGATCGGTCCGGTGCAGCAGTTCGCGGCCCCCTACCCCTTCGCGGATGAGGCGAAGTTCACCCTCTCGGTCGCGCCAATCGTGACGCCGGGCGATCAGCCGCGCTGAGGGGGACGGATATCCGGCAGGGCCGCTTTCACCAGCGGGTGCAGCTCCAGCTTGTCCGCCGCCGCGAGGAACGTGTCGCGCATCGTGGGCGCCCAATTGGCATTGATGTGATCTGCCACGGCGCGCGCCTGATCGCCGGGCTGGCTTTCGAAGAACTGTGCGATCTGATTGGCCATCCCGGCGAGTTTCTCAGGCTTCATGCGGTGGCCTCCTGCGGCGCGGTGTAAAGCGCGAGGCCCCGGCCTGCGCGTGCAATAACGGTAAGGCCTGCGTCCCGCGCCTCGCTCACCGCCAAAGCGGTGGGGGCGGAGGGGCCGACTATCACCGGGATACGTAGGGTCGCGACCTTCTGGATCAGGTCGACCGAAAGCCGCGAGGTCATCACCAGCGCGCCGCTCGCCGGGTCTATCCCGCCCCGGATCAGCGCCCCGATCAGCTTGTCGAGGGCGTTGTGGCGGCCGACATCTTCGCGCGTCAGCACGATCCCCTTGCCCGGCTGCCAGAAGCTCGACGCATGGGCGGCGCGGGTTTCGTCCTGCAGAGGCTGATGGTCACGCAGGGTCTCGAGCGCCTCCGAGGCCTGTTCCGGCGTCATGGTAAAGGCGGGCGGGAGAACCGGAGCGAGCTTGCGCCGCGCCTCCTCCAGCTGCTCGATCCCGCAGAGCCCGCAGCCCACCGGCCCCATCGTAGCGCGGCGGCGTTCGGCAAACCGGGCGCCGGCGGGGGTTGCCAGCCAGTTGCGCGCTTCGATCCCGGCCTCGGTCACTTCGAGCTCCTGCCGGGTGATCTCGGACGCGTCCTCGATGAGCCCTTCGGAGAGCGCGAATCCCAGTGCGAAATCCTCCAGATCGGCGGGGCTCGCCATCATCACCGCCTGCGTTACCCCGTCGAAAGACAGCGCCACGGGCACTTCCTCGGCAAGGCGCTGCACAGCGCCGCTGGGCATTTCCCAATCGGTCGCCGTCATTCAGCAGCCTCGACGCGGCGGGTCAACTTGGTCTGCGCGGTGTAGAGCTCCTGCCAGTCCGACGGCCCGTTCGACAGCCCCACCTGCACCGCCGTCACCTTGTATTCCGGGCAGTTCGTCGCCCAATCGGAATTGTCGGTGGTGACGACGTTCGCCTGCGTTTCGGGGTGGTGGAAAGTCGTATAGACGACGCCGGGCGAGACCCGGTCGGTGATCGTCGCGCGCAAAGACGTCTCGCCCGCTCGGCTGGTGAGCCGGACCCAGTCGCCCTCGCGAATGCCGCGCGTCTCGGCATCATGCGGGTGAATTTCCAGCCGGTCCTCGGCATGCCAGACGGAATTCTCGGTCCGCCGCGTCTGCGCGCCCACGTTATACTGCGACAGGATGCGCCCGGTGGTCAGCAGCAGCGGGAAGCGCGGCCCGGTGCGCTCCTCGGTCGCGACATAGGCCGTGCGGATGAACCGCCCCTTGCCGCGCACGAAGCCATGTTCATGCATCACCGGCGAGCCTTGCGGATGCGCATCGTTACAAGGCCACTGCACCGAGCCCATACGGTCGATCAGGTCGTAGGTCACGCCCGCGAAGGCGGGCGTCGTACGACCGATCTCTGCCATGATCTCGGACGGGTGGGTGTAACTCCATCCCGCGCCCAGCGCATTGGCCAGCGCCTGCGTCGCCTCCCAGTCGGCCAGCCCTGCTTTCGGCGCCATGACCTTGCGCACCGGGTTGATCCGGCGCTCGGCATTGGTGAAGGTCCCGTCCTTCTCGAGGAAGGTGGAGCCCGGCAGGAAGACATGGGCGTAGCGCGCGGTCTCGTTCAGGAAGAGGTCATGCACGATCACGCAATCCATCGCCGCGAGGCCCGCGGCCACGTGATGGGTATCGGGATCGGATTGCAGAATATCCTCACCCTGAATGTAGATCGCCTTAAAGTCCCCCGCGACGGCGGCGTCGAGCATATTGGGAATACGCAGCCCCGGCTCGGGGTCGAGCGTCCTACCCCATTCCGCTTCGAACACCGCGCGCACGGAGTCGTCCGAGACATGGCGATAGCCCGGCAGTTCGTGGGGGAAGGAGCCCATATCGCACGAGCCCTGCACGTTGTTCTGCCCCCGTAGCGGGTTCACCCCCACACCGGGGCGTCCGATATTGCCGGTCATCATCGCGAGGTTGGCAATGGCGATCACGGTGGTCGAGCCCTGGCTGTGCTCGGTCACGCCCAGCCCGTAATAGATCGCCCCGTTCGGCGCGGCGGCATAGGTCCGCGCAGCGTGGCGCAGCGCGTCGGCCGGCACGCCGGTCAACTCTTCGACCGCCTCGGGAGAATGGGCCGGATCGGCGGCGAACTCGGCATAATCCGTCCATTCGTCCCAATCGCAGCGCTCGCGGATGAACGCCTCGTCACACAGCACTTCCGTCACGATCACATGGGCCATCGCGGTCAACACCGCGACATTGGTTCCCGGACGTAGCGGTAGGTGATGCCCCTCGCCCATATGCGGGGTCTCCAGCAGATCGATCCGGCGCGGGTCCACGACGATCAGCTTCGCGCCCTGCCGCAGCCTTTTGCGCAGCCGCGAGGCGAAAACCGGGTGGCCGTCGGTCGGGTTTGCCCCAATGACCACGGCGCAATCCACCTGCTCGACGGAGTCGAAATCCTGCGTGCCAGCCGAGGTCCCGAAGGTCTGCTTCAGCCCGTAGCCGGTCGGCGAATGGCAGACCCGGGCGCAGGTATCGGTGTTGTTCGTGCCCATAACCGCGCGGGCGAGTTTCTGCACGAGGAAGGTCTCCTCATTGGTGCAGCGCGACGAGGTGATGACGCCCACTGAATCCTTGCCGTGCTTGGCCTGCGCGCGCTTGATGCCGTTGGCAGCAAATTCCAGCGCCTCTTCCCACGACACTTCGCGCCACGGGTCAGTGATGCTGTCGCGGATCATCGGGTTCAGGATGCGGTCGCCATGGTTCGCATAGCCCCAGGCGAAACGGCCCTTCACGCAGCTATGGCCACGGTTCGCCTTCCCCTCTTTCCACGGCACCATGCGCACCAGCTGGTCGCCGCGCATCTGCGCCTCAAAAGAGCAGCCCACGCCGCAATAGGCGCAGGTCGTGACCACGGAACGCTCCGGCACGCCGATCTCGTCGACGGTCTTCTCCTGCAGGGTCGCTGTCGGGCAGGCCTGCACGCAGGCGCCGCAGCTGACGCAATCCGAGTTCAGGAAATCTTCCGTACCGGTCGAGATGCGGGCGTCGAAGCCGCGCCCGTCCACGGTCAGCGCGAAAGTGCCCTGCACCTCTTCGCAGGCGCGCACGCAGCGCATGCAGACGATGCATTTCGACGGATCGTAGAAGAAATACGGGTTGGAATCGTCGCGCGGAATATAGAGCGGATTGGCGCCGTCCGCCGCGCGCGTCTCGACATGGTTCTCGCCCGGCGTGTAGCGCACGTCGCGCAGGCCGACGGCCCCTGCCATGTCCTGCAATTCGCAATCGCCGTTCGCCGCGCAGGTCAGACAGTCGAGCGGGTGATCGGAGATATAAAGCTCCATCACCCCGCGACGCAGCCTGTGCAGCTGCTCGGTCTGGGTTTTCACGACCATGCCTTCGCGCACGGGCGTGGTGCACGACGCAGGCGTTCCGCGCATCCCCTCGATCTCGACCACGCAAAGACGGCACGAGCCGTAAGCGTCGAGCATATCGGTCGCACACAGCTTCGGCACGGTGATCCCGGCCTCGGCGGCGGCGCGCATCACGGAGGTGCCCTCGGGCACGCTCACATCCATGCCGTCAATCACCAGCGTCACAGGCGGGCCCGATTTGGCAGGCGTGCCCATATCGGAGAGTTTCGGCCCGTGCACTCCGTCGGGGATGATGAAATCCTTCATTCCGCAGCCTCCTGTGAGAGCGAGAATTCTTGCGGGAAAAGCCGTATCGCCGAGCGCACCGGGAAGGGCGTGAAGCCCCCCATCGCGCAGAGCGAGCCCTTCTCCATCACTTCGCATAGCTCGTGCAGCAACTCGATCGCCGCCGGGTCGCCCGCCGCCACGCGGTCGAGCGTTTCCATGCCGCGCACCGCGCCGATCCGGCAGGGCGTGCATTTCCCGCAGCTCTCGACGGCGCAGAACTCCATCGCGTAGCGGGCGAGCGCGAGCATGTCGGCGCTGTCGTCATGCACCACGAAACCGGCATGGCCCACGAGGCCACCCTGATCGGCGAAAGCCTCGTAGCAGACCGGCAAATCGAAATCGTCCGGCCCGTGATAGGCGCCCAGCGGTCCGCCCACCTGCACCGCTTTGAACGGACGACCCGAAGCCGTGCCGCCGCCGATCTCGTTGACCAGCGTGCCGAGCGACATCCCGAAACCGGTCTCGAACAACCCGCCATGTTTGACGTTGCCCGCGATCTGAAGCGGGATCGTCCCGCGCGAGCGACCCAGCCCGAACTCGGCATAGGCAGCGCCGCCGTGGACCAAGATCCACGGCACGGCGGCCAGCGAGAGCACGTTGTTCACCACGGTCGGCTTGCCGAACGCGCCTTCCAGCGCGGGCAGCGGCGGCTTGGCGCGCACCATCCCGCGCTTTCCTTCGAGCGAATTGAGAAGCGAGGTCTCCTCGCCGCAAATATAGGCGCCTGCGCCGACGCGCACCTCCAGATCGAAGGCCGGCCCCTGCCCCATCAGGCTGTCGCCGATGATCCCGGCCGCGCGCGCTGCCTTGATCGCTGCGTTCAGCGTGCGGATCGCGTGGGGATATTCCGAACGGACATAGATGAAGCCCTTGGTCGCGCCGACCGCAAGACCGGCAATCGCCATGCCCTCGAGCAGGCAGAAGGGATCGCCTTCCATCAGCATCCGATCCGCGAAAGAGCCGCTATCGCCTTCGTCCGCGTTGCAGACGATATATTTCTGCGAGGCCTCTGCCCCGGCGACAGTCTTCCATTTTATGCCGGTCGGGAAGCCCGCACCGCCACGACCGCGCAGCCCCGATGTGATGACCTCTTCGATGGTCTGCTCCCCGCTCAGTTCCAGCGCACGCTTGAGACCCTGCCAGCCCTCGCCCGCCTCATAATCGGCCAGCGACAGCGGATCGGTCCGACCGCAGCGCGCGAAGGTCAGGCGGGTCTGTTTTGCGAAGAAGGGGATTTCCTCGACCGGGCCGAGCGCCTTCGGGTGATCGCCGTCTTCGAACAGCGCAGGTACGTCCTCGGGCGTCATCGGTCCGAAGCCGTAGCGCACGCCGTCGCGCTCGATCTCGACCAAAGGCTCCAGCCAGTTCATCCCGCGCGTGCCGTTGCGGATGATCTCGACCGTTTCGCCGCTCAGACCAGCCGCCGAGGCAATCGCCGCCGCGACCTCATCGGCCCCACAGGCTACGGCAGCGGCATCGCAGGGAACCCAGATCTTCATGCCGAGACCTCCGCAACCAGAGCCTCGATCCGCTCGGGCGTCGCCCGCCCGACCAACTGATCGCCCACCATCGCGGCGGGCGCGCAGGCACACAGCCCGAGGCAGTAGACCGCCTCAAGGGTCACGTCACCCTTCGTTTCTCCGACTTTCATGCCGAGCGCGCGCTCCAGCCGCGCGATCATCTCCGTCCCGCCCATCGATTGGCAGGCCTCGGCACGGCACAGCTTGATCACATGCTTGCCCGCGGGCGCATCGCGGAAATCGTGATAGAAGGAGACGACGCCCGCCACCTCCGCCCGGCTCAACCGCAGCGCATCAGCAATCGGCTGATAGCTATCGGCGGGCACGCAGCCGTAAGCGGCCTGCACATCGTGAAGAATGGGCAGCAGCGCACCTTCGCGCCCCGCATGATCCGCCAGAATCGCGGCGAGCCTGTCGTCTTCGGTCATTTCCATCCTCCCGGCCCCGATGATGGGGCGAGCATGCCCCGACCAGCAAGTCACGACTGGTTCAATCGCGAACAGGCGCGGACAGGAACCGTCATCGCCATGCTTGCGCGGGCAGGGGTGAGCCTCTACATCCCTCACATGAGCCTGATCCAACGCCTTCCCTTCGTCAAGAAATCGCCCTTCGTCGCGGTGATCCGTCTGCACGGTGCCATTGGCATCTCGCGCCCGGGATCGCCCGGCCTGTCGGATGCCGCGATGGCCCCGATCATCGAGCGGGCTTTTTCCCGCGGGAAACCGGCGGCGGTGGCCCTGATGATCAATTCGCCCGGCGGATCGCCCGTGCAATCGGCGCTGATCGCGGGGCGTATCCGCAGGCTCGCGGACGAAAAAGGTATTCCCGTGCATGCCTTCGTCGAAGACGTCGCGGCCTCGGGCGGCTATTGGCTCGCCTGCGCCGCCGACCAGATCTGGGCCGACCCGACTTCGGTCGTGGGCTCGATCGGTGTGATCTCGGCAGGGTTCGGCCTCGACGAGTTCATCAGCCGTCACGGAATCCAACGCCGCGTGCACACGGCGGGCGGCTCGAAAAGTTTCATGGACCCGTTCCGCCCAGAAAAGGACGAGGACGTCGCGCGGCTGAACAAGCTGCTCGAGGACATGCATGTCAGCTTCAAGGAACATGTCGAGTCCCGGCGCGGCGCGAAACTGGCCTCGGATCGCGACCTCTTTACCGGCGATATCTGGACCGGGCGACAAGCGCTGGCCGAGAAGACCGGCCTGATCGACGGGCTGGCCCATGCGGTACCGAAGCTGAAGGAAATCTACGGCGAGAAGACACGCATCGTGCCCTATGCGCCCAAGCGTTCTCTCTTCCGGCGTTTCGGCGCGCAGATCGGCGGCGAGATGGCGGCGGCGACGGCAGGCGCACTTATCGACACGACCGAAGAGCGCGCGCTCTGGGCGCGCTACGGGCTGTAACCCGATGCTCATCAAGGGCATGACCCTCTTCCTGGTCGTCATGGCGGTGCTCGCCATGTTCGGCAAGCTGCGGATGCCGAAGATCAAGGGCCCGCGCGGTCCGGGCCGGCTGTCGGCACGTTGTCCCGATTGCGGACGTCCGAAAATAGGACGCGGCCCCTGCCCCTGCAAGACGACCTCCAAGACCAAGAGCAAGAAGACGGAGCGCCGGTCATGATCTGGGATTTCGGCGAGATCATTGCCGGGCTGGCGTTGCTGGTCGTGGCGGGCGATCTGCTGGTGAAAGGCGCGGTGGCGATGTCGCTGCGCCTGGGCATTCCGGCGCTGATCGTCGGGCTTACTGTCGTGGCCTTCGGCACCTCCGCGCCAGAGCTGATGGTCTCCGTCGCCGCCGTCCTCGACAATGCGCCGAGCATCGCGCTCGGAAACGTCGTGGGCTCGAATATCGCGAATATCCTGCTGGTGCTGGGATTGCCGGCGATCATCTCCGCGATCCGCACCGACCTGCACGACACGCGCGAAAGCTTCGTGCTGATGATGGGCGCGACGATTCTGTTCATTCTCGTCTGTTTCATGGGCCCGATCCGCTGGGCGCAGGGGCTGCTTCTGCTCTTTGCTCTGAGCATCGTCCTGTTCCGGCAGATCCGCGAGGCGCGCGCCCATCGCGCCAATCGCGGCAACGGGAGCGCGGCCGAGACCGAGGCGAATGAAGAGATCGAAAGCGTCGATCCGAAGATGCCGCTCTGGCGGATCGGGCTTTACGTTCTCGCGGGCCTCGTCGGCTTGCCGCTGGGCGCGAACTGGTTGGTCAGCGGCGCATCGGAGATCGCCAGCGCCATGGGCATCTCGGATGCGGTGATCGGCCTGACGCTGGTGGCGCTCGGCACCTCGCTGCCGGAGCTGGCGACCTCGATCACGGCGGCGATGAAAGGTCGCTCGGACCTCGCGCTCGGCAACGTCGTGGGCTCGAACATCTTCAACCTGCTCTGCATCATCGGCGTTGCGGGGCTGTTCGGCGATATTCCGGTGCCTCGGCAGATGCTGCAGATCGACCTTTGGGTCATGGCAGCCGCCTCGATCGCGCTCGCGCCATTCATCTTCGGCAACCGTGTGATCACCCGCGGCGTCGGTATCGCTTTTTCCGTGGCTTATCTGGCCTATATGGTGGCCCTCTTCATTGGAGGCAGCGCATGAAACGAGCATTGGTGACAGGCGGCGCGAAGCGGCTGGGGCGCGCGATGGCGCTTTATCTGGCCGAACGCGGCCTGGACGTCGCGATCCACTATCACGGCTCCGCGGAGGACGCGGAGGCCACGGCAGCGGAGGCCCGCGCGAAGGGCGCGCGCGCCGAGATCGTCCAGGCCGACCTGCTGGACGAGGCAGCGACGGCGGCACTGGTGCCGCATGCGGCGCAACTGCTCGACGGGCCGCTCGATCTGCTGATCAACAATGCCTCGATCTTCGAATACGACACGATCCGCTCGGCTACGCGCGAAAGCTGGGACCGGCATATCGGCTCCAACCTCCGCGCGCCCTTCGTGCTGATCCAGCACTTCGCGGCACAGGCCCCGCAAGCCGACCGCTCAGGCGCGGAACCCAAGGCCCGTGCCCTGGTGGTCAACATGGTCGATCAGCGGATGCGCAAGCTGACGCCCGAGTTCATGACCTACTCACTCGCGAAGATGGGGCTGTGGACGCTGACCCAGACCGGCGCGCAGGCGCTGGCCCCCGATATCCGGGTGAACGCGATCGGCCCCGGCCCCACCCTGCAGGGCGCGCGCCAGTCGGAAGATCACTTCAACCGGCAGCGCGCGGCGACGATCCTTGAGCGTGGCGCGGACCCTGCGGATATCGTTGCAGCGCTGGGATATTTCATGGATGCGCCGGCCGTCACAGGGCAGTTGCTCTGCGTAGATGGCGGCCAACATCTAGGCTGGCGGACGCCCGATGTATTAGGTCCGGAATGAGCCTGAAATCGAATCACAGGCCGAAGTTGTGCACTGCGCCGCGGCCTGTAACGAGACCGTCACAAAAGTATTAATCCTTTCAATAGCTTGGCAAATGTGCAGAAAATTTCTCAATGAAATCAATGCGCTCCGCAATTGCTCAAAAAACGGGCAAACACTCGATCAACCCTTATATTAAGGTCGGAACCCGCGGTCCCACATGTTTGCCAACAGACTTATCCCCAAATTTCGTGGACATGTTTTTTCTTGAAAACGGTCGCGCGAGGTTGCAGCCACGGGGGAGAATCGAAGCCTGCTCATGAATGATGACGAGAACAACAAGGACACCCTCGATCCCCCGGCGGCCACGCGCCCGCAACACGGGCTTACGGGCCATGCTCTGATCGCGGATTACCTCAAGCGTCTCGACGGATCGCCCGGCGTGTACCGGATGCTGAACGCGAAGGGCGAGGTGCTCTATGTGGGCAAGGCGCGCAACCTGAAGGCGCGGGTTTCGAACTATGCGCGGCCCTCGGGACACTCGGCACGGATCGCGCGGATGATCTTCGAGACCGCCTCGATGATGTTCCTCACGACGCGGACCGAGACCGAGGCGCTGCTGCTCGAGCAGAACCTGATCAAGCAGCTCAAGCCGCGCTACAACGTTCTCGCACGCGACGACAAGAGCTTTCCCAACATCCTGATCGCGACCGATCACCCCTACCCGATGATCAAGAAGCATCGCGGCGCGCGCAAAGAGAAGGGACATTACTTCGGCCCCTTCGCGAGCGCTGGCGCGGTGAACCGCACGCTGAACCAGCTGGAGCGGGTGTTCCTGCTGCGCAACTGCTCGGATTCGATGTTCGAGACCCGCACACGCCCCTGTCTGCAATACCAGATCAAACGCTGTTCGGGGCCTTGCGTCGGCAAGATCTCCGAGGAGGATTACGCAGCGCTGGTCGACGATGCGAAGCGCTTCCTGCAGGGCAAGTCCACCACGATCCAGCGTGAATTGGCGGAGCAGATGCAGCAAGCCTCGGACGATATGGAGTTCGAGCGCGCCGCTGCGCTCCGTGACCGGATCAAGGCGCTGACCAACGTGCAGCAAAGCCAGGGGATCAATCCTCGTACCACCGCCGAGGCCGATGTCATCGCGCTCCATCAGGAAGGCGGGCAGGCCTGTGTTCAGGTTTTCTTCATCCGCGCGAACCAAAGCTGGGGCAATCACGACTTCTACCCGAAGACCGGCTCCGGCGCCGAGGCGCCCGAAATCCTGCAGGCCTTCATCGCGCAGTTCTACACGAACCGTCCGCCGCCGAAGCTGATCCTGCTGTCGCACCCAGTCGAGGATGAGGAACTGGTAAGCGAATTCCTCTCCGAGCGCGCCGAGCGCAAGGTCGAGATCACCGTGCCGCAACGGGGCGAGAAAGCCGAACTCGTCGAGAACGCCGCGCGCAACGCCCGCGAGAGCCTCGGTCGGAAGATGTCGGAAACCGCGGCGCAGGCGAAGCTGCTGGCTGGCGTGGCCGAAGCCTTCGGGCTGGAGAAGCCGCCGCAGCGGATCGAGGTCTACGACAACTCGCATATTCAGGGCGCGCATGCCGTGGGGGGCATGATCGTCGCGGGGCCCGAGGGCTTCATCAAAAGCCAGTATCGCAAGTTCAACATCAAGAACGCCGACCTGACGCCGGGCGACGACTTCGGGATGATGAAAGAGGTACTGACGCGCCGCTTCACCCGTTTGCTGAAGGAAGACCCAGAGCGCAAATCCGAATCCTGGCCCGATCTGCTGCTCATCGACGGCGGCGCCGGCCAGGTCTCGGCGGTGCGCGAGATCATGGACGAGATGGGCGTGAGTGACGTCGCGATGGTCGGCGTCGCGAAGGGCGTCGACCGCGACCACGGCAAGGAAGAGTTCCACCGCACCGGCCAGCGCCCGATCGCCCTGCCCCGGCAATCGCCGGTCCTCTATTACATCCAGCGCCTGCGCGACGAGGCGCACCGCTGGGCCATCGGCACGCACCGCGCGAAACGCGCCAAAGCGCAGATGGCGAACCCGCTGGATGAAATTCCGGGCATCGGCGCGGCCCGCAAACGCGCGCTGCTGGCGCATTTCGGCTCCGCCAAGGCGGTGAGCCGCGCGGCCCCGATCGATCTTATGGAGGTCGACGGCATTTCCGAGGCGATGGCCGAGACCATCCACAATTTCTTCAACGAGAAGGGCTGAGATGACCGATCACAGCCGCCACCCCCGCGCGCTGACCCGCGTGGCCGATCTCGAACGCGACGGTCTGACCGCCTCGGGGGCGCGCGTCGATCTGGAGCGCGTCGCCAAGGAATTCCGCATCCGCGTGACACCCGAGATGCGTGGGGCCATCGCCGATCCGACCGATCCGGTGGCCGCGCAATTCGTGCCCTCCGCGGCGGAGTTGGTGACCCGCGCCGAAGAAATGGAAGACCCCATCGGCGACGATGCCCATTCCCCAGCGCCCGGGCTGACGCATCGCTATCCGGACCGGGTGATCCTGCACATCACCAAGACCTGCGATGTTTATTGCCGCTTCTGCTTCCGCCGCGAGACGGTGGGGGAGAACGGGCCGCTGCCGGAAGACCAATTGACGCAGGCGCTCGACTATATCGCCGCGACCCCGGCCATTCGCGAGGTGATCCTGACCGGGGGCGATCCGCTGACGCTGTCGACGCGCAGGCTCGGCGCGGTGCTGGAGCGTCTTTCCGGCATCCCCCATCTCGACCAGGTCCGGCTCCACACCCGCGTTCCGGTCGTCGCGCCAGAGCGCATCACCGATCAGCTTTGCGCTCTGTTGCGCAAGGCGCCTACTGCGTGGATCGTGCTGCACACCAACCACGCGCAGGAACTGACGCCCGCCGCCCGCACCGCCATCGCGCGACTTGTCGATCACGGCATCCCCATGCTCTCTCAAACCGTACTGCTGCGGGGCATCAACGACAGTGCCGACGCGTTGGAGGGCCTGTTCCGCGCCCTGACCAAGCTGCGCGTCAAACCCTATTACCTGCACCATTGCGACCTCGCGCGCGGTACCTCGCATTTCCGCACCACCATCGCGGAAGGCCGCGCGCTGATGGCCGAGCTGCGCCGCCGCTGCTCGGGCACCATGCTGCCGACCTATGTGCTCGACATCCCCGGTGGGCATGGCAAAGTGCCGATCACGTCCGACCATTTCACGCCGGGGGACAGTCCCGGAGACTGGCATGTGACCGACCGACGCGGCACGGTGCATGCATATCGCGATCCCGCGACCCGTTAACGCGCCCTCTTCCGCTTTGCCAAGCACGCAGCTAGGTTGCCTCCCATGAAATGGACCCTTCCCAATATCCTGACCGTGCTCAGGCTCTTGGCTGCCCCGGGCGTGGCGGTCATGTTCCTCTATTTCTCGCGGCCCTGGGCCGACTGGCTGGCGCTCGCGCTGTTCATCGGCGCAGCAATCACCGACTGGTTCGATGGCTACCTTGCCCGGGCGTGGAAGCAGGAGAGCCGCTTCGGCGCGATGCTCGACCCGATCGCAGACAAGGCGATGGTGGTGATCGCGCTTGTGGTGCTGACCGGCTACTCGGGCATGAACCCCTGGCTGATCCTGCCCGCCACCGTGATCCTGTTCCGCGAGGTCTTCGTCTCGGGGCTGCGCGAATTCCTCGGCGCGGATGCCGGGCGGCTGCGGGTGACCAAGCTCGCGAAGTGGAAAACGACCGCGCAGATGGTGGCGATCGCCGTGCTGTTCCTCGGTACCGGGCTCGCCTATCTCGAACAGGGTCAAGCCCCGCGCGCGGGGGAAGGTGATATCCGCATGGGGGCCACTCCCGCCGATGTCGCGACCCATGTCGGACTTGCGCTGATCTGGATCGCCGCCGTGCTGACCGCGATCACCGGCTGGGACTATTTCCGCAAGGCCCTGCCCTATCTGAAGGAGCCGAGCCATGATTGACGTTCTCTATTTCGCATGGGTCCGCGAGCGGATCGGCCTGCCGAGGGAAAAGGTCGAGACCGAGGCAAAAACAGTGGCCGATCTGGTCGAGGAGCTGAAAGCGCGCGAGCCGCGCTACGAGGCGGCCTTTGCCGACGTCTCGGCGCTTCGGGTCGCGCTCGATCAGGACCTGGCAGAGTTCGATGCGCCCCTCGAAGGTGTGCGCGAGGTGGCCTTTTTCCCGCCGATGACGGGAGGCTGAAATGAAAGTCTCCGTTCAGGCCGAGCCCTTCGATCTGGGCGCAGAGCTTGCCGATTTCGGCACGGGCCGCGCGGATGTCGGCGCGGTCGTCAGCTTCACCGGCATCGTACGCGACGACACCGGCGCGATGGAGGCGCTGGAGCTGGAGCATTACCCAGGCATGACCGAGCGCGCGATCGCGGATATCGTGGATCAGGCGGTCGAGCGTTGGTCCCTGTCGGACGTGACCGTGATCCACCGCCATGGACGTCTCGCCGTGGGCGAGCAGATCATGATGGTCGCCACCGCCGCACGCCACCGCGTCGCTGCCTTCGAGGCGGCCGAATTCCTGATGGATTACCTGAAATCTCGCGCGCCCTTCTGGAAGAAGGAACACGAGCCCGAAGGCACCTCCTGGGTCGCCGCGAAGGATGAGGATGAGGACGCGCTGAAACGCTGGTGATCAGTCGCCCAGCTTTGCGTGCACCTCGTCCAGATCGACCTCGCCCACCGGCATCTTGTTGTCCGGATCGTCGAAGTCGTATTGGAACAGCTGGAAATCCTTCTTGTAGATTTCCCAGATCAGGTGGCGCGACAAGTCGTCAAAATAATCGCTGACCTTATGCGCACGCTTCGGCCCGTGCCCTTCGGATTCGTTGAACCGCGGCACGTCGGCCAGATCGACCTTCACCGGCGTCTCGACCGCGTCGAGCACCGACTGCATCCCCTCGTTGAATTTCTCGGTAAAGAAGATGTTGTCGTAGCGGCCGCCATTGACGATGAAGGTCGAGATATGGCCCGACATGGCCGACCAGTGAATGTCCGGCTCCATCGGGCGGCGCCAGCGGATCGTGTCGCGCGCGAACAGCAAGAAGCGGCGGAACGAGGCGATCTGGTCGAAATCGAAGTTATCTTCCGGCGAGCCGACCTCGATCCCGTATTTCTGCACGAGCTGCGGCACCAGATTTCCGCGATAGCGTTTGCCGTTGCGCTGGATGCCCGCGATCTTGTCGAAGAAGCTCGACAGGATGCGCTGATACGGGTTGCGAACGCAGGTGAAGGCGTAGCTTTTGTGCGCCACCACGTTCTCGGTGATCGGCGTCTGGCTTTCCTCCTGCGACCACTTATGCAGCCCGGTCTTGGAATCGTGGATATCGCCGTCGAAGAATTTCCCGTGGTCGGAATAGAACATGATCTGCCCGATGGAGGAGCAGGCGCATTTCGGCACGACGCGATACACCATGCTTTCGCTCTCGGTCATCCAGGTTCCGGGAAATCCCATTCAAAGCCCTCCAGAAGGTCGCGCACCCGTGAATGGGTGACGCAGACATAATAAATATCGAGTAAAGAGCAAAGAAACCCTGTCTTTTCAACGCTCATTCCGGCTAACAAGTCGGATAATACCAGCAAGTGACAGCGCATCGTTTCCCGTATGGCCCGAATCGCCTTTATTCTTCTGACCCATAAGGACCCGGACGGGATCATCGCTCAGGCGGAACGACTGACGCAGACCGGCGATTATGTGGCGATCCATTTCGATGCCCGCGCCAAACCAGAGCATTACCGCAAGCTGCGCAGCGCGCTCGATGCCAATCCCAATGTCACCTTCGCGAAAAAGCGCGTCAAATGCGGCTGGGGCGAATGGAGCCTCGTCGCCGCGACCTTGGAGGCGGTAAAAGCCGCCGTCGCCGATTTCCCGCGCGCCACGCATTTCTACATGCTCTCGGGCGATTGCATGCAGATCAAATCGGCCGAATACGCGCATGACTTTCTCGACGCTGAAGAGGTCGATTACATCGAAAGCTTCGACTTCTTTTCGTCTGGCTGGATCAAGACCGGGATGAAGGAGGACCGGCTGGTCTATCGCCACTGGTTCAACGAGCGCAATCAGCCCAAGCGGTTCTACCTTGCCTATAACCTGCAGAAACGGCTGAAGCTGTCGCGCGAGGTGCCGCGCGATCTGCAGATGATGATCGGCTCGCAATGGTGGTGCCTGCGGCGGCGCACGATGGAGCAGGTGCTCGATTTCATCAAGGCGCGGCCCGATGTGATGCGGTTCTTCCGCACGACATGGATTCCGGACGAGACCTTCTTTCAGACCATCGTCCACCACCTGATCCCCGAGACCGAGATCCGTGCCCGGACGCTGACCTTCCTGATGTTCACCGATTACGGGATGCCGGCGAATTTCTACAACGACCATTACGACCTGCTGCTCGCGCAGGATTACCTTTTCGCGCGCAAGATCAGCCCCGAGGCGAAGGAGCTGAAGCAGCGTCTGGGCGAGCTGTGGACACGCGAGGGTGTCCAATTCGCCGTCTCGAACGAAGGCCGCGCGCTGCATCGCTTCCTGACCGGGCGCGGTCGCGTCGGCCGTCGCTTCGCACCGCGCTTCTGGGAGGCGGAGGCGACCTTGGGGCGCGAGCGCACGCTGACCCTGATCCTGTGCAAGAAATGGCATGTCGCGAAGCGGCTGGTGGCCGAGTTCCGCAAACGCTCCTCGATCCCCGCGCTCGATTACGTTTTCAACGAGATGGCCCCTCTGCCCGATCTCGGCGGCATCGAGACCAGCCCCGAAAAGCGCAACCGTCATCGCCGCGCCCTGATGCGGATGGTGTTCGACCATGAGAACGCCGACCGCATGGTGATCTCCGTCGATCCGGCCGAGCTTGACGTGATCGAGGATTTCACCCGCGACAAATGCCAGACCCGCATCCTCGAGATCGAGTGCCAGTTCTCCGACGACTATCTCAAGGGGCACGCGCAACGCGTGGGCCTCGCTGGGCATCATACGCCGCCGCAGGTGCTCGATCAGATGCTGCCGACGATCCGCGCCGACCTGCATCATGAATCCGAACGGCTCCGCGATGCCGAGTTCGAGAATTACGCGCTCATGCGCGAGGGCGGCGAGATCGAAGACAACGCCCGCGCGCTGGCCCATGCGCTCGACATCCCCTCCGATATGGCGCAGGAATTGGCCGAACTCGACTACATCTTCCGCGACTGAGGAGAGAGGCCATGGCCTATACCTATGACGATCAGAACATCTTCGCCAAAATCCTGCGCGGCGAGATCCCGAACGACACCGTTCTGGAGACCGAGCATACGCTCGCCTTCCGCGACATCGCCCCGAAAGCGCCCGAGCATGTGCTGGTGATCCCGAAAGGCGCCTATGTCGCGCTCGATCATTTCTGCGCCGAAGCCAGCGATGCAGAGATCGTCGATTTCCACCGCACCGTGGCCGAGGTCTGCAAGATGACCGGCGCGAGCCCGGGCGAAGGCGGCGAGGGCTATCGCGGCATCACCAATGCGGGCGAGAATGGCGTGCAGGAAGTGCCGCATTACCATCTGCATATCCTCGCAGGTCGCCCGCTCGGGCCGATGCTGTTGATGCGTTAAGGTTGGCGGCGCGCCCTGATCCCGGGCGCGCCGGACAGGCTCAGATGAGCCCGCGCTCTGCGAACAGCGCCTTCACATCCACTTCCGGGCGCGCGCCATAATGGCCGATCACCTCGGCCGCCGCGGCGCAGCCCATCTTGCCCGCGGTCTCGAGGTTCTGCCCCGTCGCGTAGCCATAGAGGAAGCCCGCCGCGAACTGATCCCCCGCGCCCGTCGCATCGACCGGCACCACGCGCTTGACCGGAACCGTCGCACGCTCCTCGCCACGGATCAGGATCACGTCGTCGCCCGAGCGGGTGCAGACCACCATCTCACATTCCTCAGCGGCCTGTTTCAGCGCCGCATCCAGATCGGTCTGGTAAAGCGATTCCCATTCGTGCTGGTTGCCGATCACGTAATCCATCTGGTCGCGCACCAGACGACGGAAATCGGCGCGGTGACGGTCGACGCAGAACGGGTCTGACAGCGCAATCCCCGCCTTGCCGCCGCCCCGGTGACAGCCCTGCGCCGCCTTCAGGAATGCGGCCTTCCCGTGATCCTTGTCGAAGAGATAACCTTCGAGGAACAGGATCTGCGTGTTCTCGACCACCTCGAGGCTTACATCCTCGGTCGAGACCTCAGCCGAAATCCCCAGATAGGTGTTCATCGAACGCTCACCGTCCGGCGTCACGAAGATCATCGAGCGCGAGGTCGGCAGTTCGCCATCCTTCACCGGCGGGTTCGGGAAATCCGTGCCCTCGCCATGCAGAGCCGCCTCATAGAAGCGGCCCAGCGTGTCGTCGCGCACCCGGCCGATAAAGGCGGTGGTCAGGCCCAGATTGCCCAGCCCCGCGATCGTGTTGCCAACCGAGCCGCCCGGCGCCTGCGTGCGTTCTTTCATGGCGCCGTAAAGTGTCTCGCCGCGCTCGCGCTCGATCAGCTGCATGATGCCTTTCTCGATGCCCATATGCTCGAGAAAGCTGTCGTCGCATTGCGCGATCACGTCCACGACGGCATTGCCGATGCCGACGACCTGATACTGTTTCAAAGGTTTTTCTCCTCGTGTTTCACACGGTCTTTTCGTCGAACTGGCACAGATCCTTGATCGGACAGGCCTGACATTTGGGTTTGCGCGCCACGCAGATATAGCGACCGTGCAGGATCAGCCAGTGATGGGCGTGGCGCTGGTACTCGACGGGCACGTTGTCTTCGATGGCGCGCTCGACCGCGTCGACATCCTTGCCCGGGCAGATGCCGCTGCGATTGCCGACCCGGAATATATGCGTATCGACCGCCTGCGCGGGATGGCCGAACCACATGTTCAGCACGACATTCGCGGTCTTGCGCCCCACACCCGGCAGCGATTGCAGCGCGGCACGCGAGGATGGCACCTCGCCGTTATACTGATCGACGAGGATCTGGCTCAGCTTGATGACGTTCTTCGCCTTCTGCCGAAAGAGACCGATCGTCTTGATATGCTCGGTCACGCCCTCAAGGCCCAGCTCCAGCATCTTCTCGGGCGTGTCGGCCACGGCGAAAAGCTTCCGCGTGGCCTTGTTCACGCCCGCATCGGTCGCCTGCGCCGACAGCGCCACGGCCACCACCAGCGTATAGGCGTTGACGTGCTCGAGCTCCCCCTTGGGATGGGGCTCGGAGGCTTCGAACCGCGCGAAGACCTCTTTCATCGTGGCATAATCGAATTGCTTGGCCATGCTTTCCTAATGCCCGCCACGCGCGCGAAGGGCAAGGCCGCGCGAAAACCGCAGCTTTCGGGTCGCGCGGCTGCCGCCTGCGCCCTAGGATCGAAGAGAACCAAGAGGTGCGTGATGAACGACCACAGCGACATTGCCGAGAGCTACCACTATCAGGTCATCGCCCGCGCGCTGGACGAGATCGACGCAGCGCAGGCGGCGGGCGAGTTGCTGACGCTCGAGGCGATCTCGGCGCGGCTCTCGATGAGCCCCGCGCATTTCCAGCGGCTGTTCTCGGCCTGGGTCGGGGTGTCGCCGAAACGCTACCAGCAATATCTGACGCTCGACTTCGTGCGCGAATTGCTGAGCCAGCGCCTGCCGCTCGACGAGGTGGCCGACCGTGCGGGACTGTCCGGCACGGGCCGTCTGCACGATCTGGTTCTGCGCTGGGAGGCGATGACGCCCGGCGCCTTCGCGCGTGGCGGCGAAGGTGTCGCGATCCGCTGGGGACGGTTCGACAGCCCCTTCGGCCCGGTGATCGCGATGGGCACCGGTCAGGGGCTTTGCGGCATGGGCTTCACTGCCGAGATGGGCGAGCAGGAGACATTTGACGATCTCGCCCGCCGCTGGCCCGAGGCCCGCTTCACCGAAGACGCCGAGCCGCTGCGCGCCTGGGTCGACGCCGCCTTCTCCCGCCATGGCGAGGCGAAACTGACGCTGATCGGCGCGCCCTTCCAGATCAAGGTGTGGGAGGCGCTGCTCTCGATCCCCTCGGGACAGGTCACGACCTATTCCGACATCGCCGAGGCGATCGGCCACCCGAAAGCGGTCCGCGCCGTCGGCACCGCCGTAGGCCGCAACCCGATTTCCTTCCTGATTCCCTGCCACCGCGCCTTACGCAAATCGGGCGGATTGGGCGGCTATCACTGGGGTTTGGGCGTCAAACGCGCGATTCTGGGCTGGGAAGGCGCCCGTGCAGAGGCAGATTGAGCGTCGCTCCGCCGCTTCTACCGGCAGATGATGCGCGGAATTCCGCGCTTCGCGAAAAGGGCATGGAACCTGCGCGTTTTTTACGCGTATCTTCCGTCAAGCCTCGAAACATGGGGCGACCAGAGAAGGCAGAGACAGAACATGACCACCGTTCTCAAGACCAAAACCATTCTTCTGAGTGCCGCCGCAGCGATGGCGCTCACCGCTTGTGTGCCGGGCGGCTATACCGGGGCGAACAACCCCGACCAGAGCCCGAACGCAAATCGCAATGCCGGTGCGATCACCGGTGCGCTGATCGGCGGCGCCCTCGGCGCGAAAAGCAAAGGCGACGAGAAGCTGACCAAAGCCGCAGCCGGCGCAATCGTCGGCGGCGTGATCGGCGGCGCGATCGGTTCGCAGCTTGACCGTCAGGCACAGGAACTGCGTCGCGACCTGACCACCAACGGCGTCAGCGTCGTGCGTCAGGGCAACCAGCTGATCGTGACGATGCCGCAAGACGTGCTCTTCGCGACCGACAGCGCGGCCGTGCGCCCCGATCTGCAGCGCGATCTGTACACGCTCGCCGGCAGCCTCAACCGCTATCCGGATACCACCGTCGAGGTCGTCGGCCACACCGACAACACCGGCGATGCGGCCTACAACATGCGCCTTTCGCGTCAGCGCGCGCAGTCGGTGGCCAATGTCCTCATCAATGGCGGCGTCCCGAGCTACCGCGTCATCCCGACCGGTCGTGGCGAGGATCAGCCCATCGCGAGCAACCTCACGCCGGAAGGCCGTCAGGCCAACCGCCGGGTCGAATTCATCATTCGTCCGAACAACTAAATCGCTCATCAGAGCGGGAAAAGGGCCGGGAAATCCCGGCCTTTTTTCATTGCCTACCCCCTGATCTGGTCATACATCTTGACCACATGGAGGGGGAAATGCCGTTTCAGAAGATTGAATCCGAGAAGCTCGCGAATGCCGTCGTGCGCCAGATCGAGCAGCTCATCCTGCAGGGCATCCTGCGCCCAGGAGAGCGCCTCCCCTCGGAGCGAGAGCTCTCCGAGCGTCTCGGCGTGTCGCGCCCAAGTCTGCGCGAAGCGGTCGCGGAGCTGCAGGAATCCGGCCTTCTGACGACCCGCGCCGGGGCGGGCATCTATGTCGCTGAAGTGCTCGATTCCGCCTTTTCGCCCGCCCTGATCCGGCTCTTCGCCCGCAACGACCAGGCGCTGTTCGATTACATCTCGTTCCGCCGCGACATGGAGGGACTGGCCGCCGAGCGCGCCGCGCAATGCGGTTCGGACACCGATCTCGAAGTGATCCAGACCCTGTTCTCTCAGATGGAAGCGGCCCATTCAAAGCGCAATCCCACGCAGGAAGCGCAGCTCGATGCGCAGTTCCACATGGCGATCATCGAGGCGAGCCATAACGTCATCATGATCCATATGATGCGCGCGATGTTCGATCTTCTGGCCGAAGGCGTGTTCTACAACCGCTCCATGATGTTCAAGAACCGCGGCACGCGCAGCAAGCTGCTCGACCAGCACCGCGCGATCAACGATGCGATCCAGCGCCGCGACGCCAACTCCGCGCGCAAGGCCATCGCGGCCCATATGGAATTCGTCGAGGTCGAGATGGCGGCGATGCGCCGGGCCGAGCGCAACGAGGCCACCGCGCGATTACGTCTCGAACATAACCGCTGAATAAAGAAAAACCCCGGCCCATCGGACCGGGGTTTTCAATGTCACCCGTAAGGGAAGATCAGTTCAGGCGCTGTTCGACTTCCGAAAGCGAGCTGTCGATCATCGCGGCGCGGTCCGACGCGCTCAGCTGCTTCGCGAGCACATCGCCGGCGGCGGCCACGGCGACCGACACGGCGCGGTCCTTGACCTCTTTCAGAGCCTGCGCCTCGGCCGAGGCGATCTGCTCGTCAGCGGCCTTCAGGCGGCGCTCGATCGAGACCTTCAGATCTTCCTTGGCCTTCTCTGCGGCGGCTTCGGCGTCGCGCTTGGCGGCGGCGACGATCTGGTCGGCCTGCCCCTGCACTTCGCGCGCCTTGCGCTCGTAGCTGGCCAGAACCGCCTGTGCCTCGTCACGCAGCTTGCGAGCTTCGTCGAGATCCGAACGGATGTTCGCCGCACGCTTGTCGAGCATCTTGCCCAGCGTCGCCGGCACCTTCGCGTAGAGCACGATGGCCACGAAGATGATGAAGGCGATGGTCACGATGAAATTCGTGTTCCACAGCGAGAAGAACGGACCAGTTGCCGCGAAGGCGGGCTGTGCCGCCACGAGCGGAAGGAGAAGCGAGAGTTTCTTCATCGTCTTACCCTTTCAGCCGTTGTTCGACAGCTGCGTTCACAGCCGCTGCGTCCGAGTTGCCACCCAGAGCCGCGACGATCTCGCCGGCGGTATCCTTGGCGACCTGATCGACCGCTGCAAGTGCGCCGTCCCGGATTTCCGCGATGCGCGCTTCCGATTCCGCGGAGCGTGCCGCGATCTCGGCATCTGCCTTGGCGATGGCCGCGTCGAGGTCCTTCTGGATCTCGGCCTTGGTTTCGCCTGCGATCTTCTGCGCCTGAGCGCGTGCTTCGGCCAGAGCTTTCTCGTAAGCGGCTTCGGCCTCTTCGGCCTTGCGCTTGAAGTCCTCGGCCGCGGCGATGTCACCCGCGATCGTGCCCTGACGGTCGGCGAGAACTGCCTCGATCCGGGGCAGTGCGATGCGCGTCAGCAGCCAGTAGATCGCGACGAGAGCGACCAGAAGCCAGAAGATCTGGTTCGGGTAGCTCGAGAAGTCGAGCTGCGGCATGCCGCCCTGCTGCGCGGAATGTGCCGCGCCTTGGGCCGCATCAGCGGCTGCGTGCGCCGTATTTTGCGTTTCGCTTGCCATGTCGTCCCTCGACCCTGATCACAAATCCCCTTGCGGGTCACGGGATGGGCTCCGAATGAGCCCACCCGCCCTCAAGGAAAAGCGTGCTGGATCAGACTGCGAACATCAGCAGCAGAGCGACGAGGAACGAGAAGATCCCGAGCGCTTCTGCGAAGGCGATGCCGATGAAGAGGGTCGCGGTCTGGCCAGCGGCCGCCGAGGGGTTGCGCAGGGCACCCGACAGGAAGTTGCCGGCAACGTTGCCCACACCGATAGCCGAGCCGCCCATGCCCATGCAGGCCAGACCAGCGCCGATGTAAGCACCCATTTGAACGATATTGCCTTCCATTGTCGTAACTCCTTGAGGTTGGAAGTGGCAGAAACTTGGTGAACTGGTTCGATCCGCGATCCGGTCAGTGTGCCGGGTGCAGCGCGTCGCGCAGGTAGACGCAGGTCAGGATCGTGAAGACATAGGCCTGGATGAAGGCCACGAGAACTTCGAGCCCGTACATCGCGGTGATCGCGAGGATCGACAGCGGGGTCACAGCGAGGCCGACGCCGGAGAACAGGATCAGCGGCGCGAAGGCGGCGAACACTTTCATAACCGCGTGGCCGGCCATCATGTTGCCCGCAAGACGAATGGAGTGGCTGACGGGACGCACGAAGTAGGAGATCACCTCGATGATCGCGAGGATCGGGCGCAGCGCCAGCGGGGCCGAAGCCACCCAGAACAGGCTCAGGAAGCCCGCGCCGTTCTTGACGAAACCGATGACGGTCACCGCAACGAACACCGCGACTGCCAGCAGACCGGTCACCGCGATATGCGAAGTCGTGGTGAAGCCGCGCGGCAGCAGGCCGAGGAAGTTCGAGAAGACGATGAACAGGAAGACCGTGAAGATATAGGGGAAGAACTTCAGCGCGTCCTTGCCCGCCACGTCCTCGACCATCTTGTGGATGAAGCCGTAGGACAGCTCCGCGATCGACTGGGCGCGCGAGGGTACCACGGCGCGGCCACGGGTGCCGATGACCAGCATGAAGAAGATCGCCAGAACGGCAATCGCCATCCACAGCGTCGCATTGGTCGGCGTGTACCAGTGAACCGGACCCTCGCCGAAGAGGGGCTTAACGATGAACTGATCCATCGGGTGGAAGGTCAGTTCACTGCGCATTTCCTGTTCAAGATTTGCCACGGTCGTCTTCCTCTTCATCGGCCATGTCGGCCGCACGCTCTTCGTTCATTTCCTTGGCCGAGCGAAGCATCACCTTCACCCCGGCCGCGAGCCCGAGAAGCGTGAACAGCACCATCATCCAAGGCATCGTGCCAAGCAGCACATCAAGCCCGTATCCGATGCCGAAGCCGATCCCCAGCCCCGAAACCATTTCGATCACCATACGCCAGGCCATGTTCGCCTGGGACAGATGATGATCGGCACGTTGCGGAGGCGGTTCTTGCGTCTTTCTCACTGCCGCAAGCTTCTTCTCAAGCGCTGCGAGGCGCTCAGGATCGGGCTCGTCGGAGCGGTGATCAGGCATGGTTCGGCCCCCACTCAGGTCCCAGCCGTGATAGCCGCGCCCCCAGCCTGAGTCAATTCCGGATAGCCCCTTGAAGGCACCGCGCAACCCATTGATCCGTAACGATTTTGAAAATAGGCATCAATTTCGCGCCGCGCCAAGCTCACGGAAATGCGAGCAATGGCATATTCAACCGATCGGTTGACGTTTGTCGCGTACCGCCCCATCAAGGAGCGATGCTACCGCCGCCCGCCCCTTCTCTCGATGCGATCTTCGCCGCGCTCGCCGACCCGACCCGGCGGACGATCCTGACGATGCTGCTCGAAGACGACATGGCGGTGACCGACGTGGCAGAGCCCTTCGAAATGTCGCTCGCCGCCGTTTCCAAGCACCTCGCGATCCTGACAAATGCCGGGCTGATCTCGCAGGAGAAACGCGGCCGGGTGAAATGGTGCAAACTGGAGCCGCTCGCAATGTCTGCCGCGACGACATGGATTCAGGGTTTCGGCCAGTTCGAACCGCTGGACTTCGATGCGTTCGAGAAATTCCTCGAAACCGAACTCGCGCAGGTCGAGATCGAACCTGTCGAGCCCTTGGAGACCGGGCGAAGCGACGCGCCGTCGAACAACGCGCCGCAACCCGATTAAATCGAACCCGCCTCGACCATGTAGTTGTTCGCGGTGCACATAGCCGCATCGTCGGACGCGAGGAACAGCACCATCCGCGCGACATATTCCGGCTGGATCAGATCCGGCAGGCATTGATTGCGACGATGATCCTCCAGCGCCTCGGGCGTCGCCCAGAGTGTTTTCTGCCGATCCGTCATGATCCAGCCCGGCACGACCGTGTTGACCCGGATGCGATGCCCGCCCAACTCGCGTGCCATCGTGCGGGTCAGCCCGTGCACCGCCGCTTTCGCCGTCGCGTAGGCCGGGAAACCGCTGCCGGCCTCCCACCACGAATTCGAGCCCATATTGATGATCGACCCCGCCCCTTTCGAGATCATGTCCGGCGCAACCGTCTGGATCGCGAAGAACATGTGGCGCAGGTTGGTGTGCTGGCGTTCGTCCCAGTACTCCGCATCGATCTCGCGCCAGTCGTGGCGGTCGTCACGCGCGGCATTGTTCACCAGCACATCCGCGGGGCCGATCTTCTCGCGCAGCTGACCCAGCGCCCCCTTCATCGCGGCGATGTCGCGCAGGTCGCACAGCTCGTACTCGACGCCCAGCCGTTTCGCGACCGCCGCACTCCCCTCCGCATCGCGGTCGAGAAAGCCGACCTTCGCCCCCTGCGCGGCGAAGCCTTCCACGATCAGCGCTCCGATCCCCGAGGCGCCCCCGGTCACGATCACGGATTTGCCCTTCAGGCTCGGATAAGTGGCGAATTCCGGCATCTGTTCCTCCCTCTTCTCGACGGGAGCATCGCGCCCGGGGTCGCGACTGTCCAGCCGGTGGCGGCGCGGCCCGCGTCACAAATCCTTCGCCCCTGCGTCAGCGGGCTGTCACAGCCCGGCGTATTATGACGCCCGAAGCGCCCCGAGCCGACGGTCTGCCGCCCGATGCACCGCGCCACCCTCTGGGCCTTCGTCATATCAAGTCTACCTTGGGGGTATATATGCCACGTCCTTCCCGTTCGATCACGCTTTGCGCGGCTCTCGCTGCCGCCGTTCTCTCCACTGCCCTGTTGGCTCCGGCCCATGCACAATCCGCCTCCGACGCGGGCGTGCTGAAGGTCGCGCTCTGGGGCGACGAGTTCTACAGCAAGGACCCGGAGGAAAAGGCGAACTGGATCGACCAGACCGTCGCCTCGATGAACGCACACGATCTCGACTTCACGATCTTCGCCGGCGATACCAAGAGCGGCAGCAGCGAGTGCACCGATCAGGCGATCGGGGCGGACGTGCAGGCGATCTTCAACCGCCTCGACATGCCGACACTCTACGCCCTCGGCGATAATGAATGGGTCGACTGCCACCGGACCAACAACGGCAGCTACGACCCGGTCGAGCGGCTGTCCTACCTGCGCAAGACCTTCTTTGCTGCCGCGAAGTCGCAAGGCCAGAACCCGATCGACGTCGAACGTCAGGGCTCGCCGGGCGAAGCTTACAGCGAGAACAGCCGTTTCGAGCGCGACAACGTCATGTTCGTGGCCCTCAACGTGCCGGGCAGCAACAACAACCTCGTCGTGACCGACAAGCAGTGCACCAAGAAATCCGACCGCACGCAGGCCGATTGCGATGCCGCAACCGCGGAATACGAAGCCCGCAATCCGAAGAACGTCGAATGGCTCAAGGAGTCCTTCGCGAAGGCGCGCGAGAATAACGACGCGGGCATCCTGATCGACATTCAGGCCGACATCTTCTTCCCGTTCGAGCTAAGCGACGGCGGCTACGAAGAGGATTTCCTTCCGACCCTCGACGACAAGAACGGCTTCACCGACTTCTACAAGACTCTCGTCGAGGAGACGCATAACTTCGAAGGTCAGGTCCTGTTGGTCCATGGCGACTCCCATTACTTCAAGGTCGACAAGCCGATGATCCAGCCCGATGGCCGCAGCACCGCGAACTTCACCCGCGTCGAGGTCTTCGGCAGCAGCGACAACAGCTGGGTCGAGATGGCGGTCGATCCGAAATCCGACGCCGTGTTCTCGTTCCAGCCGGTGGTGCTGAAGCAGTAAGTCGCAGCTACAGCGGAACAGGGCCGCCTCTCGAGCAGCTCACTCCGCCATATCAGCGACGGGCGACGGTTCATTCGTCGCCCGTCTTCCTTTTCCATCCTCAGCGGCGCGAAACGACGCACCCGCAATGTGAAAAGGCCGCCCCCGATGGGGCGGCCCTGATCTTTCGCAATGGCGACAACTTATTTGTGGTTGTCGTCTTCGTCCTCGTCCTCGTTGTCGTCGGGCAGGTTGAAGAAGCTGTCCGCGTCCGAATAGTCGGCATTGTCCGCGGTCTCTTCCTCTTCCTCGGTCTCCTGCTTGAGATCGGAGGAGGAGAAGTTCTCCAGGCCGGCGATGCCCGAGGGCAGACGCGGTTCGTCGGGCATGCCCAGCGACTGCTCGGTCGAGACCAGCTTGCGGCGCTCGTCATCGCTCATCACGCCTTCGGCGGCGGCTTTCTTCGCGGCCTTCTGCACTTCGATATCCAGTTCCGACTGGCGGCAAAGACCCAGCGCGACCGGATCGATCGGGGTCATGTTCTGGATGTTCCAGTGCGTGCGCTCGCGGATCGACTGGATCGTGGGCTTGGTGGTGCCAACGAGACGCGCAATCTGCGCATCGGCCAGTTCCGGATGGAATTTCACCAGCCACAGGATCGCGTTCGGACGGTCCTGACGCTTCGACAGCGGGGTGTACCGCGGGCCGCGACGCTTGTCCTCGCCCAGCGCCGCCTTGTTGAACTTCAGCTTCAGCTTGTGCAGCGGGTCTTTCTCGGCCTTGTCGATCTCTTCCTGATCGAGCTGGTTCGAGGCGACCGGATCGAAGCCTTTCACGCCGGTGGCGACGTCACCATCGGCGATGCCCTGTACTTCCAGCTCGTGCAGGCCGCAGAAATCCGCGATCTGCTTGAAGCTGAGCGTCGTATTGTCCACCAGCCACACGGCGGTGGCCTTTGCCATCAGGGGCTTGTTCGTCATTGCAGCCATCCTTTACATATCTCTCCCGGGCCGAGAAATCGGCTGCGGCGCGAGATTTCCCTGCCGCGGTCCATTTCTGGAAGGGGAATTGCCGCCTCATATAGTCAATCGCGCGTCAGGAGAAAAGAGAAAATGACTCGTTTGAGCCTTCTGACCGCAGCCCTGCTTGCGCTTTCGACCCTCACATCCAGCGTCTCCGCCGAGGGCGAGCGCGCGGGCGATTTCGACTATTACCTCCTCTCGCTCAGCTGGTCGCCCACGTGGTGCGCGCTGACCGGCGACGCGCGCAACTCGCCGCAATGTGACCCGGCGGAGGATCGCGGCTTCGTGCTGCACGGGCTCTGGCCGCAATACGAGACCGGCTGGCCCAGCTTCTGCCGCACGCCGCAGCGCGATCCGTCGCGCCAGCAGACCGCGGCGATAGAGGACCTGACCGGCGCGCCGGGGCTGGCGTGGTACGAGTGGAAGAAGCACGGGCGCTGCTCGGGGCTGTCCGCCACGGATTACTTCGCGTTGGAGCGCAAGGCTTACGAGAGCATCGAAATTCCGCGCGTGCTGGCGAACCTCGACCGCGACGTAAGATTGCCCGCGAAAGTGGTCGAGCAGGCGTTTCTCGAGGCCAATCCTGGCCTCGATGCCGACGAGATCACCATCACCTGCAAATCCGGACGCATCCAAGAAGCGCGCATCTGCCTGACCAAGGAGCTGGAGCCGCGCCGCTGCGGGGCCGATACGATCCGCGATTGCAGCCTGTCGAACGCGCTGATGGAAAAGGTGCGCTGAGGCGCTATTCGTCGAGCGGCGGCTGACGATCTTCCAGCGTCGGCAGCTTGTGTGTCGCCGCGACGTCGTGACTGTGATCTTCCTCCGGCTTGCCCGAGGAACAGATCCACGCTTTCGCCTGCTCGAGCTCGCTGAGATGAAACAGCTTGACCGTGCCGGGGATCATCGGCGCGAAGGCCTGAATGCCCCAGCGGATCCAGTCGACATCGCTGACCAGCGCCACGGCGGCGAAATCGCCCAGATGCGACAGGCCCAGCTTGGTGTCGTCCCATGCTCCCTTCGCAGTGTAGCCGTCGAATTCTTCCCCGATGATATAGAGTAGCTTCACCTTTCCCTCGGCGGCGATCTTCTTCTCCACCGCCGGGATGAGGTGTTTTTCGTAGGCTTCCGCACCGATCGTGCCTTTGGCTTCGAAAGCCAGCACATCCGCCGGAAATCCATCCAGAAATTCAAAGCGTCCTTCGCTCATGACTGCCTCCCCTCGTTGGTTCGCGCGCGCCGCAAGCATACACCCGGCGCGCGCTTCACGAAAGTTCAGCCGCCCGCAACTTCCAACACGATCTTGCCAATATGCTGGCTCGTCTCCATCCGGGTATGAGCTTTTGCGGCCTCGGCCAGCGGGAAGCTGCTGTCATGGATCACCCGCAGTTTGCCCGAATTGATCATCGGCCAGACATTGGCGTTCAATTGCCGCGCGATCTCTGCCTTGGCCGCAACCGATTGCGGGCGCAGCGTCGCTCCGGTAAGCGTCAGCCGCTTCGCCATGACCTGCGCAAAATTGATTTCAGCCTTCGGACCGCCGAGGAAAGCGATGAAGACCAGCCGCGCGTCATCGGCCATCGCCTTGATGTTGCGCGCGATATAGTCGCCGCCCACCATGTCGAGCACGAGGTTCGCCCCGCCTTCGGCCTTCAGCACGTCGACGAAATCGCCGGTCTTGTAGTTGATCGCGGTCGCGCCGAGTTCTTCGCAGACCGCGCATTTCTCCGCTGACCCGGCGGTGGTGAACACCCGCGCACCCAGCGCCGTCGCGATCTGGATCGCGGTGGTGCCGATGCCCGACGAGCCGCCATGCACGAGGAACCGCTCGCCCGCCTGCAAGCCGCCGCGCATCACAACGGTCGACCAGACGGTGAAGCAGGTCTCGGGAAGGCAGGCCGCCGATTTCAGATCGAGCCCGGCGGGCACGGGTAACGCATGTTCCGCCGGGCAGGTCGCGTATTCCGCGTATCCGCCACCGGGCAGCAGCGCGCAGACCTCGTCGCCAATCTCCCAATCGGTGACGCCCGGGCCGATCGCTGCGACCCGACCCGAGCATTCCAGCCCCGGCAGATCCGACGCGCCGGGCGGCGGATTGTAGGCGCCCGCACGCTGCAGCGCGTCCGGGCGGTTCACTCCGGCATAGGCCACCTCGATCAGGATCTCGCCATGTCCCGCGACCGGCACGGCGCGGGTCACTTCCTTCAGCACCTCCGGCTTGCCATGTTCGGAAATCTCGACGCAGCGCATCTCGGTCGGCATCTCGACAGGCTCCATTACTGCGCCTCCCGACCCGGCATGTCGGCATTGCCCTTGGGCGCACGGATGCCGCCAAGGAGTTTCGGCAGGAAGGGCAGCTTCATCGCGGCCCCCTTCACCTTCTCGAACTGCATCACATCCTCGATCCGGCGGTCGAGGAAGGCCCAGGTGTCACCCTTGCCCTCGCTCTCGTCGCCCATCCAGTAGAGCACCGTTGAGCTATAGACCCCCGAAAGCGTCATCCGCTTCGTGTACCAGTTGTAATCCTCGCTGATATCACCCAGCGCGCGCCAGATCTTGTCCGACGTTTCCCAGATCAGCTTCGAGCCGGTCGTGGCGTTCTGCGGCAGCGCGAAGATCGCGGCGCCACGGCGCACCAGCTCCGGATCGGCCTCTTCCAGACGGAAGCGCACGGCAGTCGCGATCCGGTCGCGGAACTTCAGTCCCGACAGATCCGCCTCTTCCAGACGCCTGAGCATTTCGGCATCGCCCTCGCGGTGATAGGCCACCGCCAGATCGACGGCACCACGCGGACACACGACCCGCGCCAACCCCGGATCGAGCCCCAGATCGGACACTGCGAGCTTGAAGGCAGGCTCGGACCAGCCATCGAAAGGGACATGCGGCTTGATCGCCGCCAACAGCTCGGACCGCGTGCGTTCCATATCGAGATGGTCGTTTTTCATCGCGTTTCCTCTCTCAGCTTTGACGGTAGACAAACCGCCTTTTGGTGACTATATGGAGCGCTCCTGCAAGCAACTGCAACTCTAACTTAGGAAGGTGGTGACACCACATGCAGGTCAGCGTTCGCGACAACAACGTCGAACAGGCGCTCCGTGCTCTGAAGAAAAAGCTTCAGCGCGAGGGTGTGTTCCGCGAAATGAAGCTCAAGCAGCATTTCGAGAAACCCTCGGTCAAAAAAGCGCGCGAGAAAGCCGAAGCCGTCCGCCGTGCCCGTAAACTGGCACGTAAGAAGGCTCAGCGCGAAGGCGCGCTCTAAGCGCACCGCTCCGCGTCTGAAAAGGCGCCTGAAAATGCTGGCGGGCTTGCCCGCACCGATGACCCCCGAGGCTTGGCCGCGGGGGTTTTTGGTTTCTGGAGGACACCGCTACAAGAAAGCGCAATCGCCGCCGCTTTGATCTTGCCTAAAGCGCTGCGCCCCCTACCCTAGCGCCAGCACTTCGCTCTGGCGGGAACCGCTTTCAAATGTCCGATATCCGGCCCGTCCTGCACCTCTTTGGCCTGATCGTCACAGCCCTCGGAACCGCTATGCTGGTGCCCGCGGCGCTGGATTTCAGCGACCTCAACCCGAACTGGCAGGACTTCCTGGAAGCGGCGTTCGAGACTGCGCTGATCGGGGGCGCTCTCGCGCTCGCGACCCGCACCAAGAGCGCGAGCGGGCTCACCACGCGGCAGGCCTATCTGCTCACCGCGGCGATCTGGCTCGGCCTGCCGATCTTCGCCGCCCTCCCTTTCATCGAAGGCGCACCGCGCGCGACCTGGACGAATGCCTATTTCGAAGCCGCCTCGGGCATCACCACGACCGGCTACACCGTCTTCGAACATCTCGACACGCTGCCACGCGGTGTCGTGTTGTGGCGCGGGATGCTGAACTGGTTCGGCGGGCTCGGGATCGCCTTCGTCGCGATGATCTTCCTGCCGGTGCTCCGCATCGGCGGCATGCGTTATTTCCAGGCGGAAGGCTTCGACACGCTGGGCAAGGTCATGCCGCGCGCCCATAGCATCGCGCGCTCGCTGCTCTGGGTCTATGTTTCGCTGACCCTGGCCTGCGCGATCAGCTACACCGCCACGGGCATGACCTCCTTCGACGCGATCTGCTACGCAATGGCGACGATCGCGACCGGGGGCTTCGGCACGCATGACAGCTCCTTCGCGAACTTCTCGCCCGGATCGCAATATGCGGGCGTCGTCTTCATGCTGGGTTCGGCCTTGCCCTTCATCCGCTATGTCCAGCTTGGCCGAGGCGACCTGCGCCCGTTCTGGGACGACCCGCAAATCCACGCCTTCTTTCGTTGGTTCGGCCTCGCGCTCGCGGCCCTCCTGATCTGGCTCTACACCCACGCGCCCGACGGGATCGAGCCGACCTTCCGTTCCGCCGCTTTCAACCTGTCCTCGATCATGACCGGCACCGGCTTCGGCACGGCCAACGTCTCGAATTGGGGCAGCTTCGCGATGGTGCTGGCCTATTGGGTCGGGCTGATCGGCGGCTGCACCGGGTCCAGCTCGGGCGCGCTGTCAGTTTTTCGCTGGCAGGCACTCGGCGCGGTGATCCGCGCCGCCGTGCGCCGATTGCAGATGCCGCATCGGGTACTGCAGCCGCGCCTCGGCGAAAGGCTGCTGGAGGAAGACATCCTCTCCTCTCTGATCCTCTATTTTACCGGCTACATCCTGACGCTGGGCCTGATCTCGGTCGGGATTTCGATGACCGGGGCCGATTTCGTCTCGGCCATCTTCGCGACCTGGGGGGCTCTCGGCAATATAGGCTACGGGGTCGGCCCGCTGACCGATCGCACCGGCACGATGATCGACTTCAGCGACGCCGCGACCTGGCTATTGACCCTCGCAATGCTGCTGGGCCGGATCGGGATGCTCGCGATCCTCGTCGTATTCCTGCCGCGCTTCTGGCGCGCCTGACTCTCAGACCGGCATCGCCGTGGTGGAGACCACGCATTTGAGCGAGAAGCTCGACTGGATCTGCGCCACGCCCGGAATGTTGGCCAGCTTCGCACGGTGCAGCCGCGCAAAATCCTCGGCATCGGCGGCGACCACTTTCAGAAGGTAATCCGCAGCCCCCGCCATCAGATGACATTCGAGCACCTCCGGGACCTGCTGCACACCCTTCTCGAAGGCATCCAGAACCTCGTCGGCCTGACTGGACAGCTTGATCTCGACATAGACCGTCGTGGTCCGCCCCAGCTTGCGCGGGTTCAGCAGGGCGACGTAATCGCGGATGTAACCCTCCTCCTCCAGTCGCTGCACCCGCCGGTGACAGGCCGAGGGCGAGAGGTTCACCCGCTCGCTCAACTCGGCATTGGAGATTCGCCCCTGCCGCTGCAAAACCTCCAGCAACCGACGATCTGTCGCGTCCAGCTTGTCGCTCATGCAATATCCTGCCGCTATTCACGTATTTTATCGAAGATACGAGCGGCCCACCCCATCCACAACCGCCAAATGGCAAAGCACTTGCTTGTGACGGAGCGCATACTGATCGCAGGACGTTTCCATGTTTTGGAGGAGGACACGCGATGAAGATCGGAACCGTACGCGAAATCAAGGCGCAGGAATTCCGCGTCGGGCTGACCCCGGCCGCGGCGCAAGAGGCGGTCGCCCATGGCCACGAAGTGCTGGTGGAAACCGGCGCAGGCCTGGGCGCGGGTTTCAATGACAGCGATTACGAGGCCGCCGGCGCGAAGATCCTCGGCGATGCGGCAAAGGTATTCGCCGAGGCCGAGATGATCGTGAAGGTGAAAGAGCCGCAGGCCTCCGAGCGCGCGATGCTCCGCGAAGGCCAGCTTCTGTTCACCTATCTGCATCTGGCCGCCGACCCGGCGCAGACTCATGACCTGATGAAAGCGGGCGCGACCTGCATCGCCTACGAGACGGTGACGGCGAAGGACGGCACCCTGCCGCTGCTCGCGCCGATGTCCGAGGTGGCTGGTCGCCTCGCGCCGCAGATGGGCGCGTGGACCCTACAGAAGGCCAATGGTGGGCGCGGTGTGCTGTTGGGCGGCGTGCCCGGCGTGTCGCCCGCGAAGGTCGTCGTGATCGGCGGCGGCGTCGTGGGCACCAACGCCGCGCGCGTGGCTGCCGGGATGGGCGCGGATGTGACCGTGCTCGACAAGTCGCTGCCGCGTCTGCGCTATCTCGATGACACGTTCGGCGGAACCTTCCGCACCGCCTATGCCTCGAAAGCCGAGACCGAGGCGCTGGTCGCGGCCTCCGATCTGGTGATCGGGGCGGTGCTGATCCCCGGGGCCGCCGCCCCGAAACTGGTCACCCGCGAAATGCTCAAGACGATGAAGCCCGGCGCGGCGATCGTCGATGTCGCGATCGATCAGGGCGGCTGCGTCGAGACCTCGCACCCGACCACCCATGACGACCCGATCTACGAGGTCGAGGGCATCATGCATTACTGCGTGGCCAATATGCCCGGCGCGGTCGCGCGCACCGCGACGCTCGCGCTGTCGAACGCGACCCAGCCCTTCCTGCTCGCATTGGCCGACAAGGGATGGGAGCGCGCCTGTGCCGAGGATCCGCATCTCGCGGCGGGGCTTAACGTCCATGCCGGCAAGGTGACCTATAAGGCAGTGGCCGAAGCGCTCGACTTGCCGTTCGACGCGCCGGACGCGGTGATGCACGCGGCCGAATAAAGGCCACGACGCCAAGAACAACTGCACCCATGACGAGGACGGCCCGGCGCTTTGCCCCGGGCCGTTCTTCTATCTTCAGGCGGCGCTGCGCGCCGCGCCATCACTTCCGAAGTGCGTCGCGAATTTCGAGCAACACATCGAGCTGGCTCGGACCGGTATGCACCTCGGGCGCGACATCGTCCGGCTTGTCCGCCGCAGCCTTGATGCGGTTGACCATCTTCACCAGCATGAAGACCACGAAGGCGATAATGAAGAAATTGATCACCGCCATCAGGAACGCGCCATAGGCGAAGACCGAGGCACCCGCCTTGCGCGCCTCTTCAAGGCTCGCCCCGGTGGGAACCTCGCCGGAGAGCACGGCGTAGTTATTCGTGAAATCAACGCCTCCGGTGAACAGACCGATGATCGGGTTGATGATGTCGCCGACCAGCGAGGTCACGATGGCGGTGAAGGCCGCGCCGATGATGATGCCCACCGCCATGTCCATGACATTGCCCTTGGCGATGAAATCCTTGAATTCCTGAATCATTCCAGCCCCTCATTGCGATACGCGTTCTGCGCGACGACAGGCTACCACGATCTTTGCGTCTGCATAGCCTCAAGCAGCGAGCGCGAGGCAGGCTTGCCGATTTCGCTTTAGCACAACTTTCGGCGTGCATCCTCGACAAGGCGGCGGGCGACCTGCGCCGCCGTGGACACCGTGTCGCCGCCGGAACGGGACGAGAGAGGCGCGGCGACCGGCAAGGCCGCGAAACCGTCGCTGAGCCGTGCGCGCGCTTCCTGTCTGGCGATGTCGGCGATGGCGTCTGCATCACAGCGGAGCGCCTGCTGGATTCGCTCTGCCACCCCCGAGCAGGGTCCCGCCCCGTCGCCCTCAGAGGGACAGTCAAAGCCGCAGGCACAGCCGAAATGCTGGGGCATTTGTGAGATATTGCGCAGACGCCGCTGCGCAGCACGGATGCGATCGCAGGCCGCGTCGCGTTGGTCGGCGCGCAGGGCAAGCTCCAGCGGCATGGTCTCTGCCACGGTCGCCCGCTCCTCCTGAAGCCCCTCGGCCGCAGTGCGCAGCGCCGCCGCAGTGTCCGCCTCCGCCGTTTCGGCATCGTCGAGGCAGCCCGAAATCATCTCGTCCAGGAAGGCGACCCGATGCCGCGCGATCAACTCGGCGGCCTCGGCGAAGGCGAGATCGGACACCGCCTGCCGTAACTCCTCCAACGCGCGTTCGACCGCGCAATCGCCCGGCCCGTGCAGCGCAGTCAATGCGCGCTGTTCAAGCGCGAGTGACGCGGACCCGAATTCCTGTCCAACCATGGCGGCATCCCCTTTCTGGTAACCGCTTCAGGCTGGCACAACGGAATGAACGAAAAGTGAACTTTCGCTCACCTTCCGCCACCTCATCGAATTTTCAGAGATTTCTCAGTCGTTTGACCGAAGCGTCTTGGTGAGAGCCGGGAACATTTCAGCATTCGACGCGATCACCGAACCCGATTCGAGAACGTCGCGCCCCTCGCGCACTGCTTCCACGAAACCGCCCGCTTCTTTCACGAGGAGAATCCCCGCGGCCATGTCCCAGGCGTTGAGCCCGCGCTCCCAATAGCCCTCGTAGCGACCCGCCGCGACATAGGCGAGGTCGAGCGAGGCCGCGCCCCAGCGACGAACGCCCGCGCATTGCGGCATCAGCTTCGCAAGGTCCTGCAGCGTCGCCGGAAGGGTCGACTTGCCGCCGAAGGGCACGCCCGTCGCGAAGATCGATTCGATCATCTTGTGACGGCCAGAGACCCGCAGACGCGTGTCGTTCATGTAGGCGCCGAGGCCCTTCTCGGCGAAATACATCTCGTCTTTCGCGGCGTCAAACACCACGGCCGCGATGATTTCGCCCTTATGCTCCAGCGCGATCGAGATCGCCCAATGCGGCAGGCCGTGCAGGAAGTTCGTGGTGCCGTCGAGCGGGTCGACGATCCAGCGGCGGGTCGGGTCATCGCCCGCCTCTTCACCGGTCTCCTCGCCGAGCCAGCCATAAGAAGGGCGCGCGCCGCGCAGCTCGTCCTTGATGATCTTCTCGGCTTCGCGATCGGCCTTCGAGACGAAATCGCCCGGACCCTTTGAGGAGACCTGAAGGTTCTCGACCTCGCGGAAATCCTTGACGAGCGAGCGGCCTGCCTTGCGGGCGGCCTTGATCATCAGGTTGAGGTTTGCGCTGCCTTGCATCTCTGGGCTCCTTCGCGTTTCAAGCGGTCGCCTTACAGGGGTTGCGCGGAAAATCCAAGAGCTTTGGCACGTAAGGCAAACTGAGGAGGGGCTCTGCCCCGCTCGCTGCGCGAGCCCCCGGGATATTCGGACAAGCCCGATGGATCAGGCACGCTGAAGCTTCACCGGCTCGGTGCGTGCAAGCCGCAGGAAATGCGCCATGAAGGGCTGGGTGGCATCCTCGGACCGCGTCGCGGCGTAAAGGCGCTTGGTCAGCCCGTGTTCGGTCACAGGTTTGGTGATGTAGTCAGGCTGGTACTTCACCTCGCGCAGCACCCAGTCGGGCAGCACCGCCACGCCGCGATTCGAGGCGACCAGCATCAGGATCACCGCCGTCAGCTCCACCTGTCGCACGGCTTTCGGCTCCACCCGTGCGGGCGTGAGCAGCTGGGTGAAGATGTCCGAGCGACCGCGGTCGATCGGATAGGTGATCAGCGTCTGATCCGCGAAGTCCTGCGCCTCGATATATGGCTTCGCCGCCAGCGGTGAATTCGCGGCGGCGATGAAGGTCGGCGCGTAGTCGAAAAGCGGATTGAAGGTGACGCCGTCGATCTTTTCCGGATCCGACGATATCACCAGATCGACCTCTTCGCGGCTCAGCGCGGGAAGCGCGTTGAAAGCCAGACCGGGCCGGATATCCACGTCGATATCGGGCCAGGCATGGCGGAAACGCTCCAGCACCGGAAACAGCCAGTCGAAACAGGCGTGGCACTCGATCGCAATATGCAGACGGCCCGCCCGCCCCGACCGCAGCGCGTCGAACTCGGCCTCGGTTGCCGCGATCTCGGGCAGGATGCGTTCGGCCAGCCGCAACAGCTTCTGCCCCGCCGCCGAGAGCTTCAGCGGCTTCGAGCGGCGCACGAACAGCTCCACCCCGGTCTGGTCCTCCAGCCCTTTGATTTGGTGCGACAGCGCCGATTGTGTTATGTGCAGAACGTCCGCTGCCTTCGCGAGCCCTCCGGCATCGTGAATCGCCTTGATTGTGCGCAGGTGACGGAACTCGAGATGCATCTTGCTGTTACACTCATAACCATTTTGAGGATTATGAGTTTGTCTCACAAAGCCCGATCTGGCACAAGAGAGCGAACGAAAGGACAAAATCCCATGACGACGCCCAAGGTCAGTTTCGAATTTTTCCCGCCGAAGACGCTCGATGCGTCGTTCCGGCTGTGGGAAACCGCGCAGGTTCTGGCACCGCTCAAACCCGAGTTCACCTCCGTGACCTATGGCGCGGGCGGCACGACGCGCAAGCTGACCCACGAGGCGGTGGGGACGATCCACAAGAATTATGGCCTCAATGTCGCCGCCCACCTGACCTGCGTGGAAGCGACCAAGGCAGAGACGATGGACATCGTGGACGCCTATGCCGAGGTCGGCGTGACCGAGATCGTGGCGCTGCGGGGCGACCCGCCGCAGGGTGCCAAGCATTTCACGCCGCATCCCGAGGGCTTCGCCTCTTCGGTCGAACTGATCGAGGCGCTGGCCGAGGATGGCCGCTTCACGATCCGCGCCGGCGCCTATCCCGAACGGCATCCGGACGCCGCCGACAACATGGCCGACGTGCGCTGGCTCAAGCGCAAGGTCGAGGCGGGTGCGACCTCGGCGATCACCCAGTTCTTCTTCGAGCCCGAGACCTTCTTCCGCTTCCGCGATGCCTGCGAGCGCGAAGGGATCGACGCCAAGATCATCCCCGGCATCCTGCCGATCCAGTCGTGGAAAGGCGCCAAGAAATTCGCGCAAAGCTGCGGCACCTCCATCCCCGCCTGGGTCGAGGAAGCCTTCGAGGCCGCGATCCGCGACGGGCGCGAGCATCTTCTGGCGACCGCGCTGTGCACCGAGCTGTGCGACAAGCTGATCGAGGGCGGCGTGGAAGACCTGCATTTCTACACGCTCAACCGTCCCGGCCTGACCCGCGACGTCTGCCACGCGCTGGGTGTGACGCCTGACACGGTGCTCGAGAAAGTGGCCTGAAAGGGTGCTCATATGGATTGAACGAAGGGGCCCGGCTGGGCCCCTTTCCTTTTTTGGTCGTGATGCGTCACGCGTCTGACGCTTGTCGCAACGCCCACACCACCGCCCAGAAGACGCTCAGGAAATCGCGCCGGTCGTGATAATGTTTACCCAACGGAAACCAGTTCAAATCTGCCGACGAGATCGCGCCGATGACTGGCGTCCGTTTTAGGGAGGTAACACATGGGACGTTTCGTGATCACGGGGAGCTTCTCCCCTCAGGCCATAAAGGGCTTCATGGACAGCCCGACGGACCGATGGGAGACCATCGACGCGCTGATAAAGGCGGCTGGGGGGAAACTGGAAAACTACTACATAACCACCGGTCCGAGTGACTTTCTGATCATCGCCACGGGCGACGACATGAAGAAGGTGCTGCCGGCGATCATGGCCGCCGCTGGCTCGGGGTCATTGTCGAAGGTGCAGACGCAGGAGGCCTTCACGACCGCCGACTTCAAGGAGATGCAGAAGGCTGCGGCCGGCATCCGTTCGAACTTCGTGGCGCCGGGCAGTTAAGGCCACTTCGGTCGCAGGTCGACACCTACCTCCCCTTTCCTTTCCGCTCGGCGACGATAGCTTAGTGCCGACCCGGAAAAGGACCCGAAGATGCCCGACCAATATTTCGCCGAAGGCCCCGAAGATTTCCTCCCGCTCGAGGAGGTGCTTTCGATGTCGGGGCTCGACTACGTTCGCAAGATGGTGACGGGCGACGTTCCCTCGCCCACCGTGCAGAAGCTGATGGCCTATCGGATCACCGAGGCCGAGGAAGGCCGCGTCGTCTGCCGCGGGACGCCGGGCCATCCGCAGACCAACGGCTATGGCGGCATTCACGGCGGCTGGTATGCGATGATGCTAGATACGGTGATGACCTGTTCGGTGATCACCGGACTGAAGAAGGGTCAGACGCAGACCACGCTCGAATTCAAGGTGAACCTGATCCGCGCGATCAAGCCCGGCACCGAGGTGATCGGCGTGGGACAGCTCGATCACATCGGCCGGTCAACCGGCGTCGCGCGGGGTGAGATCCGGGGCGCCGAGGATGGACGCCTCTACGCGACCGGCACCGCCACCTGTTTCGTCATGACGCCTGACCTCTGAGACAGGCTCGGACCGGCGCGCGAGACGACGGATTTCGGGACGCAGGATGCGCGGCCTGAAAATCGCGCGCGAGCCTTCGGGCAAGACCACGCTCTCATGCAGCCCTTCAGAGGGGTCGCGCCCCACGACGCGCGGCGCGCGCAGCCAGAACAGCTTGCCCCAGCCAGTCCAGGTGCCGACCGAGGGCGCATTCGGATCGCGCGGGAACTCCGCCTGCCAACCGGGCGGCAGGCTCAGACCCAGCGATTCCGCCCGCTCCAGCATCCACACGAGCGGAATATTGGCGAGCGGGCGCGCATCCGCGAAATGCCCGAGCATTCCGCCGATATCGCCATGGGCGCCGCGAAACCAGCGCTGCTCGATCCGGGTGGCGGAAGAATCGGCGTCGGAAGCGCCCTCGTCGCTTTCCCACACCAGCGGCTCCAGCACAGAGCGCCGCTCGTCGAGCGCGAGCGCCTGAAACCCGTGGCGCACATGGTCGCTCAGGTGGTGGTCGTGAAAGCGAACGCGCTCCTCGTTGACGATCCAGAAGAACGGCACGCGGATGCCCAGCGCCTGCACCGTATCAAAGGCGCCGACCATCTCGATCTCGACATTCTCGTGGCACAGGCTGTTGCGGAAGCTTTGGAGGACGTCCGCGGGCGTCTCTTCCTCGTAGTGGCGCCATGCAAGCCGCGTGTTGCGTTCGATCGCATGTTCGGGGCGCAACAGACCGATCCGCCCGATCATCCCCGCCAGCGAGCGCGCAGCGAAGCCGCCCCTAGAATAGCCGATCAGGAAGATGCGGTCGCCCGGGCGGTAGCGCATCGCGAGCCAGCCATAGGCGCGGGAGATCTGCTGATTCACGCCCCAGCCGAACCAGACATCCGACATGTCGTGCCAGTCGCGCCAGCGCAGGCCGCGCCCGTAATAGACCGAGACTTTCGGCGCCGCCCGGCGCAGGAAGCGGTAGATCAGCCCGATCGAGGTCAGCCGGTCGGCGCGCAGCGAGCCGAGCGTCCCGTCGAGCAACACGACATGATCGACCGGACCACGGCCCGCGCCTGCCGCCGAGCGCGCCTCGGCCCGTTCCGGGCTGCGGCGGCGCAGGGCAGAGATCACACGCTCGAAGAGACCGCGCATATCAGCGCTCCACATAAGTTGGGCTTATACTATCCAATGTAGGATAAGTTTCACTTATCTTCAGGGGCAATCGCGGCAGTTTGTTGACCCGATCGTGCCCGCCGCGCTTTTTCGGACCGCGCGCACGGGGTTTTCCTTGTCGCCTGCGCGGGCTAAACAGCCCTCAAGCCGAGCCAAGGATGCCTGACATGACGATGGACAAGACTTTCGATGCCGCGAGCGCCGAGCCGCGGATCTACGCGAAATGGGAAGAGGCCGGAGCCTTCAAGGCCGGGGCCAACGCGTCGCGCGACGAGACCTTCTGCGTGATGATCCCGCCGCCCAACGTGACGGGCGCGCTGCATGTGGGCCACGCCTTCAACAACACCGTGCAGGATATCCTCGTGCGCTGGCACCGGATGCGCGGCTTCGACACGCTCTGGCAGCCGGGACAGGACCATGCGGGTATCGCGACCCAGCTGATGGTCGAGAAGGAACTGGCCAAGACCGGTCAGCCCAAGCGCATCGAACTCGGCCGTGAGAAATTCCTCGAGAAGGTCTGGGAGTGGAAAGGCGAATACGGCTCGACCATCATCAACCAGCTCAAGCGTCTGGGCTCGAGCTGCGATTGGTCGCGCAACGCCTTCACCATGTCGGGGGCTCCCGGCGCGCCGGAAGGCAACGAGGGTAACTTCCATGACGCCGTGATCAAGGTCTTCGTCGACATGTACGAGAAGGGCCTGATCTATCGCGGCAAGCGGCTGGTGAACTGGGATCCCCATTTCGAGACCGCGATCTCCGATCTCGAGGTCGAGAATATCGAAGTCGCCGGTCACATGTGGCACTTCAAATACCCGCTCGCGGGCGGCGAGACCTATACCTATGTCGAGAAGGACGAAGAGGGGAACGTCGTCTTCACGGAAGAGCGCGACTACATCTCGATCGCGACGACCCGCCCGGAGACGATGCTGGGCGACGGCGCTGTCGCGGTGCACCCGTCCGATGAGCGTTACGCGCCGATCGTCGGCAAGCTCTGCGAAATCCCGGTGGGCCCGAAAGAGCATCGCCGCCTGATCCCGATCATCACCGATCAATATCCCGATCCCGAATTCGGCTCGGGCGCGGTGAAGATCACCGGCGCGCATGACTTCAACGACTACATGGTCGCCAAACGCGGCGGCATCCCGATGTATCGCCTCATGGACACCAAGGGCGCGATGCGCGCCGACGGGCTGTCCTACGAAGAATGCGCGGCCCGCGCGATGGAGATCTCCCGCGGCGCGGATTTCACCGAGGCAGAGATCGACGCGCTCAACCTCGTGCCCGAGGAGCTGCGCGGGCTCGACCGGTTCGAGGCGCGTGAAGCCGTGATCCGTCAGATCACCGAGGAAGGCCTCGCGGTGACGACCACGAAGACCGTCACCGACGAAGACGGCGTTGAGACCGAAACCACCGTTCCGTATGTCGAAGACAAGCCGATCATGCAGCCCTTCGGTGACCGCTCGAAAGTGGTGATCGAGCCGATGCTGACCGATCAGTGGTTCGTCGATGCCGAGCAGATCGTCGGCAAGGCGCTGGACGCCGTGCGCAACGGCGACACCGTGATCATGCCCGAAGCGGGCGAGAAAACCTATTTCCACTGGCTGGAAAACATCGAGCCCTGGTGCATCTCGCGCCAGCTCTGGTGGGGCCACCAGATCCCGGTCTGGTACGGTCTGGACATGGAAGCGCCCGACTTCCGCGATGACGAAGGCGATGGCACGATCGACCTCGTGGAGATGGGCCGCCTGCTCGTCGAGACGAAGATGGTGCATCGCGACGACCGCTATCACTGCGCCTCGGACTTCGAGAGCGTCATCGGCTGGTTCAAGGCACAGAACGCCGAACTGCCGACGCCGCTCAACGTGGCGCGCATCGTCGAGGTGGAAGATCGCCACAAGGCGATCGAAGTGCTCGCCGCGAGCCTCGCGCAATATGAGATGACCGAGGATCCGACGCAGCTCGTCTATCCGGTCTGGCGCGACGCAGATGTGCTCGACACCTGGTTCTCGTCGGGCCTCTGGCCGATCGGCACGCTGGGCTGGCCCGAGGATACCGAGGAGATGCGCAAGTATTTCCCGACCGATGTCCTCGTGACCGGCTTCGACATCCTGTTCTTCTGGGTGGCGCGGATGATGATGATGCAGCTGGCCGTGATGGATCAGGTGCCCTTCCACACCGTCTACCTGCACCAGCTCGTCCGTGACGAGAAGGGCAAGAAGATGTCGAAGACGACGGGCAACGTGATCGACCCGCTCGAGATCATCGATGCTTACGGCGCGGACGCGCTGCGCTTCACCAATGCCGCAATGGCGGCGATGGGCGGCGTGCTGAAGCTCTCTGAGGAGCGCATCAAGGGCTATCGGAACTTCGGCACGAAGATCTGGAACGCGACGCGCTTCGCCGAGATGAACGGCGTGTTCGAAGGGCCGGTCGTGACCGAGATCCCGCAGCCGACCCATACGGTGAACCGCTGGATCATCGGCGAGACCGCGAAGATCCGTGAGCAGGTGGACGAGGCCTTCGCCGCCTACCGCTTCAACGACGCGGCGCTGGGGCTTTACGGTTTTGTCTGGGGCAAGGTCTGCGACTGGTATGTCGAATTCGCCAAGCCCCTGTTCGATGGCGAGCATGCCGAGGAAACCCGCGCCACGATGCGTTGGGTGCTCGATCAGTGCTACGTCCTGCTGCACCCGATCATGCCCTTCATCACCGAAGAGCTGTGGGATCTGACCGCACCGCAGGGTGACCGCGCGAAGATGCTCGTCCATGCCGACTGGCCGGATTACAAAGCCGCCGATCTGGTGGATGAGGCCGCCGACCGCGAGATGAACTGGGTGATCGAACTGATCGAGGCGATCCGGTCGTCGCGCACCCAGATGGGCGTGCCGGTAGGCCTGAAGCTGCCGATGGTTCTGGCCGAGGCCGATGACGCCGCGCGCGCAGCGCTCGCCAATAACGAGGCGCTGATCTTCAAGCTGGCCCGCATCGAAAGCGTCACCGAGGGACCGATCCCGAAAGGCGCGATCTCGATCCCAGCGCAGGGCGCGCTGTTCGGGCTGCCGCTGGAAGGCGTGATCGACATCGCCAAGGAGAAGGCACGTCTGGAGAAGGCTCTGGGCAAGATGGAGAAGGAAATCGGCGGCATGAAGGGCCGTCTGAACAATCCGAAATTCATCGCCAATGCCGATCCCGACGTGGTCGTGGAAACCCGCGAAAACCTCGCCCGCGCCGAGGAAGAGGCCGAGAAGGTGCGTCAGGCCGTCGCGCGTCTGGCGGAGCTGGGCTGAGCGAGGCTTTTAGCGATCAGGGCCGCGCCTGCCCCTCGGGTGGGCGCGGCCCGGAGCTGGTCGCCCCGCGCCGTGAGCTGAGCGGAGACCTTACTCCGACACTTCCTTCATCGTGAACGCCACGCCCGAGGCGACCACGCAGATCCCCGCATAGACGATCAGCACCATATCCGGCCCCGCCATCGCGAGCGCCGAACTCGCCGCGCCGAAGGCCAGCAGCATCACGCCCACACTCGTGTTCGACACCGCTGTATAGGCCGCACGGTCGTCCTTGGGCGACATGTCCACGAGGTAGGTCGAGCGGCCCAGCCGCACCCCCTGATAGCCGATCATCAGCCCGAACAGCGCCACCGGCGAGGCCCAGATCGTGCCCATCAGCCCCGACCAACTCAATCCCACCGCAAGCGCCAGGAACGCGGCGGCGACCAGCCCGGTGAAGATCAGCACCTTGCGCGAGGAGCGATCCGCCAGCCGCCCCCAGATATAGGAACTCACCAGCGAGGCCAACGCCGAGGCCAGCACCATCGCCCCCAGCGCGCCGAACCGGTTATCTCCGGAATTCGCGGCGAGCAGCACGATATAGGGCGGCGCGAGCGCGGTCGGCAGCAGCAGCACCCGCGCGATCACGAACTTGCCAAGATCGGCATCCTTCCACAGCAGGCTAAGCTCGGACAGGCCAATGCTGCCCTTCGCCTCGCCCGGCTGGTCTTCCTCGCGCAGCGTCGAGAACAGCGCAGCCGCCGCCACCCAGAGCACGGCGGCCAGTGAAATCGCCCCGATCACGAGGCTCATCCGCGGGACGAATCCGCTCATCAGGATCAGCGCGAACAGGATCACCCCGGCCGCAGAAACGCTCGTCGCGATGCCGGTCGTCGTGCCACGCCGCGTGCGGTCCACGGTCTTGCCCAGCACGTCCTTGTAGCTCACCGAGGACAGCGAGCGCGCGATGGCCAGCACGCCCAGCGCGGCGAGCATCGCAAGCCCCGCGGCCATCCCCTGCATCGTCAGCGCAATCACCACGATCGCCGCCGCCGCCAGCCCCTGGATCATGCTACCGGCGGCCCAGGCCCATTTGCGCTGCGGCATCTTGCGGACATGCGGTGCGGTGAACAGCTGCGGCAATAGCGAGCCCGCCTCGCGCACCGGCACCAGCCAACTGACCAGAGCGGCGGGCGCGCCCACCGCCTGCATGAGCCAGCTGAGCACCAGCTTCGGGTCGATCAGCCCGTCTGCCAGCTTGGTCATCGACAGCGATCCGACATGGCGCAAAAAACTGCCGGGTTCGTGCTTGGCGGCGGTGTCGCTCAGCTCTTTCACATTCCCCGGCGCATCGCCGGTCAGCGTTTCGAATAGGGAGGAGGAGAAAGAGGTGTCGCTGGCGCTCATCGGCTGGCTTCCCGAACTTATGTCATTTCACGATATTACGCAGGGAAAAGCGCTTGGCCCAGTCCCCGGTTCCGCCGCGAGGAACCGATCGACGCAGCCTCTTGCCGCATCCGCGCTTTGCGCTTACGCCTGTAGCCATGACCGGACCTCGATATACCCGCCTGATCGACAGCCTTCCCGCCACCGTGCCCTTCGTCGGGCCCGAGGAACACGAGCGCCTTGCCGGTCGCCGCTTCACTGCGCGGCTCGGAGCCAACGAGAACGGCTTTGGCCCCTCGCCGCAGGCGATTTCCGCGATGGCGGCTGCGGCAGGCGATGCCTGGAAATACGGCGACTCGACGAGCTTCGATCTGCGTACGGCGATTGCCGCGCATCACGATGTCGCGGTCGAGAACGTTCTGGTCGGCGAAGGGATCGACGGGCTGCTGGGCTACCTGTGCCGCCTGATGATCGAACCGGGCGATCCCGTTGTCACCTCGGAAGGTGCCTACCCGACGTTCAACTACCATGTCGCGGGCTTCGGCGGGGTGCTTCACAAAGTGCCCTATGCCGGGGATCACGAAGACCCGCATGCGCTGATCGCGAAGGCCGCCGAGGTGGGCGCGAAGCTCGTCTATATCGCCAATCCCGATAACCCGATGGGCACGCATCATCCGCGCGAGACGATCGAGGCGATGATCGACGCGGTGCCGGATGGCACGCTGATGGTGCTGGACGAGGCCTATGTGGAATTCGCCGACGACGGGACCGAGGCGCGCATCGCGGCCGACGATCCCCGAGTGATCCGGATGCGGACCTTCTCGAAGGCCCATGGTCTGGCGGGCGCGCGCGTGGGCTATGCGCTTGCGGCCCCCGGCCTGATCGCGGCTTTCGACAAGATTCGCAATCATTTCGGCATGTGCCGCATCTCTCAGGCAGGCGCGCTGGCCGCGCTGCAGGACAAGACGTGGCAGGCCTACATGCGTCTCCTCGTGGCAGGCGCACGCGACCGGATCGACGAGATCGCGCGCAAGAACGGGCTGAGCACCCTGCCCTCCGCCACGAATTTCGTCGCCGTGGACTGCGGGCAGGATGGTGATTTCGCGCGGGCCGTGCTGCAGGAACTGGACGCGCGCGCGGTGTTCGTGCGGATGCCCTTCGTCGCCCCGCAAAACCGTTGCATCCGCGTCTCGGTCGGGCCCGAAGCCGAGCTCGACGCCTTTGCCGCGGCCCTCCCTGACGCGCTGAAAGCCGCCCGCGCGCGCTGATCTGCGCGCCCTCCCGGACACAAATCCGCCTACCAAATCGGCAAAAAAGCACCGGCGTCAGCACGTCTCGCCGCAAGGTGAATTGCGCCGACTCGAGGCCGGGCCCATGTTTTGCTCGACAACAGGAGCAGACACATGAGCCGCAAGATCCGCAACGCCCGTATCGCAATGTTGAGCCCGCTGGCCTTCGCGTTGGCCTTCGGTGCCTATGCAGGCAACACCCAGACCAGCCGCGAGATGCGGCTGTCGTCCTCGCGCACCGAGACGCCGCAGGTCTCGCGGGAAGCCTCGGAAGAGGTCGAACAGCTCACCGACTGGCTGGAGCGTCACGGTCAGGCCTGACCGGCGCCTTTCGCGATCGCACCAGCCGCCGCGGCGATGCCGCCGGGGTTGTGCGGGATTTTCAGCGCCTGCATCCCGGCCTCCATCGTCGCCAGCGCGCCCAGCGTCATATGGGCGTTCACATGGCCCATATGGGCGACCCGCAGGAAATCGTTGGCCTCGGGCGTGCCGGGTTCGGCCATGCCGAGCCCGATGCCGAGCGTCACCCCCGCCTCGCGCTCCAACCAGCTGCGCAGCCGCTGCGCATTGCCCGCGCCGATCCGCGCCGCCGTCACCGAATGGGCGCGATGCGCTGGGTTGGCGATGTTGAGCGCGATATCCCCTTCCTGCCCCCAGGTCTCGAACGCAGCCCAGACGGCGGAGGCGAGCGTCGCGTGACGCGCCCAGATATGGGTGAGCCCCTCTTCCTCGAGGATCATCTTGAGCGACTCGTCGAGGCCGAAGAGGTGATGCGTCGGGGCGGTGCCTCCGAAATACTGGTAGACCATCTCGGGGAAGGCGCGCGGCTGCCAGTCCCAATAAGGCGTGACCATATCGGCCTCGCGGCTCGCCGCCAGCGCCTTGTCGGAGAACCACACAAAGCCCAGACCCGGCGGCACCATCAGCCCCTTCTGGCTGGCGGCGACCATCACATCGACGCCCCAATCGTCCATCCGGAACTCGTCGCAGGCGAGCGAGGCGATGCAATCGACCATCAGCAGCGCCGGATGCCCCGCTGCGTCGATCGCCGCACGGATCGCCGCCACGTCGTTGACCACGGAAGTCGCGGTATCGACATGGGTCAGCAGCACGGCCTTGATCTCGTGATCCTTGTCGGCGCGCAGGGCCTCTTCGACGCGGGCCGGATCGGCGGGCGCCTTCAGGCCGAATTCCAGCCGCTCCACATGAACGCCCATCGTCGCCGCGTTACGCGCCCAGATATTGCCGAAGCGCCCTGTCACGAGGCTCAGCGCCTTATCCCCGCGCGAGAAGACGTTCGCGATCGAGGCCTCCCATGCGCCGTGGCCGTTGGCAATGTAGATCGCGACATGGGACGAGGACATTGCCACCCGCCGCAGGTTCGCCGCGACCCGCACCGAGATCTCCTCGATCTCGCCCTCATAGATGTTGGGCGCCGGGCGATGCATCGCGGCCAAAACACGGTCGGGCATCGTCGAGGGTCCGGGAATTGCGAGGTAAGGGCGACCTTGGGCAAGGCTCATCGGGTATCTCCGTCTGGCACAACGAATAATCGGTAATGCCGCCCGCGCGCGGCGTCAATCTCGCGCCCGGCTTGCACGCAGGCCCCGTCTCGCGGTAATTCACGGACTTAACCGCGCGCTCGAGAGGCGCGCCTATCGCATGGTGCCTCGTGGCCAAGACTGCAAACCCTTACACGTCGAAACACCTCGCCGGCCGGATGTGGCGCGATTATCTGCGCAAGCACTGGCCGATGATCGGGGTGTCGATGGTCCTTCTGATGATCGAAGGCTCAACGCTGGGCGCACTGAGCTGGATGCTCAAACCGCTCTTCGACAAGGTCTTCGTGCAGGGCGAGAGCGAGTTGATCTGGTGGGTCGGCGCCGCAATCTTCGGGCTGTTCGTGGTCCGGGCGACGACCTCGGTGGCCTCGCGCACGGTGATGACCAGCGTCTCGCTGCGCACGTCGAGCGACATGCAGACCGATCTGTTCCGCCACATGCTGCGGCTCGACCAGCGCTTCTACCAGGCCAATCCGCCCGGCGCGCTGATCGAACGCGTGCAAGGCGATACGAGCGCCGTGCAGAACGTCTGGAAGATCTTCATTTCCAGCACCGGGCGCGATGCGGTCTCGCTGATCTCGCTGTTCGCCGTTGCGGTCGCCATCGATCCGGGCTGGACCATGGGCGCCGTGATCGGCGCGCCGCTTCTGATCCTGCCGGTCGCGATGGCGCAGCGTTACATTCGCCGCAAAACCCGGCAGATGCGCGAAAGCTCTTCCGACCGCGCGACCCGGCTCGACGAGGTGTTCCACGGTATCGCTGCGGTGAAGCTCAACGGGATCGAAGACTATCAGGCGGGGCGCTTCGCGCGGCTGGTGGACGAGGTCCGCATCGCGCAGATCAAGACCACCTTCATCTCGGGGCTGGTGCCCGCAATGATCGACATCATCACCGGGCTTGGCTTCTTCTTGGTACTGATCCTCGGCGGTCAGGAAATCATGGCGGGCGAGCGTTCGGTCGGCGATTTCATGTCCTTCTTCACCGCAATGGCGCTGGCCTTCCAGCCGCTTCGCCGCCTCGCGAATTCGGCGGGCTCTTGGCAGACGGCGGCGGCGAGCCTCGAGCGGATCTATCGTCTGTTCGATACCGAACCGTCGATCACCTCGCCCGCGCACCCCGCCGCCCTGCCCGAGACCACGCGGATCGAGTTCGACGGCGTACATCTGCATTACGGCGACAAGCATGTCCTGCGCGGCCTCAGCTTCGTGGCGGAGCCCGGCCAGACCACCGCACTCGTCGGCCCTTCGGGCGCGGGCAAGACCACCGTGTTCAACCTGCTGACCCGGCTCGTCGATCCCGATAGCGGACGCATCACTCTGGGCGGCACGCCGCTGAGCGATCTCGGCCTTGCCGAACTGCGCCAGCATTTCTCGACCGTGTCGCAGGACTCGGCTCTCTTCGACGAGACGATCCGCGAGAACGTCCTGCTCGGCCGGCAGGAGGTCGATCCCGACCATATCCAGACCGCGCTCGAAGCCGCGCACGTGACCGAGTTCACAGACCTTCTGCAGAACGGCATCAATACCGGCGCAGGCCCGCGCGGCTCGGCGCTCTCGGGCGGCCAACGGCAAAGGGTCGCGATTGCGCGCGCCGTGCTGCGCGACGCGCCGATCCTGCTGCTCGACGAGGCGACCTCGGCGCTTGACACCGTCTCCGAGGCAAAGGTGGCGCAGGCGCTCTCGGAGCTCAGCGAGGGCCGCACGACGCTGGTCATCGCCCACCGCCTGTCGACCGTGCGCAACGCCGACAAGATCGTCGTGGTGGTTGAAGGTCAGGTCGTCGAACAGGGCACGCATGACGAACTGCTGGCCAAGAACGGGCCCTATGCGGGACTGTGCCGGATGCAGCTTCTCGATTGAGTTGGCATTCCCGCCCTGGCTGCCTACATGGGCGGGGAAAGGAGACCTCCATGGCCGAGCGCATTCTCTACGAGATCACTGGCACGGATCGCGAGCACTTCCTGCAAGGGCTGGTGACGAACGACGTGCGCCACGTGAAAGACGGGCTGGTCTATACCGCCCTGCTGACGCCGCAGGGAAAATACCTTGCCGATTTCTTCTTGCTAGCGCGAGGCGACGCGATCGTCATCGATATCGACGAAAGCATCGCCGAGGCGACGATCAAACGACTGGGCATGTACAAGCTCCGCGCCGACGTCGCGATCGCGCCCTCGGATCTGAAGGTCTACCGCGGCACAGGTCCGGCACCCGAGGGCGCGCTAACCGATCCACGCCATCCCGACATGGGCTGGCGGCTTTACGGCGACGAGGCGGGCGATGACGGCACCGATTGGGATGCGATCCGGGTCGAGCATTGCATCCCCGAGACCGGTATCGAACTGACCCCCGACACTTTCATCCTCGAAGCCGGGTTCGCTCAGCTGAATGGCGTCGATTTCCGCAAGGGCTGCTATGTCGGGCAAGAGGTCACGGCGCGGATGAAGCACAAAACAGAGCTGCGCAAAGGCTTCGTCACCGTAGGTGTCGAAGGGCCCGCGGAACCGGGTACCGAGATTACCTCCGAAAATCGCAGCGTGGGGCGTCTTTTCACGCGTTCGGGCGATCGCGCGATCGCCTATCTGCGCTTCGGGCGCGCCGATGGCGAGTTGTCGGCTGGCGAGGCCGTGGTCACTTATTTATGACCGCCGCGGATCAACTGTTTCGAAAAGCGCAAGCCCCACGGCGGAGATTTGCGGAACATCGTGACGCAGAGGAAACGACGATCGGCCGCACCTGGGGCACCAAAGGTTTTTTCGCTGCGCCCATCCCGTAAACTTGTAATGTTTACAGAATATTAACCGGCTCTTGATGCGATACGGGTTTCGCGCTTCGCGAATGACAGCCCTTGAATTTCGGGCGCCCGCGCTTAATTCGCGTTCAATGCGACCCTTCGCGAAGGACCAGGTTTTGGAAACGGGCAAAGGTGCCATGCGTTAAGCGCATAGCTGCCATGTGACCCAAGCCATATCGAATCGGGGGCCGAAAGGCCTAGATGGCCCTCACGCCAGGAAACGCAAGAGCAATAACAAAGGACGGAAGAATGCGCGATTTCGTTGACGGCTCGGCCTTCAATTACGAGCAGGGCCAACGAGCCCGCAAACTGTTCGCCGCTGTGGTCCTCGCGGCCTTGGACGATGCGATTGCAGACGACAAGAAATACGGCAATGGCCCCGAGCAGATCGCCCGCTGGGCACGCTCGCGCGATGGCCGTGAAGTTCTGTCCTGCGCCGGCATCGATCCGAACGAGCGCGTCGTCCGGGGTTTGATGGAATTCGTCGGCAAGGGTGTCCGTACGTCGGTCGCGCTGTCGCGCGAAGAAAGCGAACGCCGCCTCGCCGCGATCTCGGATGAGCACGAGGCCGAAGCGGCCTGATTCTGTCAGGCGCCACGGCGACAGTTGAGTACCCAAAACGGCGCGTCCCTCAGGGCGCGCCGTTTTGAATTTTCAAGGGCAGCTTTGCGCCGAGATTACCGCAATCGCGGCTGAAGCGCATGTTCGCGGGGGCAAACAGCGCGCGATCGTCGCCCCTGCCCCGGCTGTGTTGGCGATGGCGCGAGTCAGTCCAGATCGCGGCTCATCAGCGCGCGCTGCACTTCGCGGCGCACCATCTTGCGCAGATTACGTGTGATCTTCGCGCCAAGTGCGCCTTGCAACTCTTCGCGCAGCATCGCCGAGACGATCTGACGAAGTTGGGTTTCGTTCATTGATTGCACCGCCGGATGCAGCGGCGCTTCGGGTTGGTCCGGCGTCGACGCCAGTTCAGCCTCGAGCGCGGCGATCTCGTCGGCTTCGGAGTCCTCTTCCAGCGTCGCACGCAATTCGGCATAGCTGGACATACGTGGCTCCGGCTCCGGGATGCGCGCCCCGGCATCGCTGAGATGCAGGCGGCGTGGCGGCGCGGAATCGGTCGGTGGCGCGGTTGTCGCCTGCGGCGCGGCAGCGCCACCCGCGTCCGGTTCCGGTGCAAGATCTTCCCAATCCTGTGCCGAAGGCGCCTCCTCCGGTGTCTCAGCTCCCGGCGGGACATCGAAGCCCAAGAGGGCGTCTGCCCCGATCGGCGTTTCGCCGGGACGAACGTCTTCCGGCTCCCCTTCGTCTGTGTCGGCCGCAGCGAAATCAAGCCCGGCCAAGGGATCGGTTTCGGCAGGCGCGTCGGCATCCTCTGCCGGGAGCGGCTCTGTGACACCTTCGTCCGCGGCCCCAAACTGATCCGGCGATTGCGGCGCGACGAACCCGGCCACGTCCTCCCAATCGGCAGTGGCAAAAGTCTGCTCCGGATCCGCACCTTGGGACCAGACCGGCGTGAAGCTCTCGGGAAGTTCGGTCAGGGGTGCAGTGCCGGCAGGTTCGAACCTGTCGCCTGTCTCGGATTCGAAATCTGAGCCATCGCGCGCGACTTCCGCCTCGAGTTGCGCGAGCGACCCTTCAAGCCGCTTGAGCTCATCGTCGAACCCGCCCTGCTGCAGTTCCGCCTCCGACGGCCAGGGCTCGGCCTCGGCATCGTCGAATTCGGGTTCGAAATTCTGCGGCTTCCGACGTGCCTCGGACAGTGGCGCGGGCGCCTCGGCCCCGGCAGGCGCGGCGGCCTTCTCCGGCTGGTCCTGCGCGAAATCCTGCGGTTCGGCCGCCTCTTCTTCAGGCGTCACTCCCGGCGCGGACCATTCGAGATCATGGATGTCGCCCTTCGGCTCCGCCTGCGTGTCGGAGACGAGATGCGCGGGCGTCAGAACCAGCGGATCGGGGGCCGCACGCTCGGCCTCGGAGGCCGGATAACTCTCGGCCATACGCGGGCTGTCCTGCGACACCAGTCGCCGGATCGATGCCAGCACATCTTCGATTTCAGGTCTGGGTCGGGTATCAGCCATAATCACTCCATCCTGCAGCGCGCACGCGCGCCTGTCCAGCCGTGACGGATCCGAAACTGCGAGGGACACCCGGAGGCTGCGATACCCGCGCCACTATGGCGCGGCGGGCGGGCCCTGAGAGCCCGCCGGAACACCGGTTGGTCGTTACTGGCCGATGGCCTTGAGCACACGATCCAGACGCTTGCCCTGCGGGCTGAGCGTAAGGGGCGCGGTGCGGACCGCATTGTAATAAGCCGCGGGATCATAGGTCGGAATTCCAAGCTTCAGGTTTTCTACCGTCAACAGCCCCATAGCGGACAAAAGTTGATAATAAGCTACCTGCAGCGTGGCGGCCGCGTCGATCCGTCCGGCCTGCGCGTCAAGCAGATCCTGTTCTGCCGAGAGCACGTCGAGCGTGGTGCGGGCCCCCAGAAGCGCCTCTTCCTTGACGCCCTGATAGGCGGTACGCGCTGCGGTGATCTGCTGGTCATAAGCCGAGATCTGCGCCTTCGCGATGTCGATCGCCGACCAGGCATTGGCCACGTTCTGCGCGACCGTCACGCCGGCCTGGCTGAGTTGTGCACGGGCCGACTGGTCGTTCGCCACGGCCTGGCGCTGTGCCGAGAGAAGCGCACCGCCGGAATAGAGCGTCTGGCTCATTTCGATCCCGGCGGACTGCGTCTGGATGCCCTGCTCTTCCTGCTTCAGGCCGAGCGAACCGGTGATTTTCGGCAGACGATTGGCGCGGGCGTAATCAACGCCGAGGTCATAGACCGCAACAGTGTGCTGCAGTTGCTTGATGCTCGGATGGCTGCGTAGGGCGATATCGCGCGCGGCATCCAGCGAGCCCGGCAGCGAGGGCCGCTTCGGGAACGCCGCGAGATTGCTCGGGTAGTGCCCGGTCGCGGCCTTGTAGGCCTCGCGCGCGGAACGCAGCTTGCCCTGTGCCGCGGCGAGCGACGCGCGGGCGGAAGCCAGCTGCGCCTGTGCGAGCGAGACGTCGGTCTTGGTGACTTCACCCACTTCGAACCGGTCGTTCGACGCCTTGAGTTCCTCGTTCAGGACGCGCGCGGAATTCTGGTTGATCGCAACCTGCTCGGAGGCCGACTTCACATCCGAATAGGCCTGGATCGCTGCCAGAAGCACGTTCTGCTCGACCGAACGCAGCCCCTCGCGGGTGGCGAGCACGGTCTCTTTCTTCATCGAGACATTCAGCTTGTTACGGCCGAAATCGAACAGCGTCATCGACGCGCCGAGCGTGGTCGAGGCTTTTTGCGAGATCGTGCGCGTGGCGTCGGCATTGAGGTAATCGTAGCTCGCGGTCCATTGCAGGACCGGGCGCAGATTCGCGACGGCTTGCGCGACGTCTTCATCCGCGGCCCGCAGCGCAGCACGGTTCTGCTCCAGCAGGTTCGAATGGCGATAAGCAGAGACCAGCGCGTCGGCCAGCGTCTCGGCCCCGGCCGTGATCGGCGCCATGGCGGTCGCCGCGACCAAAGCGGTCCATGTCAGTGTCTTGCGCAGCATCGAATGCCCCTCGTTTTCCTGTATCGCCACAGATGCAGGAGTCCCTCTGCCGCCGGGCGCAATTACTTTAAGTTTATCGGCTCGCCGCTCGATTGCATATCCTGCAAAACAGCTAGCCTATTCGATGTGCCTTTCAGAGCACGAATTCACGCGGCTGCACGAAGCCCGGAAGGACCGGTGCGGTGCCATTGAACAGGTCGCGCCAGCTCATCGCTCCGTCGATCTTGTAGCCGATCCGAGCGATGCCGAGGGCGCCTTCCATGAAAATCGCGGCGATCCGACCGCCTTCCTTGAGCTGCTCGATCAGCGCGGGCGGAATGGCTTCCACTGCGCCTTCGATCAGAATTGCGTCATAGGGGCCGTGCTGCGCCGCACCCTCGGTCAGCGCGCCGGTCACGACGGCGACATTGTCGGCCCCGGCCTCGGCCAGCGCGGCCTCCGCCTGCGACGCCATGTCCCCGTCTTCCAGCGCGACGACTGCCTCGGCCATCCGCGCGATCACCGCGGAGGAATAGCCGAGCCCCGCGCCCACATCGAGCACCAGATCGTCGGGCTGAATGTCGAGCGCGTCGAGCATCTTCGCGAAATTGCGCGGCTCGAGCAGGACCCGGCCCGGTGCCAGTTCGAGGTTTTCCCCGATATAGGCGGCTTCGCGCTTGGCCGCGGGCACGAATTGCTCGCGCGGCACATGCAGCATCGCCGCGATGATCGGGAATTTGGTCACGTCGTTGGGGCGGACCTGCGTGTCGACCATCACGGTGCGGCGCGTAGCGAAATCTTGCATGTCGAGAACTCTTCGGTAGCAAACCCTTGTGGGCGGTTTTGCCACAGAAGCAGGGCCTGAGCAAGTTATGCGAGAGCCAGATCCGACCTGCCGTCGCGCTCAGGGGCGATGGCGCCCGCGCACAATGCATCTCGGACGCAACTCGCCTCTTGCGCGGGCGCCTGCGATACCGTATCTGACGCCCACACCACGGTGGCGAGTTGGCGGAGTGGTGACGCAGCGGATTGCAAATCCGTGTACACCGGTTCGATTCCGGTACTCGCCTCCATCCCCACTTTTTCGATAGATTTCCTGCAATCTGGCCTAAACCGGGCCACTGATTGTATTGGGAAAATAGGCTACATCCCATCTTCGCGGACAAGATGGACTGTGGGCACCCAGCTTGTGTGGATATTGAATGCGGGTATTCTCCGGAATGTCGATACCCACACACTCGCAGGACAGATTCCCATGCCTCTCACAGACGCAGCGTGCCGTGGCGCAAAACCTGATCCCACGGGAAAACCGAGAAAAATGGCAGATGGTGGCGGTTTGCTTCTGTTCGTCTCGCCATCGGGCGGGAAGCTGTGGCGGATGCGCTATCGCTTCGAAGGGAAGGAAAAGGTCCTGTCCTTCGGCGCGTACCCGCAAGTCACCTTGGCCGATGCCCGCGCCCTGCGAGATAAAGCGAAGCGTGCCCTTGCGGATGGACTCGACCCTGGCGCGAACTCCAAGGCTGCACTGACCGCTCCCGCCGGGGACTCCTTCGAAGCTGTCGCGCGCGAATGGATCAAGGCGCAGTCGGTTACATGGTCACCTGCCCATACCGCCCGCATCCTTTCGCGGTTTGAGCGCGACGCCTTCCCTGCCATCGGATCGATCCCTATCGCGGAACTGACGGCTCCGCAAATCCTCGAAATGCTGCGTCCAGTAGAGGAACGCGCACCCGACGTGGCAGGCCGCATTCGCATGACCACTGGCGCTATCATGCGCTACGCCATCGCCACCGGTCGTGCGTCTCGCGATCCGGCGGCAGACCTTCGAGGCGCGCTGAAGCCGACCCCGCGCGTCAAACACATGGCCCGTATAGAGGCTGGCGAGTTGTCGGGGTTCCTGCGTAAGCTGCACCATTATGACGGTGAACCCCAGACCCGTTACGCTATCGAATTCGTCATGCACACCTTTGTCAGAACCAGCGAACTCCGCTTCGGCAAGTGGCGCGAGGTGGATGGAGATGTGTGGAGAATTCCCGCGGCGCGGATGAAGATGAACCGCGACCATATTGTGCCCCTGACCCCGCAAAGCCTCGCCATCCTCGCCAAGCTGAAGGAACTGGCAGGCGACTCCGAATGGATCGTGCCGGGCAACAAGGGCAAACCAATCAGCGAGAACACCATGCTCTACGGGTTGTACCGCCTAGGCTATCACGGACGCGCCACGATCCACGGCTTCCGAGGGCTGGCCTCCACGGTTCTGAATGAAAGCGGCCTCTGGTCGGTCGACGCTATCGAGAAGCAGCTTGCCCATGAACCGAAGGACAAGGTGCGACGCGCCTACAACGCGGCGCAGCTTCTGCCCGAGCGGCGACGAATGCTCGAATGGTGGAGTGAATATATCGACAAGGCGACCCAAAAATCACGGACCGACCTGAGCGACCTACTTACCTAAAAACTAGTCATCTCATGACTATTTTATTTTTTGTTTTCAATACCTTGGAGAATCGCCTTGGGCGCCGTATACTGGTAAAGTGATCCTGTTCATGTTCACCGCCACATAAAGAACAGGGCCACCGGGGACGCAACCCGATGACCCTATGTGGAAGTTGATATGACAAAATATAGCAGCATTGCTGACCCTTTTCAAGGCGAAACCAAAACCGATCTTAGCGATTTGTTCACGGGCTTCTCACCCGGACAAGTCTCTGCGGAAACCGATCCAACCGACCTGTTCCAACCTACGCCGCCCGCGATAGAAAACGTGGATGTGGCGTTGTCATTGGCTACCCGTGGGCTTGCGGTATGTCCCGTGCGCCAATGGGGCGATGGTGATGGATGGAAGCCGATTTCCGGCTTCAAAGAACTCGCCTCAACGGACGCGGCTCAAATCCGCAAATGGTGGCGAGATTGGCCGGAAGCGCGTGTTGCCCTGATCACGGGTGAACGCAACGGGATCAGTGTCCTTGACGTCGACGTGAAGAATGGCAAGGACGGGCTTTTGTCGCTTTCGACCTTGGGCTTCGATGATCATCGGGCCATGACCCCGATCCGAACCGTGACCCCGAGCGGCGGCTTTCATCTGTTCTTTGCTTACAAACCCGATCTGAAGGCTACTGTCGGCAAAATCGGTCCCGGCCTCGACGTGCGCAACAATGGCGGTTTCGTCATTGCCCCCGGCAGCCTCAAGGATGGAAAGCTGTATCAAGTTGAGGGCGAGGAACTGGCAAAGGAAATGCCGTTGCCCAACTGGCCTGAATCCCTGACCCCGCCCTCGCAGCCTGAAAGACAACCTGTCGACATTCAGGCTGCGTCCGATTTCCATAGTGAATGGGCGCTCGACTACCTTGCCAAGCGCGTGGCAGACGTTGCGGCAACCGCTGAAGGTGGACGGCAGGCCGTGTTGAATGATGCAAGCCTTTGGGCGGGCGGCGCTGGCGCACATGGCGCTTTGTCGCGCGAACATGCAGAGGCACTTCTAGTCGAGGCTGGTAAGACATGCGGTCTGTCGGAACGCGAAGCCCGCGACACATTCAATCATGGTTGGAGTGACGGCCTCAGGAAGCCTATCGAGTTGCCGCCGGATTACAGCAATATTGCTGACCTTCTCGACGATCTGCCGGAAAACTTCGCGGGTTTTCCCATGACCGAAGACGGCGTGGCCCTGGCTTTCGCCGCGCGTAACGCTGATCGGTTGCGCTTTTGTCATTCGTCGGGCCGCTGGTACGTCTGGACGGGCAGCCACTGGCAGAAGGAAGAATCGAAACTGGCATTCGATTGGGCAAGGCAGATGTGCCGCACTCGCGCCGCGTCAGAACCACGTTCCGCAGCCGCGAAGGCGCTGGCGAAAGCCGCTACAGCGTCCGCAGTTGAGCGTTTTGCCCAAGCTGACCGGGCATTTGCTGTGACAGCCGACCTGTGGGACCGGGAACATTGGCTTCTGGGCACACCGGGCGGGACGGTCAACCTGCGCACTGGCGAACTGCGCCCAGCGCGGCAATCAGACATGATTACCAAGATCACAGCCGCAACCCCGATCCCGTTGGAGTCTTTCGATCCCAAACGTGACTGCCCAAGATGGATGGCTTTCCTCGACCAAGCGACCGGCGGCGATGCAGGTGCGATCCGGTTTCTGCAACAATGGGCGGGCTACAGCCTGACGGGCGACACGCGCGAAGACGCCCTGCTATTCGTTCACGGGCCTGGCGGTTCCGGCAAGTCGACAGCCATCGTCACGCTTGGCGACGTACTGGGCGACTACGCCATTTCAATGGATACCGAGACGATCACCGCGCAGAAACACGCCCGACATTCGACCGAGGTAGCGCGGCTGCACGGGGCGCGGATGGTGTTCGCATCCGAGACCGAAGCGGGCCGCGCGTGGGCTGAAAATCGGATCAAGCAACTGACCGGCGGCGATGTGATGACCGCCCGGTTCATGCGGCAGGACGACTTCAGCTTCAAACCGCAATTGAAGCTGGTGATCGTTGGCAACAATAAACCTGCCTTCTCGAACGTCGACGGCGCGATCAAGCGGCGCTTCAACGTGCTGCCATTCGACAAGAAACCGGCTTCCCCCGATCAGGGATTGAAGGATGCCCTGAAGGCTGAGTTTCCCGGCATTCTGTCTTGGGCCATTCAGGGTTGCCTCGATTGGCAGCAAAACGGGCTGGTTCGTCCTGCGATCATGCTGGAAACGACTGCCGACTACTTCGAGTCGCAGGACATCTTCGCGCAATGGCTGGCGGATCAGTGCATCACCGGCGCCCGCGAAGCGGCTACAACTGCCGATCTGTTCGAGTCCTGGTCCTTCTATGCCCGCTCGAATGGCGAGGACCCCGGATCGAAAGTGCGAACATTTCCCGAGAAGCTGACTCAACATGGCTTCAAGCCGGTCAAGGATGCGATGGGCATACGGGGACGCGGGTTTTCAGGGCTTTCGCTCAAGATCGTCCCGCCCACGGACGACTTTGCTCTCTTTGCCCAGAACGAAATCTCAGCGGTCAATATATCCAGATCCAACTGAGAAAATCGGCTTCAGCCAATCTTGCGACGCGTGCGACGGGTCTTCCGGCTCTCTCTGAATACCCGATCTCGTTTTCGGATAACTGGTGGAAACACTGAAAAGCGGAACAGCCGTCGCATCAGTCGCAAAATGGGCTGGAGCCAAAGAACTAAAAATATACGCATGGGCAAATCCCTGCCCAGTGCGAATACCGCAAAAGCGAAGGAGATATGTAAAATGACCTTTCTGGAATTCTTAGAAGATAACGAGCCTTGGGATGGGCCTGAGGGTGAGTTCGTAAGCGATACTCTTGCTTTGAAGAGAAAACGGCCCCTTAAATCATGGCACGAAGTGAAATGGTACCTGGAATTCAAGGGTTGCCGATGGGCCATTAGACCCGCTCGAAATGTCTGGGAAGCCTATCAGGCCGCACTGGACGACATGCTTCTCGTGTAGGTCGCATGTCCTCACAGCTTTTGGCACCCAACCACACGAAGCCATCGAAAGAACGCTCTAACGAGAGACTGATTGGATACTATATGCGGTCGGAAAGCTTGATGCGCAACGCATCCAAATAGATTTGCGCATCTGGATTTTCGCCACGGAGGTATTCGGCGCAATCACCCTGCCTAGTTGAAGTAGTGAGCAAGGACATATACACAATATATAGGCGAACTCTAACAGGTCAGATATGCAGTTCATTGAAGATGGTCCCGACATCCCAGACGAACTTTTGTTGGCGCTGGACGAAGGACGTGTCGTATTTTTCTGCGGCGCAGGAGTGTCACGCGCGAAAGCAAAATTACCTGATTTCTTCGGCCTTGCCGATGAAGTCTTGACTACCCTCGGCGTCCCTCCTGACGCTCCTGCCGCCAAAATTCTTAACGAAGCCCGGGAAATCGAAGCGCGCACTGGTGTACCAGGCTTAATCTCTGCCGACCGGGTATTTGGTCTGCTTGAACGCGACTTCCTAGAGCAGGACATTGAGCGCGCTGTAGCCAATGCCCTCACACCCAAAGCAGGTGTAGACCTTTGGGCGCATGAACTTCTCCTTGATCTAGCTACCACCAAAGAAGGCATTACCAAGCTAGTCACCACGAACTTTGACCGCCTTTTTGACGACTGCGGACGCGGATTGAATGCGTGGCAACCACCGAGACTCCCTGATCCGACTAGACCTAGCGACTTGAACGGTGTGGTCTATCTGCACGGTCGCGCAACAAAGGACTACGAAGGTGCCGAAGGAGACGGGTTCGTACTTTCGAGCGCCGAATTTGGTCGGGCCTACCTTGCGGAAGGTTGGGCTACTCGCTTTTTCAAAGACGTAATCGACCGATACTATGTAGCTTTTGTGGGCTACAATGCTGACGACCCACCTGTACAATATCTACTCGAAGCGCTGAACAAATCCAATCCTCACTTGGATAGGGTATACGCCTTTCAATCCGGTGATGCGGACGATGCAACGTCGCGCTGGGCGCACAAAGGGGTGACCGCAATACCATTTCCCAAGGACGACTATTCGGCCTTGTGGGACACCCTAAAGGAATGGGCTAAGCGAGCCAAAGACCCAGAAGGTTGGCAGGCAAAGACCATAGCAATGGCCCAGCGCGGCCCCGAAACACTTTCACCGTTTGAACGCGAACAAGTCGCGCACTTGATCTCTACAAAGGAAGGTGCGCGCAAATTCCTTGAAAGTGATCCGCCTGCACCTGCCACTTGGCTCTGCGTCTTTGATAGTTCAGTTCGATACTCAAGGCCGAATGTTATTCGATCCGGTGAAAACGAAGGCAAAATAGTTGACCCATTTTCCTTCTACGGCTTGGCGAGTGACACCCCTCCCACGCCGATTCACCCGGAAGACATCAACCCGAAGCGGGAAATTCCAACGACTGCATGGGATGCGTTTGCGCTCAACCGCCGAGACCGGCTGGAACTGCGTGACCAACACATAACGCCCATGCGCGGCGGCCAGTCCCTTTACGCAGGTCAACTGCCAGACAGGATCAGTATCCTTGGCCTTTGGGTTGGAACGGTTGCCGGTCAAAATGCCGCCGTATGGTGGGGCGCGCGGCAGAGCGGTCTGCACGGCGACATTCAGCAAAGAATTCGATGGAACTTGGAAAACGCCGACGCTGATTGCGCCCCGCACATTCTCCAAGCTTGGCACTATCTTTTCGAGCACTGGCGAGCCGGAACCGATGCAGACCGGCTTGATTGGTACCGCTTTGCGAATGAAATCAAAGTTATGGGTTGGAACAGCACAACGGTTCGAAAGTATGAGAAGCTTTCGCGGCCACGTATGACAGCTGGACACAACTATTTCCGCTCTACAGTGGCACCGCAGCTCGATGACAAAATGAGTCTTGGCGATTTAATCCTTCTGGATCTGGCCTACACAGAAGACGGCCCGGAAATCGCCATACCGGACGAATGGCTAGCGGACGTTGTTTCGGCTCTAAAACGTAATCTGGACATTGGGATTCAGCTTGAGTCTGAACGCGGGCACTACAATTGGTTGGACATACCGCCAATCATGCCTTCGGACGATCCAGACGTAAGCGACTATGAGCGCAAGAAAGGGCTTTCTGGCGCCGCGTTGTCCTACGCTTCCCTGTTCGAAAAACTCGTGAAACTGGACGTCATGCGAGCACGTAGGGAAGCCACGACTTGGCCCACAGACGACGACAACGTGTTTGCTAGATTGCGGCTATGGGCGAGCCGGTTCGAGACACTTGTTCCCAACGAAGATTTCACTGACTTCTTCGAAATCGTTAGCCGGGATGCGTTTTGGAACATCCGCCATCAACGCGACCTTTTGCTTGCTTTGCGAGAGCGCTGGGCAAAACTTCCAATACCCGCCACAAGAAGGATCGAAACGCGTATCCTAGAAGGCCCGGAACGCTGGGAAAACGAAGCGGAGCACGAATTCGTGCAGCGGCGCGCTTGGAGCATTGCCCAGCGCCTTCATTGGCTTCGTTCGAAAGGATGCAACCTAAACGTTAATTACGACGAAGAAATTATACGGCTTCAAAACGCTGCCCCCGATTGGACGCCAGAACATGGCGAAAACGCCGACCGGTCATGGGAAAGTCGAGGCGGAATGGTCCGCACCGAAACAGAGCATAGCCGTCTTCTTTCGGAGCCGCTGTCAAATGTATTGGCGAAAGCACGGGAAATCGGCGGGCGAACCGGACTGGTACTCGTTGACTACGATCCATTCGCAGGTTTGTGCGCAAGCCATCCTATCATGGCGCTTTCCGCCTTGCGACTGGAAGCGAAGCGCGGCGAATATCCGGAATGGGCATGGCGACGTTTCCTGCACTCAGAAAACAGAAAAGAGGACACTGGTCGCCTGAAAAACTTCGTTGCCGAACTTGTCATTTCAGCGAGCGACGAAGCGTTGAAGGGCATCGTCTACCCTGTGTCCGAATGGTTCCTTTCTACTACTGACAACTTGCCCGACGAATGTGTGCCCATCTTTGAGCGGTTGGCTAAGCGTCTACTCGACTTTCTAAGCGACAATCCGGACGCGGGCGGCTCTGGCGTTGTTCGCGGCAATCGCGACCCTGATTGGGCGACAGAAGCCCTAAACTCGCCTGCGGGCAAAATCTCCCAAGCGTTGTATCACGATCCGCGCCGAAAAGACCTTGAGAAAAACCAAGGCCTTCCAGCCGAATGGCGCACTCTCGTTGAACGTGCGTTGGCGTTATCCGGTGACAACGGCCGCTTCTCCTTGGTCTTTTGCAGCTATCTCTTGAATTGGTTCCACTACGTTGATCCCAAGTGGGCAGAAGATAAGCTCTTGTCTGTGCTTCAAACGAACAACAGCGAAACCTTGGAAGCATGGTGGACCGGCTATCTTTGGGGTGCGCGAGACCTACCAAACTTTGACCTATTTCAAGTCCTAAAGCCACATTTGCTAGCGAAAGCTACTGGCCAGACCTACGAGGAACGGAGCAACCGTGACAAACTCGCTGGATTGGTGCTGGCAAGTTGGGGACGCCCTGATCCAAAGACCGGTGCGGAACGCATTTCTGACGACGAGTTCCGTAGAGCTTTGCTCAACGCAGGCGACGGCTTCCGGTCCCGCATATTGTGGCAACTTGAGCGGTGGAGCAAAGAGGAAGGTGAGAGCGGAAAGTTTTGGCATCCCCTTCGAGAACGTTTCCTACGCCAAGTCTGGCCGCTTCAAAGAGCGGCTCGAACCCCGCAAAATTCGGCTAGACTGATCGAACTGGCGTTCTCCGATGAAGATAGCTTCATGGCCATTTCAGAGGCGATATTACCTTTGATAAGCAAGATCGAACGAGATCAAATCGTATTGCCTTCAATCCGGCGTGGCGAAGGGAACATCGTCGACAAACACCCGGAGCGCGTGCTTGAAATCCTGTACTTGGCCCTTCCCGAGAACGCGAACAGTTGGCCCTACGAGATAGACGCCACCCTTGGGCATATCGCCACAGCGGCACCAAGCTTACGAAGTGATCGGCGTTGGATTGAATTAATGCGTCGTTGGAATGCTCGATAGTTTGTCTTGATCACCCAATAGACTCAACTCAATCCGTCAATCTCGTCTTCGGGTGCTTTAGAAATTGGAGGAAGCAGCGCGGCGCGAGATAGCTTACACAACATCTTGGCTCTGGGTCCTTCTGGGTGTGGGACGCGCTGGGCGGCAACTCCGACTCCCGAAAATCTCGCGATTTAAATTTTCCTCCAGTAGGATTGTCCTTAGCAAATCTGAAAACGCGTACAGACCGACAGGTCGAGCCTAGACTGCCCACATGGACAGGGTCCTAACATCGCCCACAACCCAGCGCCTCTGCGTGACAGAAGATCGGCTGTAGTCTATCTTGTTTGAAGGCAAATCCGTGGCTGCGCGGCAACAGCGGCGAAAATAGCGTAGAACCCATCGAAATTGCGGGTACTTTCGCGGGTAGACGATCCGCTTTTCCATTTGAAATCAATGGCATGTGGTAGCGGTACTCGCCTCCACCTTTCCCCGAAAAATTCAGTTTTCGCCCACGGGGCGACTCCCGACAGAGCCTGCCCCCGATCGCGGCGACGAGGGCGGAATACGAAGGCCCCGCCTCTTTCGAAGCAGGGCCGGCTATCTCTCCGTCAAACCGATGAGTTTTCAGAGCGCGCACGTGGTCAGCGAAACCTGACAGCCTTCGAGCCCCCCGTGCAGCTGCACCCCCACCGGCAGAGGCTGCGGGCCGATGCGCGCGCCGGTGACGATGCAATGCTCCGCCCGCAGCCCCGGCCCGATCACGGTGGCGCGCTCGGCGAGGAAGCCGAGGAAGGACACGATCTCGGAAAGTGACATCCCAGCGGCCATTTCAGGCGGCTCGGCAGGCGCGCCGATCGCAAGCGGCAGGCGCGAGAGGTCACGGGTTTGCCAATCGGGCATCTCATCTCCCATGACGATCGCCCGGTTCGAGAACCGATCCGCCATCTGTGCCAGCGGCGGCTGCTTTTCGAGCGTGGTGAAGCGCGACTGGAGCACTTCGAAGGCGACATGAACGCTGCCGATCGCTTCCAGAATCTCGTGAGATTTGGCCTCGGGCGAAATATCGGCACGCAGCCGCACCGCGATTTCCAGTTCGAGCCGCGCATGGGGCGCGACGGCAAGGGTCGCACCCGAGCGATGGATCGCGCGACCCAGAACCGGGGCGCAGGACAGGTCCTGCCCGCCCAGCAGCGCGTGTTTCCACCCCCCCACGGGGCCGAGATGGCGCAGGCTCTCGGCCTGCACGGCATAGGCTTCCGCCGGCGTGACCGGCAGCGGGGTCAGCGCCTCGAGCGTCTCGCCGTCATTCGCGGCAGCCAGCGCCTCTGCGGCGCTTGCGATCTGGTCACGCTGCATGGTGTGCAACCTCTTCTTTCATGGCATCGCGCGGGATGATCGCGCCGGGATGACGGACGACTCGGCTTGCGAGACGCGCACCGTCGAGAATTGCGGCCTCCAGCGTTTTACCGCGCTGCAGGGCCGAGAGGAGAGCGGCATCGAAACTGTCGCCTGCCGCAGTCGTGTCGACAGCCGCGACGGGATCGGGCAGCGCAACGCGCAGCGTCGCCCCCGATGCGTCGCGCGCGAGCACCGCGCCGCCGCCCGTCGTCAGTACGATGGCGCCCGCTGCGTGTTTCTCGCAGCGCGCCATGATCGCCTCGGGGTCGGTCTCGTTCCAGAGCGCCGCGAGATCGTCGAGCGAGGGCAGCGCGAGGCTCGTCACCGCCAAGGCGCGCTCAGTCCACTCCGCCGCCTCGGCCCGGTCGCGCCAGAGCCGCGGGCGATAATTCGTGTCATAGGCGACGGTGATCCCGCGCTGGCGCAGCGCGTCCAACTCCGCCAGCAAACGGCTGCGCGCCGTGTCGGGAAGGATCGCCAAGGTGATGCCCGAGAACAAAAGGACGCGTGCCTGACCGAGCGCCGCGACCTCCTCCCCGTCGGCGCCGAACATCCGGCGCGCCGGCGCCTGATCGCGCCAATAGGTAAAGCTGCGCTCGCCCGTGGCATCGGTGGCGATGAAGCTCAGCCCCGGGCTGCCATCGGCCTCGGACCCGATTGCCTCGATCTCGACCCCCTCCTGCGCGATCGTATCGCGCATCCAGCGGCTCATCCCGTCCGAACCGAGCCGCGAAAGGTAGCCCACCCGCAGATCGGGCCGCAGCCGCGCGAGGTAGATCGCCGCATTCAGCGTGTCGCCCCCAAGCCGGCGGTGGAACAGATCGGGCGTTGCAGGGTCGTTTGTGAACTCGGCGAGAGGCTCGCCGATGCAGAGAAAGTCCAGCATGCAAGGCTCCGATCAGGCGGGCCCTACCGGGCTCGGAAGCGGGGCTCCGGCCAGATAGGCGTCGATATTCGCGATCACCAGCTGCGCCATCGCGCGTCGCGCCTCGTTCGTGGCCGAAGCGATATGTGGCGTGAAAAGCGTGTTCGGCGCGCGCAAAAGACCGTCCTCCGCCCCATCGGGCGCGACAGGTTCGACCTCGAATACATCGAGCGCGGCAGAGCCGAGCGTGCCGCCATGCAAGGCCGCAGCCAGCGCCGCGCTGTCGACGACCGAGCCGCGCGCGACATTGACCAAGGTGCCTTCGGAGCCGAGCGCCTCCAACACCGGCGCATCGACAATATACCGCGTCTCAGGCGTGGCCGAGAGCGTGACGAACAGGACGTCACTTTCGGCGGCCAGCGTCCGGGCGTCGGGGCGCCATGCCTCGGGGGCGTCATCATGGGGCTTGCGGGCATGATAGATCACATCAACCCCCAGCGCGCGCAGCATGTCCGCCAGTGCGCGCCCGATCCGGCCATAGCCGAGAATACCCGCACGGCAACCGGTCAGCGCCTGACCGAGCCGCGGTTTCTGCCCGTTCGACCAGCCGCCCGAGCGAAGCAACCGCTCGCCCTCGCCGATCCGCCGCCGCACCGAGATAGCGAGACCCAGCGCCAGCTCGGCCACCGCTTCCGACAGCACGTCGGGCGTGGTCGTCACATGGATGCCGCGCGCGGCCGCCGCATCCAGATCGACCGCATCGGTGCCGACGCCATTGACCGCGATCAGACGCAGGTCGGGAAATTCGGCGATCTCCTCGCCGGAGAGGCCGCGCGCGCCACTGGTCAGCACGATCTCGATGCCCTCGCGCGCTGTGGCGTCACGGGTGACCGGATGCTCGGCACAGAACGCTTCCATCATGTCGGCGGGCTTCAGTTCGATCAGCGCGAGGATCGACGGGGAGGGTTTGGCATCATCACTCATGAGATCTGCCCCAGGAAGTTGCGCAGACGCTCCGACTTCGGATTGCCGAAGAACTCTGCCGGCGGCCCCTCTTCGATGATCGCGCCCTGCTCCATGAAGATCACGCGGTCGGCGACGGCACGGGCGAAATCCATCTCGTGGGTCACGCAGAGCATCGTCATGCCTTCACGGGCGAGGTCGATCATCGTGTCGAGCACCTCCTTGACCATCTCGGGATCGAGCGCCGAGGTCGGCTCATCGAACAGCATGATCCGCGGCTCCATGCAGAGCGCCCGCGCAATCGCGACCCGCTGCTGCTGACCGCCCGAAAGCTGGGCGGGAAATTTGTCCGCCTGCTCGGGGATCTTCACGCGCTCCAGATACTTGCGCGCGGTCGCCTCCGCCCCGGCCTTGTCCGCCCGCCGCGTCTTGAGTGGCGCGAGCGTGCAGTTCTGCAGCACGGTCAGGTGGGGAAACAGGTTGAATTGCTGGAAGACCATCCCGACTTCGCGGCGCACCTTGGCGACGTTCTCGCCGCCTGCCGTCAGCTCGATCCCGTCGACGGTGATCGTGCCATCCTGAATCTCTTCGAGCTGGTTGAGCGTGCGGATCAGGGTCGACTTGCCGGAGCCGGACGGACCGCAGATCACGATCCGCTCGCCTTGTTCGACCGTCAGATCGATCGACTTCAGCGCCTGAAACGCACCGAAGAACTTGGTGACGCCGCGCATCTCGACGGCGGGCTGCTGTGCTTGTGTCATGGGATGCCTTGTAGGGTGACCCGGCGCAGCGCGGGGCTGCGCCGGATGTGGGGTGAGATCAGTTCGAGGCCGATTTCGGTGTCGCGGCTTCCTCGGCCGATCCGTTGCGGACGAAATCGGGGATGTCCGTCGCCAGCCACTGCTGCGAGATCTTGTCCATCGTGCCGTCTTTCATTGCGGAGCCGACGAACGCGTTGATCTTGGCCAGAAGCTTGTCGGCGCCCGGCTCGACCGCGATGCCCTGGACCTGGCTCGAAAGCGGGAACTTCTCGTCGAAGCGACCTGGCGCAGCCTTCGCGATCTGCGCGGCCACGACGTTGGACACACCGATCAGCGGCACCTGCCCCGAGAGGAGTGCCTGCACTGCGGCCGCGTCGTCGTCGAAGCGGCGGATCGTGGTGTCGTCGGGAGCGACCTTGGTCACGCCCGCGTCCTGCGTCGAGGCACGCACGACGCCGACCGATTCACCAGACAGATCAGCCGGCTTCGAGACCTTTTCCTCTTTCTTGCCGTAGACCATAATCTCGATCCCGGCATAGGGGCGCGAGAAATCGACCCGCTTGGCGCGCTCTGGCGTGATGCCCAACGAGGCGACCAGCACATCGACCTGACCTGAGAGCAGGTAGGGGATACGGTTCGGGCCGGTCACCGGCACGATCTCGATCTTGGTGCCCAGGTAGTCGGCAAGCGCCTTGGCGGTATCCGCGTCATAGCCTTCGGGCTTGCCGCTGGTGCCCATCAGACCGAAGGGCGGGAAATCGACGAGCATGCCGACCTTGAGCACGCCGGCCTTCTCGACCTGATCGAGCGTGGTGGCTTGCGCGTGGCCTGCCATCAATGCGCCGACCGTCAGGGCCGCCGTTGCGACTGTCTTGAGAAACTTCATGTTTTACTCCTCCTAAACCTGAAGCGGGTGAAAAATCAGCGGGTGAATGCGAGGCGCATCCGCCCTTCCAGCCGGCGCGCATAAAGCGACAGCGGCCAGCAGATGATGAAGTAGATCGCGGCCACCAGCCCGAAGACCACGAAGGGGTCGAAGGTCGCGTTGTTGACGATCTGACCGGCGCGCGTCAGCTCGGTGAAGCCGATGATCGAGGTCAGCGAGGTGCCCTTGATCAGCTGCACAAGGAAGCCGACGGTCGGGGCTACGGCGATCCGCGCCGCCTGCGGCAGAACCACATGCTGCATCCGGTCGCGATAGCTCAGCGAAAGCGCAGTCGCGGCCTCGGTCTGCCCCGACGGCACCGCGTCGATCGAGCCGCGCCAGATCTCGCCCAGATAGGCGCTGGCATGGAAGGTCAGCGCGATCGCCGCCGCCAGCAGCGGGTTGATCGGCAGGTTCAGCACGGTCAGACCGAAATAGAACAGGAACAGCTGCATCAGGAGCGGGGTGCCCTGGAAGATCCGGATGAACCCGGCGCTGATACGGCGCAGAGCCTTCGAGCCCGAGCTGCGCGCGAGTGCCACGAACAGCCCGCCGATTGCGCCGCCGATGAAGGCGATGACCGACAGCAGAAGCGTCCAGCGCACGGCCTCAATGATGAACAGGATGTCGGAGGGACCGAATTGGCGGATCATGTCAGCGGCTCGCAGGATAGTTGAAAATGGCGTTCTGGACGAGCTTGAAGAGGCCCGAGAACAGTAGCGAGAGAACGAGGTAGAACGCGGTCACGACGAGGTAGATCTCGAAGCTGGCGAAGGTCTTGGCGTTCAGATCCGCCCCTACCGAGGCCAGATCGTTCGCGGAGATCGTCGAGACGACCGACGAGGTCAGCATCAGGTAGATGAACTGGCTCGTCATCGCCGGATAGACGTTGCGCAGCGCCGGCTTCAGGATCACGTAGCGGAAAATCTGAATCGGCCCGAGACCCAGCGCGCGCCCTGCCTCGATCTGGCCATGGGGCACGGATTCGATCCCGGCGCGGGTGATTTCGGTCCCGTACGCGCCGACATTGATCACCAGAGCGATCAGCGCCGCGACATTCGGATCGAGAGAAATCCCGATCGCGGGCAGCCCGAAATACAGAAAGAAGATCTGCACGAGGAAGGGCGTGTTGCGGATGATCTCGACATAGGCGCCGACGATCGCGTGCAGCACCTTCGAATGCGAGGTGCGCGCAGCAGCCCCGAGAACCGACACGATCAGGCCCAGAAGCATCGCCGCGAAAGACAGGCGGATGGTCAGCCATGCGCCGTAAAGCAGCAGGTCCAGGTTCTCGAATACGGGCGTGAAGTTGAAGTGATACACGTCGCCTCCCTGCGTGTAACCACATGCCCTCGCGCTCCTCAACGGTCGGGCATGCTCATTTAGATCGATCTAATTAGAACGATCTAAATTACGAGTCGCAAATCACGGATGCGTGAGTGAAAGACGTCGGGGTAAGCTGGGATCAGTCGGCGGGACCGGTGGTGTCGCGCACCCGCAGGCGCGGCGTCACGATCTCGGTTTTCCGCTCTGCGCCCGGATCTGCGATCCGCCGCAGCAGCAGGCGCGCCGAAGCCGCGCCGATCTGGCGCGGGAAGACCTGCACTGTGGTCAGGCGCGGCGGCGCACCGAGATCGATGAAGGACAGGTTGTCGTGGCCCACCACCGAAAGATCGCGGCCGGGCATCAGTCCCAGATCGAACAGTCCCCGCAGCAGGCCCGAGGCGAGGATGTCGTTGAAGCAGATCGCTGCGGTCGGGCGTGGCTCGAGCGCCATCAGCATCGCGGCCGATTGCGGCGAGCCATCCCATGCGAGCGGCACGTCGATCACCCCAGCATTGATGAGCTCCTGAGCCCGCATCTCCTCCTCGAAGGCCGCGAGACGTTCATCCCGCGTGGAAACCTCCCCCGCGAGCGCGACGAAGGATATCCGTCGATGGCCGAGATCGCGCAAATGCCGAACGCTCAGCCGCACCGCGAGGCCGTGATCTGAGCCTGCGAAATCGCTGAGATCGCGGCCCACGTGGCGCATCGCCTGCACCAGCGGCACCCCTGCCGCGACCAGCTTCTCTATCGTATCCGGCTCGGTCCCTTCGGCGGGAAACAGGATGATTCCCTCCGCGTCATGCTCGCGCAACCGGCGGAGCAGACCCGATTGCCGTTCCGGATCGTCCCGCGAACTGGCGAGCATGACCTGATAGCCCTGCTCGTCCAGCTCGGCCTCGATCCCCTCGACGAATTCCGAGAAGAAGCTGTTCACGAGGTTCGGAATGATCACGCCGATAGTGCGGCTTTTCTGACTGCGCAGACGTGCCGCGCCGCTATTGGGCACGTAGTCGAGCTCGGCGATGACCTTCTCGACCTTCTCGCGCGTCTTTGCCGCCACGAGGTCCGAGCCGCGAATGACGAGCGAGGCCGTCGCGCGGGACACGCCCGCCGCCCGCGCCACATCCATCAATGTCGTACGCTTCACCGCCATAATCGCGGAGTAACGACAGGAAGGCGCTCGCGCAAGCACGACACCGCCGTCACGCGACTAGCTGCGCTCATTGGGAAACGGCCGCCCCGTCTGGGGAGCCCGTCTGGGGAGACCGTGTCAACGCGAGTACGAGAGTTTAGCGGTAGTGCTTCTGCGTCATGTCGAAAGCGCCGCGTTTCAGATCCATCTTGAAGAACTTGTGGTCACGCTTGAGGCGCTTCACCGCCTCTCGCCCGAAACACAGCAGATCGTCGACGAACAGATCGAAGGGCTGCATCGCCTCGATGATGCGCGGCTCGATCCGGTAGTCCAGCTCGCCCGCATCGTCGGAGCGCGCGTGGGCCTGCGCCAGCGCCTGCCCGCAGGCATGGGCATAGTCACGCCAGCTGTCCTTCGACAGATCGTCGAGGTCGATATCGTCGCGGAACGGTGCACGTTCGCGCGACATGAAGCTCATATCGTCGATCTCCACGCTGCCGTAGAAGACATCGCCATGCGCCAGATGCACCCGCTGGCCATGCGCGATCCGGTCGCCCTTTTCACCGGCGACAAAATCGTTCTCCGGGACCAGACCTTCGAGCGCTGACTGCCGGGCACGCTTGAACTCGATGATCAGATCGTCGCTGGCATTCTTGCTCGGACCTTCGATCAGGCAATAGTAGCGCGGCAGCCCCAGCGAGGCCGTGCCCTGCCCATGGCGGATGCACACATCCTTCACCTTCAGCTGCCCGGCGCGCCCACCGGGATCGATCCCGTTCTGCTTGGCCACGTCGTTGATGTAACCCTGAAACTCCGAGATCCGACTGGAGATCGGCGTCAGTTCGTCATTCGCCCGGAAGCCCCGCCCGGTCTCGTTGAGATAGCGATCCCAGAGCCATTCCTTCCGACTATTGCGCGCCTTCTTGAACATCCGCCGGATCACTTTCGGACTGTTATCGGGGCGCATCTGCTGGCTCGCCTCCTTGTCGTGGCGGGCATAGAATTCCATCCCGTCACGATAGCCTTCGACGAATTTGCGCACGATCTTCTCACGGTGCTTCTTCTTCTGGTCTCCCTCTTCCTTGGCGGCGATCAGAAAGCCCGTGATGCCGCGCTTCAGATCCCAGGTGAAGGGCCCGTAGAGCACGTCGTCGAAATCGTTCACGCCGAAGATCGGCACGTTATCGGCATTGGGCATGATCCCGAAATTCTCCGGATGGACATCCCCGAGCGCGAGCACCGTCGGCATCCGCTCATCCTCGCCCAGCATGTCGCGGTGAAACAGCAGCGACGTGCCGCGGAAGAAGGAGAACAGCGAATCCGCCAGTTCCTCGAATTTCTCGCTCGCGCCCTCGGCCTTCTCGTCGATGCGCACCGCGTGGTCCTCGATGATCGTCGAGCGCACATGCAGGCGACGCGCAAGCCCGGTCAGATCGCCCGGACGCATCACGCAGGGGTATTTCACATAGGCCTCGGCGAGCTCGCGATAGGCCTCGACGCGGCTCTGGAGCTGTTGGACGGGCGCAACCCCGGTGGCCTTGCGCGACCGTTTCTGGCTCGACGCTTTCGAATTGGAAGATTTCGGCTTGTTATTGCCTTCCGCCATGGGGGTGCTCCTTTTCGGGGTTCGCTCTCCTAACGGGAGGACGGGCGAAGGCGTTCCGAAAAACCGGCGTGAGCCCCAAGTCTCAGGGCGTGTATTCTCCGCAGAGCGACCGGGAGAGGCGCGCCGCCCGCGTCTGCGGGTCGTCGAACGTAAGGACATGGGAGAGCTTTGTATAGGCCGACTCCGGCGTCATGTCGCGCCCGTCGATCACCCCGTGATCGCGCAGGACCGCCCCCGCCGCATAGGTGCCGAGCGCCATCCCTCCCTCGGGACATTGGCTGACCCCGATGACCGGGACCGCGCGGGCCTGCGCCGTGGCAAGCGCCGCGCGCAGGCCGGGCGTGTCGGGCGCAGTCCCCGAGCCGTAGCAGCGCAGCACCAGACCGTCACAGGTCTTGGCTGCATGGTCGAGCAGGCTCTCCTCCGCCCCCGGCGCAACGGCCAGAACGGCGATCCGCGCGGGCCTGACCGGATGACGGATCAGGCGCGGCCCCGGCTGGCAGGGCGGGATGTCGGAAGGATCGGCGGCGAAGGCATCGAAAGCGCGCGAGTGGCTTTTGCGGACCCGCGCGCCGTGCAACAGGCGTCCGGCGAATTGCACCCATATGCCTGGCGTAGCTGTCCGCGCCGCCGCAATCGCGTCGCGCAGATTGCGCGCGCCGTCATTGCCCTCGACCGAAAGCGGCAGCATCGAGCCGGTCACGATCACCGGCTTGCCCAGCCCTTCGAGCGCGAAGCATAAAGCCCCCGCCGTATAGGCGAGCGTATCGGTGCCGTGGGTCACGATCACCCCGTCGCAACGGTCGTGATGCGCGGCGATGGTCTCGGCGATCCGATCCCAATCGGCGGGTGTGGCATTGGCGCTGTCGATCAGCGGATCGAGACGTAGGGTCTCAACCTCGCGCCCCTCGGGCAGGGTCGCGAGGAAATCCTCGACCACGCCCTGCTGCGGTACGAAACCCGCATCAGAGGCGACCATGCCGATCGTCCCGCCCGTATGGATCAGAAGCAGTGCCACGCCGCGTCCCTCAGTTCCGCGACAGGACGCTGGAAGGCCGTGCGCGGGCCAGAGAGACGGTCAGCGCCGCAACGATCAGCGCCTTGATCAGATCGCCGGGGATGAAGACGACCATTAGCGAGGTGCTTTCGATCAGGCTCTTGCCGAGCGCAAGCGACAGCCCGACGATTCCCATCGCGTAGGACAACACGATCCCACCAAGGATCGAGCCCACGAAGACCGATGCGCCCAGCGGAACCGAGCGCCATTTCTCGACGACGAAGCCAGTCAGCCACGCGGCCAGCGGCCAGCTGAACAGGAACCCGCCCGTCGGACCGAAGAAGACGCCGAGGCCCCCACGACCGCCGGCCAGCAGCGGCAGACCAACGGCCACCAGCAGCAGGAACAGCAGGACCGCCAGAGCACCACGCTTCGAGCCCAGCACGGCGCCGGCCAGCATGATCCCAAGGCTCTGCGCCGTGATCGGCACACCGAAGCCCAGCGTGATCTTCGGGATCAGCGCGAGTACCGCGATCAGGGCCGCAAACAGCGCGATCAGCGCGACATTCTTTTCCATCTCAAGTCTCCCTCTCGGATGTGAGCCCTCCCCGGGCCCGTAGCGCATCGCCGACATGGTCGGCATCGTCAAGCGCAAGAAGCGTGAAGGGCAGCACCAGCCGCCAGCTCGGCCGCCGCGTGGCCCGGGCGCGCCAGCTCTCGGTCAGGCGCGCACCCTTGTTGGTCAGCACCGGCACCATGCGGATCACCAAAGCGATCGCGATCTCTAGCGCGGCGGTCGACAGCCCGAAGCGGCGCAACGGTGTCGTGAGCCAGCGCACAACCGCGATCATATCACTGAGCCGCGTCGTCATCGACACGAGGTTCGCCAGCGCCACCGCCGAGATCATCCGCATCACGATCACCGCGCCTTCCGCGATCTCGCCGATCACCATCTGCCAGATCGCGACGATGACGATAAACGGCCAGAGCAGCTTCAGCGCCGACAGGCCCGCGCGCAGGAAGGCGCGACCGGGCAAGGCATAGGCGATCAGGATCGCCGTGACGACGCCCGCGAGGATCAGCGGGCTTTCGATATAGAACAGACCCACGGTCGCGAGGCAGAGCGCTGCGAGTTTCAAACCCGCAGGCCAGTCATGGGCGGCGGTCTTAACGGGAGAGCTGAGCGATATCATCGGCCTCTCCCGCGCGGGTCATCTCTTCGACATAGGCGGGCAGCACCTCGCGCGCCGCGCCATGCATTCGCAGCCGCCCTTGGTCGAGCCAGAGGATTTCGTCGTAATGCTCCAACTCGCGCGGGTCGTGGGTCACCTGCACCAGCGTCCCGCGATAGAGCGTCAGCGCGCGACCCAGCTGCGCCTTGGTCGGGATGTCGAGGCCAGAGAAGGGCTCGTCGAGGATCAGCAGGTTCGGGGCCATCGCGCTCACCGCCATCAGGCATAGAAGCTGCTTCTGGCCCTGGCTGAGCGTCGTGACATAGGCATCGCGCCACGCCGCCTTGCCGAACTGCGCGAGTGTCTCTTCCGCCGCAGCCTCGGCTTCGGTTTTCCTCATCCCCTGCTGGCGCAGCCCGAAGGAAATCTCCTCGATCACGGTGGGGAAGATGATCTGATGATCGGGGTTCTGGAACAGGATGCCGACCTCGCGCAGCGCGGCCTTGCGGTCGGCGGCCAGATCGTGGCCGTTGATCCGCAGGCTGCCCCGGCTCGGCGCAATCAGCCCGGCCATCAGCCGCGAGAGGGTAGATTTGCCCGATCCGTTGCGCCCCACCACGCCGATGCGGCGGGCACGGGTCTCAAGCGAAATCCCCTCCAGCACCGGGCGACCGTCGAGATCGTGGCCCAGATCGGAAATCGCGATATGGCTCGCAGAAGTAAGGGTCGCGCCGTCAGACATGCGCCGGGTCATATACGCAGTCGCGCCGCGTTTCCAGACGCCCTGCGCATAGCTAAAGGCGCGCGAGGTTTCCCCCCGCGCGCCTCTCTGTCTCAAGTGTCACTCAGTTTACCGAGGCTCGGTCCGAAGCCCCTTCCAGATCGCCCAGCACATCACCAGCAGAACCAGCGTGAAGGGAAGACCGGTCGAGATCACCATCGCCTGTAGCGCGCTCAGCCCCCCGCCGATCAACAGCACGATCGCGACCGCGCCCTCGAAGGTGGCCCAGAACACACGCTGCGGCACCGGAGCGTCGACCTTGCCGCCTGCCGTGATCGTGTCGATCACGAGCGAGCCGGAGTCCGACGAGGTCACGAAGAACACGATCACCAGGATGATCGCGATGACCGAGGTGATCGAGGTCAGCGGGAGACCCTCCAGCATCGCGAACAGCGACAGCGGCGGGTTGTAGCTATCGATGACCTGCGCCTTCACCAGCGAGCCTGCCGGGTCCGAGATAACCTGGTCGATCGCGACGCCACCGAAGACCGCCATCCACAGCACGCAGACGAGCGAGGGGATCAGCAGCACGCAGATGATGAACTCGCGCACGGTACGGCCACGCGACACCCGGGCGATGAACATACCGACGAAGGGCGACCAGGAAATCCACCACGCCCAGTAGAACGCGGTCCAGCCGTCGCGATAGCTGTCATCCGTGCGCCCGATCGGGTTCGACAGCGGAATGATGTCCTTGGCATAGGCCAGAAGACCCTGACCGAAATCGGTGAAGATCATCAGGGTCGGACCCGCGAAGAGAACGAAGAGCAGCAGCAGCGCCGCGATGCCCATGTTGATCTCCGAGAGCAGCTTCACGCCGCCGTCGAGGCCGCGCAGCACCGAGAACAACGCAACGCCGGTGATGATGGTGATCAGAATGATCTGCACCGTCGTGTTGATCGGGACGCCGAAGACGTGATTGAGACCCGCATTCGCCTGCTGCGCGCCGAAACCGAGCGAGGTCGCAAGACCGAACAGTGTCGCAAACACCGCGATGATGTCGATGATGTGGCCGGTCCAGCCCCAGACCTTCTCACCGAAGATCGGATAGAAAGCCGAGCGGATCGTCAGCGGCAGGCCCTTGTTATAGGAGAACAGCGCCAGCGCGAGCGCCACGACCGCGTAGATCGCCCAAGGGTGCAGACCCCAGTGATAGATCGTTGCGGCGAGGCCCATTTCCTTGGCCCGGGCGACATTCTCCGGGATCAGGTTGCCATCCGCATCGAAGGGCGAAGGTGTGCCCAACGGCTGCGATACCGCCATGTGATAGACCGGCTCGAGCACGCCGAAGAACATCAGACCGATGCCCATACCGGCCGCGAAGAGCATCGCGAACCAGCCCATATAGGTGAAGTCCGGCTCGGCATCCGTGCCCCCCAGACGCACCGCGCCATAGGGCGAGACGATCAGGGCGAGACAGAAGATGACGAAGATGTTCGCGGCGCTCATGAAGAACCAGTCGAAAGTCGAGGTCAGCCACGGACGCATTGCGCCGAAGATCTCGCTCGCCTGTTCGGGCAGGGCTAGCGCATAGAAGACGAAGGCCACGATCGTCAGCGCCGAGATCATGAAAACCGGGTTGTGAATGTCGAAACCGAAGGGCCCGACTTGGCCTTCCAGGTTGTCCTGACCGATTTCGTAATCGGTTTCGATGAGTTGCGTGTCCCCTTCGGGGGCAGGGATACCCTGAACTTCTTCAGGTTCGGCCATATGCCGTCCTCCTGTCCTTATTGGTTATGTTGGTCCGCTTATCCGCGTACGAGGAAGACCGACGCATCGCTGTGCGCGGCCAGATGTCCCCCATGCGAGGCAAAGAGATAGTTGGCCGCGTTGGGCACGTGCGTGGCCATCACGACGAGATCGGCCTCGAGATCGTCGGCCACCTTCAGCAACGTCTTGTCGAGATCCACGGCAGGATCGGGCACGACGACCGCCTTCCCCGAGGCCTTGTGCCCGAATTCGTTGGCATGACTATCCGCGAAAGCGTCCAGCTTCGCGGCATATTCTTTGGCATTATGGCCGAATTCGCTCGGCTCCTGGCTCGTAACACCTATGAAAACGACTTCCGCGTCGTGTTTCGCTGCGATTTCCGAAGCGACTCTCAACGTCTTGTCCATCTTCTCGACGTGACGCAGGTCGACCGGAACCATGATTTTCTCAAACATCTCGATCCGTCCCTCAGTCTTGAAGCGCAGCACCCTATTGCAGGATGCAACGATATCCAACCAACCCAGTGTGTCACAATCGGTTCCGGAAATCGTGAATAAATATTAAAGAAATGACATGCCGTTATCGGGTGCGGCGCGCGACGGCCTCAATTTCGCCCAAAACCGCCATACGCGGATGTACCATGTCCAATCGCCTCAGACCGGAGAGGGCGAGACGTTTTCACTGCCGATATGGAACAGGATTTCAGCGGCACCAACACCGTGATCGCGGTCGGAGGCGCCTCGGCGTCCCCCGCTGGCGGCGTTCATTCCGGCGAAACATGCGGCCCGTCTCTCGGCCTTGGAGGACGCGTATCAGGCGGACGATCCGTCACTCGCGGGCGCCCTCTCCGGACCTGCCCCGCCAGGAGCCAAGCGCTACAAATGCAAAACGCCCCGGCCTTTCGGTCGGGGCGCTTCGTTACTCAGATGAACCGGTCGGTTCAGCCACGCTCTTCGACGATTTCGACGAGGTGCGGGATCTTCGCGACCATACCGCGCACGGCCGGGGTATCTTCCAGCTCACGGGTACGGTTCATCTTGTCCAGACCCAGGCCTTTCAGCGTGGCACGCTGGATGGCGGGGCGACGGATCGGCGAACCGATCTGCTTGACGACGATGGTAGCCATTGATCGCTCTCCTTACGCTTCCGTGGCTTCGGCAGGTGCCTCGGCCTCGGGCTTCTTGAGGATGTCGGCCACTTTCTTGCCGCGGCGCGCAGCCACCTGACGGGGGCTTGCTTCGCGGGTCAGACCGTTCAGCGTGGCACGGATCATGTTGTAGGGGTTCTGGGTGCCGGTCGATTTCGACACGACGTCCTTCACGCCCAGCATCTCGAACACGGCACGCATCGGACCACCGGCGATGATCCCGGTACCTTCCGGTGCGGTGCGCATCACGACCTTACCAGCGCCGTGACGGCCCTCGATGTCGTGGTGCAGCGTGCGGCCATCGCGCAGCGGGACGCGGATCAGGTTGCGCTTCGCTTGCTCGGTGGCTTTGCGGATCGCTTCCGGAACCTCTTTGGCCTTGCCTTTGCCGAAGCCGACACGGCCACGCTGGTCGCCGACGACCACGAGGGCTGCGAAGCCAAAGCGCTTACCACCCTTCACGGTTTTCGACACGCGGTTGATCGCGACGAGGCGATCGGCGAATTCCGGGTTTTCGTCGCGGTCGTCGCGGCGGCCCCGGCGGTTGTCACGTTCTGCCATGAGGCATTCCTTCTCGTGATGGCGTGGTCTCACGCCGTTTGTCTCAATCCAGGTGCCCCGCCCCGAAGGGCGCGGCCCGGATCATCGGGGGGACGCGAACGTCCCCCACCAGTCTTAGAACTTCAGACCGCCTTCGCGGGCTGCGTCGGCGAGCGCCTTGATCTTCCCGTGGAACAGGAAGCCACCGCGGTCGAAGTAGCAGGTTTCGACACCGGCCTTCTTCGCACGCTCGGCGATCGCGGCGCCAACCTTGGCTGCCGCTTCGACGTTGTTCTTGCCGACCACACCGAGATCCTTCTCGAGCGTGGAAGCGGCGGCCAGAGTGCGACCGTTGACGTCGTCGATCAGCTGAACGCTGATGTTTTTCGACGAACGATGCACCGAAAGACGGGCGCGACCAGCGGCCATCTTGCGAAGCTTGTTCCGGACGCGCAGGCGGCGCTTGAGGAACAGATCCCGTTTGCTGTTTGCCATTTTCGCGTTCCTTACTTCTTCTTACCTTCTTTGCGGAAGATATACTCGCCCTTGTAGCGGATGCCCTTGCCCTTATAGGGCTCGGGAGCACGCCATTCGCGGATATTTGCCGCGACTTGGCCCACCTGCTGCTGGTCGGAACCTTCCACAACGATCTCGGTCTGCTTCGGAGCGGTGACAGTCACGCCCTCCGGAACCTCGAAGTTGACTTCGTGCGAATAACCGAGCGACAGCTTCAGGACGTTGCCCTGCATCTGCGCACGATAACCAACACCCTGGATCTCCAGCTCCTTCTTGAAGCCTTCGGTCACGCCCTGCACGAGGTTCGCGACCTGCGAGCGGGTCATGCCCCACTGCTGGCGCGCGCGCTTCGAGAGGCCACGCGGGGTGACGGTGACGAGGTTGTCCTCGACCTTGAGGGTCACATCGTCGGTCGCGGTGAAGGAACGGGTGCCTTTCGGCCCCTTCACTTCGATGGTCTGGCCCGACAGCTGCGCCGAAACGCCGCTGGGAAGCTCGACCGGTTTCTTACCAATACGAGACATTGAGCCCTCCTTAGAATACGGTGCAGAGCACTTCGCCGCCGACATTGGCGGAGCGTGCGTTTGCATCCGACATCACGCCCTTCGAGGTCGAGACGATCGAGACGCCGAGGCCCTGACGGACCGACGGGACGTCTTTCGCGGCCATGTACACGCGACGACCGGGGGTCGAGACGCGCTGCAGCTCGCGGATGACCGGGGTGCCCTCGTAGTACTTGAGGCTGATTTCCAGCTCCGGATGGCCGGCAGCAGACGTCGTCTGCTCGTAACCACGGATGTAGCCTTCGTCAGCCAGCACGTCGAGAACCCAAGCGCGGAGCTTGGAGGCCGGAGTGCGGACGGTGGATTTGCCACGCAGTTGTGCGTTGCGGATGCGGGTCAGCATATCGCCGAGAGGATCGTTCACAGACATGTCGCCCTCCTTACCAGCTCGACTTCACCATACCGGGGATCTGACCGTAGGAGGCCAGGTCACGCAGCATGATCCGCGAGAGTTTGAGCTTACGGTAGTAAGCGTGGGGACGACCCGTGAGCTGGCAACGATTGTGCAGCCGGACCGCCGACGAGTTGCGCGGGAGTTCCGCGAGTTTCAGCGACGCCTTGAAGCGCTCTTCCATCGGGCGCTCCTGGTCGTTGATGATTTCCTTGAGCGCGGCCCGCTTGTCAGCGTACTTGTTCACAAGACGCTGGCGCTTCGCTTCGCGCGCAACCATGGATTTCTTAGCCATAAGTTTCGTTCCTCCGCGATCAGGCGTTGAAAGGCATGTTGAAATGCTTCAACAGCGCCTTCGCTTCGGCATCCACGTCAGACGTGGTCACCATGATGATGTCCATACCCAGAACCTCATCGACCTTATCGAAGTCGATTTCCGGGAACACGATGTGTTCCTTGAGGCCCATTGCGAAGTTGCCACGACCGTCGAAGGCCGGCTTCACGCCGCGGAAGTCGCGAACGCGCGGCAGGGCAACGTTGATCAGGCGATCGAGGAATTCGTACATCCGGTCACCGCGCAGGGTCACTTTCGCGCCCAGCGGCATTTCTTCACGGACGCGGAAGCCTGCGATCGACTTCTTCGCCTTGGTCATCACGGCCTTCTGACCAGCGATGAGCGAGAGCTCTTCGGCGGCCTGCTTGACCTTCTTGGTGTCTTTCACGGCTTCGCCGACGCCCATGTTCAGCACGATCTTGTCGAGCCGCGGGATCATCATGTCGTTCTTGTAGCCGAACTCTTCTTTCAGCGCGGCTTTGATCGAGTCGCGGTAAAGAGCGCGAAGACGCGGAGTGTAGGTAGCTTGATCGAGCATCAGATCGCATCCCCCGTGGTCTTGGCGTAACGCACCTTCTTGCCGTCTTCCTCGCGGAAGCCGACGCGGGTGGCTTTGCCGTTTGCGTCCATCAGAGCCAGGTTCGACAGGTCGATCGGCATCGCCTTGGGCTGGCGACCGCCCTGGTTGGACTGGGTCTGACGCTGGTGGCGGATCGCAACGTTCACGCCGTCGACGACAGCTTTGCCGGCTTTCGGGTCAACAGAGGTGATTTCACCCTGCTTGCCCTTGTCCTTGCCAGCGAGAACGACGACCTTGTCGCCTTTGCGGAGCTTAGCAGCCATTACAGCACCTCCGGAGCAAGCGAGATGATCTTCATGAAGTTCTTCGCACGCAGCTCACGCACAACCGGCCCGAAGATACGGGTGCCGACCGGCTCGCCCGCGTTGTTCAGGATGACGGCGGCGTTGCGGTCGAAACGGATGGCGGTGCCATCGTCGCGACGAACTTCTTTGGCGGTGCGCACGACGACGGCCTTGCGGACGTCACCTTTCTTCACGCGGCCGCGCGGGATCGCTTCCTTGACCGACACCACAATGATGTCGCCCACGGATGCGTAACGGCGGTGCGAGCCGCCGAGGACCTTGATGCACTGAACCCGGCGAGCGCCGGAGTTGTCAGCAACATCCAGATTGGTCTGCATCTGGATCATGGGGTTACTCCCGACCTTTGGGGACGCCTATGCAGTAAGGGCCCCAGGGTTTCGAATACTGGCGAAATGGCCGCGGCTTACGCCGTGACCACAACCCGCCAGCGCTTGGTCTTCGAGATCGGCGCGCACTCTTCGATGCGAACAATGTCACCGGTCTTGAACTGGTTTTCCGCGTCGTGGGCGCGGTATTTCTTGGACTTCCGGATCGTTTTCTTGAGAACCGGATGCGTGAAGCGGCGCTCGACCGAAACGGTGATGGTCTGGTCGTTCTTGTCCGACGTCACGGTACCTTGCAGGATGCGTTTGGGCATAGGAAGCTCTCCTTACTTCGCGGCTTCAGCGGCTTTTTGGTTCAGCACGGTCTTGATCCGTGCAACGTCCCGACGAACGGTACGCATGCGCGCGGTATTCTCGAGCTGGTTCGTGGCCTGCTGAAAGCGGAGGTTGAAGGCTTCTTTCTTCAGCGAGACGAGCTGGTCACGCAGCTCATCAGGCGTCTTCGCCTTGAGTTCTTGGGCGTTCATCCCGGGTCCTTTCTTGGCATCAGAGGGCCCCTCGCGGGTGACCCTACTTCTGATGGGTTATGTCGGTCCTGATTTCAGGAACTTGGGGCCAATATCAGAGCGAATCGAATATGGCAAGGATTGTTTGGCCTCCGGCCCGCTTTCGCGTAACAGGGGGTAAATCCACGCCCAGTTGCGAGAGCCCCCAATGCCCGAGTCCAAATCCCAGATCGAGTCCCTTTTCGTCACCCGCCTCTACCGCGCTTCCCTATCCGAATTCGGCCCCAAGGTCGATACGAACGAGCTGGAGGCCTCGTGCTACGCCATCGCCGAGGATGACGAAGCCGGTCAGGACTGGTGCGAGGAGAACGGCTATCCGGGCTATACCTCCTACGCCTCGCTCACCGATCTGCCCTGGCGCTTCCCGATCTTCGCGGACATGGTGAAGGCGCTCGACAAGCACGTTGCGGCCTTTGCCAAAGATCTCGAATTCGATCTGGGCGAGGGTAAGTTGGTGCTGGAAGACCTCTGGATCAACATCCTGCCCGAAGGCGGCACCCACAGCTCACACCTGCACCCCCATTCGGTGATCTCGGGCACGACCTATGTCGCGATGCCCGACGGCGCCTCGGCGCTGAAGCTGGAAGACCCGCGCAGCGCCCGGATGATGGCGGCCCCTACCCGCCTCAAGACCGCCCGGCGCGAGCTGCAGCCCTTCATCTACATCGCCCCCGAACCGGGTGAGGTGCTGCTCTGGGAGAGCTGGCTGCGCCACGAGGTACCGATGAACATGGCCGAAGACGAGCGGATCTCGGTCAGCTTCAATTACAAATGGGTCGACTGAGCCCGGCGCTTTGATCGTCATCATAGCCAAGCCGCATCTCACCTGATTTTCTTGCTGCGCAACCAGACACCGGGAGCGCAGCATGAAAGCACTCGTCGCCTATGCCTCGACCGAGGGGCAAACCCGCAAGATCGCGCGGCACGTCGCCGACCGCATCGCGGATCTGGGTTACTCCGCGGAATTGATTTCCACCGATGAGGCCGAGGGGATGGATCTCGGCCGGTTCGACCGGATCGTCCTCGCGGCCTCGATCCATGTCGGACATTATCAGGGTCGCTTCGCGGATTTCGTCGCCGAACAACGCGATATCATCAAGAACCGCCCGAACCTCTTTCTCTCGGTCTCGCTGGCCGCCGCCGGTCATGACGCAGAGGATTGGCGCGCCCTCGATAAAATCCTGAAGGACTTCGAAGCGGCGACCGGCTGGACGCCGGATCTGACGGAACAGATCGCGGGCGCCTATCTGCCGTCGAGATACGATATCTTCCGCCGGTTCGTGATGCGCCGGATCGTCGCGAAGAAAAATCCCGATGCCGATCTCGATGCTGATATCGAATATACAGACTGGAAGGCACTGGACGCGCTGATCGACGGCTGGATTTCCGACGGCGCCTGATCTCGGCACCAGATACGCAAAAGCCCCGCCATCTCTGGCGGGGCTTTCGTTTGTCTTCAGCTTCAGACCGGGATTACCAGTCCTGACGCTCGACGATGCGGCAGGCCACCGGAAGCTTGGCCGCGCCGAGGCGCAGAGCCTCGCGAGCGGTCACTTCGTTGACGCCGTCGATCTCGAACATCACGCGGCCGGGCTTGACCTTGGCGGCCCAACGGTCGACCGAACCCTTACCTTTACCCATACGGACTTCGGTGGGTTTTGCGGTGATCGGGGTATCCGGGAAGATCCGGATCCAGACACGGCCTTGACGCTTCATATGGCGGGTGATCGCACGACGCGCAGCTTCGATCTGACGGGCGGTGACGCGCTCGGGCGCCTCTGCCTTGAGGCCGAAGTGACCGAAGTTCAGGTCGAAACCACCTTTGGCTTCACCATGAATCCGGCCTTTGTGCATCTTGCGGAACTTCGTCCGTTTCGGTTGCAGCATAACTATCTACTCCCTCAGCGATCGCGACGCGGGCCGCGCGGTGCCGGGCCCTCTTGGGCTTCGGCGTGCTTGCGGTCACGAGCTTGCGGATCATGTTCCATGATCTCGCCTTTGAAGATCCAGACCTTCACGCCGATGATCCCGTAGGGGGTCGACGCTTCGGACAGCGCGTAGTCGATGTCGGCACGCAGGGTGTGCAGCGGAACGCGACCTTCGCGATACCACTCGGTCCGTGCGATCTCGGCGCCGCCCAGACGGCCAGCGACGTTCACGCGGATACCAAGACCACCCATGCGCATCGCGTTCTGCACCGCGCGCTTCATGGCGCGACGGAACGAGACACGACGCTCGAGCTGCTGAGCGATCGACTCGGCAACCAGCTGCGCGTCGAGTTCCGGCTTGCGGACTTCGACGATGTTCAGGTGCAGCTCGCTGTCGGTGAAGTTCGCCAGCTTCTTGCGGAGCGCTTCGATGTCAGCGCCCTTCTTGCCGATGATGACGCCCGGACGCGCAGCGTGAATGGTCACGCGGCACTTCTTGTGCGGACGCTCGATGATGACACGGCTGACGCCGGCCTGCTTGGCTTCCTCGTGGATGAACTCGCGGATCTTGATGTCCTCGAGCAGCAGGTCGCCGTAGTCCTTGCTGTCGGCATACCAGCGGCTATCCCAGGTGCGGTTGACCTGGAGGCGCATGCCGATCGGATTAACCTTCTGACCCATTACGCTTGCTCCTCAACCTGACGCACCTTGATGGTGATTTCCGAGAACGGCTTCATGATCTTGCCGAAGCGACCACGCGCCCGCGGACGGCCACGCTTCATCACCAGGTTCTTGCCGACCCAGGCTTCCGCCACGACGAGTTCGTCCACGTCCAGGCCGTGGTTGTTCTCTGCGTTGGCGATCGCCGACTGGAGGCACTTCTTCACGTCGAGCGCGATGCGCTTCTTCGAGAAGGTCAGGTCCGAAAGGGCCTTGTCGACCTTCTTGCCACGGATCATCGCGGCGACGAGGTTCAGTTTCTGCGGCGAGGTGCGAAGCATACGGGTCTTCGCCATCGCTTCGTTCTCCGCCACGCGGCGCGGATTCTTTTCCTTACCCATGACGATTACTTCCTCTTGGCTTTTTTATCGGCCGCATGCCCGTAATAGGTGCGGGTCGGCGAATATTCACCGAACTTCTGGCCGATCATTTCCTCGGTGACGTTGACCGGGATGTGTTTCTGACCGTTGTAGACCCCAAAGGTGAGGCCGACGAATTGCGGCAGGATGGTGGAGCGACGCGACCAGATCTTGATGACGTCGCCTTTGCCCGACTCGCGAGCCTTCTCTGCTTTTTTCAGCAGGTAGGCATCAACGAAGGGGCCTTTCCAAACAGAACGAGACATATGTTAGCGACCCTTCTTCTTCGCGTGACGCGAACGCAGGATGTACTGGTCCGTCTTCTTGTTGACGCGTGTGCGCTTGCCCTTGGTGGGCTTGCCCCACGGCGTAACCGGATGACGGCCACCCGAGGTGCGGCCTTCACCACCACCGTGCGGGTGGTCGATCGGGTTCATCGCGACACCGCGGACGGTCGGACGAACACCCATGTGGCGCTTACGACCGGCTTTACCGAGGTTCTGGTTCGAGTGGTCGGCGTTCGACACGGCACCGATGGTCGCCATGCATTCCTGACGCACGAGGCGCAGTTCGCCCGACGAAAGACGCAGCTGAGCGTAGCCGCCGTCACGACCGACGAACTGGGCGTAGGTGCCCGCGGCGCGTGCGATCTGGCCACCCTTGCCGGGCTTCAGTTCGACGTTGTGGACGATGGTACCGATCGGCATGCCCGAGAACGGCATCGCGTTGCCCGGCTTGACGTCGTGACGCGAGCCCGAAACGACCTTGTCGCCGACAGCGAGACGCTGGGGCGCGAGGATGTAGGCCTGCTCACCATCTTCATAGTTGATCAGCGCGATGAAGGCGGTCCGGTTCGGATCGTACTCGATCCGCTCGACGGTGCCATGAACATCGAACTTGCGACGCTTGAAATCGACGATGCGGTAGAGACGCTTCGCGCCACCACCCTTGTGCCACATCGTGATCCGCCCGGTGTTGTTCCGGCCACCCGACTTGGTCAAACCCTCAGTGAGGGCTTTGACCGGACGGCCTTTCCAAAGCTCCGAACGGTCGATCAGAACCAGCCCACGCTGGCCCGGCGTCGTCGGCTTATACGACTTGAGTGCCATGCTTTCTGTCTTCCGTTGGTTTGCGGCGAGTTGCCTCGCCTGTCTGTGTGTATAGGGCCCCGAAGGTCCCCGAATTCAAAAATCACGGGCCCCGGAACGATTCCGAGGCCGCGAGACTGGCGCGATGTAGCAGGGATGCGGGGGTGAGTCTATAGGCTTGGCCTGTTTTTGCGCGCGATGGACCAAGCAACTGGCGCTTCGCGGTCCGGGCAGGCAAAATGGCCCCCGAGGCAGACGACATAACAGGAGAAAATCGATGCGTCCAACCCGAGCAATTCTGCTCGCCGCTCCGCTCTGCGCGGCAGCCACCCTCGCCACCCCCACCCTCGCCGACGCGTGGCGCGGCACCTATGAGGTCGCCGGGGTGAAGGGCCAGGACATGCTGAAACTGCGCGCAGGCCCCGGCACCGGCTACAAGGTAATCCTGGGGCTTCCCAACGGCGCAATCGTCCATGTGCGCAGCTGCGAGCGGAGCGGCAATACCCGCTGGTGCAACGTCTCGCTCGACGTCGCGCGCAACCTGCGCGGCTATGTCTCTGAGAGCTACCTGCGGGAGAAGTGAGTGGTGGGCGCTGCCCGGGCTGGCCACCCGGGCGCCCCATGAGAGACAAGCCCCTAATCCAACTCCGCAAACGAAAAGGCCCCCGCGATCACGAGGGCCTTTCCAATGTCTCGGTCGTACCGGATTACAGGCCGGTGGTGACGTCGATCGTGTTGCCTTCTTCCAGCGTCACGTAGGCTTTCTTGAAGTCCGAGCGACGGCCGGGGGTGCCCCGGAAGCGCTTGGTCTTGCCCTTGGTGATGGTGGTGTTGACCGCCTTCACCTTGACGCCGAATAGAGTCTCGACAGCTTCTTTGATCTGCGGCTTCGAAGCGTCTTTCGCCACTTCGAAAACAACAGCGCCGTTCTCCGAGGCCATGGTGGCCTTCTCGGTGATGACCGGCTTGACGATCACGTCGTAATGTTCGGGTTTCGCGCTCATTTCAGACGAGCCTCCAGAGCTTCGACACCCGCCTTCGTGAGCACGAGCGTGTCACGCTTGAGGATGTCATACACGTTGGCGCCCATCGAAGGCAGCACATCGATGCCGTCGATGTTGCGCGCGGCTTGGGCGAAGTTCTCGTTCACCTCGGCCCCGTCGATCACCAGCACCTTCTTCCAGCCCAGCTCCTTGGCGGCTTTCGCCAGCAGCTTGGTCTTGGCTTCGGCGAGCTGCGCGTCCTCCAGGACGATCAGTTTGCCAGCGGCGGCTTTCGACGACAGCGCGTGCTTCAGACCCAGAGCCCGGAACTTCTTGGGCAGGTCATGAGCGTGGCTGCGCGGGGTCGGACCCTTGTAGACACCACCCTTGCGGAAGATCGGCGCCTTGCGGGAACCGTGACGTGCGCCACCGGTGCCCTTCTGACGGTAGATTTTCTTGGTCGAGTAGCTGACCTCCGAGCGGGTGAGAACCGAGTGGGTGCCCTGCTGAGCCTTCGCGCGCTGCCAGCGCACGACGCGATGCAGGATGTCCGCACGCGGCTCGAGCCCGAAGATCTCGTCGGCGAGGTCGATCGAACCGGCCTTGCCGGCGTCGAGCTTGATCACATCGAGTTTCATTCTTTGTCTCCTTCGGGCGCTTCGCCGCCGTCTTCGCCTTTATCGGCTTCGATCGACGCTTCGGCTTCCTTCAGCGCGGCAGCTTCCTGAGCGGCCTGCTCCTCGGCGAGACGCTGAGCTTCGGCTTCGGCCTCGGCGGCAGCGGCGGCAGCGGCTTCTTCGGCAGCTTTCGCAGCGGCTTCGGCAGCCGACTTCAGCGCGGCGGGGTAGATGATGTTCTCGGAAAGCGGTTTCTTGACCGCATCCTTGACCGTCACCCAGCCACCTTTGGCGCCCGGAACCGAACCCTTGACCATGATCAGGCCACGGTCGGCATCGGTCTTGACGACCTGAAGGTTCTGGGTCGTGACACGGACGGCACCGAGGTGACCGGCCATCTTCTTGCCCTTGAACACTTTACCCGGGTCCTGACACTGACCGGTCGAACCGTGCGAGCGGTGCGAGATCGACACGCCGTGCGTGGCGCGCAGACCGCCGAAGTTGTGACGCTTCATCGCACCGGCGAAACCCTTACCGATCGAGGTGCCCGCGATATCCACGAACTGACCTTCGAAATAGTGGTTCGCGGTGATTTCCTCGCCCACTTCGATCAGATTTTCTTCAGCGACGCGGAATTCCGCGACCTTGCGCTTCGGGGCGACATTGGCTTTCGCGAAGTGACCACGCAGGGCGGCGGTCGTACGCTTGGCCTTGGCTTCACCAGCGCCGAGCTGAACGGCCGTGTAGCCGTCGGTCTCGGAAGTGCGCTGAGCCACCACCTGAAGCTTGTCGAGTTGGAGAACGGTCACAGGAACCTGTTTGCCGTCCTCAAGGAAGAGCCGGGTCATGCCCAGCTTCTTGGCGATAACACCAGTCCGCAGCATAATGCCCTCCTTACACCTTGATCTCGACGTCGACGCCCGCTGCGAGGTCGAGCTTCATCAGCGCGTCCACGGTCTGGGGGGTCGGATCGACGATGTCGAGAAGACGCTTATGCGTCCGGATTTCCCACTGGTCGCGCGACTTCTTGTCGATGTGCGGACCACGCAGAACCGTGAATTTCTCGATCTTGTTCGGGAGCGGGATGGGCCCGCGAACCTGGGCACCCGTGCGCTTCGCGGTGTTCACGATTTCCTGGGTGCTGGCGTCCAGCACGCGGTAATCGAACGCCTTGAGCCGGATGCGGATATTTTGGCCGGTCATATGTCATGCCTCTTCGCATGGCGTGAAGGTTGAGAGGCAGACGGCACCGAATGTAGCGCCTGCATCGAACCTATAAATCTTGGCAGATCAGGCGCGTCCTCTATGGCGTCACCCTGAGTCTGTCAAGAGCGAATGGCGCGCCTTTCGGCGCACCATTCAGATTCTTTCCAACTGTCGTTTTCGGGGCCCCGGAGAGGGCCCCGAAACCACCGATCACTCGATGATTTTGGAGACGACGCCGGCGCCGACGGTGCGGCCGCCTTCGCGGATTGCGAAGCGCAGACCGTCTTCCATCGCGATCGGAGCGATCAGTTCGACTTCGAACTTCAGGTTGTCGCCCGGCATCACCATCTCGGTGCCCTCGGGCAGCGTCACGGTGCCGGTCACGTCCGTCGTGCGGAAGTAGAACTGCGGACGGTAGTTCGCGAAGAACGGGGTGTGACGGCCACCTTCCTCTTTGGTGAGGATGTAGGCTTCAGCTTCGAACTTCGTGTGCGGCTTCACCGAACCCGGCTTGCACAGAACCTGACCACGCTCGACGCCGTCACGGTCGATGCCGCGCAGCAGCGCGCCGATGTTGTCGCCAGCTTCACCACGGTCCAGCAGCTTGCGGAACATCTCGACGCCCGTGCAGGTCGTCTTCGAGGTGTCGCGGATACCCACGATTTCCAGTTCGTCGCCGACGTTGATCACGCCACGCTCGACGCGGCCGGTCACAACCGTACCACGGCCCGAGATCGAGAACACGTCTTCGATCGGCATCAGGAAGGGCTGGTCCACGGCGCGCTCCGGCGTCGGGATGTAGCTGTCGACAGCTTCCATCAGAGCACGGATCGAGTTCTCGCCGATTTCCGGATCACGGCCTTCCATCGCGGCCAGAGCCGAACCCTTGATGATCGGAATATCGTCGCCGGGGAAGTCGTAGGACGACAGAAGTTCACGAACTTCCATTTCCACGAGCTCGAGCAGCTCCTCGTCGTCGACCTGGTCAACCTTGTTCAGGTACACGACCATCGCCGGGATGCCGACCTGACGGCCGAGCAGGATGTGCTCGCGCGTCTGCGGCATCGGGCCGTCAGCTGCGTTCACGACCAGGATCGCGCCGTCCATCTGCGCTGCACCCGTGATCATGTTCTTCACGTAGTCGGCGTGGCCGGGGCAGTCGACGTGCGCGTAGTGACGCGACTCGGTCTCGTACTCCACGTGCGCGGTCGAGATCGTGATGCCGCGGGCTTTCTCTTCCGGCGCGCCGTCGATCTGGTCATACGCGCGGAAATCACCGAAATACTTCGTGATCGCAGCCGTCAGCGTCGTCTTGCCGTGGTCAACGTGGCCAATCGTGCCGATGTTGACGTGCGGTTTGTTACGTTCAAACTTTTCCTTTGCCATGATGGCCTCCTGTCAGTGCGTTGGGTGGGAAAGGCGCCGGGTCTCCCCGGCGCGCGTCCCTTACGCGTATTTCTTCTGAATCTCGTCCGAGATGTTCTGCGGCACGGCTTCGTAATGGCTGAAGAGCATCGTGAAGACCGCACGGCCCGAGGACATCGAACGCAGGTTGTTGATGTAGCCGAACATGTTGGCGAGCGGCACGAAGGCGTTCACGACGACCGCGTTGCCGCGGGTGTCCTGACCTTGCACCTGGCCCCGACGCGAGGTCAGGTCGCCAATGATGCCACCGGTATATTCTTCCGGGGTCACCACTTCGACTTTCATCATCGGCTCGAGCAGCTTCGCGCCAGCCTTGCGCAGACCTTCACGCATCGCGGCACGCGACGCGATTTCGAAGGCGAGCACCGAGGAGTCGACGTCGTGGAATGCACCGTCAACCAGCGCAACCTTGAAGTCGATCACCGGGAAGCCTGCCAGCGGACCGGAGTCCATGACCGACTTGATGCCCTTTTCGACGCCCGGGATGTATTCCTTCGGAACCGCACCACCAACGATGCGGCTCTCGAACGAATAACCTTCGCCCGGCTCGGTCGGCGAGATCTCGAGCTTGACGCGCGCGAACTGACCGGTACCGCCGGTCTGCTTCTTGTGCGTGTAGTCGATCTCGGTCGCGTGGCTGATCGTCTCGCGATAGGCCACCTGCGGCGCACCGATATTCGCCTCGACCTTGAACTCGCGCTTCATGCGGTCGACCAGGATGTCGAGGTGAAGTTCGCCCATGCCCTTCATGATGGTCTGGCCCGACTCGAGGTCGGTTTCGACGCGGAAGGACGGGTCTTCGGCTGCCAGGCGCTGAAGGGCGAGGCCCATCTTTTCCTGGTCGGCTTTCGACTTCGGCTCCACGGCGATCTCGATCACCGGATCGGGGAAGGTCATCGTTTCGAGAACGACCTGGTTGTTCGGGTCGCACAGCGTGTCACCGGTGGTGGTCTCTTTCAGACCGGCCAGCGCGATGATGTCGCCCGCATAGGCTTCTTCGATCTCGGTCCGGTTGTTCGAGTGCATCATCATCATACGACCGATGCGCTCTTTACGACCTTTGGTCGAGTTCAGGATCGAGTCGCCCTTCTTCAGCGTGCCCGAGTAGAGGCGCGTGAAGGTGAGCGAACCCACGAAGGGGTCGTTCATGATCTTGAACGCAAGACCCGACAGGGGCTCTTCGTCCGAGGCATGACGTGCGATGTTGCGGGTTTCCGTCTCGTCGTCCGGCGAGAAGCCCATGTAGGCGGGCACGTCGAGCGGCGAGGGCAGGAAGTCGACCACGGCGTTGAGCAGCGGCTGGACACCCTTGTTCTTGAAGGCCGAACCACCGAGAACCGGAACGAAGGACAGCGACAGCGTGCCCTTGCGGATCAGGTTGCGCAGCGTCGGGATATCGGGCTCTTCGCCTTCGAGATAGGCCATCATCGCGTCGTCGTCTTGCTCGACGGCGTTCTCGATGAGGTGCGAACGCCATTCGTCCGCGGTCGCCTTCAGCTCGTCACGGATCGGCTGACGCACCCAGGCAGCGCCCAGATCTTCGCCTTTCCAGACCCACTCTTCCATGGTGACCAGGTCGACGATGCCTTCGAGTTGATCTTCGGCACCGATCGGGAAGTTCACCGGAACCGGAGTCGCACCGGTGCGGTCCTTGATCATCTTCACGCAGTTGAAGAAGTCCGCGCCGATCTTGTCCATCTTGTTGACGAAGACGAGGCGCGGAACCTTGTAGCGGTCAGCCTGACGCCACACGGTCTCGGTCTGCGGCTCAACACCGGCGTTCCCGTCGAGCAGCGCGACAGCGCCGTCGAGCACGGCCAGCGAACGCTCCACCTCGATGGTGAAGTCGACGTGGCCGGGGGTGTCGATGATGTTCATACGGAACTTGGTATCATCCGTACCTTCGGCGGTCGGATCTTCCTGCCACTGCCAGAAAGTCGTGGTAGCTGCCGAGGTGATGGTGATGCCGCGCTCGGCCTCTTGCTCCATCCAGTCCATGGTAGCAGCACCGTCGTGCACTTCGCCGATCTTGTGCGACTTGCCGGTGTAGAACAGGATGCGCTCGGTCGTCGTGGTTTTACCAGCGTCGATATGCGCCATGATCCCGAAGTTGCGATAACGCTTTAGGGGATATTCGCGAGCCATGGTGGCGTCCTTCCGTTATTACCAGCGATAATGGCTGAACGCTTTGTTCGCGTCGGCCATCTTGTGGGTGTCTTCGCGCTTCTTGACCGCGGAACCACGCGAGTTCACGGCATCGAGGAGTTCGCCGGCGAGGCGCTCTTCCATGGTGTTCTCGTTGCGGGACTTGGCGGCAGCGATGAGCCAGCGGATGGCCAGCGCTTCGCGGCGGGTCGGGCGCACCTCGACCGGAACCTGATAGGTGGCACCACCCACACGACGCGAACGCACTTCGACCGAAGGCTTCACGTTGTCGAGGGCTTCGTGGAACACCTCGATGGGCTCACGCTTGAGCTTGCCCTCAACGCGGTTGAGCGCGTTGTACACGATTTTCTCGGCGGCGGACTTCTTGCCGTCGATCATCAGGTTGTTCATGAATTTGGTCAGCACGCGATCGCCATATTTGGCGTCGGGCAGGACTTCGCGCTTCTCAGCGGCGTGACGACGAGACATCTCGAGATCTCCTTACTTCGGACGCTTCGCGCCGTATTTCGAACGGCGTTGACGACGGTCTTTAACACCTTGCGTATCGAGCACACCGCGCAGGATGTGGTAACGAACGCCCGGAAGGTCTTTCACACGGCCGCCACGGATGAGCACAACGGAGTGCTCCTGGAGGTTGTGCTTCTCGCCCGGGATGTAGGAGATGACCTCGAAGCCATTCGTCAGGCGCACCTTGGCGACCTTACGCATAGCGGAGTTCGGTTTCTTCGGCGTCGTAGTGTAGACGCGCGTGCACACGCCACGCTTTTGCGGGCATTCTTGGAGGTGCTGCGACTTAGAGCGCTTCACCTTGGGCTGCCGCGGTTTGCGGATCAGCTGTTGGATCGTCGGCATTCGGTTCCCCGTTCTGCTGTCAATACTCGCCCCGTTTCCGGAGGCGCCACTTCTCGACGCGTTTCCGCGCGGATTCGCGAAAACGCCAAATCGCATTCCTCCCCGGCCCGAGGACCGCGGCGAATGCGTTGAATTCCAGAGGATCGGGGCGAAGGCCCGGATCATGACCACTAGAAATCGGCGACCCTTCGGGCAGACTTCACCCGTCAGGTAGCGCGGCGTATAGGGGGAGTCGTCTGGGTTGTCAACTCTCGCGCCGGGCCTCGCCGCGCACTTGCGCCACAAGCCGCGCGCCCCACCCTGCGAAGAGGATTCCCCAGAGTAGCCAGGCCACCGTAAGGCTTACGAGTCCGGCGAAATAGGTGTCGGACAGAAAGTGCCGTCCGGTGCCGATCCGCTGCACGATGATGAAGACCGCGACGAAGACGCCGACTGCGCGCAAATAGAGCACGCCCCAGCGTGGCAGGTGCGCCCGCCACAGCTCTGCGCCGAGCCATATTAGCAGCCCCAGCGCAACTGCCGCCGCGACCTCGCCCGACACGAACGAGCAGTTCCGCGAGCATTGATTGGTGAAGGTGCCCGGCAGGCTGAAGTGATGCGCGCCGCCGAATAGATCAACATTCGCAGGTCGCGCTCGCCCGGAATTCGCCTTCAGCACGCCGTTCACGACCACGATCGGACCAAGCAGATAGAGAAGGCAGATGAAGGCCCAGATCCGCGCAGGCAAACGCAGCACCGTGCGATGGCGCAACCCCGCCCATGGCCACGCCACGAGCGAGACGACGAACAGCACGATGGAGATATCCCAGATCCGCTGGCGCAGCCATTCCCAGAGCGGGTTGGTGATTACCGTGAACCCCTCCCCTGCCCGGTAGAACAGCCCGGCGGTGCCCAGATCGAGTTCCGGCACCAGGCGGAACAGCAGGAAGCCTCCGATCCACGCCGCCAGCAGCAGCCGGATGGCAAAGCTCATATCAATTTTCGGAACGGACACAGCGCGCCTCCACCAGATAAGCCGCATACCCCTTATCGGCCCAAGTCCCCGTCGCATCGAGCTGCGCCGCCGGCGAGACCGGGCCGCTGCCGCAATCGGGCGGGCTGTTGGCGATCAGAAGTAGGCGACCTTTGTAGTCCTGTGGCAAGGGCCACATCTGCTCGTAATAGCTGTCGGCCCGCACGACGGGCTTCGGTGCGTAGACGGTCACGCCCGCGCCCTGCCCCGTATAGAACAGATCGGCGAGGATTGCGCGATTGCTGGCATACACCGGAACATCGGCCTCTTTCGCGAGCGTCAGGATCTGGCGGCTCAGATCGGCCTGCCCCAACCACCGCTTCAGGAGCGGCGCGCCGTCTTTTTGCGGATAGGGTGCGAGGACGGTCAGCAGCGGGATCGACAGCGCGATCAGACCGTTGATCAGGATTGCAATCCAGCGCCAGATGTCGCGCAGAACCATCGCCGCCAGAACGGTTCCGGCGAAATAGGCGGCGACCGCCCAATTGGCATAGGCCCGGTCCAAGAGCGCCTCGAGCGTCACCGCGACCAGCGGCGGCACCGAGAGCATCGCCAGCCCGCGCTTCGCCGGGTCACCCCAGCTCGCATAGCCGATCAGCAATGCCACCATCGTCACCGGCCCGAAGACGGCGAATTGCGAGGCGACGAACTCGGCCATCGAGCCGAAATTCAGCTCGGCCCCTTCGCGGACCCAGCCAACATTGTCCATCGTATGCGAGACCGTGGTCAGGCCATGGGTGAGGTTCCAGACGACGTTCGGCGCGATCACGAGCCCGAACGCCAGCGCCGCAATCACCGTATTGCGCCAGCCGATCCGCCATGCCGGCGCGACAAGTGCAGCCAGCGCCAGACCGGGCATCAGGTAAATTGCAGCGTATTTCGCCATGAAGGCCAGCCCTGCCGTCAGCCCCGCGGCCAGCGCGTCCGACCAATGGCGGCTACCGCCCGCGCGTTGCAGGAACAGCAAGCTCAAAGCGTAGAAGGGCGCCATCACCGTATCGGTCGAGATCAGCACCGAGCCGAGCGCGACGAAGGGCAGCGTCACATAGATCGCAGCCGACCAGATCGCGACCCGACGCGATGCGATCCGGGCCCCCAAGGCGCCAAGTACCAGCGCCGTGATTCCGTGCAGAATGGCGCCCGGCATCCGCACCCAGAACGGCGCATCGGAGCCCGCCAGATCGGTCACCGCCCGAAGCAGCCAGCCGATCAGCGGCGGCTTGGAATAATAGCCGAAGTCGAGATGCTGGCCCCAAAGCCAGTATTGCGCCTCGTCGACGAAGAGATCGGTTTTGTTGAACGCCAGGAATACGAGCCGCAGCGCAGTGGCTGCGGCGACGACGATCAGGGTCGGGAGGAACCAGCCGTCCCGATCCGCCCCGCGATCAAGCTTCGCGCCGACGCTTGGCATAGATCAGCCACAGATTGCGCCCGTAGATGAACACCCCGAGCGACTGGCCGAGAACGAAAACCGGGTCTCTGCGATAGAGCGCATAGGTCAGCAGCATCGCACCGCCCGCGACCGAGAAATACCAGAACGAAATGGGCACTACGGATTCGCCCTTGCGCTCGGAGGCAATCCACTGGACGAGAAACCGCCCGGTGAACATCAGCTGCGCAAGCAGGCCGAACAGGACCCACCACAGCTCGACTATGCTTTCCACGTGAAGCATATCCATCAGCCAGTCCATCGGCGTCACTCCTCGCGCGCCACTTCTCCGGGCTGCGCTTTCTTGCGCCGACGGAGAAGCCACGCAACGCCCATCAGGTCGACGATGCCGACAAGACCGCGCTGCAGATTGTTGTAATTCGAGCTGCCGCCGCCGCGCGAGCGGTGGGCCACGTCGACATGGGCCACCTGCCACCCATCGCGCGAGAACAGCGCGGGGAGGTAGCGATGCATATGGTCGAAATAGGGCAGCGCCAGGAACGCCTCGCGCCGGAACGCCTTGAGGCCGCAACCGGTGTCGCGGGTGCCATCCTTGAGGATCGCGCCGCGGATCTTGTTCGCGAGCTTGGACGCCAGCTTCTTCGACATCGTGTCCTGCCGCCCGACGCGTTGCCCCGCGACCAGCCCGATCATCTCGGAGCCCTCGGCGCGCAGCGGCGCCATCAGCGCAGGCAGTTCCGACGGCGGGTTCTGACCGTCACCATCGAGCGTGCAGATGATGTGGCCCTTCGCGGCCCGAACGCCCGAATGCACGCCCGCGCTCTGACCGCCCGAAGCCCGCTGACCGGCGGCGTTCAAATGCTGCAGCAGACGCAGGTTCGGATGGGTCTCCATGCGCTCGCGCAGAATCTGGTCCATCCCGTCATCCGAGCCGTCATCGACCACGATCACCTCGTAGTCGCAGACCGGCGCGCAGGCGGCGTCGATCTCGTCGAGGAGCCCCGCGATGTTGGGCGCCTCGTTCTTTGCCGGGATGACGATGGAAATCTCGGGCATGGGTGCCAGAACTCTTTTGTCGCTGCGCCACGGTAGCGCCGAAGGTGCGGCTCTATTAGACCTGCGACCCGGTCTTGTAAACGGATCATGCCGGGACAGCCGCCCCCCTGTGGCCGATCAGCCGAATTTCGCGAAAAGCTGCGCGTAGCTCGCTTTGAGGGCGTTTCGCATCTCCATCGCGCGCTCCATGTCGCCCGCCATCGCCGCATCATAGAAAAACGCGACGGAGACCGCGAAGCCGTCCACGAGTTTTTGATAGCTCATATCGGCGTCGGCCTCCGGCGCCGGATGCTTGACGACCTGCGCCGCGAGGTAGCTCAGAAGCGAGGCATCCGCGATCAACTGGCGCGCGCCCTCGCCGCCCATCCGGACGTAATCGCGGGCGAGCACCTTTTCCATTTCCGCGTGATAGGCATTCATCCGGTCCGAGAAGCCGACGACACCGTTGCGCAGGTGCAGATCGCCGATGCTCTCACGCACCCCTTCGAGGGTCTCATGCGCCTCGGGCAACTTGCCGGCGGCGACCTCTTCCTTGGCCTTCGCGGCCAGTTCGCCGACCTTGTCGAAGGTCGCGCCGAGAACCGCGTCATCGGCATATTGCGGCGGCGGCGAAGCGGTCCATTCGTCCGACAGGGACTGCCACTCGCCGACGAAGCGATCGAGCGCGGCCTTGGTTTCCGCCTGCTTGCCCTGGTTCGACAGGAACAGCGCCGCACGATAGTCCCCATAGGCCTTGCGCAGCTGGGCCTCCGCATCCTGATAGGCTCCTGCGAAAGCAGGCAACGCGATCAACGCGCTCAGCGCAAACGGGGTGACAAAGCGGATCATCGGGGTCCCTCCTCCGGCAAACAGGCTTTCGCCCTTCGACGTTACACTGCCCCACGGATCGGGTTCGCGCAAAGAAAAACCCCCGCGCGAGCGATCGCGCGGGGGTGTGTCATATCGTTTCCAACCGGAGTTGGATCAATCGCGGCTTTCGGGCGTCTCGACCGGACCGAAATCGGCCTCTTCCTCGGTCGGAGCCGCCAGCGCTGCCGCGGCTTCCGCCTCGGCCTGACGCTGCTGAATGACCTTGGAGTCGCGCTCGGTCGCGATCTTGCGGACCTTGGTGGTCGCGCCACCGGTACCCGCCGGGATCAGACGGCCGACGATGACGTTCTCCTTGAGGCCCACGAGCTTGTCGCGCTTGCCCTGCACCGAGGCTTCGGTGAGGACGCGGGTCGTCTCCTGGAAGGAGGCCGCCGAGATGAACGACCGGGTCTGCAGCGACGCCTTGGTGATGCCGAGCAGCACGGGTTCGCCATGCGCCGGACGCCCACCACGGGCCGCGACCTTGTCGTTCTCCTCGTCGAACTCGACCTTGTCGACATGTTCGCCCTTGAGGAGCGTCGTATCGCCGGAGTCGAGGATCTCGATCTTCTGCAGCATCTGGCGAACGATCACCTCGATGTGCTTGTCGTTGATCTTCACGCCCTGCAGTCGATAGACGTCCTGCACCTCGTTGATGAGGTAGTCGGCCAGAGCCTCGATCCCCATGATGCGCAGGATGTCGTGCGGCGCCGGGTTGCCGTCCATGATGTAGTCACCCTTCTGCACGAAGTCGCCTTCCTGCACCGGGATGTGCTTGCCTTTCGGCACCATGTACTCTGCCGGCTCCAGACCCTCGTCACGCGGATCGATCGCGATCCGACGCTTGTTCTTGTAGTCCTTGCCGAAGCGCACATAGCCATCGATTTCGGCGATGATCGCGTGATCCTTAGGACGGCGTGCCTCGAAGAGTTCGGCCACACGCGGCAGACCGCCGGTGATGTCCTTCGTCTTCGCGCCTTCGCGCGGAATACGCGCAACGACGTCGCCCGCCTTCACGTCCTGACCGTCTTCCACCGAGAGGATCGCGTCCACCGACATGGTATAGGTCACCGGGTTGCCCGCTTCGTTGCGGACCGGTTCGCCATCCTCGCCGAGGATCAGAACTTCCGGCTTCAGATCGTTGCCCTTGGGCGCAGCGCGCCAGTCGGACACGATCTTCTGGGTCATGCCGGTCGCATCGTCGGTATCCTCGCGAACGGAGATACCCGAGATGAGGTCCACGAAGCGCACCTTACCGGGCTTCTCGGCGATGATCGGCAGGGTGTAGGGATCCCATTCGATCAGCTTGTCGCCGCGCTTGACCGTTTCGCCATCCTTCACGAAGACCTTGGTGCCGTAGCCGATCTTGTGCGAGGCAAGCTCGTCACCCTGATCGTTCACGATCACGATCTGCATGTTCCGGCCCATGACGATCTGCTCGTCCATCTCGTTGAGGATGATGTTGGCGTTGCGGAACTCGATCTTGCCCTCTTGGCTGGCCTCGAGGAACGACTGCGAGCCACCCTGAGCAACACCGCCCAAGTGGAAGGTCCGCATCGTCAGCTGCGTACCGGGTTCACCGATGGACTGCGCGGCGATGATGCCCACCGCTTCGCCCTGGTTCACCAGCGTACCGCGTGCGAGGTCGCGACCGTAGCAGAGCGCGCAAACGCCCTCTTCGGCCTCACAGGTCAGCGCCGAGCGGATACGGACGGATTGGACGCCCGCCTGCTCGATCGCGTCGGCCTTGCGCTCGTCGATCAGCTCGCCGGCGCGGACGATCACTTCGTCCTCGCCCGGAACCGTCACGTCATCCGCTGCGACACGGCCCAGCACGCGCTCCGAGATCGGAGCGACGACTTCACCGTCGTTCACAGCCGCCGAAGCGGTGATCGCGCGGTCGGTGCCGCAATCATGCGTACGCACGATGCAGTCCTGAGCGACGTCCACCAGACGACGGGTCAGGTACCCCGAGTTCGCCGTCTTCAGTGCGGTATCCGACAGACCCTTACGGGCGCCGTGGGTCGAGTTGAAGTATTCAAGAACGGTCAGACCTTCCTTGAAGTTCGAGATGATCGGCGTCTCGATGATCTCGCCGTTCGGCTTGGCCATGAGGCCACGCATGCCGCCCAGCTGCTTCATCTGCGTCACCGAGCCACGCGCACCCGAGTGGGCCATCATGTAGACCGAGTTCGGTTCCTGCTCGGCGCCATTCTCGTCGTATTTCGGCGCCGAGATGGTGTTCATCATCGCGTCGGTGACCTTGTCGTTACACTTCGACCACGCATCGACGACCTTGTTGTACTTCTCACCCTGGGTGATCAGACCGTCCATGTATTGCTGTTCGAAGTCCTTGACCTGGTCGCGGACGGTTTCGACGATGTCCCACTTGTTGTCCGGGATAACCATGTCGTCCTTGCCGAACGAGATGCCCGCCTTGAACGCTTCCTTGAAGCCCATGCCCATGATCTGGTCGCAGAAGATGACCGACTCTTTCTGACCGCAATAGCGGTAGACGGTGTCGATCGTGTTCTGCACGTCTTTCTTACGCAGAAGACGGTTCACCAGCTCGAACGGAGCTTTCGCGTTCAGCGGCAGCAGCGCGCCGAGGCGCACCCGGCCGGGCGTGGTCTCGAAACGCTGGTAGACCTCGTTACCGGTTTCGTCGATCTGCTTGATCCGCGCGGTGATCTTGGCGTGCAGATGCACTTCGCCAGAGTTGAGCGCGTGCTCCACTTCCTCGACCGAGGAGAAGGACATGCCTTCGCCCTTCATGCCTTCGCGTTCCATGGTCACGTAGTAGAGACCCAGAATCATATCCTGCGAAGGAACGATGATCGGCGCGCCGTTGGCGGGCGACAGAACGTTGTTCGTCGACATCATCAGCACGCGCGCTTCCAGCTGGGCTTCCAGCGAGAGCGGGACGTGGACGGCCATCTGGTCACCGTCGAAGTCAGCGTTGAACGCCGAGCAGACGAGCGGGTGCAGCTGGATCGCCTTGCCTTCGATCAGCATCGGTTCGAACGCCTGGATACCCAGACGGTGCAGCGTCGGCGCACGGTTCAGCAGGACCGGGTGCTCGCGGATGACCTCGTCGAGGATATCCCACACTTCGGGGCGCTCTTTCTCGACCAGCTTCTTCGCCTGCTTCACGGTGCTCGACAGGCCTTTGGCCTCGAGGCGCGAGTAGATGAAGGGCTTGAAGAGTTCGAGCGCCATCTTCTTCGGCAGACCGCACTGGTGCAGCTTGAGTTCCGGGCCGGTCACGATGACCGAACGACCCGAGAAGTCGACGCGCTTACCCAGAAGGTTCTGACGGAAACGACCCTGCTTACCTTTCAGCATGTCCGAGAGCGACTTCAGCGGGCGCTTGTTGGTGCCCGTGATGACGCGACCACGACGGCCGTTGTCGAACAGCGCATCGACCGATTCCTGCAGCATCCGCTTTTCGTTGCGCACGATGATGTCGGGCGCACGCAGTTCGATCAGACGCTTCAGACGGTTGTTCCGGTTGATCACGCGACGATAGAGATCGTTGAGATCCGAAGTCGCGAAACGGCCACCGTCGAGCGGGACGAGCGGACGCAGTTCCGGCGGGATCACCGGAAGCACGGTCAGCACCATCCACTCGGGACGGTTGCCCGACTCGAGGAACGACTCGACGATCTTCAGACGCTTGATGATCTTCTTCGGCTTCAGCTCGCCGGTGGCTTCCTTCAGCTCCTCGCGGAGCTGCTCGGCCGTGGCTTCGAGATCGATGCCAGCGAGCATTTCACGGATCGCTTCCGCGCCGATATTGGCGGTGAAAGCATCCGCGCCATAGGTGTCCTGCGCGTCGAGATACTCTTCTTCGGACATCAGCTGACCGTATTGCAGGTCGGTCAGACCCGGCTCGATCACCACGAAGTTTTCGAAGTAGAGGATACGCTCGAGGTCGCGCAGCGTCATGTCCAACATCAGGCCGATGCGCGAAGGCAGCGACTTGAGGAACCAGATGTGAGCGACGGGCGAGGCCAGTTCGATGTGGCCCATACGCTCGCGGCGCACTTTCTGGAGGGTGACTTCGACGCCGCATTTCTCGCAGACGACGCCGCGATACTTCATGCGCTTATATTTGCCGCACAGGCATTCGTAGTCTTTGATCGGGCCAAAGATGCGCGCGCAGAACAGACCGTCACGCTCGGGCTTGAACGTACGGTAGTTGATGGTTTCCGGCTTTTTGATTTCACCGAAGGACCAGCTCAGGATCCGCTCCGGCGAGGCGAGCGAGATCTTGATCTCGTCAAACGCCTTCGGCTGCGCGAGCGGGTTGAACGGGTTTTGGGTCAGTTCCTGGTTCATCTGTAAATCCTTGAATGAGGGCGGAAGGGCTTAGAGGAGGGCCGAAGCCCTCACTCCTCATCCTCCGCGTCCAGGAGTTCCATATTGAGGCCGAGGCCCCGGACCTCTTTGACGAGAACGTTGAACGACTCCGGCACGCCGGCTTCGAAGTTGTCCTCACCTTTGACGATCGACTCGTAGACCTTCGTCCGGCCTGCCACGTCATCCGACTTCACCGTCAGCATCTCCTGCAGGGTGTAGGCGGCGCCGTAAGCTTCCAGAGCCCAGACCTCCATCTCCCCGAGACGCTGACCGCCGAACTGCGCCTTACCACCCAGCGGCTGCTGCGTGACGAGCGAGTACGGACCGGTCGAACGGGCATGCATCTTGTCATCGACGAGGTGGTGAAGCTTCAGGAAGTACTTCACACCCACCGTGACCTGCCGCGCGAACTGCTCGCCGGTGCGGCCATCGAACACGATCGACTGACCGGATTCGTTGAAGCCCGCACGCTTGAGCGCGTCGTTGATGTCGGCCTCCTTGGCGCCGTCGAAGACCGGGGTCGCGATCGGAACGCCGGTGCGGACGGCTTCGGCGCTCTCGATGAACGCTTCGTCATCCATACCTTCGATGATCTCACCGTAGGTCTCGTCGCCATAGCCGATCTTCATCGCTTCGCGAACCGGGGTCAGGTCGCCGTTACGACGATAGGCTTTCAGCGCCTCGTCGATCTGGTTGCCCAGACCGCGCGAAGCCCAGCCCATGTGCGTCTCGAGAATCTGACCGACGTTCATGCGCGACGGCACGCCCAGCGGGTTCAGCACGAGATCGACAGGGGTGCCATCGGCGAGGAACGGCATGTCTTCCATCGGAACGACTTTCGACACAACGCCCTTGTTGCCGTGACGGCCAGCCATCTTGTCGCCAGCCTGAAGCTTGCGCTTAACAGCCACGAAAACCTTGACCATCTTCATCACGCCCGGAGGCAGATCGTCGCCCTGACGGACCTTCTCGACCTTGTCCTCGAAGCGCAGGTCGAGCGCGCGCTTCTGCGCCTCGAACTGGTCGTTGAGGGCTTCGACTTCCTTGGCGTCGCCCTCGTCTTCGAGCGCGAGCTGCCACCACTGGCCCTTCGACAGGGTGCCCAGCAGTTCTTCGTCGATGGTCGAACCAGCCTTGACGCCTTTCGGCCCCTTCACGGCGGTCTTGCCGGTGATCAGGGTCTTGAGACGCGCGTAGATGTTGCGCTCGAGAATGGCGAGCTCGTCGTCCCGGTCACGGGCCAGACGCTCGACTTCCTCACGCTCGATCTGCAGCGCACGCTCGTCCTTGTCGACGCCGTGACGGTTGAAGACGCGGACTTCCACGATCGTGCCGTAAGCCCCCGGCGGCAGACGCAGCGAGGTGTCTCGCACGTCCGATGCCTTCTCGCCGAAGATGGCGCGGAGGAGTTTCTCTTCCGGCGTCATCGGGCTTTCGCCCTTCGGCGTGATCTTACCGACGAGAATGTCACCCGGCCCCACTTCGGCGCCGATATAGACGATACCGGCCTCGTCTAGGTTGCGCAGGGCTTCCTCGCCGACGTTCGGGATATCGCGGGTGATCTCTTCCGGGCCGAGCTTGGTATCGCGCGCCGCCACTTCGTATTCGTCGATATGGATCGAGGTGAACACGTCGTCGCGGTGGATCCGCTCGGAGATCAGGATCGAGTCTTCGTAGTTATAGCCGTTCCACGGCATGAAGGCGACGACCACGTTGCGACCGATAGCCAGTTCGCCCATGTCGGTCGACGGACCGTCAGCGACGATCTGCCCCTTCACCACCCGGTCGCCCACTTTCACGATCGGACGCTGGTTGATGGTCGAGGACTGGTTCGAACGCTTGAACTTGCGCAGACGATAGATGTCCACGCCCACATCGCCCGCTTCGAGATCGTCGGTCACGCGGATAACGATACGCTGCGCATCGACCTGGTCGATGATGCCGCCGCGGTTCGCCATGATCGCAGCGCCGGAGTCGCGTGCGACGGTCGCTTCCATGCCGGTGCCGACATAGGGAGCTTCCGAGCGCAGAAGCGGCACGGCCTGACGTTGCATGTTCGCACCCATCAGAGCGCGGTTGGCGTCGTCGTTTTCGAGGAACGGAATGAGCGCTGCACCGACCGAGACCAGCTGCTTCGGCGACACGTCGATCAGGTCCACCATTTCCGGCGGGTTGAGCGCGTATTCGCCCGACTGGCGGGTCGAGACGAGATCGTTGATGAACTTGCCGTTCTCATCGAGAGTCGCGTTCGCCTGCGCCACAGTGTGACGCATTTCCTCGGTCGCGGACATGTAAACCACCTCGTCGGTGACCTGACCGTCGGTGACCTTGCGGTACGGGGTTTCGATGAATCCGTACTTGTTCACGCGGGCGAAGGTGGCCAGCGAGTTGATCAGGCCGATGTTCTGACCTTCCGGCGTCTCGATCGGACACATCCGACCGTAGTGGGTCGGGTGAACGTCGCGCACCTCGAAGCCGGCACGCTCACGGGTCAGACCGCCCGGACCGAGCGCCGAAAGGCGACGCTTGTGCGTGACTTCCGACAGCGGGTTGGTTTGGTCCATGAACTGCGACAGCTGCGAGGAACCGAAGAATTCACGCACCGCGGCCGCGGCCGGTTTCGCGTTGATCAGATCCTGCGGCATGACCGTGTCGATCTCGACCGAGGACATACGCTCCTTGATGGCGCGCTCCATGCGCAGCAGGCCGACGCGATACTGGTTTTCCATCAGTTCGCCGACCGAACGCACACGGCGGTTGCCGAGGTGGTCGATGTCGTCGATCTCGCCCTTGCCGTCGCGCAGCTCCACCAGGCCCTTGATGCAGGCGATGATGTCTTCGCGGCGCAGCGTGCGCTGGGTGTCCGGCGCATCGAGGTCGAGACGCATGTTCATCTTGACGCGGCCCACGGCCGAAAGGTCGTAGCGCTCGGAGTCGAAGAACAGGCTGTTGAACAGGGTTTCCGCGGCCTCGACGGTCGGCGGTTCGCCCGGACGCATGACGCGGTAGATATCCATGAGCGCGGTTTCGCGGTTCATGTTCTTGTCCGACGCCATGGTGTTGCGGATGTAGGGACCGACATTGACGTTATCGATGTCGAGCACCGGGATCTCGGTGATGCCGTTGTCGATCAGGGTCTTGATCGAACCGCCCGAGAGTTCCCCGTTCTTGTCGTATTCCGCCGTCAGCTCGTCGCCGGCTTCGATGTAGATGAAGCCGGTTTCCTCGTTGATGATGTCCTTGGCGCAGAAACGGCCCATGATGTGATCGAACGGCACGAGCAGCTCGGGAACCGAGTTGTCGTCACGCCATTTCTTGACCATGCGCGGGGTCGCCTTGTCGCCCGCCTTCAGGATCACTTCGCCCGACGCCGCGTCGACGAGATCGAAGGTCGGACGGGTGCCGCGCACGCGGTCGGGGAAGAACTTGGTGACCCAGCCCGACTTGCCCTTCGCGGTGTAGGTGACGGTCTCGTAATAGGCATCCATGATGCCTTCCTGATCGAGCCCCAGCGCATAAAGCAGCGTCGTCACCGGCAGTTTCCGGCGGCGGTCGATACGCGCGAACACGAGGTCCTTGGCGTCGAATTCGAAGTCCAGCCACGAGCCGCGATAGGGAATGATGCGGCAGGCGAACAGCAGCTTGCCCGAGGAGTGGGTTTTGCCGCGGTCATGGTCGAAGAAAACGCCCGGCGAGCGGTGCATCTGGCTCACGATGACCCGCTCGGTGCCGTTCACGATGAACGTACCGTTCTTGGTCATGAGGGGCATATCCCCCATGAACACGTCTTGCTCCTTGATGTCCTTGACCGAGCGCGCGCCGGTTTCCTCGTCCACATCGAACACGATGAGGCGCAGGGTCACCTTGAGCGGCGCCGAATAGGTCATGTCGCGAGCCTGGCACTCGTCGACATCGTATTTTGGTTTTTCGAGCTCGTATTTCACGAACTCCAGGATGGCGTTGTCGTTGAAATCCTTGATCGGGAAGACCGACTGGAAAACGCCCTGGATACCCTCGCCATCGGTGGGCTGATCCACTTCGCCGGAGCGCAGGAACAGATCGTAGGAGGATTTCTGAACCTCGATGAGGTTCGGCATTTCGAGGACTTCGTGGATTTTGCCGTAATAGCGACGGATGCGTTTCTGACCAACGTAAGCTTGAGCCATGCTCTGCGTGACCTTTCGTCTCTTCGCGGCACATGCAATGTCGGGGCCCATTGCACGCCGCAAGGCGAATGAAGGGGGGGCGGTTCCATACCTGCCTTCCGTCCCACCGGAAGGCTCCCGAACCGCGAACACCGCCTTGGAGAGGGCTTCAGGGCGCCAAAGCCCTCTCCGAGACAGGTTCGGCTGGGCCCGGGAAAACCCCGGACCCAGCCCATTTTTCAGATCGGATGCGGACGCATCCGGCTCGCTTACTTGAGCTCGACTTTCGCGCCAGCGTCTTCGAGCTTTTTCTTGATCTCTTCGGCTTCCGCTTTCGCAGCGCCTTCCTTGACCTTGCCGCCAGCTTCAACGAGCTCTTTGGCTTCTTTCAGGCCCAGGCCGGTGATGCCACGGACTTCTTTGATCACGTTGATCTTCTGAGCGCCAGCTTCGACGAGAACGACGTCAAATTCGTCTTTCTCTTCAGCAGCTTCTTCGCCACCAGCAGCCGGACCAGCCATCATGACGGCGCCACCAGCAGCCGGCTCGATGCCGTATTCGTCTTTCAGGATGGTTTTCAGTTCCTGGGCTTCCAGGAGGGTCAGACCCACGATTTCTTCGGCGAGTTTTTTCAGATCAGCCATTTTTCAGTTCCTAGATTTGGGTTTCCAACGTCGCGGTTTCAAGCCGCTACGGGACAAGTCGATTGCTTACGCAGCCTTTTCCTCGATGGTGGAAAGGATGCTCGCGATGTTCGAAGCAGGCGCGCCAACGGCACCGGCGATGTTCGAAGCGGGTGCGCCGATCTGCGACACGATCTGAGCGATGAGCTCTTCACGCGACGGCATGTCAGCGACAGCTTTGACACCAGCGATGTCGAGTGCCGAGTCTCCCATTGCGCCGCCGAGGATCGAGAGCTTCTCGTTCTCTTTGGCATAGTTGACGACCACTTTCGCCGCAGCGACAGGGTCCTCGGAATAGGAAAGCACGGTCATGCCCGTCAGGTATTCAGCGATGCTTTCGCAGGGCTGACCTTCAAGGGCGATCTTGGCGAGCTTGTTCTTGGCAACACGAACCGAACCACCCGCTTCACGCATGCGTGCGCGGAGGTCCTGCATGTTAGCAACCGTCATGCCTTCGTAGTGAGCAACCACTACGACGCCAGAGCTTGCGAAGATCTGGCCGAGTTCCTCGACCACTTTCTCTTTTTGGGCTCTATCCACAGTTACACTCCAAGTATGGGGGTTTCCCCCCGGCTCTCATTGTCCCGGTTTCCCGGGGTCGGGTCCGAAGGGCCCGAGGCCAGATCGCCCGAGATCGGCCCGAAGGCCCAAACCCGGAATTGGTCTCGATCCCCATCTCAGGAAGGAAATTAAGCCGTCACCTTGCGGGATCTGGCACCCTCCGTCTCGGACAGGTCAGGGCGGAGACTTTAGGCCGCCGCCCCACCACCCACCGAGGTTTCCCCCGGTGGAATTCTCTTAGTTGCCGGTCGCCGACGTGATGTCGACTGCGACGCCCGGGCCCATCGTCGAGCTCAGGGACACCTTCTTCATGTAGGTGCCCTTGGCGCCGGCGGGCTTGGCTTTGGTCACGGCATCCACGAAGGCGCGGATGTTTTCGGCCAGTTGCTCCTCCGAGAAGGAGACCTTGCCGATGCCGCCATGAATGACGCCGGCCTTTTCGACCTTGAACTGAACCTGGCCACCTTTCGCCGCTTCGACAGCCGCTTTCACGTCCATCGTCACGGTGCCGACCTTCGGGTTCGGCATCAGGTTGCGCGGGCCCAGGACCTTACCCAGACGGCCGACGATCGGCATCATGTCCGGGGTCGCGATGCAACGATCGAATTCAATCGTGCCGCCCTGAATGGTTTCCATCAGGTCCTCGGCGCCGACGATATCGGCCCCGGCTTCCTTGGCCTCATCCGCTTTCGCGCCACGAGCGAAGACAGCCACGCGGACGGTCTTGCCGGTGCCGTTCGGCAGAGCGACGACGCCACGAACCATCTGGTCGGCGTGACGGGGGTCAACACCGAGGTTCATCGCGATCTCGAGGGTCTCGTCGAATTTCGCGTTCGCGTTCGACTTGATCAGCGAAACGGCTTCCTCGACGGAGACGTTCGACTTGCCGGCGAAGGCTTCGCGGGCGGCTTTGGTGCGTTTACCGAGCTTTGCCATGACTTAGCCTTTCACCTCGATGCCGATCGACTTCGCGGAGCCGAGGATGATGTTCATCGCGCCTTCGATGTCGTTGGCGTTCAGGTCCTTCATCTTCGCTTCGGCGATCTCACGCACCTGAGCGGCGGTGATGGTCGCGGCGGTGACGCGGCCCGGAGCTTCCGAACCCTTCGGACGGTTACGCTTGCCGACCGGCTTGAGACCGGCCGCCTGCTTGATCATGAAGCTAGCCGTGGGCTGCTTGATCTCGAAGGTGAACGACTTGTCGGCGTAGTAGGTGATGATCGTCGGGATCTTCGCCTGCTTGTCCATTTCCTGCGTCTTGGCGTTGAACGCCTTGCAGAATTCCATGATGTTGATCCCGCGCTGACCCAGCGCCGGACCGACCGGCGGGGACGGGTTCGCGCCGCCTGCCGGAATTTGCAGCTTGAGCTGCCCAACAACTTTCTTGGCCATGTGGCCCTCTCCTTATCACTGTCACGCCCCTAGGGGGTCGCGAAGTTTAGTGGTTCGGTCCGGGCCTCCCTGTCGCGCAGGGCCCCTCGCCTCCCACGGCTCCCACTCAGGCGGTTTTCTGCACCTGCGTGTATTCCAGTTCGACCGGGGTCGGCCGGCCGAAGATCGAGACGGTGACTTTCAGGCGGCTCGCCGCCTCGTCCACTTCCTCGACCATGCCCGAGAAGCCCTCGAAGGGCCCGTCGGTCACATTCACGTTCTCGCCGACCTCGAAGGTGATGAGGCTGCGCGGTGCCGCCTGCTCACCCGATTCGTCGACACGGCTGAGGATGCGGTTCACTTCCGCATCGCCCATCGGCATCGGCCGGCCCTGCGGCCCGAGGAACCCGGTGACCCGGTTCGTCGAGTTGATCAGGTGGTAACCCTTGTCGGTCATCTCCATCCGCACCAGCACGTAGCCCGGCATGAAGCGACGTTCGGAGGTCACTTTCTTGCCGCGACGCACCTCGATCACTTCTTCGGTCGGCACCAGAACCTCTTCGATCTGGTCTTCCAGACCTTGATCGATCACGGCCTGACGGATTTGCTCGGCCACTTTCTTCTCGAAGTTCGAGAGAACGCTTACCGAATACCAACGCTTCGCCATGCCGATTCTTTGCCTCTTGCCGCCGACGCCGGAGCGCCGAAAATTCCTGTTATTTCACGGTATTACCCGCTTCTCCCAGAATAAAAAACAGCGCGCACCACGCGAATCGATGCACGCCGCCTCTGGGAAAGTCCCGCCCCTTTACCGCCGGAGCCCTGTGATTTCAAGAGCGTAAGGCTGGAGCGCGATCACTTCCTCGCCGCAACTGCGAATTAGGTCTGGCGGCGAGCGCCCGGGGGCCTATCAGCTCCCGATCACCTGCGTCACGCCGAGACGGATCACCCAGTCCACCAGCGAGAAGAAGATTGCCGTCAGTGCCGCCATCGCCAGCACCATGCCGGTCGTCAGCAGAACTTCGCGGCGGCTCGGCCAAGCCACCTTGCCCGCTTCCGAGCGCACCTGCTGGAGAAACTGGAGTGGGTTTGCCATCGTCGTCGTTCCTTACGCGCCCAATGCGGCGCCCTTGAGCCGAAAAAACCGCGCCGCTTTCGGCGCAACTGCCGCCAGATACTTGCTCCCCTCGCGGATTTCAAGGCTGTTGCGCCTTCCTGCCCCCGCGCAAGCGTCATGCGCGGGCTGCAAGGCGGCTTTGAGGACGGAAATTTGCTCGCCCCGCGTGGAAGTTGATGTCCGCAAACGCACGCGGTCGCAGTTTCACAGGAGCCTTCAATGCCCGCCATTCTCAACCGCTACGCCACACCGCTCATCACCGGTCTTTTTCTCGTATCGCTGGTTTCGGGAATCGCCCTTTTCTTCCATTGGGGCAGCGCGTGGTTTCACGGGATGCACGAATGGCTCTCGATGGTTTTGATCGTGCCTTTCGGACTGCACATCTGGAAGAACTGGCGACCGATGAGCTGCTACCTGAAGCGCGCGCCGATGGCGCTGGCGCTTGCCCTCTCCCTCGTCGCGGCACTCGCCTTCGCGCTTCCCTCCGTCATCGGGCCGGAGAACGGCGCGCGCCGGGGTCCGCCGCAATTCGCGATCGCCCAAGCGCTGTTCGACGCACCGCTGTCCGAGGCCGCCCCGGTGCTGGGAATGTCGGGAACGGATGCCGCCGCCAAACTGGGCGCCACCGTGACGCAAAGCCTGACTGAGATCGCCACGGTGCAGGACTGCTCCGCCGCGGCGCTGGCCGAACAATTGATGGCGCAGCCGTAATGACGCCGACCGGGTCACCCGCCAATTTCCGGGTGGCGCGGAGTGTTGCGATTATCGCCGACGATGGACCAGGGCTTATCCATCGAAAATTGACTTTTCTCGAAGACAATTTTGGCATGTCGACTTTCGCCCCGCCCCCATCCGCCGTCTCGTTCCTCCACCGCCTGCGCGGCTATCGCGGCGCGCTCGAGCGGCTCGAGAACGGAAGGGTAATCGGTTGGCTCGCGAAGACAGGCGACAGCGCCCCGCTCGATATCGAGATCCACTGTAACGCTGGGCGGCTCGGGTCGGGGCGCGCGGCAATGTTTCGCGCCGATCTTGTGCAGGCAGGCATCGGCGCGGGCAACCACGGCTTCGCACTCCCTCTCTCGCCGGCCCTGAAGGACGCCGCAGGCGGTGCGCTCAGCCTGCACCTTCCCGGCGGCGGCCCGATTGCCTCGCTGCGCTTCGACCCCGATGCGGCACCGTGTCCGAAAGAGAGAGACGCTCTGCGGCGCCATATGCTTGGCCCGATCGTCACGCTACGCACCGCCGGGACAGAGCGGGCCCGCACTCCCCATCTGAGCGCGCAGCACCCCCTTTTCACCTCGCGCGCGAGGAAAGAGGCGCTGCCCGCACCGCTCTTTTCCTACATCGACTACGCGCGCCATCATGCGGGGATGGCGAAGCAGCTTCCTCTTGATGGCAGCGACAGGGCGGTATCGAACATTCTCCGCTGGTATCTTGAGAGCCACGCCGCGCAGCACCCGGCACAGCAAATCCCGGTGAGTCGCGCCGCGATCGACTGGCTCAATACGGAGATCCACCCCGGCGGCCCGAGCCGAGCGATGCATATCCTCGGAAAGACCGGGGACGATCGCGACACCGCGACCGCATGGGCACTTCGCGGGGCCCCGTCGCTCGGCATCGCCGATTGCCTCCTCCCCGCCAGCCTGATCGAGTCTTTGTCCCAGTCGGAAACCCCCGGCCCCTGGCCGATGACCCGCGGCCTTCTGGCCCTGCGCGAGGCCATCCCGCCGCTCGCGCAGTTTTCGCCGAAAATCGAGCGCCACCGCCGGATGCTGCATGTGCTCGCGATGATCCTCGCGGTCGAGCGGCCCGAGATCTTGCTGTTCCTGCGTCGAAGTGAAACGAAGATGCTTCTCGAAGGCGGTCGCCTCTCGGATGTCTGCGCGCGGCTGCATCCCGGCCCGCCGATCACCCGCGCGCACTATGCAGCGGCGCTGCGCGAGAATGGGTTCGACCTCGACAGCCTGGCGTTCCTGCGCGCACCCGGCGGCCATCGTCTCGCGGCTGCCACCCGCCCTGCCCCGAAGGGCGTCCCGGTCGATGTTCAAGTCCTCGGCCCCTTCGCGAAAGCCTCCGGACTGGGCCAATCGACGCGGCTCTCGCATGACATTTTGTCCCGCTGCGACGTCACGCTCAACGCGGTGGAAAGCGCGCGCGACAATCCGACGCCAGCGCAAGGCGGAGCCAAGACCGCCGTATCCCGCCCCGCGCGGATCAACCTCCTGCACCTGAATGCAGACGCGATCCCCCCGGCCTTCTCCTTCGACGCCGACTGTTATTCCGACGCCTACAATATCGCCTATATGCACTGGGAATTGAACCGCGCCCCTGCCTGCCATCGCCTCGCCCTCGATCTGATCGACGAGGTCTGGGTGCCCTCGGAATATTGCGCCGAAATTTACCGCAAGGCGACCGATAAGCCGGTGGTGAATGTCGGGATGTGCTATCCTGAACCGCCCGCCATCGACCGGGGCCACGCGCGCAGCGCCCTGCGCCGACGCAACGATTGGCCCGAGCAATGCTTCGTCTGCCTCGCCAGTTTCGACAGTTTCTCGTTCGTACAACGGAAGAACCCGCTCGGCACGATCCACGCCTTCCGCGCGGCCTTTGGCGAGGATGCGGAGGTGCGCCTACTGATCAAGACGCAGAATCGCGGCCGTATCTGCGATCCGGCGCAAGCCATGCTTTGGTCCGAAATCGAGCGCCTCCTGGCGGCGGACCCGCGCCTCTCTTTGCTCGACGAGACGCTCGATCACGCGGAAGTGCTGGAGCTGATGACCGGTGCGGACCTCTACGTGTCGATGCATCGCTCCGAGGGCTGGGGGTTCGGTATGCTCGAGGCGATGGTGCTTGGCGTGCCGGTCCTATGCACGGGTTATTCCGGCAATCTGGAATTCTGCAACGAAGAGACCGCGTGGCTTGTGCCTGCGATCGAGGTCGAAGTCGCGCCGCAGGACTATCTCTATGTCGAACCGGGGATGCTCTGGGGCGAGCCCGATCACACCGCCGCGGTCGCCCAGTTACAAGCGGCGCGCAGCCACCCGGATGCGCGCAAGAAAAAGGCGGCGCAGGCCGAAGCCTTCGTGCGCCGCCATTTCTCCGCCGATGCGATCGCCGCGCGCTACAGTGACCGCCTGTCCGAGATTTTCATCCGACTCGACGGGGCGCACAAACCGCTCGCTCGCCCCGCCGAGTAAGCGTCACACCCAGCGCCCGATCGCGGTGACGCTCAGATCGCAACTCTCACCGCTGAGGAAACTCGCGCCATTCGTGGCATAGACCACGGCGCGCGCGCCCGAACTCGTGACGGCCTCGACTCCCGCGAAGGAGAGCGCGCCCGCACTAATGGCACTGCCCGCCGCGAGGCTGTCCGCATCGAGCGCGACACTCAGACAGGGCGCCTGCGCGAATTGCGCCGGATAAGCCCAGTCCTCCTTGAGCGCCCAATCCGCGACGTAACTAAGGCTCAGCTGCGCCGAACAAATCTGCGTGCCATCGGCAAAGCGGATGTAATCGCCCGAGGCGGTGCTGCCCTGCTCGATCACGGCACCCGCCGATACGCCGCCGACCTGCGCGACCGTGCCGACGACGCCGCTGCCTGTCAGCGCTCCGTCGATCACCGCGCCTTGCGACATCGTCGCGCGGCCGGTGGCCGCGTCGATGCGCAGACCCTCGAACCATGTCGCGCCATCCGCACTCGCCTTGATCGCGAAGTCGTCGCTGCCCGCCAGTCCCATTTCGGCCCGGCCAGACCAGTTCGACTGGAACAGCAGGCTCGCCGTCTCCGCCGCCGCTGCCTTGTTCAGCTTGAGCTGATGACCCGCCCCGGCATGGCTCAGCAGCGTAGCCTCGGCGGCAACCGAAAACCGGTTCACCGCATCATAGCCAGTCATGATCCCGACACCGTCGAGTTGGCTCAACTCCGGCAACGGCGGCACGTCCCAGGCGCCTGCTGCGAAGACCAGTTCTACCGCCTCATCCAGCACGAAAGCGCGCCAGCCCGCACGCGGGCTCAGAAATTGCCAAGCCCCGGCCGAGAAGATCGCAAGCGCGCCGTCGTGCCCCGCCCACGCGCCCAGCGCACCGGCTGGCAAGAGATACCTCGCCCCCTCGGATGGACCGGTCGGAGGTTCGCTTACACTGCGCGAAATCACCGCAAGCTGCACAAGCGTATCGAGCCGTTGCAGCGCCTCGTTATGGGTGACGTGTTTCTGGGCCTGGCTGCCAAGGATGAGCGGCAGCGCGAGATTGGCGGTCTGATCGGGCATCGGGATTTCCTGCGATGGTTGCGATGGGACCGACGATAGGAATCTGGCGTTAACTGTATCTGAGAGCTGCGCACGGCGCTTGCCTGTCCCCCCCCCTCCCCCTAGGGTCGACGCGATTGCAACGGCGCGACAATCGAGGACTTATGGCACCGAAATTTGGCACCAGCGGGCTGCGCGGCCTTGTCACCGAACTGACCGACGCGCTGGTCACCGATTACACCCGCGCGTTCCTGTCTGCCTGCCCGCAGGGCGGAGCCGTCCATGTGGGCTGGGACTTGCGCCCTTCCTCCCCAGCGATCGCCGAGACCGTCATCGCCGCAATCCGCGACGCCGGACTCACCGCGATCCGCGAGGGCGCGCTCCCTACCCCCGCGCTCGCGCTCGCATCGATGGGGGCGGGCAACGCCGCGATCATGGTCACCGGCAGCCACATCCCCGCCGATCGCAACGGGCTGAAATTCTACGTCCCGCATGGCGAGATCGCGAAAGAGGACGAGGCCGCCATCCTCGACCGGCTCGGTCAGGACCATCCCGTGACCGAGAAGTGCGGCTCCGAAATCCCCGGGGCAGATACCGCGGCGCACTACATCGCCCGCTATGTCGACGCCTTCGGCTCGGAGGCTCTCGAGGGCCTGCGCATCGGCGTCTATCAACACAGCTCCGTCGCTCGCGACATCCTGGTCACCGCGATCGAGGCGATGGGCGCGACCGCTGTTCCGCTCGCCCGATCGGACGAGTTCATCCCCGTCGACACCGAGGCGATCGCCCCCGAGACTCGCGAAACGTTGCAAGGCTGGTGCACCGAGCAACGGCTGGATGCGGTGATCTCGACCGATGGCGATGCCGACCGCCCGATGCTGACCGACGAGACCGGCACGCTGATCCCCGGCGACGTGCTGGGGGCGCTGACCGCGCGGCTTCTCGGGGCGAAAATCCTCTGCACCCCGGTCTCCGCCAATACGATGGTCGACGCGATGCCAGAATTCGACAGCATTCATCGCACTAAGATCGGATCGCCCTTCGTGATCGCCGCGATGGGGGCCGCGCTCGCTGCCGATCCAGCCGCGAAGGTCGTAGGCTATGAGCCCAATGGCGGCTTCCTTCTGGGCTTCACCGCAACGGGCCCTGTCGGGCAGATCGCGCCGCTCGCAACGCGCGATTGTCTGCTACCGATCGTCGCTCCGCTGGTCGCAGCGAAAAAGGCCGGCACCGCCCTCAGCGGACTTGTCGCCCAGCTGCCCGCCCGCTTCACCGCAGCCGACCGGGTCGCCGAAGTCTCGACCGACCGCTCGCGCGCCTTCATTGATCGCCTCGCGGACGATCCCGTCGCACGGACGGAATTCTTCAGCGATTTCGACCCGGCCGAGCGGATCGACCAGACCGACGGTCTGCGCCTAACCTTCCCCTCGGGCGAGATCGTCCATCTGCGGCCCTCTGGCAACGCTCCTGAATGCCGCTGCTACGCCGAAGCCGCGACGCCCGAGCGCGCAGAGAGCCTTGTCGCAAGCTACCTCGCCGCACTACGAACGGAACTCACCTAGCCCGAGAGGTCGAACATCCCGTCGGAGAACAGGCCGAGATCGGTGTCGATGAACTCGACCGTGACGCCCTGATCGGAGAACGTCACGCCGGAGACGGTCTCGACCATATGGTGGCGGGCCTCTGCGGCAGAGCTGTAGTTGAACCCCTCGAAGCTCAGCTGATCCCAGGGTTCGATATCGATGATGACGTGATGCCCGTCTTCATCAGCGCGGAACACGAACTGATCCGCCATCACGCCACCCTGGAGCAGGTTGTACCCGTCGCCGCCATCGAGTTGATCCTCGAAGCCGAAGGAACGGAACCAATCGATCTGCGACTGCGCCGTCTGGGTTATCATCTCGGGGCTTTGCGCGAAGGCGGCGACGACCTTCTCGCGAGTGTAGCCCCCGCTGTCGAGTTGATCGACCCACCATGTCAGCCCTTCGCTATCCGGCGCCCGCCCAAAGACATTCTGATAGAGCAGCGAGACGAAACCGGCATCGTCGAGACTGCCGTAAGTTGCGGTGAATTCCGGCGAGTTGACGAAGCCCGAGACCACGTCGAGAAACTCCATTCCGTCGGCCTGCATCTCGCTCCAATATATCATCCCGCCGAGATTCGGCTCGCGCCCGAGCGTCGCCTGATACAGGCGAAACACGTCGTCGGTGAAATCCGTCTGAGTGCTGGCCTGGCTCAGGAGAAGCGTGTCGATTTCCGTGGCTTTCCGAAATTCCGGGCTTTCCGAAAATCCCAAGACAACCTCCTCCCGGCTTCGTTCCCCCCGATCGAGCTGGTCGAGCCAATAGCTCAGCCCCCCGCTATCGGGGTTTCGATCCAGCACGTTCTGGTAAAGCAGCGTCAGAAACTCCGCGTCGCTCGTCTGCGCGTAGTTCGACTGGAATTCCGGCGAGTTGATGAATCGGTCCGCGACTTCCTGCAGATCGATCGCGCCACTCGACAGAAGGTCCGTCCAATAGTGCAGACCGTTTCCATCGGGCGCCCGGTCAAGCGTCGCCTGATAGACCCGGAACACCTGTGCCGCGAACGGATCGTAGCTGCGATCGATCCGTCCGCCATTTAGCAGGTCATCCCCGCCCATGCCTTGCAGGATATCCGCCCCGTCATTGCCGACCAGCAGATCGTCCCCGCCGCGCCCATCTATGATATCGCCCTGCGCTGTACCTTCTTTGTGGATATCGCCGACCTCGAGCGGGTTGATCGCGGAATGCCACAGATCGCGCAGCTCCGAGGTTTCGAAATCCGTGGCGCTCAGGCTTGAGCCATTCGCGGTATTCAAGATCACCCGTTCATCGCCGATCCGAATATCCGCCCCCGTCGCCGTCGGGGTAATGTCCAAAGCCTCCTTGGTGTAGAACCAGGCCATGCTCGAGAGGTCGAGCCGATCGATGCCGGGCTCGTAATCCATGATGAAATCCGTGCGCCCATCCGCATCGAGCACGAAGACGTCCTCCCCTTCGCCCCCCCAAAGCGTATCCACACCGCCGCCGTCTTGCAGGATGTCCGCCCCTGCCCCGCCGTAGATTTCGTCATCGCCTGCGCCGCCGGAAATCTGATCGTTCTCCACCCCACCTTTCACGGTTTCGCCGCCATCGCCAAGCTTCAGCGCCAGACCGGCAGGGCCCAACTCCACCTTGATATGGCTGAGCCCCATTCCCTGATCGCTCGCGCTCGCTGACACGTCGCCCGCCACGAAAATATCGAGCCCGGTCGCATCCGCGATCATCGCCGCCGCAGCCGGATCGGTCAGCGCGGTTTCGATCTCGTCCGCCAAGGTCCCGATCTGGACCAGTTTGCCGCCGGGCAGCAGCGTAAGCAGGCTGACCCCTTCATCGGCGCCTCCAGCCAGCACATAGACCTGATCGCCCATCGTCACGGTTTCGAGCGTCGTCACGCCCTCGAACCGCGTGCCGAGGTCGTCATTGATCTGATCGGTGACCTCCATCCGCCCGCCCGGACCGAGCGCCACGACAGAGATCGAGCATGTGCCCGCCGCTCCCAGAAGCGCATAAGCCTGACCGCCCACATGGACCGTCTCGATCGAATTAGGGGTGTTGATGAAGAGGCCGTCGCGCGCATCGATCTGACTGGCGATCTTCAGCTGTCCCTGCGTATCGAGCGCGAGCGAGGTCAGCGAATTATCCGTAGCCGAGGCGGCCAGAACGTATTGCGCCCCGTCGATCTCGACCGTGCCGAGAGTATGGACATCATTCGCTGACCAAGTGGCGCCCGCAGTGCCCTGCGCGATCTCTGTCATCCGGCCTCCGGCACCCATCTGCCAGACATGCAGCCCGCTCCCATGCGACAGGGCGCCGACGAAAAAGCTCTGCGCGTCGAGTTGCAGCGGCGCGATCGCAAGCACCGCACCCGGCGCAACCGCCCCCGGCAGCGTAAACACATCGCTGATTCCACCGTCATTCTGGTTTAGCCAGACCGCTTGAAACGCGCCCGATGCCGAACCGGTCGCCATCAAGGCAGGACTGCCGTCGATCGAGATCTCGGTCAGCGTCCCGGCTGCATCCAGTCCCGCACTTTCGCTCAGATAAGCCAGATCGCTCGAATTCAGCCGCGCGGTCAGCGGAAGCTGCGCGATGCCGCCTGGCGCATTGGAAATCGAGTAAAGCGTCGGCCCCGTCTCACCCTGCACGAGAAGCAGGTCGGTGACCGACGTCATGAAATTTTTCGCACCATTCGTTACGGTCGCGACCGGCGTCAATTGAGGCATAGCCACCTCCGCTTTCAACGTTCTCACTGTCTCAAGCATGAGGCGCGGCTGGGCTCAGAGCGCGGAGGGAAAGCGGCCCGAAAATGGTTTTTTCTCAATATTTTAATAGAATTCAACGACTGACATCGCCCAACTCAAAGCATATTGCGTTCGTGGCAGGCAATCGCGGCATTGAGATCGTCGAAAAACTCAAGCCGTCCACGCTCGAGCACCGCGCCGCAATCGCAAATCTCGCGCAACTGGTTCACTGAGTGGCTGACCACAATCGCTCCGGCTTCTTTCAGCCGGTCGCGAAACAGGGCTGCGCTCTTCTCGCGAAACGCCGCATCGCCGACCGCCGTGATCTCGTCGACGAGATAGGTGTCAAAACTGATCGCCATCGACGCCGCAAAGGCCAATCGCGCGCGCATCCCGGAAGAATAGCTGCGCAGCGGCATTCGGAAATGCAGCCCGAGCTCTGCAGTCTCCTCCACGAAGGCCACCATCTCGTCCGTATCCACCCCGTAGATCCTCGCGATGAAGCGGCAATTCTGCGCGCCTGTCAGGTCATTGTGAAACGACCCTGCGAAGCCGACAGGAAAAGAGACGCTGCCCCGCGTGATCACCCGGCCCCGATCGGGCCGTGCGGTCCCCGCTATCATTTGCAGAAGCGTTGATTTCCCCGCCCCGTTGCGCCCCAGCAGTGCGACGGATCGCCCGCTGGGAAAGCTCGCGCAGATATCGAGCGCCACGATTTTCTCGCCACCGGGAACGCGGAAGCTCTTGCCGAGATTTTGCAGCCGGATCATCGCCGTTACCGACGGTCCCGGATCGCATAGCCCGCCAGCACGCCAATCGCCCAAAGCAAAATCAAGCTGCCGGCGATCAGCGCAAGAAGCGTTTCGCGGCGGGGATATTCGGCGCTCTCAGCGAGGGTCGGCGCCATGAATGTCGCGAGAAAACGGCTCTTGCGGCGCGCCTCGGCCTCCGCCGCCTCAAAGCTCGCACGCGTTGCCGCATAGGCACGCTCTGCGAATTCGCGCTCCGTCATGAGCCGCTCGAATTCGCCCACGATGCTTGCATAGGCTTCGTCCTTCGTGCCGCCCTCGATGCCAAGCTTGCGCCGTTCCGCCACGATCCGTTTCTCGATCACCGCCAGCCGCCGCTCGGCCTGCTTCAACCGCGGATCCGTACCGCTGCGCACGGTGCCGCGTAGTAGATCGCTCTCGATCATCACATGCGCCTGCTGCTCGAGCAGCGATCCCAGAACCCCAGCTTGGCTTTGCAAATCCATCTCCGGGCTGATCAGTTGATGGCGATTGCGGAAGGTGGTGAGTGCCATGCGCGCCGCCTTCAGTCGCCCCTCCGCCCGCCGCAACTCGCCGCGCGCATGGCGGATCGCGTCTTCGCGCGCCGCGTTGCTGAGCCGATTAATCATCGTCGAGCTGCGGGCCATCAAGGTCTGCGCGATCCTCTGCGCCGAGACCGGGTCGAAAGCCCGCACCTCGATGTCGAGCAGCCCGGCACCCGCGCCGTGCCACACATGGACCATGCGCCGCCAATAGGCGACAAGATCCTCCAGATTGGCGTCGGTCGATAGCCCGAACACCGGATCTGATCGCTTGCGCGACCAAATCGCTCTCAGATCGAGCGCATCGTCGATCTCGGCGACAAGGCTGGGGCTTTGAATAAACTCATACAGAATATCCGTATCGTCCGAAGACGCCCCCGACAGGCTGGATAGCCCGCCGAAAATATCGAATGCCGGGCCGGCCTCCTTGCGCTGAACCGTAAAGCCGACGCGGGAGACGAACTGATCTGCAGCCTGCGCGTAAAGAAAACAGGCAGCGGCCAGAACCGGCGCGATCACCAGCGCCACGAAGCTCAACCCCACCGCATGATGGCGCCGCCGCCAACGCGCCTTGCGGGCAGGCGGGGCGTAAGCGCTCGGCACTGGTCGTAGCGGCTGGGAGACGTCGCGCAACCCCGCCCCCGTCGCGAGAACGGGCGCGGCACGCGCGGGCTCGTTAACCGCGTGTTTCACAATTGGCTCCACTATTGATCGCATCGGATCCCAGCGAACACGATCCGAATTGAAAACCGGTAAACGAGGCTCGAAATGTTTTTCTCACATGCGCCCAGTCCCCCCAACCGGTCCTTCCCGGCTCTTCGTGCGATCGGCGCGCTCATCTTGCGCGAGATGTCCGCCAGCTACGGCCGCTCGCCGGGGGGCTATCTCTGGGCTCTCCTCGAGCCGGTCGGCGGCATCGCCTTGCTCACTCTTTTCTTTTCGTTGACCTTCCATGCTCCGCCGCTCGGAGCCAGTTTCGCGCTTTTCTATGCGACAGGGCTACTGCCCTTCATGCTGTTTTCGGAGGTCCAATCGAAAGTCGCCAACGCGCTCACCTACTCGCGCGCCCTTCTGGCCTATCCGACGGTGAGCTTTCTCGATGCACTCATCGCGCGACTCGTTTTGAATGCACTCACGAAACTCATCGTCTCTTACCTAGTTCTTCAGGGCTGCCTGCTGATCTTCGACTCCCGCGCGAGCCCTGATCCGCTGCGGATATTCGAGGCGGCGAGTCTTGCCGTGCTGTTGTCCTTCGGCATCGGAACGCTCAACTGTTTTCTCTTCCTGCGTATCCCTGTCTGGCAGCAGATATGGTCGATCCTGATGCGACCTATGTTCCTGATATCCGGTGTGTTTTTCCTCACCGATCACCTGCCGACGTGGGCCGCAGACGTCCTGTGGTTCAACCCGCTCGTACATGTCATCGGCTATCTGAGGCACGGGTTCTTCCCGACCTACGAGCCCGATCATCTTTCCGCGCCTTGGGTCATCGGCGTATCACTCGTGGCGCTGGCCATCGGCCTTCTGGCGCTCAGGACGCGTTACCGGGATCTCCTCGCAAGGTGAGCGTTGCGGACCGGCGCGAAGGCGCACCGAACAGCGCGGCGCGCCACCGACCACAACGGTCCTTGTGCAGAAGGGTATCGAGACGCTTTGCGATCAACCGATCGAGTTCTCCAAGCGTTGCGTCCGCTGGCCATGACCCAGAGAGGAGCCGCCCCGCAAAGATGCGCAATTCGTCGAGATCGTCTAGCCGTGCAGGACCTTTCTCTATTTCGGGATGATAGGGATAGGGGGAAGCCCAGAACGGATCGTCGCATATGGCCTCCGCCTGGGTAGCGGGTAACACGCGCTCGAGCTTTTGGCGCTGGGTCTGCGCGATCTCCTGCAGCGTCTCCACATGATGCGGCGCGATTGCCCACGCGCGGCGAAGCATAGGCCCCGCCGCCAAACACCTCTGCAACAGGAACTCGATTTCGGCGCGATGGGTATCTGGGCGGAAGCGCCGATTGCGCAGTAGGAAACCAATCTGCGCCGCGCTGCCAGTTCTGTGACGCTGCCGGGACGGCTGGCTCGATGTTTGAAAGAGAGCATCGGTGCAAGCGACCGCGTCATGCCCTGCTGGGGCGACCTGCAAGCGAACATTGGGAATACGCACCCAAGCCGCGAGATCGGCACCGAAGCTATAAGGACACCGCCAGGCGCGCAGCCAATCGTCAAAGCAGGGACGGCTCCAGACGCCCCACTGCCAGAACGCCGCATTCATCCATGTCAAAGGCGGCCGCAGGAAGGCCAACACGGTGACGGGCGGATGGCCAAGGTCGGCGAGCAGCGACGCAAAAATTTCGGGGCGCCGAATCCATCCCTCATTCGAGAAAAACGGGATGTAGCCGCAGCTGTGGGCGCGCGCCATTTCTCTCTGGAGGAAAGCGGCGAAGGGGCTTGCCCCGACCTCGCGACCCGGATCTGGCATCGAGACATATCCGTAAGGAGAAAGCGCCGCGGCATGTGACACGGCCCTGCCGCGCAGCGGCATCACCAATCCCCTGACCTTCGCCGCGCCGATATAGCGCACGCGATGTCCGGTACGTGACGCCCTGTCCGGGTGTACGCTCCATGCCGATTGAAGGGCCGAACTGCCGCATTTCGGAGCGCCGACGTGGAAGACGGCAAGACTGTCCTCGAATGTCACGCTACCCACCTTTCGCAGTCGGGCTGTCCGAGCAGGCGACCCATGTCGACATCCGATGGATACCGTGGCAGCGGCAAAACGCATCCCTGTCTGCCCGCAGCCCTGACCGCCTCAGCCTGTGCGCCGAGATCGAAACAGGTCACCGGCAGGCCGGTGCCGAGGGCCTCGTGCGTCGTGAACGAAAAGGTCTCCGGCCAGAGCGACTGGATAAACCACCGATCGATTCCGTGATGCGCAACCAGTATCGGCAAGTCAGACCGCTCGAACGGCCCATGGATGTGGTTCGGCGCGTCGAGATGAAACCGCGGATCGAGAGTCCCCAGTAGCACGAGCCGCGCGCGCCCGTCAGCGATGCACGCATCGCCTACGGCTTCCACGACCGAGGCTCCCTTGTGCAGGCCGATATGGCCAAGCACGCCAATAACGGGCTGCGCAGATCTGTCAGCATTCGAGGAGGTGCCGGAGTTCGCCAGTTGCCTGTGATGCGGATAGGTCAGACGTGCAGGTCGCCTCCTGTCATGCGGCTTGCAGTCGATCTTATCCGCAAGGTCGGGGCGAACCGACGCAACGATGCCAGCGGAACTGCGCGAGAAAACGCGCAAGCGCGTCGCCGCGGTCATTGCGGCACCCCATGCAGCTTCCCATTCCGATCGGTCGCCGCTTGAATGCGCGCGAGGCGGCTTTCGGAATCCGGGGCGCAGATCGATACGCACCGGGATGTCGCGCAGACTGGGCCCCTCTTCCAGGAGGGTGTATGCCTCACTGAGAGGGAAATAGTCGTGGAAAAGAATGTCGAGTTGGTGCCCTCGGGACAGATCGACTAACAGCTCTGGGATTTCGAGCGGCGCCGAATGACCGACGCCGCAGGAATAGATTACGTGGCGTTCTGGAAGGACCTGCAGCAGAGAAAGGATCGCTGCCCGATCCGCCGTCTCTGTGATGCATGGGCCGAGCGGGTCGTGAAGCTCGATGGACCAGCGAGCCGCACCGCCGACACGCAGAACGACGCCGCGCCGCCCGGCGCGAAGCTCCGCGGCGATTTCCTCACGCAGCCGAATCTCTGCGCCGCCACCAAGGGAATGCCCGAACCAGATTTTGAGCGGCGCGGCCTGCAATGCGCCCGCACGCGCCAAGGCAAGCACAAAACGAGGAGCTGCCAGCGGGTCGCGGCTAAGAAACCGATCGACCGCGCGCGGATAGCTCGGATAGCGCCGCTCGATCTTCGCGTGATTGCGTTCCACCAGTTTCTGGCGCGCCGACGGACCGAAGGAGGCACTGCCCCGATGCTCGACGAAAAGCGAGCTTATCCCGACATGGCGCCCCCCGAGCCGCCGTACCCTTTGGCACCAATCCGTCTCCTCTCCGTAGCCGCGCCCGAACCCCGGATCGAAGCACGGAAGTTGGGAAAGAAAGCGGGGGGCGAGCGCCATGCAAAAACCGATCCCGGTGGGCAGATCGGCGCGCGCTTGCGAAGGTTCCAACTTCGCGGCGAAGGCATCGATCTGATCGACGGCCCCGGGCGGCAGATCGCTCCGCGCACCAGGCATCGGCACCGACAATATCTGCGCGTCATTCGACATTGGCGTCACGCTTGCCACCTCAGGGTCGGTGAGCGGCTCCACAAGCCGCGACGCCCAGCCCGCAGGCACGAAGACATCCGAATTCAGCAAGACCACGGGACGGTCTGGGAAGCGATTCAGGACCTCCTCATACCCGCGATTGACGGAGGCGACGAAGCCCAGATTTGCTGCATTTTCCAGAAGCGTCACGTTGGCTTTGGCCTTACACCAATCGCGCAGAAACGGCCGCATCTCGGGATCGGTCGAGCGATCTTCGACCACGATCATGTGCCAATCGAGATCCGTATGCCGAACGATGCGATCGAGCGTCTCGCGCAGCAGATTCCGCGCGTTGAAAACTGGCAAGACAATCACGATCGCGGGGGAAGCCGGCGGTTCGTCAGGCGGTTCGGTGCGCAACAAGTCGGACGGTAGAAGCGCACCTCGCGATTGCGCCACAAACCCCAGTGCCGACTTCACCCTCATCCCCGCGGAACTGTCGCCGCGGCTTCGCCATCGCCAGATGTCGCCGGCATGAGAGGCGAGCCGCCAAAGAAATATCGGCGCAATACGCAGCTGCCCGAAAGTGAGACGAAGGCGTCCGATCGGCGGCAAGGTCCAGCTTTCGTTTCCTTGCCCTTTCAGCTCCTTTACCGGGAATGGCCAGTTCTACCCGAGCGGGCCAAAACGGCAGATCGAAGGCGAATTTCGCCACCCCTGAAGCGTCGGGTTCAAGGGCGCATCGTTGCGTCACGCTGTCCAACCGCAAGACCAGCTCCGGAGCGGCGATTCGCCCCTCCAGCCGAAGACGGTTTCCGCTATACTCATATCGCGTGACATGCAGGCCGCAAGCTTCCGCGCGCGCGCCCAAACCGCCCACAGTCCGAGAGATTCGGAGATTCGCGTCGGCATATCGCTGAAAGACCCGGAAAATTCTGCCCAGCACAACGATTCCTCGCGATAGCGTCCGAAATCGGCGTCAGGTGACGCCATCTTTCGGAACGTTACGCGAACGAACGTAAATTTTCAGGAAACGGCTGGCAGGGGCAGAGGGACTCGAACCCGCGACCCTCGGTTTTGGAGACCGATGCTCTACCAACTGAGCTATACCCCTAGGCCGTGGCGTGGGTGCTAAAGTCTCACGCGACCGAAATCAAGTACCTTTCCATCGATCTCTCGCATTTCCCCGCCGAAGAAATCGCCGTGGAACGCAAGCCGAGCACAGATCGTTTTTCCTCCGAACCCGCGCAAGCTGCGCCTCTGGAAAGGAAAGCATATGCCAAAGATTACCGAAGCCCGCATTCTGATCATGGCCACCGATGGTTTCGAGCAGGCCGAATTGACCGTTCCGCGCGACAAGCTGATCGAAGCAGGCGCGCAGATCGACATCGCCTCGCTCGACGGCGAAGATATCTGCGGTTGGGACGAAACCGACTGGGGCGAAACCGTTTCGGTGCAGCGCAAGATCTCCGATGTCGACGCGTCGAATTACGATGCGATCGTTCTACCCGGCGGTCAGATCAACCCCGACCTTCTTCGTGTCGAGAAAAGCGCGCTGGACCTGCTGCGCAATTTCTATGACCAGGGGAAGGTTGTAGCCGCGGTCTGCCACGCACCTTGGCTTCTGATCGAAACCGGTATCGCCAAGGGGCGCAAGATGACCTCGTATCACTCGGTGCGCACCGATGTCGAAAACGCCGGTGGCGAATGGGTCAACGAATCCGTGGTTTCCGACAATGGCGTCGTCACCTCGCGCAACCCGAAGGATCTCGACGATTTCGTCGCAAAGATCATCGAGGAGGTGCAGGAAGGTCGCCACATGCGCGACGCCGCCTGATCGCGTGAATTACCGCTTCCTGCGCTTCGAATAGAGGCGCAGGAGGCCCATGACCATCAACTGCACGGCGACGATCACCACGCAGACGATCACCAGATAATTGAACGCATTGTCGGAATTCAGCCCCGGCATCCCGCCGATGTTGACACCGAACAGTCCGGTGAGAAACCCGAGGGGCAGGAAGATCGTGGAGACCACCGACAGCACGAAGGTGTTGCGGTTCACCCGATCCGACAGCTGGCTCGAGAGTTCCTCGCGGAGCACCTGCGCCTGATCGCGCAGCTCGTCCATATCTTCCGAAATCCGCGTCATTTTCAACGCTTCTTCCTCGATCTCGCGCCGCGTGACCTCGTCGATGATCGGGCTCTCCGCCTGCGTCAGACGGATCAGGGCTTCGCGTTGCGGCGCGAGGTAACGCCGCGCCGCGATCACCTGCAGCCGCAGGTCCAGAACGTCGCGGCGCATGTGATCGGCGTGCCCGCCATAGACCTGATCCTCTAGCGTTTCGGCGCGTTCGTCCAATTCGCTCTGGAACACTCCGATATTGCCGACGATATCCTCGGTGAGTTGCACGAGGAAGCTGCCCGCGTCGCTGGGCCCTTGGCCGTCGCGGATCGCTACGTTCATGTGCTCGATCGCGCGCACGCGCTTGCGCGAGATCGTCAGGATGCGCTGCCGGTCGAGATACATCCGCAGCGAGACCATATCCTCGGGGTCTTCGCCCTCGTTGAAGTTGATCGCGCGCAGGATCACCAGAAGCCCCTCGCCGATCTGGCTCATGCGCGGGCGCGTATCGACATCTAGCAACGCCTCCACCGCCTGCGGGTCGAGGTAATCCAGCTCCTCGCGAATCCAGCGCTGCGCCCGCGGGTGCGTCCCGTCCAGATGCGCCCAGGCGAGCCGTTCGTCCCGTAGCGCCTCGACGATATCGGCAGGCCCGTCAGGATCGGGCGCGCCCGAGAGGATATGCGAGAAGAGGATCGGGCTGTTGGTCATCCGGGCTCCGGGCGAAATCGTAGCGTTGCCCAGAGCCTAGCGTCGTTGCGCGCAGCGGCAAGCCTCTCGCTTAGGGTGCGTGTCTGGCCAGTGCGGCGACATCGCCTGCTTCCAGTGCCGGAAGCGCGGCCTGTATGGCCTCCACCGGCCAGTCCCACCACGCCAGTTCGAGCAATTGTGCAATCTCATCGGGGTTGAACCGGGACCGCACCACGCGCGCCGGATTGCCAGCAACGATGGCGAAGGGCGGCACGTCCTGCGCGACCACCGAGCCAGCCGCCACGATCGCCCCCGCGCTGATGCGCACCCCGGGCACCACCATTGCATTGAAGCCTAGCCAGACATCCGGCCCGATTACCGTATCGCCGATCGCGGCATTCTCCTCGAGATATTTCCCCGCCGTCTCCATGTCGAAAATCCGGAACGGATAGGTCGTAATCCCGCCCATCGGATGATTGGCCGAGGCGGTGATGAAGCGCACCCCATGCGCGATCTGCGCGAAGGGGCCGATCACCAGCCGCTCGGGGCAGCCGGGAAACAGATACGGCGCCAGCTCCGCCGCCGCGTCCGGCACGGGAACGAGAGGGCTGTAATAAGCATAGCGCCCGACCTCGATATTGGGATGATCGATCACCGCCTGCAGGAACACGGTGGGTTCATGCGGCATGCCATCGGGCAGCAGGACAGGATTGCGGGTATCGGGCGCAGGAAAGCGCCGCGGCAGCGGATGGGCAGACATGGAGAGACCTCTCTCGATCAGAGTTTCAGGGAAACGGGATCAGAAAAGGGTCTTGTCCATCGGCGCCTCCATTGCGTGCTCGTCCGGTCTAGCGCAAGCGACGGGTCCGCGCCAGCCGTCCGGTCACAGCTTGCGCGCGCGCCACTCCGTCATCGCCTTCGCGATCTGCTCCGCCGCGTCAGGGTCGAGGTGGAAATGGTGGCCGCCGGCGATCTCCACGCTCTCGTAATCGGCGATCAGCTCGGCCCCCCATCGCGCCAGCTCCGCCGTGCCCTCGCGCCGCGCCCGGATCCCGTCCTCAGCCCAGATATTGAGCACCGGTGCCCGGATCGCCCGCAGCACCGCCTCCACATCGTCGCGATCGAGTTTCGCTGCAGAGCTTGCGAACAGCCGCCGGTCGCCGCGCAGATGCCAGCCCTCGGAGCCTTCTTCCAGTGCACGCTCCGCCAGCGCCTCGGCCACCGCGCGCGCATTGCGCTGCCCCGCGCGGCGCGCGATATAGGCCTCGCGCATCGGGAAACGGCGCGGAGGTCGCGCCGCCTGCGTTGGCACCTCGGTCAGATAGGCGCGCAGGGTTGTGACGAAGTCCTGCGCCACCGGCTCGGGGGCCAGCGAATCGAGCGCGATGAAACCCCGCACCCGCTCCGGCATCGCTGCCGCCAACAGCGCCGCGATATTGGCACCCCGCGAATGGCCCAGCAGCACGCACTCCTTCCAGCCCAGAGCGTCGAGCACCCGCAGGATCTGCGGCAAGTCGTCCCAGATATTGTAGCTCGCATGGGCCGCGCGATGCCCGCTCAGCCCCTGCCCGCTCAAATCGAGCGCGACGACATGGCAGCCATTCAGCCGCGGCGCGAGCTCGGCAAAGCTTGCTGCATGATCCATCCAACCATGCAGCGCCAAGACCGGCAGCCCCTCCTCGGGGCCCCATTTAAGCCCGGCGATCCGTAGCCCGTCTACGTCCCAGCGCCGCTCACGCGCACCGTTCGTCTCCACCATGTCTTGCATCCTCCCGCACCACCCGATCCGCAGAAGATCTAGCGCGAGACACCCGCGATTGCGACCACCGGCACCGCGCCTTTCACGCAAAGCAAAAGGGCCGCCCAAGCGGGCGGCCCTTCGCAAGTCCAAATGATCCGAAGATCACTCGATGATTTTCGACACCACGCCGGCGCCGACGGTGCGACCGCCTTCGCGGATTGCGAAGCGCAGACCGTCTTCCATCGCGATCGGAGCGATCAGTTCGACTTCGAACTTCAGGTTGTCGCCCGGCATCACCATCTCGGTGCCCTCGGGCAGCGTCACGGTGCCGGTCACGTCCGTCGTGCGGAAGTAGAACTGCGGACGGTAGTTCGCGAAGAACGGGGTGTGACGGCCACCTTCCTCTTTGGTGAGGATGTAGGCTTCAGCTTCGAACTTCGTGTGCGGCTTCACCGAACCCGGCTTGCACAGAACCTGACCACGCTCGACGCCGTCACGGTCGATGCCGCGCAGCAGCGCGCCGATGTTGTCGCCAGCTTCACCACGGTCCAGCAGCTTGCGGAACATCTCGACGCCCGTGCAGGTCGTCTTCGAGGTGTCGCGGATGCCCACGATTTCCAGTTCGTCGCCGACGTTGATCACGCCACGCTCGACGCGGCCGGTCACAACCGTACCACGACCCGAAATCGAGAACACGTCTTCGATCGGCATCAGGAAGGGCTGGTCCACGGCGCGCTCCGGCGTCGGGATGTAGCTGTCGACAGCTTCCATCAGAGCACGGATCGAGTTCTCGCCGATTTCCGGATCACGGCCTTCCATCGCGGCCAGAGCCGAACCCTTGATGATCGGGATATCGTCGCCGGGGAAGTCGTAGGACGACAGAAGTTCGCGAACTTCCATTTCCACGAGCTCGAGCAGCTCCTCGTCGTCGACCTGGTCAACCTTGTTCAGGTACACGACCATCGCCGGGATGCCGACCTGACGGCCGAGCAGGATGTGCTCGCGCGTCTGCGGCATCGGGCCGTCAGCTGCGTTCACGACCAGGATCGCGCCGTCCATCTGCGCGGCACCCGTGATCATGTTCTTCACGTAGTCGGCGTGGCCGGGGCAGTCGACGTGCGCGTAGTGACGCGACTCGGTCTCGTACTCCACGTGCGCGGTCGAGATCGTGATGCCGCGGGCTTTCTCTTCCGGCGCGCCGTCGATCTGGTCATACGCGCGGAAATCACCGAAATACTTCGTGATCGCAGCCGTCAGCGTCGTCTTGCCGTGGTCAACGTGGCCAATCGTGCCGATGTTGACGTGCGGTTTGTTACGTTCAAACTTTTCCTTTGCCATCTCGCGGGGCGCCTCTGGTTAGGGGGCCGCTAGCAGCGAGCCCGAGTCAATATCGCGCGCTACCTATTGCCCTGGCGGGGAAAAATCAAGCCCGGAATGTAGGGTTTCCCCTGTCTGTGTTCGCGGTTTCGCTTGGGCAGCGACCCGCTCCGCACTACCATCCCGTCATGGATTACGCTGCGACAGACGACACCCACCGCCTTCCCGCCCGCGCACCGCTTGCCGAGCACCCGCTGGGGATCCTCGCGAGCTTCCGGGCTGCGCGGCGCAACCTGTTGGAAATAATACCGGAACTGGCCACCCATGCACCGATCATCTCGGGCAATACAGGCGCGCGCTGGCATATGGTGATGGACCCTGACAGCCTGCGTCACATCCTCAAGACGCGCGTCGAGGATTATCCGAAATCGGTGGTGACCAAGCTCATTCTCGGCCCTGCCGTAGGGGAAGGGCTATTCGTCGCCGAAGGGGCCGAATGGCGCTGGCAGCGCCGCGCCGCCTCTCCGGTTTTCGCCGCGCGCAACATGGAGGCGCTCGCCCCCGTCATGGGGGCGGCAGCGGAGGCCTCTGCCGCGCGCATCAGCACCGCCGCCGATACCGGTCGCGCGGTGGATCTGCATCAGGAGATGGTGGCTGCGACCTTCGAGGTGATCTCGGACGTGACCTTCTCGGGCGACGAGGGCTTCGACCGCGCCGCGATCCATCGGGCGATCGACGCCTATATCGCGCAGACGGCAAAGGTCTCGCTGCTGGATCTCTTCGCGCTGCCCGCTTGGGTGCCGCGCCCGCATCGGGTGATCTCCTCGGGCGTCGTGCGCGACCTCAAGCGCCATGCGGACCGCGCGATCGAGGCCCGGCGCGCGAGCGAGGCGAAGGCGGTGCCCGACCTTCTGGACCTGCTCGACGGCGCGCAGGACCCCGAAACCGGCCGCGAGATGAGCCCGGCCGAGCTACGCGACAACCTGCTGACCTTCATTGTCGCAGGCCATGAGACCACCGCCCTGACGCTCGCCTGGGCGCTCTATCTCTGCGCCTTCGACCCGGCGGTGCAGGAGGCCGCCCGCAGCGAGGCGCAGGCCGCGCTCGGCGCGCATGCGGCGACCGTCGATGACCTGCCGAAAATGCCCCTCGTCGCGCAGATCGTGAACGAAAGCCTGCGCCTCTACCCGCCTGCGGGCTTCCTGTCGCGCACGGCGCGCAAACCCGACACGCTTCTGGGGCGCGAGGTGCGCGCAGGCGACACGGTGATGCTGCCGATCTACGCGCTCCACCGTCACCACGCGCTGTGGGACGACCCGCATGCCTTCCGCCCGGATCGTTTCGCCGATCCGACGCATGACCGCTTCGCCTTCCTGCCCTTCGGGGCCGGGCCGCGGATTTGCATCGGCGCGGGCTTCGCGATGCAGGAAGCACAGATCATCCTCGCCACGCTCCTCGCCCGGTTCCGCTTCACCGCCGTTCCGGGGCGCGAGCCTGTGCCGGAGATGATCCTGACCACACGCCCAAAGGGCGGCATCTGGCTGACAGTAGAGCGCGCGTGACGGGCGAGAGCGAACATTCATGCTTCGCCTTGGCGAAAATATCCCGGGGGTGAATTGCCCGACAGGGCAAGAGGGGGCGGCGCCCCCTGCCGGATCGCCCGGGCCTGTCCGGACGATCCCTCAGGCAAAGCCTCAGGTGAACCTGTTGTCCCGCGGGAAGCCACGCGGGGCCATGCGGCCCGCCGAGGCGCGCTTTCCGGTCCATTCGGCGAGGTCGGTCTCGGTCCGCGTGCGGCCCGCCGGATCCTTCCAGCTCAGACCATCGGCCAGGGTGAAGGTCTTGGCGTCGCTCAGCCCCCCGTCCTTGTATTTCTGCAAACGGACGCCCTTGCCGCGCGCCATTTCGGGCAGCTCTTCCAGCGGGAAGACCAGCAGCTTGCGGTTCTGACCGACGCAAGCGACCGTGTCGCCGTCGATCTTCGAGCAGACGGTGGTTTTCGCCGCCCCCTTCATGTTCAGAACCTGCTTGCCCGATTTGGTCTGCGCCACGAGCTCTTCGCCCGGGCAGACGAACCCGTCGCCATCCGAGGAGGCTAGAAGGTATTTCTCGCCCGCCTTCGGCAGCAGCAGATGCGTCACCTCCGCCTCGTTGGGCAGGTCGACCATCAGCCGCAGCGGCTCGCCCATGCCGCGCCCGCCGGGCAGATTCGCCCCGAGCACCGTATAGGCGCGCCCGTTGGAGCCCATCGCGACGATCCGGTCCGTGGTCTCGGCATGCATGGCGAACATCGGCCCGTCGCCATCCTTGAACTTCACCTCGGCGTCGAGCGCGTTGTGGCCCTTCATCGCCCGGATCCAGCCCATCTTCGACAGGATCACGGTAATCGGTTCGCGTTCGATCATCGCCTCGATCGGCACTTCCTCGACCTCACCGGCCTCGGCGAAGCCGGTGCGTCGCGCGCCGCCCTCGGCGTTGCGGCCGAATTTCTTGTCGATCTCTTTCAGCTCACCGCCGATCGTCTTCCATTGCAGCTTTTCGGAGGCGAGAAGGTCTTCCAGTCCCGAGCGCTCTTCGATCAGTGCATCACGCTCGCGCTTGAGTTCCATCTCCTCGAGCTTGCGCAGACTGCGCAGGCGCATGTTTAGGATCGCTTCGGCCTGCACGTCCGACAGTTCGAACTCGGCCATCAGCATCGCTTTGGGTTCGTCCTCGTAGCGAATGATCTCGATCACCCGGTCGAGGTTCAGGAAGGCGATAATGTAGCCTTCGAGCACTTCCAGACGCGCGTCGATCTTGTCCATCCGATGCTGCGAACGGCGCAGCAGCACCTCGCGCCGGTGATCGAGGAAGGCGCGCAGCACCTCCTTGAGCGAGCAGACCTTCGGCACCCGCCCGTCGATCAGCACGTTCATGTTGAGCGAGAAGCGGACCTCCAGATCGGAGTTCTTGAACAGCATCCCCATCAGCATCTCGGGCTCGACGGTGCGCGATTTCGGCTCCAGCACGATGCGGATATCGTCGGCACTCTCGTCGCGCACATCGGCCAGCGCGGGCACTTTGCGGGTCTGGATGACCTCGGCCAGACGCTCGATCAGCTTCGATTTCTGCACCTGATACGGAATCTCGGTGACGACGATCTGCCACTGACCGCGGCCGAGATCCTCTTTCTCCCAGCGCGCCCGCAGACGGAACGCACCGCGCCCGGTGCGATAGGCGTCGCGGATATTCTCGGGCGGCTCGACCAGCACACCGCCGGTCGGGAAGTCGGGGCCGGGGATATGCTCGACCAGCTCGTCATCAGTGATGGCGGGGCGCTTGATCATCTCCAAGAGCGCCTCGACCAACTCACCGAGGTTATGCGGGGGGATGTTCGTCGCCATGCCGACCGCGATGCCGCTCGCGCCATTGGCCAGCAGGTTCGGAAAGGCGGCGGGCAGCACGACCGGCTCGGTCAGCGTACCGTCGTAGTTCGGGCGGTAATCGACCGCGTTCTCGGCCAGACCTTCCAGAAGCGACTCGGACGGTGAGGCCAGACGTGCCTCGGTGTAACGCGAGGCTGCCGGGTTATCGCCGTCGATATTGCCGAAGTTGCCCTGCCCGTCGACGAGCTTGTAGCGCATCGCGAAATCCTGCGCGAGACGCGCCATCGCGTCGTAGATCGCGGCGTCGCCATGGGGGTGGTAGTTCCCCATCACGTCACCCGAGATCTTCGCGGATTTCCGAAAGCCGCCGGTGGGCGACAGCTTCAGTTCGCGCATCGCGAAGAGGATGCGCCGATGCACCGGCTTCAACCCGTCGCGCGCATCGGGCAGCGCCCGGTGCATGATCGTCGAGAGCGCATAGGTCAGATAGCGCTCGCCAATCGCGCGGCTCAGCGGTTCGGAACTGGTGGAGAGGGGATTTTCTTCGTCACTGCTCATGCCGATTTACTAAAGCCGAGCCCGATCCCGGTCCAGCGGGAAAAGCAGGAATAAGAATTTCCAAGGAACTTTTCCCCCGTCGGCGGAATTTCACCGACGTAGAGCAGGCGGAATCGTGTTAACATTTCAATGATTCCCCAGCTGCCAATTCGGAATCAGGGGGTTGAACATGGGTAAGTTGTTGCTGACCACTTTGGCGGGTATTTACGCCGTTATGGCCATCGCCGGTCGCGACGTCCCCGGGGACGTCGAACAGGCCTCTGCGGCTACGTCAAATGACACGGTACAGGTGTCACGCGCCGCGACCGACAGTCAAGAACTTTCGGCCAGCGAAGCGCCTCAAATTGTCGCGAAGGCGGCCGCCACATCGCCGACCGATACGCCGAAAATCGAGAAGGCGTCGCTGATCACGCGCATCACGCCGAACACGCGGATGCCGGGCCCTGAGCTCAAACCCTCGCCGGAACATCGCAAGACCGCTGCGCCGGAAGTCGACGGCGGCACGCTCTGGAGCGTCTCGGCCAATGCCCTCAACGTGCGCTCGGGCCCCTCGACCAGCAATGCCGCGATCGACAGCGTCCGCAAAGGCGATCAAGTGCTCGTTGTGGCCGAGAGCGGCGGTTGGGCGCATGTGAAGATCGAAGGCGGCGGCACCGAAGGCTGGGTCTCGAAGAAATATCTGCGCCCGGCGAACTGAGCTTTCACAGGCGGTGCACCGCTAAATTCTTGTTTTTCCACCCGGGTCAAAATATTCCCGCCGGAGGCATATCTCCGGCGGGTTTTTCTTTGCCTCGCCGGATCAGAGGGAAGGCGCGCGCATGGCCAAGACGATTCTGATCACCGGATGCTCCTCGGGCATCGGCTACGACGCGGCCCACGGGCTGAAGGCCGCGGGCTGGAAAGTCTTCGCCACCTGCCGCCGCGAAGAGGATTGCCAACGTCTGCGCTCCGAGGGCTTGGTCTCGTTCCAACTCGACGTGGCCGATCCCGAAAGCATCGAGGCTGGCTTCAACGAGGCGCTCGCGCGCGGGCATGGCCGGCTTGATGCGCTCTACAATAACGCCGCCTTCGCCTGCCCCGGCGCTGCTGAGGACATTCCGCCCGGCGCGCTGCGCGAGATTTTCGAGACCAACCTGTTTGGCCTGCACGACCTGACGACCCGCGCGATCAAGGTGATGCGCGCACAGGGCGACAACGGCGAAGGACGCATCCTGCAATGCTCCTCGGTGCTGGGCTTCGTCGGTCTGAAATGGCGCGCAGCCTACGCCTCGACGAAATTCGCGCTGGAAGGGCTGACCGACGTGATGCGGCTCGAGATGGCAGATACGGACATCAAGATCGTGCTGATCCAGCCGGGCCCTATCACCTCGAAAATCCGGGTCAATTCGATCCCGCCTTTCGAGAAATGGGTGGATTGGGAGAACTCCGCCCGCCGCGCGCAATACGAGGGCAGCTTGCTAAAGCGTCTCTACCAAGGCCGCGGCAAGCCCGACACGTTCGAACTGCCGCCCTCCGAGGTGACGAAGGCGATCCTCAAGGCGCTCGAGGCCCCGAACCCGAAGCCGCGCTACAAGATCACCACGCCCACGAAGACGATCAGTGTCGTGCGCCGCTTCCTGCCAGACCGGATGCTCGACTGGGTGCTGGCCAAGGGCTGAAAATCCTTTCGCATTTTCGTGATCTCCAGCTATGTCTTGAGCCCAGAGGGAGAGAGACTACATGCGCAACGACCCGTTATTCTACATCGTCGCCGTGGCAAGTCTGGCGGTTCTGGTGATCTTGATGATCGGCATCGCGGGCTTCGGACGCGGGGGCGATTTCAACAAGAAACATGCCAACAAGCTGATGCGGTTGCGCATTGCCGCCCAGGCGGTCGCGATCGCGCTGATCCTGTTGTTCGTTTATCTCAGAAAGGGTGGCTGATGGTCGTTCTCAATCGCATCTACACGCGCACCGGCGACGCCGGGGAAACCGCGCTCTCGAACGGGGTGCGCGTTGCCAAACATTCCGCGCGCGTGACCGCCTATGGCACGGTGGACGAGCTGAACGCGACCGTGGGTATCGCGCGCCTGCATGCCGACAAGGCGCTGCAAAAGCAGCTTTCCGTGATCCAGAACGACCTCTTCGATCTTGGCGCCGATCTGGCGCGCCCGGACATGGAACATGACGACGAGGCGGGCTACCCGGTCCTGCGCATGGTCGAGTCCCAGGTGACCCGGCTCGAGACCGAGATCGACGCGATGAACAAGAAGCTCGAGCCGCTGCGCAGCTTCATCCTGCCGGGCGGCACGGCGCTCGCGGCGCACCTTCACATGTCGCGCACCGTCGCGCGTCGTGCCGAGCGCGAAGCCGTGTCCCTCGCCGCGATCGAAGGCGTCAACGAATGGGCAGTGAAATATCTAAACCGCCTGTCCGACTGGTTCTTCGTCGCAGCCCGGATCGCGAATGACGATGGCAAGGATGATGTGTTATGGGTACCCGGAGCGAACCGCTAACGAAGGCAGTGGCGGAGCTTCCAGAAACCACCGGCGAAGGGAAGAGGCAGCCGCTAGGCGCCCTCAAAGAAAGCTCTGCGGATCGATATCGACTGCGAGCCGCGCATTCGTCGGCAGCTTCAGCCCCTTGAGCCAAGCCTTGAGCGCGCCCTGCAGCGGCGCGCTTTTCTCTGCCTTCACCAGCATCCGCACCCGATGCCGCCCGCGCACCCGCGCGATCGGCGCAGGCGCGGGCCCGAAGACCTGCGCGCCGATCCGGCGCAGCGCGGCGTCGTTGCGCGCCAGGTGATTGCCGATCTCGAAAAGCGGCTGCAGATCCGGCCCCGACAGGATGATCCCGGCCATCCGCCCGTAAGGCGGTACGCCCTGGGCCTGCCGCGCGGCCGCCTCCTGCGCCCAGAACGCCTCCTCGTCGCCGCCCAGAATCGCCCGGATCACCGGGTGCTCGGGCTGATAGGTCTGCAACAGCGCCGCGCCCTTCTCCTCGGCGCGGCCCGCCCGGCCCGCCACCTGCCGCATCAGTTGGAATGTCTTCTCCGCCGCGCGCAGGTCCGAGCCCTGCAGGCCCAGATCGGCGTCGATCACGCCCACCAAGGTCAGCCGTGGGAAGTTATGCCCCTTCGCCACGATCTGGGTGCCGATGATGATATCCGCCTCGCCCTGTGCGATCTCGGCGATCTTCTCCTTCAGCGCGCGGGCTGAACCGAACAGGTCAGAAGACAGCACCGCCAGGCGCGCGTCGGGGAAGCGCTCCGCAACCTCCTCGGCCAGCCGCTCGACCCCCGGCCCGACCGGCGCGAGCTTCCCTTCCACTTCGCAGCTCGGGCATTTCACCGGGATCGGCTTCGTCTCGCCGCATTGGTGGCAGACGAGGCGCTTCAGGAAACGGTGCTCGACCATCCGCGCGTCGCAATGATCGCAGCCAATCTGATGCCCGCAGGCCCGACAGATCGTGACCGGCGCATAGCCGCGACGGTTGAGAAACAGCATCGCCTGCTGCCCCTCGGCCACCCGCGCCAGCACCTCCTTCACCAGCGTCGGCCCGATCCAATGCGCGCTCTCGATCGCCTCGTCACGCATGTCGATCGTGCCCATCTCGGGCAGTTCCGCCGTGCCGAACCGTGCGCCCAGATCAAGCCGCTGATACTTCCCCGCCTCCGCGTTCGCCCATGTCTCGAGACTAGGCGTCGCCGAGGCCAGCACCACCTGCGCCGAACAACCCGAGGCGCGCAGCACCGCCATGTCGCGCGCATTATAGAGAACGCCCTCCTCCTGCTTGTAGGAGCTGTCATGCTCCTCATCGACGACGATCAGCCCCAGATCGCGAAACGGCAGGAACAGCGCCGAGCGCGCGCCGACGACAAGCTGCACCTCGCCCGCGCCGCAGGCCTTCCACAGCCTGCGCCGCTCGCTCTGCGTGACGCCGGAATGCCACTCGCCGGGGCGCGCGCCGAACCGCGCCTCGACCCGCGAAAGGAACTCGGAACTCAGAGCGATCTCGGGCAACAGCACCAAGGCCTGCCGCCCCTTGCGCAGACATTCCGCGACGGCCTCGAGATAGACCTCCGTCTTGCCCGATCCGGTCACGCCCTTAAGCAGCGTCGTCGAATACGCGCCGGAGCCTGTCCGCAACGCCGCCGCCGCGGCGGTCTGCGCCTCCGACAGCGCCTTGCCGGGCCGCGCCGGATCGAGCCGCGGGAAGGGCTGATCGCGCGGGACCTCCGCCTCGATCAGCGCACCGGTCTTCACCAGCCCTTTCACCACCTGCGTCGTCACCCCCGCCAGATGCGCTAACTCGCTCAGGTAAAACCCTGCGCCGCCATGCTCTTCCAGCACCTCGAGCACCCGCGCCCGCGCATCGGTCATCCGCGACGGCTCACGATCGCCCAAGCGGTAGATCTTGCGCATCCCCGGCGGATCGCCCAAGCCCGGCGCCCGCGTCGCGAGGCGCAAAACCTGCGGCAGGGGCGTCATCGTGTACTCCGCCATCCGCTCGAGAAAGACGCGCAGCTCGTCGCGCATCGGCGGCACATCGAAGACCCGGTTCACCGCGCGCAGCTTGGCCGCGTCGAAACCGCCCTCGCCCGCCCCCCAGACCACACCCAGCACCTTGCGCGGCCCCAGCGGCACCTCGACGAAAGCGCCGTTGTAGCAGCCGCCCTCCGGCGCGCGGTAATCGAGCGGCCGCCCGATCGGCTCCGCTGTCAGCACCGCGACCCGCGCGCCCTCTTCGAACCAACCGGGTTCAGACATCGCCATGCCTTCCAACTGCACTAAATATTCCCGGGAGCGGCGAAGCCGCGGGGCTGAGCCCCTCTGGCGTTGCGACCTCTTTCACCCTCGCCGCTTTTGCGCTAACACGCTCGCGACTGCCGCCAAGGAGAGCTGCCATGAAATTCTTCGTCGATACCGCTGACACCGCCGCGATCAAGGAACTCAACGATCTGGGTATGGTCGATGGCGTGACCACCAACCCGTCGCTGATCCTGAAATCGGGCCGCAACATTCTCGAAGTCACCAAGGAAATCTGCGACATGGTCCACGGGCCGGTCTCGGCCGAAGTCGTGGCCACCGAAGCCAAGGACATGATCGAAGAAGGTATGAAGCTCGCCAAGATCGCCCCCAATATCGCGATCAAGGTGCCGCTGACCTGGGACGGCCTGACCGCTTGCAAGGCTTTCGCATCCGAAGGCCACATGGTCAATGTCACGCTGTGCTTCTCGACCGCGCAGGCGATCCTCGCCGCAAAGGCGGGCGCGACCTTCATCTCGCCCTTCATCGGCCGCCTCGACGACATCAACCTCGATGGGATGGATCTGATCGAAGACATCCGCACGGTCTATGACAACTACGATTTCTCGACCCAGATCCTCGCCGCCTCGATCCGCTCGGTGAACCACATCAGCGACGCCGCGCGCATCGGCGCCGACGTGATCACCGCCCCGCCGGCGGTTATCAAGTCGATGGCGAACCATCCGCTGACCGACAAGGGTCTGGCCCAGTTCCTCAAGGATTGGGAAGCGACCGGCCAGAAGATCTGATCTTCCGGCGTGAGTCCGAAACGGCACAGGCCCGCCTATCCGGCGGGCCTTTTTCGTCGCGGGGGCCGATTTTTGGACTGCGTCGCGATGCGCATCGTGTATGCTCGGAAAAAATGACGCATCGATGAGCGACGAGACAGGCATGACCGAACCGGCCCTCGTGGAGCAACTCCGCGACAAGATCATTTCCGACCCTGACGTGATTCTCGAGGACCGCGACCTGATGCGGGCGCTGATCGCCGCGAACGAAGCGGCGATGGGCGGCAATATCGTCGATCTGCGCGGCGCGGCCATGTCCCGGCTGGAGGCGCGGCTCGACCGGCTGGAAGACACCCACCGGTCGGTCATCGCCGCCGCCTATGAGAACCTCGCAGGTACCAACCAGATTCACCGCGCGGTTCTGCGGATGCTCGACCCGCATGACTTTCAGTCCTTCCTGTCGAATTTGGCTTCCGAAGTGGCCGAGATCCTGCGCGTCGATGCGGTGCGTCTGGTGCTCGAGAGCCACCAGAACGAGGACGACCCGGCACTTCGCCAGCTGGGTGAGGTGCTTTGCGTCGCCGAACCCGGCTTCATCACCGAATACATGCGCGGCGGGCGCGGCGGGCAGCCGCGACAGGTCGTGCTGCGCCAGACCGTTCCCGGCTCCGAGGCGATCTTCGGCGAGGCCGCGAACTGGGTGCGCTCCGAGGCGCTGATGCAGCTCGATCTGGGCGAGGGCCGGCTGCCGGGCATGCTGGTCATGGCCGCCGAGGATCCGCATCAGTTCAAACCCTCGCAGGGCACCGATCTTCTGGCCTTCTTCGCAGGCGTATTCGAACGCACGATGCGCCGCTGGCTGGATTGATGGCGGAGCCGTCCGCAGGGCTGCAAGACGCGCTCGCCGAGTGGCTGAGCCATCTGCGCGGTTTACGCGACGCGTCCGAGCATACGATCACCGCCTATCGGCGCGACGTGGCGGGCTTCCTGGGATTTCTGCAAAATCATCATGGCGAGAGCCTCGACACCGCCCGGATCGCGCAGCTCGGCCCTTCCGACATGCGGGCATGGATGGCGCATGAGCGGTCGCGCGAGGTTTCATCGCGCTCGCTCGCCCGCGCTCTGTCCTCGGTCAAAAGCTTCATCCGCTGGCTCGCCGATCGCGACGGGTTCGACGCGAGCCATATCCTCTCGACCCGCAGCCCGAAATATCAACGCAAGCTGCCGCGACCGCTGAACGAAGACGCCGCCGCCGAGATGATCGAACAGGTCGACACGCAAGCGATGGAGCCGTGGATCGCCGCGCGCGATGCCGCCGTGCTGACGCTGCTTTATGGCTGCGGGCTGCGGATATCCGAGGCGCTCGCGCTGCGCGCCGACGCCCATCCGCTGCCCGAGGTGCTGCGCATCCGGGGCAAGGGCGACAAAGAACGGCTGGTCCCGGTCGTCCCCGCCGCCCGCGAGGCGGTGGCCGAATACATACGCCTGTGCCCCTACCCGGCCGAGCCGGACGCCCCCTTGTTCTACGGCGCACGCGGAAAGCCGCTCAATCCGCGGATGATTTCCAAGGCGATGGAGCGGGCGCGCATGTCGCTTGGCCTGCCTTCGACCGCGACGCCGCATGCGATGCGCCACAGCTTTGCCACGCATTTGCTGGCCGCTGGCGGCGATCTGCGCGCCATTCAGGAACTGCTGGGCCATGCGAGCCTCGGCACCACCCAGATCTACACTGCCGTCGACGCGGCGCGACTTATGGAAATCTACGACAAGAGCCATCCGCGCGCCTGAAGTTCGCTTGCCCCTGCGTCGCAAATCCGGCATCACGGACAAATGGATATCCGCATCAAAGCCCTTTTCGTCCACCTTCTGACCGCCACCGGCGCGGTGTTGTCGATGCTCGCGCTTCTCGCGGCCGCGGAAGGCCAATGGTCGATGATGTTCCTTTGGCTCGTCACCGCGTTCTTCGTTGACGGGATCGATGGTCCGCTCGCGCGGCGCTACGATGTGAAGGCGAATTTTCCGCTCTATGACGGTGTCCTGATGGACCTGATCATCGACTACCTGACCTATGTCTTCATCCCTGCCTTCGCGCTGTTCCAGTCGAGCCTGCTGCCGGGATGGACGGGCTGGCTCGCGATTATCGCGATCACATATGGCAGCGTGGTCTATTTCTCCGACACCCGGATGAAGACGAAGGACAACTCGTTTCAGGGTTTTCCGGGCGCGTGGAACATGCTGGTGCTGGTGCTGTTCGCGCTGAAGCCCGGCTATTGGACGATCCTCGTGGTGGTCGTGGCGCTTGCCATCGCGATGTTCCTGCCGCTGAAATTCATCCACCCCGTGCGCACGAAGCGCTGGCGCGTGGTCTCTCTGCCTGTGGCGCTACTGTGGACCTTCTTCGCGGGCTGGGCCGCATGGGTCGATTTCGACCCGGCGAGCTGGGCGCATTGGGGGCTGGTCGTGACCTCGTTCTACCTGCTGCTCGTCGGCATCGTGCAACAAATCGTCCCTGAACGGCGTTGACCTGCGACGGCCGCTCCGGCGGTCCGCGGCAACAGTTTTCAGGAGGCCTCATGCGTCACACTTTCGCGCTCATTGCCGTCGTGTTCTCGGCGCAGTCGGCCATCGCCGCGCGGGACTATCTTGACGACCGCTCCACCCCCGCTGCGCTGGTCCGCTCGCTCTATAACGCGATCTCGCTGCATCAATACGCCCGCGCCTGGAGCTATTACGCCGATCCGGAAGAGGATGGCGATTATGCGGATTTCGCGAGAGGCTACGCCGACACGGCGGAGGCCTCGGTCACGGTCGGCCCCATGACGTCGGAAGGCGCGGCCGGCTCTATCTACACGACTCTCGCGGTGACGGTGACCGCCCGGACGCGTGACGGAAAGACCGAGAGCTTCGGGGGCTGTTACGTGGTGCGCCAGATTCAACCCGCGATCCAGGAACCGCCCTTCACGCCGCTGCAGATCACGGACGGGTACCTCGTGGCGCGATCTTCGGACGAGGCCATGCCCGTAAGCTGCGACGCCGACGGTCGGCCGCGGTTCTGAGCACTCAGACCCGCGTCAGCACCACGCCCGAGACGATCAGCAGCGCGGCAAGCGCTTTCGTAACCCGCATCTTCTCGCCGAAAACGAGCCAACCGATCAGCACCGCGAACAGGATCGAGGTCTCGCGCAGGGTCGCGACCAGCGCGATCGGCGCGCGGGTCATCGCCCAGATCGAGATCGCGTAAGCCCCGTAAGACGCCGCAGCCCCGAGCGTCGCGATTCCCCATTCGCGCGGCACGGCGCGCAGCATCGCGGTGCCGCGCTGAGCCAGCATACCTGAGGCGAAGAGCACGCCACCCAACACCATGATCCACCCGACGTAGCCCACCGGCTCGCCCGATATGCGCGCGCCCATCCCGTCGACCAGCGTGTAGGTCGCAGTCGCGAGTGCCGAGCCCATCGCGTAGGGCAGCAGACGGCGACTCTCGCCATCGGTGAACACGCCGCGCGCCATCAAGGCGATGCCGAGGCCCAGCACCGCGATCCCGGCATATTCGAGCCCGCTCATCGCGTCGATCGCCAAGGCGGCGGAGACGACCGCCACCATCATCGGCGCGGTTCCACGCGCGATCGGATAGACCCGGCTCAGGTCGCCCTGCTCATAGGCATGGGCGAGGAAGAACTTGTAGCCAAAATGGATGACGCCCGCGGCGAGGATCCAGCCCAGCGCGGCACTGTCCGGCAGCGGTCGCGACAGGGCGACCGCCAGGCCGATCACCGCCTCGGCAATCGACAGCATCACCATCGCACGGATTTTCGAGCCACCAAGCCGGATCAGCGCGTTCCACAGGGCGTGCAGAAAGGCCGCGCCCAGCACCGCCGCCATGATCGTCAAACTCATTTCCGCGCCCTTCCCTGCCCGACCGACAATCGGTAGCTCCGGGCCACGACAAGGGCAAGCGGCCTCGCACCGTGCTGAGATGTCTGGCCTCGCCGCAACGGCTTCTCTCCGCGCGGGGCGCACGAAGAAACTGGGGAAGGGGCTACGGCGCTCTCGAGTCAACCGACATGCGAGGAATGCGACCGAATGATACAGTGAATCGGAAACTTCGTCCCAAGCCGGCAACCCCCCGCGCGTCTGGAAAACGGTGCCGTCCGCCGAACTCCCAGGTTGCAAGAAGGGGCGCGCGAAGGGATTGCGGAACGCAGCGCACTCGGGCTATGGGCGATCCATGCCCAGATATGCCTTGAAAATCGAATATGACGGGGGCCCCTTTGCCGGGTGGCAACGTCAGGCCGATCAGCCTTCGGTGCAAGGCGCGGTCGAGGACGCTTTGGCGAAGCTCGAACCCGGCCCCCACACGATCGCCGCGGCGGGACGCACCGATGCGGGCGTTCATGCGACCGGGCAGGTGGCCCATGCCGATCTGAAGAAGGACTGGGACCCGTTCCGACTTTCGGAAGCGCTGAATTATCATCTCCGCCCCGCGCCGGTGGCGATACTCGCCTGTGCCAGGGTCGACGACGAGTTCCACGCCCGGTTCTCGGCGCAGGAGCGGCGCTACCTGTTCCGGCTCGTGCAACGTCGTGCGCCGACGACCCATGACCGCGGTCTGGTCTGGCGCGTGCAGAACCCGCTGGACGTGGAGGCGATGCGCGAAGGCGCGTCGCATCTGATCGGGCACCATGATTTCACGACGTTTCGTTCGACCATGTGCCAATCGAAATCGCCGGTCAAAACGCTCGACGAGATCCGGATCGAAGAACATGACATTCTGCATGGGCGCGAGGTACGGTTTCATTTGCGCGCTCGCAGCTTCCTGCACAATCAGGTCCGTTCGATCGTCGGCACGCTGGAGCGGGTCGGTGCTGGCTCCTGGCCGGCCGAGCGCGTCGCCGAAGCGCTCGCCGCCCGCGACCGCGCCGCATGCGGTCCGGTCTGTCCGCCGCAGGGCCTCTATCTAAGCGCCGTCGGCTATCCCAGCGATCCCTTCGGCTGACACGGTCTGGCCCCCGGCCGGGGCGCGCGGCATCGGCAGCTGAGTTGGAAGCGAGGTCTTGCGCTTTTCCATCGGGGCGAAGCTCCGACTTTCCTTCATCGCGCGCGTGACCTGGCTTGCCATTGCTCCGCTTCGACTGCGCGGCGTGATCTCGAAATTCTGCGCTTTTTGAATATCAGCGTCAGGCCCTCCGGGCACCTGAACGACAGGCGAAGCAGGGTCGTCGCCCTCCAACCGTTGCAGACGCGAGATGATCTCATCCAGCCGCGCCGCGCAACGCTGCCCCAAGGCAGCGTCGAGATAGCGCAGAAACATGGCGGTCTCGCGTGTCGAGAGATGGGGCACGGGGACATCTCGAATCTTCGGATGTGCGGTCGCTTGGCTACGCGCGCCGGTCACCGGAGCTTCATGCAATTTCTCGCCCGGACGCAGGCCGATAGGCAAAAGCTCGATATCGCCTTCTGGACAGTCCGGTCCGCGAAGGCGCAACCCGCGCGCTTCGACCATCTGCCGGGCGAGATCGCCGATCCGGATCGGCGCGCCCATGTCGAGTGCATAGACCCGTCCTGCGCCGTCCCAACGCCCTGCGATCAGCACAAGCCGCGCGGCCTCGGCGATCGTCATGAAGTAGCGCGTGGCCTCGGGATCGGTGAGCGTGATCGGCCCGCCCTGCGCGATCTGTCGCTCGAATATCGGCACGACCGACCCGGATGAGCCGAGCACATTCCCGAAGCGCACGATGGAGAAGACGGTCGCGCCCGCACGGCGCGCAAGATCCTGCACGACCAATTCGGCCATTCGTTTAGACGCCCCCATGACCGAGCGGGGCGCGATCGCCTTGTCGCTCGAAATCAGCACGAAACGCGCAACTTTCGCGGCGCGGGCGGCGCGCGCGAGACAGACCGTGGCGGCGACGTTATTCGCGCATCCCGAGAAGGGATTCTGCTCGACCAGAACGACATGTTTGTAGGCGGCGGCGTGGAATACGACGTCGATCGTTTCGCGCGAGAATATCTCATGCACCAGCGCCGCATCCGCTGCAGAGCCGAGCCGCGTGACAAGTTCGGTGCCCGCGCGCTCCGCCAGCGGGCTCAGGTCGGAGAGGATTGTGAAGAGCGCCGTTTCCGATAGCTCGAGAAGGACCAGTTTCGCCGGACGACAGGCGAGTATCTGGTGGCAAAGCTCCGCCCCGATGGAACCGCCCGCCCCCGAGATGAGCATGGTTTTGCCGCGGTAGAACTCCGCGTCGGGCGGATCGTCTTCCGTGATCTCGGAGCGACCAAGCCACCGTTCGGAGCGCACCGGCTGCAGCCGCGCGGCGAGATCGGCGCCACCGACCAGAAGCGCGAAATCCGGCAATGCCTCGCAGCGCAGTCCGAGGGCCGAGAGGTCTCGCGCCAGCGCGGCCTTGCGCGGCGTGGACAGGAGCGGGTCGGCGAGAACGACGCGATCGACGTTGAACTTGCGGATCAATGCCTCGCGCGTCACGTGGCCGAGAACCGGAACCCCGTCCAAGGTCGCACCGCGCAGAACCGGGCTGTCATCGAGAAACGCGCAGGTCAGGAAACCGGATCGATCGCGCAACGCCCGTGCCAGCGCGAGCCCCTCCGGGGTCGCGCCGTAGATTGCGATGCGCGAGACGACGTACGAGCGGCGATACAGCACTGCGGTCAGCCCCAGAAAAGCCCAGCGTTGAGCCACGAGGCCAGACAGGAATACGCCCCCGAAGAAGAATGCGGTCGCGCCACCTCGCCATCCAGGACTGATCCAGAGGGCAAATACCAGAAGGCAGGAGACACCCAATGCCTTCCCCGCCCCATGCCTTGCGAAGTCCTTCAGGGGCAAGCGGGCAAGACCGGTGCCGAGGCTCACTGATGCGGCGACGATACCCCCCACCGTCAGAAAGATCGGCGAAGGGAGCCCAAGGCTCCATCCCGGCGACGTGGTTGCGAAATGCATTGCTGCGGCAAGGCATCCTATCGCCAGAAGCGCATCGAGCGCCGCGATGACAGCCGCCTTGCGCGGGCGCGACATTGCGATCAGCCGCGTCGCGATCTTGTCGGTGAGCACCGAACTCATGCGCGCGCTCTGCGCAGGGTTTGCCAGATCAGCGCGAGATCGAGCCAGCACGAGGCCCGACGTTGGTACAGCAGATCAAGCCGCGCTTTCTGTGGAACGCAGACGCGGTCATAGATCCGCCGCGCCTCCTCCGCGGAACGACACGATGCCATCAGCCGCGCCTCTTTCGCGGCGAACTGGACGCTCGCAAGCCCGGTGATACCCGGCGGACTTGTAAGCACCTGTGCGTAAAGCTCGGGAAATCGCTCCACCACCTCGCGCAGCGGCGGGCGCGGTCCGACGAAGCTCATGTCGCCGCGCAGCACGTTCCATATTTGCGGCAATTCATCCGCGTGGCAGCGGCGCAACAGCCGGCCAAGCGGCGTAATCCGTCTGGCTTTATGGCCGCCGGAGACGCCGTAATCGCCGGGATCCGCCGCCATCGTGCGAAACTTCCACATGCGGAAGCTACGCGTGGGACTGTGCATCCGCTCACCCCCGTGGAACCACGGTCGCCCCTGCACCATCGCGATGACCAGCCAGACCAGCGCGATCAGCGGCACCACCATGGGTAGCGCGAGCATCGCCAGTGTCAGATCGAAGAGACGCTTACGCCTGCGCCGGACCTGGGTCATGCCAATTCTCCTGCTGTGGATCATCACCGAAGAAACGAAACCTTCGCGAGCCTATGCCTCTTCCAGTTGCGATGCGGTTAACGCCGCCAGGTCACGAGATGTGACCGGACCTCACGGCACCTGACACCGATACAATCGGCTGTATGGACTTCGCCGGACGCCAGTGGTTGGATCGCGCCCGATACGAAGGAGGCACCGATGGCATTCGGCAAAAACATCCGCACATGGTTCGAAGGCGCATGGCACGAGGGCGATATCGCCGTGATGCGCGCCGCCGATCACGGGCTTTGGCAGGGCAGCTCGGTCTTTGACGGGGCGCGACTTTTCGACGGGGTCGTGCCCGATCTAGACCTGCATTGCGCACGCACCAACCGCTCCGCCGAGGCGCTGATGATCACGCCGACCATCGCACCCGAGGAGATGGTCGAAATCGCGCGCGAGGGGCTACGGAAATATGACAAGGGTGCTGCTGTCTACGTGCGCCCTATGTACTGGGCGATCGCGGGCTCGGATCTGGGCGTCGCACCGAAGCCCGGCGAAACCGGATTCGCGCTGTGCCTCGAAGAGGTGGCAATGCCCGACCCCGGCAAGTCGACGACGCTGACCACGACGCAGTTCCGCCGTCCCGTTCTTGCCGACAACGTCACCGACGCGAAGGCGGGCTGCCTCTATCCGAACAACGCCCGAATGCTGGTCGAGGCGCAGCGCAAGGGCTTCGGCAATGCGCTGGTGCAGGACGCCATGGGTAACGTCGCCGAAAGCGCGACCGCGAATGTCTGGATGGTAAAGGATGGCGAGTATTTCACGCCGATGCCAAACGGCACCTTCCTCGCAGGCCTCACGCGCAAGCGGATCATGGGCCTTCTGCGCGAGGGCGGCGAGACGGTGCATGAAGCGGTGCTGACGCTCGACGATTTCCGCAATGCCGACGAGGTCTTCCTGACCGGCAACTTCGCCAAGGTCACCCCGGTCGCGGGCTTCGACGATGTCAGCTACACGCCCGGCAAGGGCACACAGCGGGCGCGCGAAGCCTATATGGACTGGGCGCAAGGCTCGCCGCTTTGAGCCTCGACACCCCTGCGGTTGCCAAAGGCCCCTCGCCGGGCGATGATCCGCAGACACCCCGTCCCGGAGGAGCCATGCGCAAGTTTCTGGTTGTGCTCGACGATACCCGCGAATGCCTCAACGCGATGCGGTTCGCGGCGATGCGCGCGAACCATACCGGCGGCGGCGTGATCATCCTTTCGGTGATTCCACCCGACGAGTATCAGCATTGGATCGGCGTAGCCGAGATCATGCGCGACGAAGCCCGCGAGCGGATCGAGGCGCATTTCGAGGTTTTCGCGAAATGGATGCGCGACCGGCAGGGCGTAGAGCCGGAACTGGTGATCCGCGAAGGCGAGCCGGTGCCCGAGATCATCGCCGTGATGGACGAGCATCCCGAGATCGGCGTTCTGGTACTCGGCGCGGGCTCCGGCAAGGGCGGCGCGGGTCCGCTCGTGACGCAGATGGTCAAGCAGGCGGGGACGCTGCCCTGCCCGCTGACGATCGTGCCGGGCGAGATGTCGAAGGAAAAGCTCGAACAGATCACCTGACCGATGCCGATGCCCTGGACCTATCGCCATGCGCAGAAGGAGTTCGCCTCTTTCCTCGCAGATGCGCGCGATCGGATGAGCCTCGATTCCGACAACATGACCTACACGGCGATCGAGGGCGTCTTCGTGACCTTCCGTGCTCGGCTGCGCCCTGTCGAGGCCATCGCCTTCGCCGATTGCCTGCCTGCGGTGGTACGTGCGATTTTCCTGTATCACTGGGATGTGATGTCGATGCCGCAGCCGTTCGGCAGCCGGACCGAGATGACGCGCGAAGCGCAGGCGTTGCGCCCACATCACAACCTGACCCCCGATAACGCCATCGAGGCCACCGCCTTTGCGCTCTGGCGCCATGTCAATCATCGTGACTTCGGGGCCGCTCTCGCGCGGATCGGGCCGGAAGCGGAAGCATTCTGGCGCCCGGAGGTGGCCGATCCCGCCGAGATCGCGCCGCGCATCATTTAGCGCATAGCCGCGATTACTTGATTAATTCAGTCGGAAGGCGCATATCAGCGGCAAGCCAAGGAGGCACGCGATGTTTATTCAGACCGAGACGACCCCGAACCCCGCGACGCTGAAATTCCTGCCCGGCCAGACCGTGCTGGAGACCGGCACCGCTGATTTCCCCTCCGCCGAGACGGCGGCCAAATCGCCGCTGGCCAAGCGCGTTTTCGCAGTACCCGGCGTGACCGGAGTGTTCTTCGGTTCGGATTTCGTGACCGTGACGAAGGATGACACGACCAGCTGGGATCATGCGAAACCGGCGATCCTCGGCGCGATCATGGAGCATTTCCAGTCCGGCGCCCCGGTGATCGAAGGCGAAGCTGCGCCCTCGGGCCATGCCGAGCATGACGGCGAGGACGGTGCGATCGTCTCGCAGATCAAGGAGTTGCTCGACACCCGCGTGCGCCCGGCCGTGGCGCAGGACGGTGGCGACATCACCTTCCACGGCTTCGAGCGAGGCGTGGTCTACCTGCACATGCAGGGCGCCTGCGCAGGCTGCCCGTCGTCGACGCTGACGCTCAAGATGGGGATCGAGAACCTGCTCAGACATTACATCCCCGAGGTTTCAGAGGTGCGTCCGGTCAATGCCTGATCTGACGTTAGGCTTCGACACATCGGCCGCGCATTGCGCGGCCGCTTTGCTGTCGGGTGAAGACTGCCTCGCTTCCCGCCACGAAGAGATGGGACGTGGTCAGGCGGAACGGCTTGTGCCGCTTCTGGAAGAACTCCTCGCCGAGGCGGGCGTTTGCTGGCGCGACGTGACGCGAATCGGCGTCGGGATCGGACCGGGAAATTTCACCGGCGTCCGTATCGCCGTATCCGCCGCACGCGGGCTTTCACTGAGCCTGAGGGCCCCGGCTCTGGGCGTCTCGATCACCGAGGCCACACAATTCGGTAGTAAGGGCCCGGTGCTTGCGGCGGTCGCAGCCCCGCGCGAGCGTGTCTATCTCGAAGGATTCCGCATGGCCCGGCCCGTTTCGCTCGATCTGCACGATCTCGACGCGCTGCCCGAAGGGCTGACCGAACCCGGGCTGACGTGCATCGGCTCCGCAGCCGAAGCGGTCGCCCAACGGATCGGCGCCGCTGTCGCGCCTGCGGCTTTTTCGCCGGCCGAAGCGATCGCACGCATCGCGGCGAAGCGCGAAGTGGTTGCAGGCGAACGGCCCGCGCCGCTCTACCTGCGTGCCGCAGATGCCGCCCCGCCCTCCGATCCGCCGCCAAGGATCCTCGACTGATGCGCGCCGAAGCTCTCGCCGAACTGCACGCCGCCTGTTTCACCACGCCACGCCCTTGGAACGAAGCCGAGTTCCGGGATCTGATGCGCGGTCCCGGCACCTTTCTTCTGAACGAGAACCGAGGCTTCCTGCTGGGACGCGTCATCGCGGGCGAAGCCGAGCTTCTGACCCTCGCCGTCGACCCGAAAGCGCGCCGCAACGGCACGGGACGCGCGTTGGTCGAGCGTTTCGCGCAAGAAGCCGCAGAGCTGGGGGCCGAGAGCGCCTTCCTAGAAGTCTCCGCCGAGAATGATGCCGCACGCGCGCTTTACGCAGCGACCGGCTGGAAGGAATCAGGCCGTCGCAAGGGCTATTACCGCGGTCCGGAGGGCGAACGCATCGACGCGCTGGTTCTTACGCTGCCACTCTCTAGAGCGGGAAGCTGACCGTTCAATCAAATTTGTCTCGCGACCTCGCGTCATCCGCAACTTGACGCTTGACCCCCTCGGCAAGCTCTGCCCAAATCGCTGTGTCCGCGCGCCGAACAGAGCGCGCCAACAGGCTTTTCCAACAGGGCCATAACGACTCGGGAGTAATCCATGACCTATTTCACCAAGTTCCTCGGCGCCGCGACCGCGCTCGCGCTGAGCGCCGGGGCCGCGCTGGCCGATCCCGCGATCATTTATGATCTGGGCGGCAAGTTCGACAAGAGCTTCAACGAAGCCGCCTTCAACGGCGCGAAGCGTTGGGCGGAAGAGACCGGCGGCTCCTACAAGGAACTGGAAATGCAGTCGGAAGCTCAGCGTGAGCAGGCCCTGCGCAAACTCGCCGAGTCGGGAGCCAATCCGATCGTGATGACCGGCTTCGCCTTCGGCGACACGCTCAACACCGTCGCCCCCGACTATCCCGACACGAAATTCGCGATCGTCGACATGGTCGTCGACCAGCCCAATGTCGAGTCGATCGTCTTCAAGGAAGAGCAAGGCTCGTATCTCGTCGGCCTGATGGCTGGCATGGCCTCGAAAACCGGCACCGTCGGTTTCGTCGGCGGCATGGACATCCCGCTGATCCGCAAATTCGCCTGCGGCTACGTGCAGGGCGTGAAAGCGGCCAATCCGGACGCGAAAGTCATCCAGAACATGACCGGCACCACCCCGGCGGCTTGGAACGACCCCGTGAAGGGCGGCGAGATCGCCAAGGCCCAGATCAGCCAAGGCGCCGACGTGATCTACGCCGCTGCCGGCGGCACCGGCATCGGTGTTCTGCAAGCGGCTGCCGACGCCGACGTCCTGTCGATCGGCGTGGACAGCAACCAGAACTATCTGCACCCGGGCAAGGTTCTGACCTCGATGCTCAAGCGCGTCGACAACGCCGTCTATGACGCGTTCTCGGCCGGTCCCGATCTGAAGCCGGGCATTAAGGTGATGGGTCTCGCCGATAACGGCGTTGGCGTCGCAATGGACGACAACAACAAGTCGCTCGTCACCCCCGAGATGGAAAAAGCGGTGGAGCAGGCGAAAGCCGACATCGCTTCGGGCAAGATCGAAGTGCATGACTACATGTCGGATGACAGCTGCCCGGTCGAGTGATGAACGGAACAGAGTCGAACAATGCAGGGCGGCAGGCAACTGCCGCCCTTGCCACTGAAAACGCCAGCGATGCGGCCGAGGCGGCCCACGCTGCCGCAACGCCCACGGGCGCGCCCGCGATCGAGCTTAAAGGCATCTCGAAAGCCTTTGGCACGGTGCAGGCCAACAGGGACATTTCGATCCGGGTCATGCCCGGCACGATCCACGGCATCATCGGCGAGAACGGCGCGGGGAAATCCACGCTGATGTCGATCCTCTACGGCTTCTACAAGGCGGATGCGGGCGAGATCTGGATCAAGGGCAAGCATACTCATATCCCCGACAGCCAGGCTGCGATCAGCGCCGGCATCGGCATGGTCTTCCAGCATTTCAAGCTGGTGCAGAATTTCACCGTGCTCGAGAACATCATCCTTGGCGCCGAGGATGGCGCACTTCTGCGCCCCTCGCTGTCGAAGGCGCGCAAGGAACTCAAGCGCCTCGCCGGGGAATACGAGCTCAACGTCGATCCCGACGAGAAGATCGAAGAGCTTTCCGTCGGCCACCAGCAGCGCGTGGAAATCCTCAAGGCGCTGTATCGTCAAGCAGATATCCTGATCCTCGACGAGCCGACCGGGGTGCTGACACCTGCAGAGGCCGACCACCTGTTCCGCATCCTCGATTTCCTGCGCAAGGAAGGAAAGACGATCATTCTGATCACGCACAAGCTGCGCGAGATCATGGAGATCACCGACACTGTTTCTGTGATGCGCCGCGGCGAGATGACGGCGACCGTGAAGACCGCCGAGACCTCGCCAGAGCAACTGGCCGAGCTGATGGTGGGCCGCAAGGTTCTGCTGAACGTCGACAAGACGGCAGCCCAGCCCGGCAAGACCGTACTGGAGATCGAGAACCTCCGCGTGAAGGACGAAGACGGGATCGAACGCCTCAAGGGCATCAATCTCGAAATCCGCGCGGGCGAGATCCTCGGCATTGCGGGTGTGGCGGGCAACGGCCAATCCGAACTGCTGGAAATCCTCGGCGGTTTCGCCAAGGGCACCGGCAACATCCGCATCAACGGCGAAGAGATCGACCTCACCGGCAAGCATAGCGACGGCCAGTCGCGGCGGCGTCGGGGTATCTCGCACGTTCCCGAAGATCGCCACAGTCTCGGGCTGATCCTCGATTTCGCCGCGTGGGAGAACATGATCTTCGGCTATCACTCGGATCCGGCCTATCAGAAGAACCGCTTCGTGATGGACAATACGGGGATCGTCGCCCACACCGCCGAGGCGATGGAGCGTTTCGACGTGCGCCCGCCGATCCCGACCCTGCCGGCAAAAAGCTTCTCGGGCGGCAACCAGCAGAAAATCGTGCTGGCGCGAGAGATCGAAAGAGATCCGGCCCTGCTGCTGGTGGGGCAACCGACCCGCGGCGTCGATATCGGCGCGATCGAATTCATCCACAAACGCATCATCGAACTGCGCGACCAAGGCGCTGCGATCCTGCTGGTCTCGGTCGAGCTTGACGAGATCCGGGCGCTCTCGGACCGGGTCGCGGTCATGTTCGACGGGCAGATCATGGGCATCGGCCCCGTCGAGACCGCCACGCAGACCGGCATGGGCTGTTTGATGGCGGGCATGGGCGGAGAGGACGTGCGCGGCATGGACGGCTGGACGATCGCCGCGCCCGAGGAGAGCCAATAATGGAAAAGACACCGAAATGGGTCGACGTGGCCCTGATTCCGCTCCTCAACCTGCTGATCGCCTTCGTGATCTCGGGGATCGTGGTGCTGCTGATCGGTGAAGACCCGATCAAGGCGATCAAGGTCATGGTCTCGGGCGCGCTCGGCTCGCCCTATGGCTGGGGCTACACGCTGTATTACGCCACGAACTTCATTTTCACCGGCCTCGCCGTCGCGGTCGCCTATCACGCGAGCCAGTTCAATATCGGCGGCGAGGGTCAGGCGACGCTGGGCGGGCTTGGCGTGGCGCTGGTGCTGCTGGCCTTCCCGTGGCCGCATTGGACCATCGCGCTGATCGCGGCGATGGCGGGCGGCGCGATCTTCGGCGCGGCCTGGGCGGCGATCCCGGCCTATCTGCAGGCCAAGCGCGGCAGCCATATCGTGATCACCACGATCATGTTCAACTTCATCGGCGCTGCGGTGCTGAACTACATGCTGGTCAACGTGCTGCGTCCGCGCGGCTCGATGGACCCGGCCACCGCGCGCTTCGGGCCCGCGACGCATCTGCCGACCTTCCATGACTTCCCGCTCGTCGGTCAGTTCTTCTCGAAATCGGTCCCGGCAAACGTGTCCTTCTTTGTGGCGATCCTCGCCTGCTACCTCGTCTGGGTGCTGATCTGGCGCACGAAGCTGGGCTTCGAGATTCGCGCCTTCGGGCGGTCGGAAAGCGCGGCGCGCTATGCAGGCATTTCGCCGGTGAAGATCGTGATGGCCGCGATGCTGATCTCTGGCGCTCTCGCCGGGCTGATGGCGATCAACAACGTGATGGGCGAGGCGCATCGCCTCGTGCTGAACTCGGTCGAGGGCGCGGGCTTCATCGGGATCGCGGTCGCCCTGATGGGCCGCAACCACCCGTTCGGCGTGTTCCTCGCGGCACTTCTCTTCGGCTTCCTCTACCAGGGCGGCGGCGAGCTGGCGCTGGAAACCACGATCCCGCGCGAGCTGATCACCGTGATCCAGGCGCTGGTGATCCTGTTCACCGGGGCCTTCGACAACATGCTGCGCGCACCGATCGAGAGCTTCTTCGTCGCGCGCGCCAACGCCCGGAAGGAGGCCTGAGATGGATTTCGGAACGATCATCGAAATTCTCGATAGCGCCGTTCGTCTCGGCACGCCGCTGCTGCTGGCCTGCCTCGCGGGCCTGTTCTCGGAACGCGCAGGCATCTTCGACATCGGCCTTGAAGGCAAGATGCTGATGGCCGCCTTCTTCTCCGGCGCGGTCGCGGCGGTGACGGGCAATGCGTGGCTCGGTCTTCTGGCGGGTGTCGCGGGCTCGATGAGCCTCGCCTTCGTGCACGGCCTCGCCTCGATCACCTTCCGCGGCAATCAGCTGATCTCCGGCGTCGCGGTAAACTTCCTTGCCTCGGGCTTTACCGTGCTGATCGCACAAAGCTGGTTCCAGCAGGGCGGTCGCACACCGCAGCTTTCGGGCAACGGGCGCTTCGATCCGATCACGCTGCCCGGTGCGGACGCGATAAAGGATGTTCCCTTCTTCGGGCCGATCTACTCGAACCTGATCTCGGGCCACTCGATCCTCGTCTATGTCGCCTTCGCGATGGTGCCGATCACCTGGTGGGTGCTGTTCCGCACCCGCTTCGGCCTGCGCCTGCGCGCGGTGGGCGAGAACCCGGAATCGGTCGACACCGCGGGCATCTCGGTCATCCGGATGCGCTACACCGCCGTCGCCATCACCGGCGTTCTGGCGGGGCTGGGTGGCGTCTATCTGGCAACCGGTCTGGCGGCTGGCTTCGTGAAGGAAATGACCGCCGGCCGCGGCTATATCGCTCTCGCGGCTCTGATTTTCGCGAAATGGCGGCCGGTTCCGGCGCTTGGCGCGACGATGCTCTTCGGCCTGCTGGAAGCGATCTCGAACCGCTATCCGAACATCGATCTGGGCGTCATCACGCTGCCGATCCAGTTCATGCAGGCGGTGCCCTACATCCTCACCGTGATCATCCTCGCCGGCTTCATCGGCAAGGCGATCCCGCCGCGTGCAGGGGGGCAGCCCTATGTCAAAGAGCGCTGAACTCGCGCAACTGATCCGCGAACGCGCGGGCGACGAGGCCCCGCGCCTCGGCCTGATCCTCGGCTCCGGCCTCGGCCATCTGGCCGAGGAGGTCGAGGGTGTCGCGATCCCCTATTCGGAGCTTCCGGGCTTTCCCCATGCGGGCGTCTCGGGCCACAATCCGAAGCTGGTGATCGGCACGCTCGAAGGCGTCCGCGTCGCGGTCTTCGGCGGTCGGGTTCACTATTATGAACACGGCAACCCCGCCGAGATGCGCCTCCCGCTGGAGATCCTCAATGAGCTCGGTTGCGAAAGCCTGCTGCTGACCAATGCGGCCGGAAGCCTGCGTGAGGACATCCAGCCCGGCGGGCTGATGATGCTGAACGATCATATCAACTTCTCGGGCAACAACCCCCTGATCGGCGAGCCTTCGGATGCGCGTTTCGTGCCGCTGACCGAGGCGCACGACCCTGAAATCCGTGCCGGGCTCAAAGCCGCGGCCCAGGCCGAAGGGATCGAACTGCCCGAAGGCGTCTATTGCTGGTTCTCCGGCCCGACCTTCGAGACCCCCGCCGAAATCCGCGCCGCCAAGGTCTTCGGCGCCGATGCGGTGGGCATGTCGACCGTGCCGGAAGTGATCCTTGCGCGTTTCCTCGGGCTGCGCGTCGCCGCCGTCTCCGTCATCACCAATATGGGGGCGGGCATGGCGCAGGAGAATATCAGCCACGAGCAGACCAAGGCGATCGCCCCCATGGGCGCAGCCAAGCTCGAGCAAGTTTTGCGACGATATCTGCAACAGATGTAACCCTGCGGCACGGCGGGGTTTGACTTCGCCTGTCCTTCGGGGACACTAACGATGCAACCTCCTCAGCGGGTGCAGCCCATGCAGATCTACCTGCCCATCGCCGAAGTCTCGGTCAATATCTTCACCCTGCTGGGGCTCGGCGGCATCGTGGGGCTGCTCTCAGGCCTGTTCGGCGTGGGCGGCGGCTTCCTGATCACGCCGCTTCTGTTCTTCATCGGCATCCCGCCTTCCGTCGCGGTGGCGACCGGCGCGAACCAGGTCGTCGCCTCCTCGGTCTCAGGGGTTCTTGCGCAGCTCAAACGCAAGGCGGTCGACATCCCGATGGGGCTCGTGCTGCTGGTGGGCGGCCTTCTTGGCTCGGCAAGCGGTATCTACGTCTTCAACCTGCTCACCGCGCTCGGCCAGATCGACCTCGCGGTGCAGCTTTGCTACGTCGTCTTTCTCGGCCTGATCGGACTACTTATGCTGCAGGAGGGCATCCGCACTCTGCAAAAGCAGCGCAAGGGCGGTGGCGCGCGCAAGAAACGCGTGCAGCACACCTGGGTCCACAAGCTGCCCTTCAAGTTCAAGTTCCGGGCCTCGGGCCTGTATATCTCGGTGATCCCGCCGCTGCTGGTCGGCACCTTGGTCGGGATTCTCGCGGCGATCATGGGCGTCGGCGGCGGTTTCATCATGGTTCCGGCGATGATCTACCTGCTGAACATGCCGACCAAGGTCGTGATCGGCACCTCGCTGTTCCAGATTCTATTCGTCTCGGCCTTCACGACGCTGATGCACGCGATCACCAATCAGACGGTCGACGTGATGCTGGCGCTGCTGCTGATCGTCGGCGGCGTGATCGGCGCACAGATCGGCTCGCGTCTGGGCGCGCGGCTGAAAGCAGAACAGCTTCGTATTTTGCTGGCGCTTCTCGTGATCATCGTCGCAGGCAAGCTCGGCCTCGACCTCGTGCTGCATCCGGCCAATCTCTACTCCATCGCATCGGGGGGCGAATGATGATCCGTGCCGCTCTTCTCGTCCTCGGCCTTTGCGCAGCCGCCCTGCCCGCTTTGGCGCAGACCCGGCAGGTACTCCCCGCGCGCCCCGGGATGCCGATCACCAATCGCCCCGAGCCAGACGAGCAGATCGTCGCGGGGCTGAGCCGTGACAATATCGGCATCACAACGTCCTTCGACGGGTCACAAATCCTGATCTACGGCGCCATCAAGCGCGAGGCCCCGCAGCCCGACGGGCAGAAACTCGCGGTGATCGTGACGCTGGAAGGTCCGCTCGGCCCGGTCACGATCCGCCGCAAATCGCGCGAATTCGGCATCTGGGTGAACACGGCCTCCGTCGGCGTGGCCGCCGCGCCCAGTTATTACGCCGTCGCCACCTCCGGTCCGATGGAGGACATCCTCTCGCGGCGCACCGATATCCAGCAGCGCATCTCGATCCCGCTCGCGATGCGGGCCTTCTCCGGGCCGATCACGGTCGAGGATTCGATCCCCTTCACCGAGGCGATGGTCGATATCCGCAAGCAGCAAGGCCTCTACAAGATGGAGTCGGGCGGCGTGCATATCGTCGACGACACACTGTTCCGCGCCGATTTCGCGCTGCCGGCGAACCTCATCGAGGGCGATTACAAGACCCGCATCTTCCTACTGCGCGGCGGCAAGCTGGTGGACAAATACCAATCCGCGATCGAAGTGCGCAAAGTCGGGCTTGAGCGGTGGCTCTACTCGCTCGCCCATGAGAACGCGCCGCTCTACGGGCTTTTGTCACTGGCGCTTGCGGTCTTCGCTGGCTGGGCCGCCGCTGCGATCTTCCGCTTCGTGCGTTAACCACGCCCGAGGAAGGGCATTCCGCTCGCCATCACCGTCATGTTGAGCACATTCGCATCCAGCGGCAGCGACGCCATGTGCAGCACCGAGCGCGCGACATTCGCCACATCCATCGTAGGCTCCGCCGTCTTCGCCGCCGCCGCATCCATATTCGCCAGAAGCCCGGTGCGCGCGTTGCCCACGTCGATCTGCCCGCAGGCGATGTCGAAGTCGCGCCCGTCCAGCGCGATCTGCTTGGTCATACCGTTGATCGCGTGTTTCGTGGTCGTATAGGCGAGCGATTTCGCGCGCGGCACCTGCCCCGAGATCGAGCCGTTATTGATGATCCGTCCGCCGCGCGGGGCCTGCCTGCGCATCTGCGCGAAAGCGGCCCGGGCGCAAAGAAACATCCCCGTCAGGTTCACCGCGATACAGGCATCCCAATCCTCGAGCGTAACCTCGTCGGGCAAGGCGGCAGGCGGGAACATCCCAGCATTGTTGAACAGCACGTCGATCCGGCCGAACCTGGCGACCACCTCGGCAAAGGCACGCTCCACCGCTTGCGCATCGCTCACGTCGCAGGCCACCGCCAGCCCTTCGCCCTTCGCGGCGACCTCCGCCAGCTTGTCTTCCGAACGTGCCAGACAGGCGACCTGCCAGCCCTCGGCCAGCGCGGCCTCTGCCACCGCGTGCCCGATCCCGGCACTCGCCCCGGTCACCACCATCACGCCCATCTCGCCCCTCCTTCGCCTTGGCTCAAATATCCCCGCCGGAGGCTCCGGCCCTATCCGTTCTGCGGTTCGGCTTTCAGTTCCAGCTTACCGCCGCCTTTCGGCAGGTCGTCAATGGTCAGTGGCGCCGAGGGCCGCGCCAGCCGCGCCCGCACCACCCAGAGCAGGCGATGTTGCGCTCGCGTGATCGCGACATAGGCCAGCCGCTTCCACAGCGGGATGCCCGCCTCGATGCGCCCTGCCCTGTAAGCCGCGTAGATATCCGGCGCGAAAACCTGCACATCCTCCCATTGCGAGCCTTGCGCCTTGTGGATGGTCACTGCCGCCCCATGCAGGAAGGTGGCGCCCATCCGGGCCGCGAACGGAATGAACGGCTCTTCCTCGTCCGGCATCTCGATCTTCACGATCGAGGCCGCCGAAAGCCGCGGATCTTCCGCCCCCATCACATGTAGCCGCGAGAAACCGGGCTTCTTGCCGGGGCCGAGATAGATCACCTGCGCGCCCTTGATCAGCCCGCGCGCCTCCAGATCGATCCGCTTCTTGCGGTGCTTTACCGGCAGTTCGATCCCGTCGCAGATCAAGGGCTCGCCCGGCAGCATCATGTCGGCGGGCGCGGAATGGGCCGCACGGAAGGCATGGATCAACCGGATGCGCGTCGCGTTGCGCCAGACAAGCACCGGCGAGCGCGCCATCAGATCGCTCTCCACCCGCTCGGCCCAGACGACGCGGTCATCCTTCGCCGCCGCCTTCTCGATCTCGCGCTCGAACTGCTCGAAGGTCAGGCTGTCGTCGCCCAGCATATGCGCTAGATCGAGGATCGGGTTATCTTCGGCCTGCCGGTGGATGCGGTGCAGAATGTGTTTGCGCTCGTCGGGCAGCCGTTCGAACACCATCTCGCCCGACTGGTTCACCGGAGCGAGCTGCGCCGGGTCGCCGAACAGAACCAGCGTCGGGAAAATCTCGCGCAGATCGTCGAACTGCCGCTCGTCGAGCATCGAGGCTTCGTCGACAAAACCTATATCGAGCGGGTCTTCGCGCCGTTTCCAGCCATTGATGAAATCCGAGCCGCGCAACCCCGCCGAAGCCAGCGCCGCCGGGATCGATTTGTGTAGATCGTAGAAGGCCTTCGCCCGGTCGAGCGTTTCTTCGGTGAGCCCCATCTCGATCAGCAATTCAGGTTTCGGACGCTCGCCCTGACCGGTGAGCCATTCCGCGATCCGTTCGTATTCCGGGTCGTAGACGGGGGTGTAGAGAATGCGGTGGATCGTCGTCGCGGGCACCCCGCGCGAGCGCAACACGCTCGCCGCCTTGTTCGTCGGCGCGAGGATCGCCAGCGTGCGCTTCTCCTTGCGCCGCTTGCCCTCGAAATCGCCTGAGACCAGATCGACCCCTGCCGCCTCCAGCGCCTTGTAGAGTTCCGCCAGAAGCAGCGTCTTGCCCGACCCCGCCTTGCCGATCACCGACAGCACGCGTTTGCTGCCGCTTTCAGGCGTCATCGCGCCTTCGAGAATATCGACCCCCGCCGCCTCGAGCGCGGAAGCAACGGCATCCCAAGCCTCGGCCTGGTCCTCGGAAAACTGGATCATGGGGGTCGTCATGGCGTGACCTTACCCGCGCACATTGGCGGGCGGAAGGGAGAAAGGGCGCGGTTTTCGCGGGGTCCGCCACCGGGAGCCTCCGGCGGGGATATTTGGGTCGAGAAGAAGACGCCTGCCCCTTCCCGATCCCAATTGGCTTGCGCGTTCAGGCCGCCTTCTCGGCCGGGGTCGCGAGCGTCACGATATCCATCATTATCCGGTTCAGCTCGAAATCCTTGGGCGTGTAGACGCGGGCGACGCCGAAGCTGAGAAGCTTCTTCGCGTCCTCATCTGGGATAATCCCGCCCACGACGACCGGGACATGGTCGAGGCCCGCCGCGCGCATCCGCTCCATCAGTTCCTCGATCAGCGGCATATGCGAGCCGGACAGGATCGACAGCCCCACCACATGCGCCTCGTCCTCGATGGCCTTGGCGACGATCTGTTCCGGCGTCAGGCGGATGCCGTCATAGGTGATGTCCATGCCGCAATCGCGGGCACGGAAGGCGATCTGCTCGGCGCCGTTCGAGTGGCCGTCGAGGCCCGGCTTGCCGACGAGGAATTTCAGGCGGCGGCCCAGCTGCGAGCTGACCGCGTCCACGGCTTCGCGGATATCGTCGAGCCCTTCGGTCTGGTTCGAGGGCGAACGCGAGACGCCCGTCGGACCGCGATACTCGCCGTGAACCGCACGCATCACGCCCGCCCATTCGCCGGTAGTCGCGCCCGCTTTCGCGGCAGCAATCGAGGCTTCCATGACGTTCTTGCCGGCTTTCGCGTCCGCCTTGAGCTGGGCCAGCGCAGCCTGCACGGCGGCCTCGTCGCGCTCGGCCCGCCATGCGTTCAGCCGGTCGATCTGCTCCTGTTCCACCGCCGGGTCGACGACCATGATCCCGCCATCGCCTGCGGTCAGCGGAGAGGGCTCGCCCTGCTGCCAGCGGTTCACGCCGACGACGATGGTCTCCTCGGCCTCGATGCGGTTGATCCGGGCGGCGTTCGATTCCACCAGACGCGACTTCATGTAGTCGATCGCGGCGATCGCCCCGCCCATCCCGTCGAGCGTTTCGAGTTCGGCGCGGGCGCCATCTTTCAGTGCCTCGACCTTGGCGGTCACCGCCGGATTCCCGTCGAAGAGGTCGCCATATTCCAGCAGGTCGGTCTCATAGGCCATGATCTGCTGCATCCTGAGCGACCATTGCTGATCCCACGGGCGCGGTAGACCCAGCGCCTCGTTCCACGCAGGCAACTGCACCGCGCGGGCGCGCGCGTTCTTCGACAGCGTCACGGCCAGCATCTCGATCAGGATACGGTAGACGTTGTTCTCCGGCTGCTGCTCAGTCAGACCCAGGGAGTTCACCTGCACACCATAGCGGAAACGGCGGAATTTCTCATCCTCGACGCCGTAGCGGTCACGGCAGATTTCGTCCCAAAGCTCTGTGAATGCGCGCATTTTGCACATCTCGGTGACAAAGCGGATGCCCGCATTCACGAAGAAGGAGATGCGGCCGACCATCGCCGGGAAGGCCTCTTCCGGTACTTTGGTTTTCAGATCGTCGAGCACTGCAATCGCCGTCGCCAGCGCGAAGGCCAGTTCCTGCTGCGGCGTCGCCCCGGCTTCCTGCAGGTGGTAGGAACACACATTCATCGGGTTCCATTTCGGCAAGTGCTCGCGGGTATAGGCCGCGACATCGGTGATCATCGCGAGGCTCGGCTTCGGCGGGCAGATATAGGTGCCGCGCGACAGGTATTCCTTCACCAGATCGTTCTGCACCGTGCCCTGCAGCTTCGAGACATCCGCGCCCTGCTCCTCGGCCACAGCGATATAGAGCGACAAGAGCCACGGCGCGGTCGCGTTGATCGTCATCGAGGTGTTCATCTGCTCGAGAGGGATCTCATCGAACAGCGCGCGCATGTCGCCCAGATGGCAGACCGGCACACCGACCTTGCCCACCTCGCCGCGCGACAGGACATGGTCGCTGTCATAGCCGGTCTGGGTCGGCAGATCGAAAGCCACGGAGAGCCCCGTCTGTCCTTTGGCGAGGTTGTTGCGATAGAGCGCGTTCGAGGCGGCAGCCGTGGAATGGCCCGCATAGGTGCGAAACAGCCAGGGGCGGTCTTTGGCGGGCATCGTGTCGGTCATTGCGGCCTCCATCGGGGTGCGAATCTTGTCTGCGCAATATTGTTGCGCGTTTGGATGGTTTAAATTCAATTTTGTGATCCTGTCAATTCGCTGCGTCGCGGCGAGGCGGCAGCCCCAAGGGAACGCATCGTAGCAGGGCGGGGTTTTGACGGGGAGACCACCTTAGGAGAGCCCTTTGAAACTGCTGATCGTTCCCGCCCTCGCCCTTGCTGCCACTCTGCCCGCCTGCACCCGAGAGCAGGTCACCGACAACTCCGTGGATGCTGCCAAGCTCGGCGGTCGGGTGGTGGTCAACACCGCCGTTGGAGCAACAAACCTTGGCTATGAAGGGGGCAAGGCAGCCTATGGCGCAGTGAGGAACGCGCGCAACCAGGAAGGCGAAGCTTTCCCCGACGGGGCGCTTCTCTGCAGCGTCGGCGATGGCAGTTTCGTCAAAGCGAAAAGAGCCAAGGACGGGAGTTACAGCTGCCCCGAACTTTGATCTATGATCCGCGCCGCGCGAAACGGCAGGGACATATTATTTCAAAACTATGCATTACAACTATTGCAAAGTTACTCGGCCATGCGTAACTCTCCTACTCAACCCGCCCCGATTCTGCGGCGCGGCGAGATTTTGACAGGAGAGAGCCATGGCCCTTGATCAGGAAACCGGGATCGCGCCCTACGACGCGCCGGAGAAGGACCTTTACGAGATCGGCGAGATGCCGCCCCTCGGCTACGTCCCCCCGAAAATGTACGCGTGGGCGATCCGCCGCGAACGCCATGGCGAGCCCGAGCAGTCGTTCCAGCAGGAAGTCGTCGACACCTGGGAGATCGACAGCCACGAAGTGCTGGTGCTCGTGATGGCCGCTGGCGTGAACTATAACGGCGTCTGGGCAGGCCTCGGCGTGCCGATCTCGCCCTTCGACGGGCACAAGCAGCCCTATCACATCGCGGGCTCGGACGCTTCCGGCATCGTCTGGAAGGTGGGCGACAAGGTCAAACGCTGGAAGGTCGGCGACGAGGTCGTGATCCACTGCAACCAGGACGACGGCGACGACGAGGAATGCAACGGTGGCGATCCGATGTTCTCGCCCAGCCAGCGGATCTGGGGCTACGAGACGCATGACGGCTCGTTCTCGCAATTCACCCGCGTGCAGGCGCAACAGCTGATGCCGCGCCCGAAACACCTGACCTGGGAAGAGGCCGCCTGCTACACGCTGACGCTGGCCACCGCCTACCGGATGCTGTTCGGTCACCACCCGCATGAGCTCAAGCCCGGCCAGAACGTGCTGGTCTGGGGTGCCTCTGGCGGTCTCGGCTCCTACGCGATCCAGCTCGCGAACACCGCGGGCGCAAATGCGATCGGCGTGATCTCGGACGAGAGCAAGCGCCAGTTCGTGATGGATCAGGGCGCCAAGGGCGTGATCAACCGCAAGGAGTTCAATTGCTGGGGGCAGCTGCCCACGGTCAACACGCCGGAATATAACGAATGGCTGAAAGAGGCTCGCAAGTTCGGCAAGGCGATCTGGGACATCACCGGCAAGGGCGTGAACGTGGACATGGTCTTCGAACACCCTGGCGAGGCGACCTTCCCGGTCTCGACGCTGGTGGTGAAGAAGGGCGGCATGGTCGTGATCTGCGCCGGCACCTCCGGCTTCAACTGCACCTTCGACGTGCGTTACATGTGGATGCACCAGAAGCGTCTGCAGGGCTCGCACTTCGCTAACCTCAAGCAGGCGGCCTCGGCCAACAAGCTGATGGTAGAGCGGCGTCTGGACCCCTGCATGTCCGAAGTCTTCCCGTGGGATCAGATCCCGCAGGCCCATACCAAGATGCTGCGCAACGAGCATAAGCCGGGCAATATGGCGGTGCTGGTTCAGGCTCCGAGAACCGGTTTGCGCACCTTCGAGGATGCGCTGGAAGCGGGCCGCCGCGACTGACGACCCATTTATGTTTCACGAGAAACCCGCGCTCGCGAGGGGCGCGGGTGTTCTGGTGTGGGGGCTTCCGGGTGCGTCAGAGCCTTGAGTGGGCGCTTCGTCCGGCCGGTGCCCGGGCGCTTTATCTTGCAAACCCGTCGGTCACTCGTGTCCGCTCTGTCCTCGCCAATGCGCCCTCCCGGGGAAGGGGCGGGCGCGGCCCGGGGTGGTCGCCCCAAGCCAAGGACGCAACCCCAAACGAAAACGCCCGGCCATTCCGACCGGGCGCCTCGGTTTCTTGCCTGCGCTCAGGCCGCCTCTGTCGCGCCGTCGGGGGTTTTGGCGCCTGTCATGAAGGCGACGGCGTCCGACATCGAGTGTTGCTTCGGGTCGATGACGCAGAGCCGTTTGCC
>NZ_NBNY01000014.1:0-2604 GCF_002213165.1 Thioclava sp. F1Mire-8 | reverse complement strand
CGTCCGCAAGACCACAGGAGCAGAGGTTTTTAACTTGAGGACTCTATAATAGATGGATGGTTGTAAGATGTAATTTCCCTAGGATTGTTCTTGGGCATCTGCTTATAGGATGGAAGGGAAACATTTTTAGCTTTACCTCCTTGCTATGAGCTTTCTCTCATCCTTCTCTCTGGCCTTCGATTGGGCTCTCTGTTGGATTCGAACTAAGGGGCTATCTTCAAAGGAAGACAGAGGTTCTCTGCTTCATTCTTTCAGATTGGTTTAGAGTAGCTTCACCCATCCTCCCCGTCGGCTTCAGGACACCTCCCCCGCCACACCGGAGGTTATCCATCTATTATAGAGTCCTCAAGTTACCCTAGTCAGCGCTCGATGTGGTCTGCGTCGCGTGCGCTTGAGCATCTGAGAACGATAGTAGGGCTATATGACATCTGACGCCTGTTCGGATGTACCGCTGAGACCTGTCGGCTTGAGAGCGGTGTTGAGCGCTATTCCGGACAGTTTAGCTCCGGGGGAGCCCAAAGAATGACTTTACCCCCTTAGTCACCTTAGAGCCAGAGAGGGCTTACGACCTCAGATTGGCTCTCGGGCGTTTCTTGCCAGTTCGAGGCCTCTAATGTGGGGACACTCAAAGCTTTTGACGTGCCGCCAAAATTAGAAGAGCGGTTGTCCCGCCCCAGCATCATCATGCGATGCCAGGGCAGAGACAGGATGCAACTCAGGTACCTTCCCTATAGTCGTAGACCAAATTCAGCCCCGCTCGCTCGGCGTAATTATGCAGCCTGTACCCTGTCAGCCTTGGGTCTCTCTCAGTTAACTGTAAAGGCTTTAGGTCATCTACCTGCCCATCTAAGTAGGAGACATCCAGCCATGGAGCATGTGGCCCTAGGTGGTCTGCGAGAGTCTCCTGCAGGGTAACGATAACCTCGTCCAGATCCGCTTTACGCACCAGAAGACTGTCATGCACCGGGAATGCGGGGATGCGCTTTTGAGCCAACCTCAGCATTGTGTCGATGATGGCCTCCGCTTCCAAATATTGCAGATTCATTGTCAGGCGAGGAGAGCCCCGTAGAAACGGGAGTGCTTCATAGATCGCAGGGAGATAGTGCTCGACCTTGGCTGACGTGGGCAGACCATACTTTTCCCGGAAAGGGACGTCGTCAGCGACCCTCTGTGGGAAGGACGACGGTGTGGTCCCATCTGCATAGACACAGACTTGAACCAAGACCTTTGCCATGCGCCGCAGCTCAGGGTCGTCTGCCACCCACTGGATTGAACGGTAGGGGTCTTGTGGTAGCTGTCTCGCGTAACGGAACAGAGCCGCTAGGAAGGCAACGTGAGAAGCCTTGAGGTCTACTTCACACACTTCCTGCCCTCCAATGGTACAAGCCAACCTGTCCTTCTCTGGCAAGCTCTGAAACTCATATCCGTAGAGACGCCCACCATGCTGCAGATCATTGGAAAAGATACGCGTCAGAATAGTGTCCAGCTTTTTGCCGCTTGCGTCCCGAAGAATATATCCACCGAGATAGGCATTGAGCTTGGCTACAATGTCCTGCTGTTGTCGAACCTGCTGGCGAGGAAAGCTTTGGAGTCGAATGACAGCCTTGGAGGAACGCTTGCGCTCCCAACTTTCCTTCCCCTTGCGAACTTCGACATGCGCCCCCTGGGCCAGCCCAAAGGCTAAATCTGGGAGCCAAATCGCGACGACACGTCTCAGCCAAGGAGCAGCTGAGAAGATAGATGCTGTTCGCGTGCTTGGCCTTCCTTTGACGAGCCGTTTGATGAAGCCATGTCGTCTAAGAGCGTCTGTGACCTTTTTGGCGGCAGTGTAGCCACATGAGCGAGGGGCAAGGTTCCACGCCTTCTTGCTCATTGAAATGCAAAAGTGCTCAACCTCACTGATCACCATTAAAACGTTGGATGCAAACATGACCATTTTATCGATGCTTTTACGCCGACGGGAAGTCTTTGGGAGTTCGTCGAGGCATAGGCTCTCTGGGATCAGTTCCAGTTTGTAGAGAAGCTGGAGAGCAAGAGCTTTGGTCTCTTGGGTCGCATATGTATATCGGCCACAGACAAACATCTCACCCCTGGTTGGCAAGGCAACAGAAGGGTGAGCTGCGCCCTGAGGCGCAACAGCGGTAGTGTCAAACATTGAGGAAAATCCGGGGTAATCCCCCAGAGCGAACCGGCACATAGCCCGCATGGCCTGTGCTGTGCTCTGGTCAATTACGCACAGAAAATACCCCAGGCAGACAATGAGCCGAAAAAACAGGGGCCAGCGTCTGCCCCTCGATACTCAAAATCCAAAGAACGAACTTGGCTAGTCCGATCCTAAAATTGCGTCAGGATTTGCGAGGGCATATACCCGTTGGAGCGACCTTAAAGTCCCCCCATACCCCCATACCCCATAAAAACTCGAAGCCTCGCTCGGCAAAGCCACGTATGAACATTCCTGACGACCGTAGGACAAATCGTAGGACATGACGCGCCCGTTGACCTCATGTCGTCCATACTGATACCCAAAGCTTTACTGAGATTATCAGCGGCAAAGATGCCTGTAACGGGAACACAACCCAATACAGACGGAGCCTCCGGGCACCA
>NZ_NBNY01000013.1:0-2838 GCF_002213165.1 Thioclava sp. F1Mire-8 | reverse complement strand
CCGTTCTTCGTGAAGATGAAGGAGGGTGCGACGGCGAAAGCCGAGGAGATGGGCATCAAGCTCAACACCTATGCGGGCAAGCTCGACGGCGACGTGGAAAGCCAGGTCGCGGCGGTCGAGAGCTGCATCGCGGCGGGCGCCAAGGGCATCCTGATCACGCCGTCCGACAGCCGCGCGCTGGCGCCGGCGGTGACGAAAGCGCGCGACGCGGGGGCGCTGGTGATCGCGCTCGACACCCCGTTCGAGCCCGCCGACACCGCCGATGCGACTTTCGCCACCGACAACTTCAAGGCCGGCGAGCTGATCGGGCAATGGGCCAATGCGAAGATGGGCGACAAGGCCAAGGACGCGAAGATCGCCTTCCTCGACCTCAACCCGAGCCAGGTCTCGGTCGATTACCTGCGCGATCAGGGTTTCATGAAGGGCTTCGGCATCGACGTCAAAGACCCCAAGAAGATCGGCGACGAAGACGATCCGCGCATCGTCGGCCATGACGTGACCAACGGCAACGAAGAGGGTGGCCGCACGGCGATGGAGAACCTTCTGCAGAAGGATCCGGGCATCAACGTGGTCTACACGATCAACGAGCCCGCCGCCGCCGGCGCCTACGAGGCGTTGAAATCGGTCGGCATGCAGGATCAGGCGATCATCGTCTCGATCGATGGTGGCTGCCCGGGCGTGCAGAACGTCAAGGAAGGCATCATCGGCGCGACCTCGATGCAGTTCCCGCTGAAGATGGCCTCGATGGGCATCGAGGCGATCGCGGCTTTCGCCAAGGACGGCACCAAGCCGCAGAACTCCGAAGGTCTCGACTTCTACAATACCGGCGTGACGCTGATCACCGACCAGCCGGTCGACGGGGTCGACTCGATCTCGTCGGAGGAAGGCCTCAAGCAGTGCTGGGGCTGATCCCCGCCTGACAGATCGGAGGGGCCGCCCGCGCGGCGGCCCGTCCTCTTCGGGCCGGATCACGGCCCCTCACCCCATATTGCACAAAGAGGATGACGGACATGACCCAGACCGCTCCGCCTCGCGGCCAGTCCTTCGAGCACGAGCTCGATAAGAGCGACAAGACCGTCGCGGCCTTCAAGGGAAAGAAACGCGGGCTTCTCGGCACGATCCAGCACGGGCTGCACGGCAACCCGACGATGGTGCCGGTGATCGTGCTGCTGTTGTCCATCGCCGTGTTCGGCCTTGTGGCGGGGGGCAAGTTCTTCTCGGCCTTCAACCTGACGCTGATCATGCAGCAGGTCTCGATCATCGGCATTCTCGCCGCGGCGCAATCGCTGATCATCCTGACCGCGGGGATCGACCTGTCGGTCGCGGCGATCATGGTGCTGATGTCGGTCGTGGCGGGCAACCTCGCCGTCTACATGGGCGTGCCGGCACCGCTGGCGCTGCTGATCTCCTTCGCGGGCGGCACCGGGGCGGGGCTGATGAACGGCTTTCTGGTGACCAAGGTGAAGCTGCCGCCCTTCATCACCACGCTGGGCACCTGGTCGATCTTCTACGCGCTGAACCTGTGGCTGTCGGGCGCGCAGTCGATCCGCTCGCAGGATATCGACAAGTTCGCGCCGCTTCTGAAATTCTTCGGCAACACCATCGCGGTGGGCAATGCCCGGCTGACCTATGGCTCGATCCTGATGGTCGCGGTGTTCCTGGTGCTCTGGTATCTGCTGAACAAGACCGCCTGGGGCCGCCACGTCTACGCGGTGGGCGACGACAAGGAGGCGGCGGAGCTTGCGGGCATCCGCACCGACCGCACGCTGCTGTCGGTCTACGGCATGGCCGGGCTCGTCTGTGCGATCGCCGCCTGGGCCTCGATCGGCCGGGTCGGGTCGATCTCGCCGCAGGCCTTCTACGAGGCGAACCTGCATTCCATCACCGCCGTGGTGATCGGGGGGATCTCGCTCTTCGGCGGACGCGGTTCGATCCTCGGGGCGCTGTTCGGCGCGCTGATCGTGGGCGTGTTCCAATCCGGTCTGCGGCTCGCGAATGTGGACGTGCTCTGGCAGGTCTTCGCGATCGGCTGGCTCATCATCATCGCGGTCGCCATCGACCAATGGATCAGAAAGGTATCGGCATGACGCAAGAGCCCATTCTCACCGCGCGCGGTCTGGTCAAACGCTATGGCCGCGTCACCGCCCTCGACGAATGCGACTTCGATCTCTACCCGGGCGAAATCCTCGCCGTGATCGGGGATAACGGGGCCGGGAAATCCTCGCTCATCAAGGCGATCTCCGGCGCGGTTTCCGCCGACGAGGGAGAGATCCGTCTCGAAGGCAAGCCGATCAGCTTCCGCAGCCCGCTCGAGGCGCAGGATGCCGGGATCGCGACGGTCTACCAGACGCTCGCGCTGTCGCCCGCGCTCTCGATCGTCGACAACATGTTCGTCGGGCGCGAGCTGCGCAAGCCGGGCGCGATGGGCAAATGGCTGCGGATGCTCGACAAGCCCGCGATGCGCGCCTTCGCCCGCCAGAAGCTGAACGATCTGGGCCTGATGACCATTCAGGACATCGATCAGGCGGTGGAGACCCTCTCGGGCGGCCAGCGCCAGGGCGTGGCGGTCGCGCGTGCGGCGGCGTTCGGCTCGAAGGTGATCATCATGGATGAGCCCACCGCGGCGCTCGGCGTCAAGGAGAGCCGCCAGGTGCTGAACCTGATCCTCGATCTGAAGGCGAAAGGGCTGCCGATCATCCTGATCTCGCACAACATGCCCCATGTCTTCGAGGTCGCCGACCGGATCCACGTCCACCGGCTGGGCAAACGGCTCTGCGTCATCGACCCGAAGCAACACTCGATGTCGGACGCCGTCGCCTTCATGACAGGCGCCAAAAC
>NZ_NBNY01000012.1:0-3680 GCF_002213165.1 Thioclava sp. F1Mire-8 | reverse complement strand
CCCGCAGATGGACGAGGCCACACGCGAAGCCCGCTACGCCGCGTGGAAAAAGGCGGTCGAGGCTACCATCGCGGCGGCGAGGTCGGTCTGATGGACTTCGCTCTGCGCTTTCCCGGCCGCATTCTCTTCGGGCGCGACGAGCGGCATGCGGGCGCGGAGCTGATCGCGCGCTACGGGGCGCGTGTAGCGCTCGTGCGCGGGCGTTCGGTCGGTTGGGCCGACGCGCTGGAAGATACTCTGCGCGAGGAGGGCCGGACGGTCGAGGTGATCGTCAGCCGCGGCGAGCCGAGCTATCCGGATCTATGTGATGCGCTCGGTCGGTTGCGCGAGATGCGCCCCGATTGTGTCGTTGCGGTCGGGGGCGGCGCGGTGCTTGATCTGGGCAAGGCTTTGACGGCTCTGATCCCCGCTGCGAGCGATCCGATCGTGCATTTCGAATTGGTCGGGGAGGGGCGCCCGCTAAGCGCGCCGCCGCTGCCGTTTGTCGCGATCCCTACTACCGCCGGCACCGGAGCGGAAGCCACCCGCAATGCGGTGATCCAGTTCCCCGAGCACCGCCGCAAGGTCAGCCTGCGCGACGATCGGATGATGGCCTCGCTCGCGATCGTCGATCCGGCGCTGACCGATCTCTGCCCGCGTGCGGTCACGCTGGCCTCGGGGCTGGACGCGCTGACGCAGGTGATCGAGCCTTATCTCTGCAGTCGTGCGAATATTCTGACCGACGCGCTTTGCCGCGATGCGATCCCGCGCGCGATCCATGCGCTGGTCCAGCTGATGGCACGGGAGAGCACGGATGCACGAGATGACATGGCGCGGGCGAGCCTGTTCGGCGGCGTCGCTCTGGGCAATGCGGGCCTCGGCGCGGTGCATGGTTTTGCGGGCGTGATCGGTGGCCGGAGCGGTGCGGCCCATGGGGCGATCTGCGGACGGCTTCTGCCCGGAGTGCTTCAGGCGAACCGTGTCGCCGTGGCGGGCGATTCCGCGATGGCCGCGCGATTCCACGAGGTGGCGGGCTGGCTGGGCGAGGGGCTGGCGGTTGCGCCGGCTGACGCTTTCACGGCGCTGGAGCGGCAGATCGACGAATGGGGGTTGCCCCGGCTTGGCGCGATGGGTGTCGATCCGGATGAGATCGAGGAGACCGCGCGGCTGTCGCGGTCCAGCTCCTCCATGGCCGCGAATCCCGTGCCGCTGAGCGAAGATGTCCTGAGCGACATTCTGCGCGCCGCATTCTGAGCGGCTTCAGGTGCGAATGACAAATCCCCGTGCGATGTGATTACGCACGAACCAGATCATCGCGACACCCGGGATCAGCGAGACAACGGTCATCGCCATCACCAGCCCGATATCCGTTTGAAAGCCGAACAGCGCGCTGATCGCCATGGTGATCGGCTTGCCCGCAGTGACCGTCAGAATGCGCGCGAAGACCACCTCCACCCAAGAGAAGATGAAGCAGAAGAAGACGGTCACGCCGATCCCCGGCGCGATCACCGGGATCAGCTTTCCGACGAAGAAATGGCCGAAGGAATGGCCGTCGAGAAAACAGGTCTCGTCGAATTCGCGCGGCACGGCGGCGATGAAGCTCTCGAGGATCCAGATCGCGATCGGCAGGTTGAACACGCAATGCACCAGCGCGATCCCGACCGGGCTGTTCACCAGTCCGACATGGGCGAAGAGAATGAATATCGGCAGCGACAGCACGACGGGCGGCGTCAGGCGAAAGGCGATCAGCGCGAAGAGAATGTGGCGATCGCCGGTAAAGCGGAAGCGCGCAATCGCGTAAGCTGCGGGCAGTCCGGCGGCGAGGCAGAGCGCCACGTTGAGCAGAACATAGACAAGCGAGTTCCAGATTGCATCGCGCAGGTCGGGGCGTGCGAAGACGGTGGCATAGTTGATCAGCGTCGCCTGTCCCTCGCGATATCCCTCGCGCGGCAGCGTCAGCGTGAAGCTCAACAGCACCGTTTGGACGAAGGGCAGCAGGATGAAGAGGGCCAGAGCGGCGAAGGCGAGGCCGAGCAGAATTGATGGGCGCATTCGCGTCATCTTCATCGGGTCGTCTCCGGCGAGGTGTCGCGCCCGGCGCGTATGCGGATGAACGCCCATGCGACGCTCAGCACGATCAGGAAATCGAGCATCGCACGCGCGGCGGCACGGCCATAGGTGAAGCTGCGAATGTCCTCTCCCAGTTCGAGCGAGATGAAAGTCGTCGCACCCTGCGGCCCGCCCGCGTTAATCGTGAAAGCCTCGGTGTAGATCATGAAGCTGTCCACGAAGCGCAGAAGCAGCACGATCGAGAGCGCCCCGGCGATGCGCGGCAATTCGATATGGCGGAATACCGCGAGCCGTGAGGCTCCGTCTATCGCCGCCGCCTGTCGATAGGAGGCCGGGATCGCCGACAGCGACGCATAGGAGAGGATCACGACGAGGCCCAGCCAGTGCCACGTATCCGCCGCGACGATCAGGATCCAGGTATGCAGCGCGGTGAACTTGTAGTCGAAGCCAATACCCGCTGCGGCGATCGCCTTGCCGAGAAGTCCGACCTGGGGATCGATCAGCGTGAGCCACATGCCCGCGATCATGTTCCACGGAACAACGAGGGGCAGGGCGAGCATCATCACCACCGGCACCGCCCAGCGACCGATCCGCAGCATCAAGAGAGCGATCCAGATCCCCAGCGGCACCTGAATCGACAACACGATGGCCGAAAACAATGCGCTTCGCCCGAGGCTCGCCCAAAAGCTCGGATCGCGGATGATCTCGAGATACCATTGCGGCCCGACCCAAAGTGCCGTGTCGAGGGTGAAGATGTCGTGGAAAGAATAGTTGAACACCGCGACCAGAGGTAGGGCAGCGACAAACCCCAAGATGAGAAGCGCAGGCAACAACAGTAGCCACGCGCGGTTCGAATGCGGCTTGATCATCCCTATGCCCTCCCCGGAAGCAGCGTACTTCGCGCGTAAAGCGAACGGGTTGGTCGTATAAATGTCAAGGATACTAAAGATTTAAGGCGGTGGATGGGGCGACGGTGGCTGCCGTCTCGGCGACGCTTGTGCCGGGGGAGGGGCTTTTGCTGTCGGTGCGACTGAGAAAGGGGCGCGCATGGCCCGCGATCGGCTAGAACAGATGGCGCGCGTCGCAAACGTGGCGGAAGAGTTCGGTCGCTTCGCTCCGATCTTCGAGCGCGAGCTGTTCGAAATGGAATATTGGCCGCTCGAACAGGCAAAGCTGAAGACTAAAGAAGAAGCGTGAGCACTTCAGCACGCGGCTATAATCGGCAAAGCGGCGAACTGCTCGCCATCGCGCGCTCTCTTTCTGGCTTCGTGAGCGGTTTCGACCGTGCAGCAGATCTTTTCGAGATGAGCGATTGCATCCCGAATGGCATCTGCGAGAGCCGGGGCGACCTCCGGTGAAATCGAGAACATTCCGTCCTCGCAGCGGTGCACCCATCCACTCTTCTGCAAGGTCAGAACTTTGCGTCGCACAGTTCCCTTTGTCTCCCATGATATTCCGCGTTCGATCGTACGATAATGACGTATCGGGATCGCTGGTCATGAGCGTGCGTTGCGAGATGCGATCCTCATGGCTGTCCGATTTCGTTCATTTCGCTGGTGACTCGGTTTGGTTTGCGGGGTGCCCTTGGGGCATGCCTGGCAGGAGGTTTCGCGTGGGTGGGTGATTTGCGC
>NZ_NBNY01000011.1:0-2500 GCF_002213165.1 Thioclava sp. F1Mire-8 | reverse complement strand
CAATCAAATCTGGAGATAGCTGGTTCTCCGCGAAAGCTATTTAGGTAGCGCGTCGATTGTATTCTCCCGGGGGTAGAGCACTGCATGGATGATGGGGGCCCACAGCCTTACTGAGTCTAAGCAAACTCCGAATACCGGGAAGAACTGATCGGCAGACACACGGCGGGTGCTAACGTCCGTCGTGGAGAGGGAAACAACCCTGACCAACAGCTAAGGCCCCCAATTCATGGCTAAGTGGGAAAGCATGTGAGACTTCCAAAACAACCAGGAGGTTGGCTTAGAAGCAGCCATCCTTTAAAGATAGCGTAACAGCTCACTGGTCTAGTCAAGAGGTCTTGCGGCGAAGATGTAACGGGGCTCAAGCCATGAGCCGAAGCTTTGGATGCACAGTGATGTGCGTGGTAGCGGAGCGTTCTGTGATATAGAACGCTGCCTCCTTACTCCCCACGGGGATATTGGAGGCAATGTTCTGACTGTGAAGCCGGGCTGTAAGGCATCCGGTGGAGTGATCAGAAGTGAGAATGTTGACATGAGTAGCGACAAACAGGGTGAGAGACCCTGTCGCCGAAAGTCCAAGGGTTCCTGCTTAAAGCTAATCTGAGCAGGGTAAGCCGGCCCCTAAGGCGAGGCCGAAAGGCGTAGTCGATGGGAACCAGGTTAATATTCCTGGGCCATGTGGTGGTGACGGATCTGAGCCGTTGTTCGATCTTATCGGATTGATCGGGCAGCCAACAGGTTCCTGGAAATAGCCCCACTATCGGACCGTACCCGAAACCGACACAGGTGGACTGGTAGAGAATACCAAGGCGCTTGAGAGAACCACGTTTAAGGAACTCGGCAAAATGCCTCCGTAAGTTCGCGAGAAGGAGGCCCGCTTCGTACGCAAGTATGGGGCGGGGGCACAAACTAGGGGGTGGCGACTGTTTACTTAAAACACAGGGCTGTGCGAAGCCGTAAGGCGACGTATACAGTCTGACGCCTGCCCGGTGCCGGAAGGTTAAAAGGAGGAGTGCAAGCTCCGAATTGAAGCCCCGGTAAACGGCGGCCGTAACTATAACGGTCCTAAGGTAGCGAAATTCCTTGTCGGGTAAGTTCCGACCTGCACGAATGGCGTAACGATCTCCCCGCTGTCTCAAACGTGGACTCAGCGAAATTGAACTGTGTGTCAAGATGCACACTACCCGCGGTTAGACGGAAAGACCCCATGAACCTTTACTATAGCTTCGCACTGGCATCAGGCATGTGATGTGCAGGATAGGTGGTAGGCTTTGAAACGGGGACGCCAGTCTCCGTGGAGCCATCCTTGAGATACCACCCTTCGCCTGCTTGATGTCTAACCGCGGTCCCTTATCGGGATCCGGGACCCTGCGTGGTGGGTAGTTTGACTGGGGCGGTCGCCTCCCAAAGTGTAACGGAGGCGCGCGAAGGTTGGCTCAGACCGGTCGGAAATCGGTCGTTGAGTGCAATGGCAGAAGCCAGCCTGACTGCAAGACTGACAAGTCGAGCAGAGACGAAAGTCGGCCATAGTGATCCGGTGGTCCCGAGTGGAAGGGCCATCGCTCAACGGATAAAAGGTACTCTGGGGATAACAGGCTGATGATGCCCAAGAGTCCATATCGACGGCATCGTTTGGCACCTCGATGTCGGCTCATCTCATCCTGGGGCTGGAGCAGGTCCCAAGGGTACGGCTGTTCGCCGTTTAAAGAGGTACGTGAGCTGGGTTTAGAACGTCGTGAGACAGTTCGGTCCCTATCTGCCGTGGGTGTAGGATACTTGAGAAGAGTTGCCCCTAGTACGAGAGGACCGGGGTGAACGGACCACTGGTGGACCAGTTATCGTGCCAACGGTAGTGCTGGGTAGCTATGTCCGGACAGGATAACCGCTGAAAGCATCTAAGCGGGAAGCCCCCTTCAAAACTAGGTATCCCTTGAGGGCCGTGGAAGACCACCACGTCGATAGGCTGGAGATGTAAGCGCGGCAACGCGTTCAGTTGACCAGTACTAATTGCCCGATTGGCTTGATTTGATCCGGTAGTAGCCAGACCTCTGGTAACCGATCAAACAGCATGCACAATACAACGTGTACGACTTGAACTTCATCGCTTCTTCCTCGGTTTGGTGGTCATAGCACGAGCAAAACACCCGGCTCCATTCCGAACCCGGCCGTTAAGTGCCGTCGCGCCAATGGTACTGCGTCTTAAGACGTGGGAGAGTAGGTCACCGCCAAACCTAGAAAGAAGCGACGAAAAACTTCATCTCTCAAAAAACGATGACAAACAAAATCCCGATCGCAAACACTAAATGCCCTCGGGAATAAACGCGGGATCGAGCACCCCGCAAGCGAGACAAACTCTACTCGAGAGTTTGAAAAACGCGATCGCCGCGTCAGGCTCATAACCTGACAAAAGGCAAAAGCTCAACGGACGCGGGATGGAGCAGCCCGGTAGCTCGTCAGGCTCATAACCTGAAGGTCGTAGGTTCAAATCCTACTCCCGCAACCA
>NZ_NBNY01000010.1:0-6103 GCF_002213165.1 Thioclava sp. F1Mire-8 | reverse complement strand
TGCGCTCTGAACTATGTTCTCAATAAAAGGTTAACTTGGAAATCACAGGGGGGGGAGAAGAGCGCATGGACCTACGAGATCAGACGAGGCATCTCAACAGTATTTCCGTTCAAGAAGTTGCATCCTATCTTGGCGTTGATTTGCCAAAAAAAGGATCTTCTCATTGTCCATTTCCGGATCATGATGACGCCAACCCTTCCTTTAATATATTCGAAGATGGAAGGCGCTGGAAATGCTACGGTTGTGATCGGCATGGTGGGTCGATCGACTTTGTGAAACACTTTAGGAACCTCTCATTCTTGGAGGCCAAGAAATGGCTTTGGCAAAAGGCGTACACCGAACCCCCAGCAAGGCAGAAATTTGCTACATCATGTCCGAAGCCCATCAAAAGCTTCGCCCTGAAGGCACCGGCCACGCCAGATCCACAGATACTTGGCACGCTTTATGGCAGCTTGAGACTCACAGAATCTGTAAAGAAATATATGTCCAACAGAGCATTTTCTGAAAAGACCATCTTAGAAAGCGGTGTCGTTGAATTCAGTCCCCCTCAGGGCGTCTTGAAGGAGCTGATTGAAAATTTTGGATTTGATAATGTGTACAAATGCGGCCTTTTAACAAAGCGATCGAGTCCAGCCGATGCTCAATTCGTCTTTCCATATGGCGCCGCTGTTTTCCCATTCTTTGAAAAAGGAAGTATCGTCAGCTTTCAGGCCCGTGTCTTCGGAAATATTTCGAGGCAAGGAAAATGGCGAAATTTAAACGGAGTGCGCCCGTTTAAGTACAACATGGATGCTTTAGGAGCACTGCGCACTGACGCTCTGCATGTCTGCGAAGGTGTCATGGATACACTGTCTGCACTTCAACTCGGACTACGAGCTGTAGGCCTATTAGGCACATCCATGAACTTTTCCAATGAAGAGCTATCACTGTTCAGCAGAGAGACAGTTAAGATTATGACAGACTGGGACGACGCGGGGGAGAAAAAAGCTGAAAAGCTTAAGGTGGAATTGAAGGCAAGAGGCATACACGCTGTTCGGGTCAAGCGCCCTTCTGTTACAGCAATCGATTTGAACGAATACCTAATTGAGACTACAAAATGACAAATCTGATCGACCTTCTAACCCTCCCCGAAAATCTAAATTTCGCGTGGATGAAAGCCAAGCGCCTCCATAAAATGGCAGATGGATATAGAGATCAAGTCGAATTCTCTCAATTCGAAATGAATTTAGAATCTCGTTTAAGCGAGATCGCAAATAGCTTCGAGACTGGCAGGTATGTGCCCCGTCCCCTCCGCCTTCTTCCTCGCCCGAAGAAGGCTGAACTTACAGACGGTGAATTGCATGTTACAAATCGACAGTATTTCCATGTGGCCATCGAGGATCAAGTTGCCTGGATCGCAGTCGCGAATGTCCTAGGCCCAATCCTCGACGCAAAGATGCCGGCGTGGAGCTACGGCAATCGCCTATATCGTCCGGCTTGGCATGAGGAGGACGACGAAACGGTAGAAAAGAAGAAACTCGAAATCGGTCCATATCGTCATGCGTCTGGGCATCTTTATCGAAGGTTTCAGCATAGTTGGCCGCTGTTTCGGCGCCAAATAGCTTTGACATGCAAGTATATGGCAAGAGCAGAGCATCAAGATGGCGAACTATCTGAGATCCAAAATGACACAGACCTAGACGCGTCCAGTCAGGTTGCAATGATTGCAGCCAAGAAGGAAGGGCTACGATATCTCGATAAAGAATTTTGGAAACCGGTGGAGGGTAGCCACCGCAGCCTACTTTACCACGCAAGCATCGATCTAAGGCAATTTTTCCCGAGCATCAGGCGCTCATCTATTATCGATAGTCTTAGGACCCACATCCCTGATTCCAACTTGGAAAACGAAAAAGTTTTGGATTTAATCGAGCAGATGTTGGACTTTACATTAAAAGACGATGACGCCGACACACCTGATCAAAGGTTGCATAGCTCCGAGCCGATCGTGGAGCCTGATTTTCAAAGCTTTTCAGGTATTCCAACTGGACTTTTTGTCTCAGGATTTCTTTCCAATGTTGCAATGCTTCCAATCGATTTGAAAGTGAATTCATGGATCGAAGAGCAAAGAAACGTCGCTCATTTTCGCTTCGTCGATGATCACGCTATCATTTGTTACACTTTTGAAGGGCTGATTGACTGGGTTAAAAAGTATGAAGGCCTTTTGTGTGAAATGAAGGTTGGCCCAGAAATTGCTTGGAATAAGACTGATCCGGAGGTTTTAGCAGATTATATAAAAAATGATCCGAGTGAACCTGATATACGAGGGAAAAGGACGTTAGCCATCAATGAGACACAGATAGATGGTAGAAACCCAACAAAACTTTTGACCAAAACACTTGCTCGCATATCCGCGTTAGCAACTGTAGGTGTTGACACGCTAGACGACGAGGATCTTGAAGCGAGATTCGAACAACTTGAGTGGTTGTTGCTCGCGGACATACCAGAGCGCGAAATTCGTGCAGACACGCGAGCAGCGTTTGCGGCTGGACAGATTGCGCGTGTAGCTCCACTGTTGAATCATGTCAGTCTTGAGCTGATAAATGCGAGTCGTGCTCTCGAAAAACATAGGCCCGGAGCGAAAGCCTTCATCGCCGCAGGGACCGATGCGGAAAAAATTTTTCAATCGCTTAAGGATGACTTCGAGAAGAAGTGGTCGCAATATGAAAAAAACGAAGATAGCGTTTTGCGCCGAGCCTTTCAGCTTCTTCTTCGAGCGCTCCGTGAACATCCGACCAAATCTCGACTTTTTTTTCGTGCCCACCAGTTCTGTCGGCTCACCGGCTTCAACGGCTTAAAACTGCTAAATATCTGGGCTGAGGAACTCAGGAAGAATGATAATCCCAGCTGGGCAGCATACTACCGCGGCCTTTCAATGCAATTAATCGCGGAGGGCTCATTGAAAGCTTTCCGCGTCTTGCAGTCAGAGTCGGCCCTTCGTTCGGAGAAAAGCGCATCTCGAAAATACTTGAGTAATGTTGCGGGTTTTGGCGCAGCTCGCGTCGCGAAAGAGCAAAGGGCTTGGTACCATGAGGTGGCTTGGCACGAGTTTTTGATGTCAGCGTGGGCTATATCGAAGGGTTTCGAAGGAGCGAGCAACGAAGACGAAGTGGTTTTTGGGCAGTTCCGAAGCTTACTGGAAAAAAATCCCGAAATGCGACAGTTCGAAAAATCCTCGGACTTCTTAAGGGAGGCTACTGGTTATTCGGGAGGATGCTGGGCGTTTTGGTTGGAGCAACAATTGTCCCCATTGTACAGTACGAATGCAATTGCGCCGAGCAGCGCTTGGATTGCACTCGAGCAGGGGTTTAACTTTGAGAGAAGAGACGATGCATTGGCGATACGGCTGTATCCGGACTTCATTTCAAAGAAAGCGCTGGATCAGCTAATCACTGGAGAGTTCGAACTAGTTGAAAGTGATGCAGGTTGGGTGCTGGACAGTATTCGGCCTCACTACTTAAATGGCGAAATAGGCATCGATGAGGATGAGCTTGTTGCCCCCGAAGCTGTAAAAAAGGCCATTAAAGTGCTGAGCTTTGGGCCGGAAGACAAGCTTAGCTTATACGAGTGGGTTCAATTCTTAAATAACAAAACTGATGAGTTTGATCCAAGAGGCGGCGAATGGACGAGTTTGGAGATTGTACGTCAATTGGTTAAAATCGGTGTGGAATTGCAAAGCGAATTACACGGGAGTCTTCCCATATTTTATCCCTCCACAGCCTTTGTCCCAATCAGCTGGAAAGAGCAGCACTCAATAGAGAGTTGGGAAGTTTGGAGAGATAAAGCTAAGAGTCAAGTTGCGGTAGTGCATCTTGAGATTGACGGCGGCTTTAGAGACTACCGTTTCCTTACGTCAAATTCGAGAGTTGACGACTTCTTCAGGTCTACGGGTCGCATACTTTGGGGGCTCCTCTCTCGGGATTTCGATGGCCCGCTTGCATGGAATTTACGTGGAAATGAGCGCAGTGCGGGTTTTCCTTCGGTGCGCGGGCTTGAAACCACTCCGATCTCGTCTCTCACTTTGCGCATACTAAATGCATGTCTAAATATCAGAAGCGAAGAGAATAGACTTGCACAGAAGGAGCCCTCCCTGTTCGGTTTGCTTCTAGGCGGAAAGTTGAATGACATTGATTTTGATGCTCCCACGCTTTTAGACCCGGAAGATCTTTTGGAAGAAATAAAGATGGCTCAGAAGCAGTTGGAGAACGAGCAGTTGTCAATTACGTATGGATACCTGCGGCAGCTTATTCCATTTAGCGTTAAAGACTTTGGAGCAGCCAAGCCGAATGACTTTGATGGTGGCCCTGATGTTGAATGAAATTTTGCGCGTAGCAATTATCCAAAACTCATTAGATCCTGAGGCTGCTTGGAAAGACTTTCCAAGTGGAAACTGGAAAGATGCCGTTCAAATGTCAGCCGTCGAGGAAGCTCAGGCAATGCGTGAAATCCGGTATTACATGTCTGGCCTTCATGTAGATCGAAATGAGATCGATGTCGTGCTGTTGCCCGAACTTTCGGTGCCAGTGGGGTTCGAGAACCGCTTGAAGAAAATTGCTGAACAGTTGCAGACGATCATCATAGCCGGGTTTGATTACCGAATTGTCCCCGGAGCAACCGTGCCGACGGTCTCGAATGATGCGCTGGTTATCGTTCCTCGAAAGTTAAACGGAAAGAAAATTTTGAAGGCAACCGCGACGAAGCGTGTTGGTAAGACACATCCAGCCCCAGCTGAAAAGCGAAAGCTTGAAAAAATCGCATCAGCTGGTCCGAATGGCGTGATGTTTCAGCCTCATCCTACCGTTTGGATTTTTGATAGCGTTGAGTTCGGAAAATTTGGGGTGGCGGTTTGTTATGACTTTCTAGATTTAGACCGTATGGCTATGTATCGCACAAAGATACAGACACTTTTCATTTTAGCCTTGAATAAGGACACCAACAGCTTTGATCATATTGCTGAGGCCGCTGCCAGAATGGTTTTCTGCAACGTAATAGTGTGCAATTGTGGTCACTTCGGAGGCTCATTCGCTGTAGCGCCTTTCAAGAAGGCTTTTGAAAGGACGCTATATAGGAACATGGGCGCGAGGCTAGCGAACGCTCAAATTGTTGCACTTCCGCTTCTCGACATCGAGTCTGCACAAAATGGAAAAATCACTAACAAGGAATTTAAGAGTCTGCCTCCAGGATACTAGTGTGGCTTCAATCTTAAGGCTTGCAGACCGTAAGATTCTTAAATTTTCCCGATCGAATTTCTCGAACCGTATATGCAGGTGATTGAAAGTGCTTGCGAGCACCACTGAAGGCGTCATAGGCGAAGACGTGAACATTGATTTCCACCTTTGTACCAAGTTCGCATATTTCTTTAAGCGTTCGACATTCGGAAATTCTATTTCTCAGCGCGAGAGGGGGTGCGTCTACATATTCTGGGGTCTCGCGTTCATCAAAAACCCGTACTAGCGCTCGACGGCCGACTTCCAGACTGGGAAGCCTAGAGGAATTTGTTTTTAGACTAAAATGCAGCCAGCCGTCCGAACCGTTGTAATTTTTGAATCCTATTCGTGTAACCACATCAAGATCAAGGATTTCGCGTTGGCCAGAGTTTTTAAAGGCACAGACACATAGCTCTTTGTTTCCGTCAACCTCATACCTAGCGATTTCAGCTGAAAAATCCAGTTTCGGTATGTGCCTATGGTTTAGGTACCACCAGACAGCGAATGAAGTCAGAATCCCGATAATAACTGAAGAGGCGTAAGGCGCTATGCTTAAAATTGTTGGGTTAATATTCATTTTTTACCCCTGAAGAGCTAACGAAAAAGCCTCTTTTAAGGTCGGATTTTATATGGCTGCGGCCGAGGTCTTGTTTTAGAGAAGACGGACAAAATCCTTGATGCAATATTTCAAGCGCCTTACGATGCGTCTGAGTATCAATTTTATTGCCGAGCACTTCAGGAAGCGTGCCTCTGAAGCGCCTCTTTCTTCGGATAAAAAGATATTGCTGCATGTCTTTTATTTCAGGCATCGTGAGTTCGATCACCATCAAACGTTCCACTTTAATGTTTCCATTTTTGGC